>NZ_JACVBF010000060.1:0-441 GCF_014852195.1 Ensifer sp. ENS08
TGACCGGCAGACGCCGGATCAGGCTTACTTCAACGCGCTGACACCGATGATGGCGGCAGCATAATCGAGGCGGAAATCCACTTAGCAAAACGCCCGAAACTGTTCAGACAAACCGAGCCAGCTCTGAGATACACAAGAGCCCCCATGCATTTCTGCTTGGGGACTTTTGGGTGTTTTGGAATTTGGTTTCGGGGGCAGGATTTTTGGTTTTCTGTCCCACTGCGTCGGCTTTGCCTGCTTGCGGGCCCCTGACGAGGCGTTAAATCCTCGACCCGTTACGAGTCATACAAAAAAGCCGCCCTTTTGGGGCGGGCTTTTTTGATTTGGTTGCGGGGGCAGGATTTGAACCTGCGGCCTTCAGGTTATGAGCCTGACGAGCTACCGGGCTGCTCCACCCCGCGCCAAGCGTAAATCCCGATGGGATTTATCGCGGTAACGTAA
>NZ_JACVBF010000061.1:0-440 GCF_014852195.1 Ensifer sp. ENS08
CTACAAAATTGCGCATTTCACTACCAGTCTGGAGTCAGCCCGGATATGAACTGCAACTATTGCAAATAAAGAAATTAAGCTGGAAGGCATCGCGCAATGAGGAAGATTGCCGGGTGCTGACAGTAAAAAGCAATCGTAGAATCAGCGGCAAGCCGGAAAGGTTCCGGTGAGGCGCAATGTTGCGGGGGCTTTATCCCTGGTGGCATTGGTTGCTGGAGAGAGAAAACCCCCGCACGTTGCAGGTATGCACCTGACAACACCACGGGGGCTAATCTTGACTCTAGACCACTCAAGAATAGCCGCGAAACGTTGTCATTACAACACAGGCGGCTATATGACGTTCGCAGAGCTGGGCATGGCCTTCTGGCATGATTTAGCGGCTCCGGTCATTGCTGGCATTCTTGCCAGTATGATCGTGAACTGGCTGAACAAGCGGAAGT
>NZ_JACVBF010000062.1:0-418 GCF_014852195.1 Ensifer sp. ENS08
GCCTACTTCAAGCAGGCGATCCAGGCCAAGCTGATCGAGCACCGGGAGTATATCGAGAAGCATGGCGACGACATGCCCTCGATCAGCGGCTGGAAATGGGGCGTTAACGGGGCGCAGCCTGCCAAGGTTGGGACATCGACCGAAGGGGACAATGTCTAAGGCCCGCGCACGGCTGGATTGACGATCACCCTGCCCGGCTTGCCTGAGCTTGCGAGGCGCTCCGCAAGGAGCGTCTCGCGCACACGACACGAACGAACCCTCATCGTCATTGCGGCTGGCTGCCATGTCGGAATTGCTGTCGACAGATCCCGAACTGAACCGCATGCCGACCGAGCAGGATCTTGCCCGGTTGCAGTTCACGACGCTGCTCTACTATCTCCACTGCACCAACCCGGACAACGGCCTGGTCCGTGACAAG
>NZ_JACVBF010000063.1:0-399 GCF_014852195.1 Ensifer sp. ENS08
TCGTCGGCATCCGCGACACGTCGAAGACGACGGTTACGGGCGTTGAAATGTTCCGCAAGCTGCTCGACCAGGGCCAGGCCGGCGACAACATCGGCGCGCTGATCCGTGGTGTTAACCGTGACGGCGTTGAGCGTGGCCAGATCCTGTGCAAGCCGGGTTCGGTCAAGCCGCACAAGAAGTTCATGGCTGAAGCCTACATCCTGACGAAGGAAGAAGGCGGTCGTCATACGCCGTTCTTCACCAACTACCGTCCGCAGTTCTACTTCCGCACAACGGACGTGACGGGCATCGTGACGCTGCCGGAAGGCACGGAAATGGTTATGCCGGGCGACAACGTCACCGTTGCCGTTGAGCTGATCGTTCCGATCGCGATGGAAGAAAAGCTGCGCTTCGCAATCC
>NZ_JACVBF010000064.1:0-380 GCF_014852195.1 Ensifer sp. ENS08
CCTCGACGGCTTCGTCGCCGCCTCGAAGACGATCAAGGTCGGCAACGGTCTCGAAGCCGGCGTCGACATGGGGCCGCTTGCCAACGAGCGGCGCATCCCGGCGATCGAAAGCCTGGTTGCCGACGCGGTCGAGCATGGTGCCCGATTGGCGACCGGCGGCCATCGCATCGGCAACCGCGGCTACTTCTTCGAGCCGACGGTTCTGGCGGACGTGCCGCTTTCCGCCCGGATCATGAACGACGAGCCGTTCGGCCCGGTCTCGATCATCAATCGCTTCCATGATCTCGACGAGGCGATCAACGAGGCCAATCGCCTGCCCTTCGGTCTTGCGGCCTATGCCTTTACCGGATCGGAGCGCAGCGCCCACCGCCTGGCAAGCG
>NZ_JACVBF010000065.1:0-377 GCF_014852195.1 Ensifer sp. ENS08
GTGTCGTGGTCGTGCCTTCTTCCTTGTAGCCGCGAACATGCAGGTTGCCGTGATTGGTGCGGCGATAGGTGAGGCGATGGATCAGCCACGGGTAGCCGTGGAACGCAAAGATGATCGGCTTGTCCCTTGTGAAGATGCCATCAAAGTCGCTGTCCGAAAGGCCATGCGGGTGTTCTTCCGCCGGCTGCAGCTTCATCAGGTTGACGACGTTGACGACCCGGACCTTCACTTCAGGCAGATGCTCGCGCAGCAGCTGGACGGCGGCGAGGGTTTCCAGCGTCGGAGTGTCGCCGCAGCAGGCCATGACGACGTCCGGCTCACTGTTGGCGTCGTTGCTGGCCCAGTCCCAGATGCTCACACCCATGCTGCAATGGCGC
>NZ_JACVBF010000066.1:0-376 GCF_014852195.1 Ensifer sp. ENS08
GTACCAAAGGCAAGGACGAGCGAGGCGTCGGGTATGTGAAGCACAACGCACTTGCCGGACACAGCTTTGACAGCATGGAAGGCCTTCACCTGCACCTTGCGTGGTGGATGCGCACGGTTGCCGATCTACGATGCCATGGCACGACAGGCGAACCACCACTTGAGCGCTTTGTCCGCGACGAAGCTATGACGCTACACCCACTAAATGGCAGGCCGCCATTTCGTCAGATCCGAGAACTGCTGCGCAAGGTCTGCGCATTCCGGTGAAGTCGGCCGCTGATTCCGAAACGAAGCCGGCCACCTATTCCGATTTTATGCCGGCCACCATTCCGCTCTGAAGCCGGCCAGTTGGTGCTCCCCTGGGTCGTTGTTTTGCA
>NZ_JACVBF010000067.1:0-372 GCF_014852195.1 Ensifer sp. ENS08
TGAGGTTGAGCATCTTGAAGATCACCTTGTTCCAGTCGATCTCGAAGCCGGCCGGTGCGATGCCGAGGATGGCGATCTTGCCGCCATTGTTCATCTTGTCGATCATGTCGCGGAAGGCAGGGGCCGCGCCCGACATTTCCAGCCCGACGTCAAAACCTTCGGTCATGCCGATCGCCTTCATCACGTCGGCAAGGTTTTCCTTCGAGGCATCGACGACATGGTCGATGCCGACGCTCTTGGCGAGTGCCAGCCGCGTCGGGTTGATGTCGGTGATCACCACCTTGCGCGCGCCGGAACGCTTGGCGACCAGCGCCCCCATGATGCCGATCGGCCCGGCGCCGGTCACCAGCACGTCCTCGCCGACGAGATCGA
>NZ_JACVBF010000068.1:0-370 GCF_014852195.1 Ensifer sp. ENS08
GCAAAAGCAAAAACAGTGCGACGAAGGCGAGCGCCGTGATCGTCAGCGTCAGTCGGGCAAAGCGGCTTTCGGAGGTGGCGGCGGCCAGTTCCGGCAGGGCGGCGCGAGGGCCGGAAGCCGGACTGAGGCCGGGACTGGGTGCTGAGGCGGCGGTCAGGTCATGCGACATAGACATATCTCCGCCGGCTCCAGGCCTGGATCGAGTTGATGAGGAGCAGCATGGCAAACGAGATCGCCAGCATCACCGCGGCAATCGCTGTCGCAGCCGCATAGTTGAACTCTTCGAGCCGGATGACGATCAGCAGCGGCGCGATCTCCGAGACATAAGGCAGGTTGCCGGCGATGAAGATCACCGAGCCGTATTCGCCGA
>NZ_JACVBF010000069.1:0-368 GCF_014852195.1 Ensifer sp. ENS08
ACCTGAGCTACGGGCCCATTCCGGTTGCACGCACCACCTAAGTGTCGCTCGACGCTTAAAGTGAGCGGGCGTGGTTCGTATCCTTGTGAGAAAGAGAAACGTGGACGGCGGCACTCGCCATACCAGCCGAATACCAAAGGTATTTCCGTGGCGTATTGCGTTTCGATGGTCACCTGACTGGTGCCATCTATGTTCTAAAAAGCACGGGAAAGGTCATGCATCCGAAGATGCCGTCTTCCAGTTCCACAGCTTCCTTAGAAAGGAGGTGATCCAGCCGCAGGTTCCCCTACGGCTACCTTGTTACGACTTCACCCCAGTCGCTGACCCTACCGTGGTTAGCTGCCTCCTTGCGGTTAGCGCACTACCTT
>NZ_JACVBF010000006.1:0-349757 GCF_014852195.1 Ensifer sp. ENS08
CCTTGAAAGCCGGGCTGTGGTTCCGGCGCGGTCGTCTCGTCATGGTCTCTCCTGTTTCCGGCATCTATGCCAAAGTCAGGCAGAAATTCCACTTATCCCCGCTGTTCAAATTTCCCGAGCCAGCTCTCTCGTAACGGGGCGCGAAGTTGAACCTTCCTCAGGGAGGGCTTTTTTTGTGCCGTGAGCCTATGGTTTTCTCCAAATCAACCGAGACACTTCCGTGTAGAGTTTCCCACGATCATCAATGTCGTCCTTGGTGAAGTCGGTCTTCGCAACCATGTTGAGAGTGGGATTGTCAGTCAAGAACTTCACCACGTTCGGATGATTTTGGTAAAATTGCGGGGTGAGACTGGAGGCCAATATGGTTTCGGTCGAATAGGATGCAATTTTGTCAGCGTAAGCAGCAGCCTGAAGTGATCTATTGCGCGACCTCGGCAGCAGAACTAGAGCGCCGAGATTGTTTCGCAGTGCTGAATACTCGCGGATATCGGCAAAGCCGTGTGTGGCCGGCAGTTTGGTCGTGTTGAACGCCTCTGCGAAAATGTGTTCGATGTCGAACGTTTTGGCTCCTTTGTCACGCTGCATGTAGGCCGTGAAACCTGTAATGTTCGTGAGCGTCATCGACTCTTCAAGGAACGACGCTATCCGCGCTAACACGTACAAGATTCCCATACGATCCGACTTTGTGTAGGTCATGGCGCTCACATTATCGATGGACGCCGCTTGTTTATCCCAATCTGACTCGACAATCTTCATCAGCTCATCAAACGTGTGATTTCGAACCTGCTTAGTAAGCTGAAACGAAATTTCCTTCAGGTTATCGTAATTGTTCTGCTTCCCATCGATGGTTCTCATGGTGAGTATTAAATCGATATACGTTGCAACGAGACCGACCTTTTTCTTCCAGTCGGATTCCAAATCATCAAGGCTAACTGCAGACAGCAGGATCATCGATTGTCCGCTGAATTTCCTAAGAGCATTGTAGTAGATCGGTTCAAGATCCGTAGTTAGGCTGCTCTCAGCGGCTTTGATTGCCATATAAATACTGGCGTATTTCTTTAGGTCAACGGTGACAAAGCGGATGTAATCGTCACCCGTAATTAGCCCCAATTTTGAAGCGTTGTCCTCGAACCAACGGTGATAGGCATCGCCAATGACATCGAAGTCACCGGCTGGATCGCCCTTCGTTTTGCCCCGCATCGTTTCGGCCCACTTGGCGCGGAATAAATTACGGAAAAACAGCGAATCCTCTTCCGGATCGATCATCTTCAGCGCGTTGATCATATCCATCCACGCGGTATGGCACTCCTGGCTTTTGGCCGGATCGGAAATTTTCGAAAGTATTAGCCCTTTGAGAAGGTCAATCGGACCGAGACGCAAACCGCGATCATTCATTGTCACGAATACACGATGTGCCTCTGTCTCATTTGTCACCGAAATATCGATGAGGAGCACACGCTCAAGGACATAGTCAATAAAGTAAGCGATAGCTCCTTTTACCTCGTCGGTTATCAAGTCGTCCGTCGAGCGTAGGGCCTCCAAAATCTTCTTGTCGCCCTCATCGAGATTAGCAATATCTCCGGCCTCATCAATAACGGTGGCGGCATCTTTAGTGTGGTCGTTGAACTTGTTGAATATCTCCTTACGGCGTGCAGAGAACTCGATATTGTAGTCTATCGCGCCATAACTTGTACTGCCGAGGAACGATGCAAGGTCTACCGATTTTTCAATCTTTTTCTCAACACGGTAGCGATTAAGGTAAGCGAGAAGCAAAAAGATCGATGTGAGTCGTTGTTGCCCATCAACTAGCGGCTTTGTGCCACCATTCTCAACAGATGTAATTACCGAGCCTAAGAAGTAGGGTAGGTACGCGGATACCTGATTTCGAGCATGGGTCGCATCGTAGTGGAGGAGAAAGGCGTCCTGAATATCCTCCAGTAGTTCTGTGTAGTGCTTTGCCTGCCAGTTATATTCCCGCTGGAAGAACGGAAGCGAATAGCGGCTCTGGAAAAACGTCTTGACGCTCTGAGTAGATGGATTGACGTACGACATTATCTATAATCCCCGATGCAATCGCGCAGACATAGGCTATCGCAAGGCGTATTTCAATGCTGCCTCAACCGCCAGTATTCATGTCGAAGTTGATCGAAGGGCTCCATGAAATACTTGTGATGCGGTACATGAGGATTGCAGCGGGATACGATTGTGCACGCTAAGAGCAACCGAGATGCGGCTGGTGTCGCGGCCCTGGTTTGCCGGGGTTGAGTTTTCCTTAGGCACGGTCGTCAGCGGCGGACTTTTGCTTATCCTGGGCCGCCAGCCAGGCGCGGGTTTCGTCGAGAATCTCGTCCGACAGTTTTGGGTCGTCCGTCATCCTTGCAAGAATGAGGGCGCCGATCATGGTCGCCGACGTCGCGATTGCGGCGCGGCGACGTTGCCCTTCGTCCGATCCGGGCGCGATCTTCCCCAATCGCTTGAACTGTCGTTCGAGGAAGGCTGACATTTCCGCGCGCGCCGCTTGAGGTTGGCGGCTGACCTCTGAACCGAGGGCTGCGAGCGGACAGCCGTGGCCGAAATCGTCGCGATGCGCCGGTGAAAGGTAGCGCTGTGCGACCGTTGCGAGGTCTGCCGTCTGAGGCTCGGTTTCGCTTCGCAGTCCGGCCAAGGTCTGTGCGATCAGATCATCCTTGGAAGAAAAGTAACCGTAGAACCCGCCATGGGTGAGGCCCGCGGACTTCATGACATCGGTAACCGTGACGGCGTCAAAGCCACGCTCGCGGAACAACCGGCCCGCAGCCTCCAGGATGGTTTTCTTGTTTTCCTCGACTTGCTGTCGGCTCACGCGCATCACCGCCTCCTAAAATTCCGATTGACATTATACATGATACCCATCATATATCCAAATACATGATGACTATCATGAATAAATCAAAGGAGCATGACCGATGAGCAAGAAAGCTGCAGTCCTTGTAACCGGTGCATCCACCGGTATTGGCGCCGTCTATGCGGAACGATTTGCCCGACGTGGCCACGATCTCGTTTTGATCGCCCGCAACGCGGAACGCCTCGATGCCTTGGCCACGCGTCTTCGCCGCGAAACCGGTGTCGATGTTTCTGTCGTTCCGGCCGACCTGACGAACGAACGCGATCTTGCCGGGATCGAGCAGCGCCTGCGCGAGGACAGCCGCATCGGCGTGCTGATCAACAATGCCGGCACCTCGATCCCCCGGGGCTTTCTTCAGCAGAAGGCCGACGATTTTTCCAAGTTGATCGCGCTCAACGTGACGGCCGTCACCAGGCTCGCGCACGCCGCGGCGGTCCGCTTTGCCGAAACGGGTGAGGGAGCGATCATCAATGTTGCCTCCGTCGTGGGGCTCGCACCTGAAATGGGCGCCACCGTCTACGGTGCGACGAAGGCCTTCGTGCTGTTCCTGTCGCAAGGCTTGAACGTGGAACTGGCGGCAAAGGGCGTCTATGTCCAGGCGGTGCTGCCTGCGGCCACCCGGACCGAGATCTGGGATCATGCCGGCGTGGACGTCAACACGATCGCCGGGGTGATGGAGGTCGGAGACCTCGTCGATGCTGCATTGGTCGGCTTCGACCGTCGCGAATTGGTGACCATCCCGCCGCTTCCGGAGGCGGCGCAATGGGAGAGCCTCGAAGCCGCGCGCCAGGCGATGCTGCCGAATTTTGCGCAGTCGGAGCCGGCCGATCGTTATCGATCCGCTGCCTGAGGCATGCGCCGGAGCGGGAGGCGGTGACCTCGTCACCTCCCGCTCAGCAGACGGCCACCGGAGGACGCCTGCTGTTGCCGGCGTTCCTCACCTCTTGAAATCGCAGTCGCACGATCTTGCCGGGTGCCGCCTTGGCGTTTGCCAAGCGTCTCCTGGCTGGTAGAGATTGGGGATCAGAGATTCGCAAATCGCTCGCCGCGTCTGGCGGCGCTGCAAGATCCCCCTTCAAACGCCATTGACTGTGAAAGCGTGACGCCGGTGAAAAAGTTCAATCTGGGAACAACTGACCTCGCCGTATCATCCGCCGTTCTGGGCCTGATGCGGATCGCCGATCTCAGCGACGACGCCATTGCCCGGCTCTACGGCAAGGCGCGGGATGTCGGCATCAATGTCTTCGATCACGCCGACATCTATGGCGGTGAGCTGCATGCCTGCGAGCGCCGTTTCGGCGAGGCCGTGCGGCTGAAGCCTGCCGAGCGCGAACAGATCGTCATCCAGAGCAAGTGCGGGATCCGCCGCGGCTATTTCGATTTCTCGCGCGAGCATATCCTGCAGTCCGTCGACCGTTCGCTCGCGGCGCTGAAAACCGACTATCTCGATCTCCTGCTGCTGCACCGTCCGGATGCGCTGGTGGAGCCGGAGGAGGTGGCGGACGCGTTCGAGCAGCTGCACAAGGCCGGCAAGGTCCGCCATTTCGGCGTTTCGAACCACACGCCGCGACAGATCGATCTCCTGAAGACGGCGGTGCGCCAGCCGCTCGTCGCCAACCAGATCCAGCTCAGTATTGCGCATGCGCCGTCCGTTGCTTTCGGTATCGCCGCCAACATGGCCGGTCTCGAGCAGTCAATCGACCGCGACGGCGAGGTTGTTGTCTATTCTCGGATCAACCGGATGACGCTGCAGGCCTGGTCGCCGTTCCAGCAAGGCTTCTTCGGCGGCGTCTTCGTCGGCGACGAGAAGAACTTTCCGGAACTCAACCGGTTGCTGGACGAACTCGCGGGCAAGTACGGGGTATCGGCTTCCGCGATCGCCTATGCCTGGATCACCCGGCATCCGGCCAACATTCAGGTGGTTCTCGGAACGACCAGCCCCGAGCGGCTCGCAGACATTGCGCCGGGCGCTGATATCACGCTGTCGCGCGAGGACTGGTATCGGCTCTTCACCGCAGCCGGGCACGTGCTGCCCTGACCTCGATTGGTCCGCGGACCATAAAAAAACGCCCGCTCGAATCCGAGCGGGCCTTTCTTGTTTTTGACCGGAGCCGACTGATCAGCTGCGCGGCTTCAGGTTCTCGGGGTCGTAGAGCGGCTTGTAGCCGACGCCGACGACTTCGACCGGATAGGTCTCGGCGAAGTATTCGACGTTGAGTTTGCGGCCGACCTGGCAATGTGACCAGGGCAGATAGGCAAGCGCGATGTTCTTGCCGATCGTCGGGCCGAAGGCGATCGAGGTGGTGTAGGAACGGCGGCCCAGTTCATCGACCAGCACCTTGCCGGTTTCCGGATCCATCACCGGCAGGGCTCCGACCGGATAGCGCTTCACGCCGTTCTTGTCGGTATTCTCCGTCATGACGAGCGTGCAGAGCATGGCCGGCTGATGTTCGCGCGCCTTGTATTCGAGATGCTTGGCCTTGCCGCGGAAGTCCACGTCCTTGACCTTTGGGCGGGCAAGGTCGGCTTCGATGAGGTTGTACTGGGTAAGCAGGTCGGCGTTCTGCAGGCGCAGGCTCTTTTCCATGCGGCGCGAGTTCGCATAGGTTTCGACGCCGAAGGCCATGACGCCGGTCGAGCGCAGAGCGTCCCAGACGGCGAGACCGTCCTCGTACTTCATGTGCAGTTCCCAGCCCTGCTCGCCGACATAGGAGATGCGGAAGGCGGTGACCTTTTTGCCGGCGATCTCGATCGGCTTGATCGCGGCGAAGGCGAAGTTCTCGATGTCGAGACCCGAGGGATCGGCAACCACCTTCTTGAGCGTCTCACGGGCATTGGGACCCCAGATGCCGATGGTGATGAACTTCTCCGAGACGTCGGTGATGGTGACGTCGAGGCTGCGATCTTCGGCGACGCGGCGCATGTACTGGAAGTCGCGCGGGCCGGCGTCGGCGCCGTTCACCAGGCGGCAGCGGTCGGTCATGCGGAAGACGGTGAAGTCGGCCCGTACCATGCCCTCGTCGTCGAGGAAGTGTGTGTAGATGCCCTTGCCGATATTGCCGTCGCCACCGACCTTGGCGGCGCACAGCCATTCGAGCAGCTCGACATGATCAGGGCCTTCGATGTCGACCATATGGAAGTGCGAGAGATTGACGATGCCGCAGTCCTCGCTCATGGCCAGATGCTCGGCGTTGGAGACGCGCCAGAAATGGCGGCTGTCCCACTCGTTTTCACGTACCGGAACGCGGTCGCCATACTTCTCCAAAAGGTGCTCGTTGGCAGCGTAGCCGTGGGCGCGCTCCCAGCCGCCGAGTTCCATGAAATAGCCGCCGAGTTCCTTTTCGCGCTCGTAGAAGGGCGAGCGCTTGACGTTGCGGCCGGTGGCGTAGGGTTCGCGGGTGTGCACGGCGGGGTAATAGATCTTCTGCGCCGCCTCGAAGCAGCGGCCCTCGATGAACTTTTCTTCCAGCTGGTGCGGATAGAAGCGGGAATAGTCGATCGAGGCGTGGTCGATCTCGGTGCGGCCGTCTGTCATCCAGTCGGCGATCAGCTTGCCATAACCGGGGCCGTCCTTCACCCAGATGGCGACGCAGTACCACAAGCCCCGCACCTTTTGGCTCTCGCCGCAGGAGGGGCCGCCGGCGGCCGAGACCTGCAGCAGGCCGTTGAAGGAATGGCTCTCGTTGTAGCCGAGTTCGCCGAGGATCGGCGTCAGTTCCATGGCGCGCTCGAGCGGCTCGATGATCTGTTCCATCTCCAGGTCGCGCTGCGAAGGCGACAGGCGCGCCTCGTGCTTTTCAAGAATGTTGCGTGGATGGCAGAGGCGCGGATTGGTGGTCTCGTAATAGCCCCACTCGATCTGGCCGCCCTCGGTGGTCTTCGGGTCGCCGGTGTCGCGCATGTAGGCCGAGTTGCCTTGGTCACGCAAAAGCGGGAAGCCGATCTCCTTGCCGGTGCCTTCGAATTCGTTGTACGGGCCGAAGAAGGTGAGCGGATGGTCGACCGGCATGACCGGCAGGTCTTCGCCGACCATTTCAGCGATCAGGCGACCCCAGATGCCGGCGCAGACGATGACGTGGTCGGCCATGATCGTGCCGCGATGGGTGACGACGCCCTTGATGCGGCCGTTTTCGACGATCAGCGACTTTGCCGGCGTGTTGCCGAAGACCTGCAGCTTGCCGGATTTTTCCGCGGCGTCGACGAGCTTGCCGGCAACCGTTTGCGAGCGCGGGATGACGAGGCCGGCATCCGGGTCGAACATGCCGCCCATGACCTGATCTTCTTCGATCAGCGGGAACATCTTCTTGATTTCAGCCGGCGAGACATAGTGGGCGCGGGTGCCGAAGGCCTTGGCGGAGGACAGCTTGCGCTTGATCTCTTCCATCCAGACATCGTCGCCGGTGCGCGCCACTTCCAGGCCGCCGATGCGGGCGTAGTGGCCCATTTTCTCGAAGAAATCGATCGAATACTGCGTCGTCCAGACCGAGAGATAGTCGTGGCTGGTGGTGTAGCAGAAGTCCGAGGCGTGTGCGGTCGAGCCGATATCGGTCGGTACGCCCGACTTGTCGATGCCGACGATATCGTCCCAGCCGCGCTCGATCAGGTGGTGCGCGATCGAAGCACCGACGATGCCACCCAGCCCGATGATTACGACTTTCGCCTTTTGCGGAAACTCTGCCATTGATTGCGACCCTAGTTGGATTGGATGCCGGATTTTAGGGCCTGATCCGCCCCGACCAGAGCCTGTCTACGACATTCTCATCAAACTGCACGACCAGAGCCGAGCATTTTGCGGTTCGCGGAACGAGAGCTGCAGAGACGGTCATGCCACTGATTTCGTGAGAAAAAGCGCCTCTCAGCGCCAATCTGATTTCATCTAGCATATCGCAAATGGCGACGCATCCGAATGCGTCATTGCGATCTACCTGCGTTCCAGTGATCGCGGCGTTGGCCACGAAAGATAATCCCATCGGGTAAGATTGACAGCGATGCGTGATATTAATAAGTTCGGTAACAGAACGAATTAAAAGAGGTCCCCGTGAACGACAGCTTGCGCATCTCCCGGAAGTTCTCCCAGCGCTCCGTCATGGAGGCGATCGTCCAGGGCGGTCCGATTTCGCGTGCGTCGATCTCGAAGCAGACCGGCCTTTCCAAGCAGACCATTTCGGAGATCGTCCGCGGCCTCGAAGAAGAGGGTTGGGTGCAGGAGACGGGGCGCACCAGCGGCCATGTCGGGCGCACTGCCGTCACCTACGAACTGGTGTGCGATGCCGCCTTCATCATCGCCGTCGACCTCGGTGGCACGAAGGTGCGCGTGGCGATCACCGATCTCGCCTGCCAGATCTTTGCCGAAGACACGGCGCCGACCGATCCGCGGGGCGGCCGCTTCGTCGTAGAGCAGATCGCTGCCATGGCCTTTGATGCGGCAGACCGACAGAAGATCGCTCGCGAGAAGATCCGGCTTGCGGTGGTAGGCGTTCCCGGCGCGCCCTGCAGCGAGACCGGCCGTGTGTTGCTTGCGCCGAACATTGCCGGTTTCGACACGATGGATGTCGTCGGCGCCTTCGAAGAGGTGCTCGGGTTCGGAGCCATGCTCGAAAACGACGTCAATCTTGCCGTCCTTGGCGAAAACTGGCTGGGCCAGGGGCAGGGGATCGACAACCTCGCCTATGTGGCACTGGGCACCGGCGTCGGCAGCGGCCTGATGGTCGGCGGCCATCTGGTGCGCGGCGTCAGCAATGCGGCCGGCGAAATGGGTTTCCTGCCACTCGGCTCCGACCCGTTCGAGGCGGAATCGCTGCGCACCGGCGCCTTCGAGCGCGCGGTTGCCTCGCATGGCATGGCGGAACGTTACGCGGCGCTTTCGGGCAAGACCGTTGCCGTGCCCACCATCTTTGCCAAGGCAGAAGCGGGCGATGCGGCAGCGCTGACGGTGCTGGATGACACTGCGCGGTATCTGGCAGCCGGCGTTGCCGCGATTGCCGCGATCGCCAACCCGCAGAAGGTCATCCTGGGCGGATCCATCGGGCTTCGGCCGGAAATGCTTGAGCGGGTAAAAGCCTTCCTGCCGCAGTGCTTCCCCTATCCGGTCAATGTGGAGACCGGTGAACTCGGCGCGCGCGCCGCGATCATCGGGGCGGCGGCGATCGGGCTCGGTCAGCTGCACAACACCCTGTTCGGGGTCGATGCGCCCGATGGCCGGATTTCGCTGCCGCGGGCAAACGTCAACGCGCTTCGGGAGGCGATGTGATGACGATGAATGACGGCTTGATCGAACGTTTGCGCGCGGTGCTTGACCGCGAGACGGCGATTGATCTTTTTCGTGGCGCCATCGGGCGTGAGAGCATTACCGGCAACGAGGCGAACTTCGTCGCCTTTCTGGCCGAAACGATGCAGCGCCTTGGCCTGGAAGGCTTGAAAACGGCGGAGTTTCTGCCGGGTCGGCCGAACGTCTGGGCGGAGCGCAAGGGTCGCGGCAAGGGGCCACGCCTGCTGTTCATCGGCCATACGGATACGGTGCATGTCGACGGCTGGCGCGAGCATTGGGCCGGTACCGAGCGCGAGGATCCCTTCGCTGCACCGATCATCGATGGCGCGGTCTGGGGGCGCGGCTCGGGCGATCTGAAGGCAGGCATTTGCGCATCGCTTGCGGCGCTGTCGCTGCTCGACAAGTCCGGCGTTGCGTTGGCCGGGGACGTGGCCTTTGCCTTCGTCGGCGACGAGGAAAGCGGTCAGCCGGGGACCGGTGTCTCCGCCGGTATCAAGGATCTGGTCGAACGCATCGAGACCGGTGACATCGTCCGTCCGGACTTCGTCGTCTATGTCGAGCCGACACGGCTGTCCGTCTATCCGGCGCAGATCGGATTTTTCATCGCCGACATCACGATTACAGGGAAGTCCGCCTATTTCGGCGTACCCGAACTCGGCAAGGATGCATTGCGCGCCAGCCACGCGGCGATGTCGGCTCTCTGGAAACACTCCGACGAGATCGCCGCGCGGGCCGAGCACAAGCTGATCGGTCGCAGTTTCCTGCTGATCACCGGCCTTGCCGGCGGCGGCTACATCGCCGTGCCCGAGCGTTGCACACTGTCGCTGATCCGCAAACTGTTGCCAGGGGAATCGCTGGACACGGCGGCGGCCGAGATCGAGGCTGCGGTGCGCTCGGCGATCACCGATCCGGAAATCACGGTCGAGTTTTCCTATCCGGCCGGCCGCGACCATGCGCTTGGCGGCACGGCGGCTGAAATCGACGAAACGGCGGGCGAAGTCGGTGCGCTATCAGCCGCCATGGCCGAAGCCATGGGTGGGCGCGGCGTCATCGAAGGCGCGCCCTTCTGGTCGGAATCGCCATTCTTCGTCAACCGCTTGGGTGTGCCTGCCGTCTATTGCGCGCCCGGCGACATCCGCAATTGCCATACCTACGAGGAACGGGTCGAGGTGGAGGAATACCTCGCCGGGATCGTCGGATTTGCCGCCTTCATGGCGCGCTACTGCGGCGTCATGGACTGAACTGCCAAACAAGAGGGAGAACGACAATGCTTCTGAAGAAATTGATGGCTGCCGCACTCGTCAGCGGTTTCGTGCTTGCCGCAAACGCCGCCTCTGCCCAGACGGTCGGTCCGTCCGGCGAGAGCGCGACGCCGAGCGCCGATGTCGCCCTGACCGATGCCGATATCGGCGCGCTCAAGGGCAAGGGCTACAAGGCGGCGCTGCTGTGGCATACCTCGTCCGACTTCACCAACGCCGTTTCGGCCGGTGCCAAGGATGAGTTTGCCCGCGCCGGCGTCGAGATCGCGGTGACGACGGATGCCGGCTTCGACGCTGCCCGCCAGCGCAGCGATATCGAAACCGCGCTTGCCGCCAAGCCGAACGTCATCCTGGCGCTGCCGCTCGATCCGGTGACCTCGGCCGAAGCATTCCGCCAGGCAGTGACCGATGGCAGCAAGCTCGTGTTCCTCTCCAACCTGCCGAGCGGCTATAAGCAGGGCACGGACTATGCCTCGATCGTTACCGACGATCTCTTCCAGATGGGCAAGCAGGCGGCGGATGCGCTGGCCAAGGCGATCGGCGGCAAGGGCAAGGTTGGCTACATCTTCCACGATGCCAGCTACTATGTGACGAACCAGCGCGACCAGGCCTTCAAGTCGACGATCGAGAAGGACTATCCGGATATCAAGATCGTTGCCGAGCAGGGCATCTCAGACCCGGCACGTGCCGAGGAGCTGGCAAGCGCCATGCTGCTGCAGAACCCTGATCTCGACGGTATCTACGTGACCTGGGCCGAGCCTGCCGACGGCGTGCTCTCTGCCCTGCGCTCGAGCGGCAATACGAAGACCAAGATCGTCACGCTCGATCTTGCCGAACCGGTCGCGCTCGACATGGTCAAGGGCGGCAACGTCACCGCGCTTGTTGCCGACAAGGCCTATGAGCTTGGACGCGCCATGGCTGCGACCGGCCTGAAGTCGCTTCTCGGCCAGCAGACGCCGGCCTTCGTCGTTGCCCCGGCTTTGACCGTCACCAAGGAAAACGTCGCGGACGGCTGGAAGCAGTCGCTCAACCGCGATGCGCCGCAGTCGGTGCTCGACGCGGCCAAGTAATCAGGTGGCCGCCGGGAGAGAGGACGCTTCCGGCGGCGTCATTCCTAAAAGGGAGGCAGATATGCACAGGGCAGTGAGACATTTCGCGTTGCTGGCAACGGTCTTTGCCGCGACATCCGGCTTTGCCGCTGACGGCAAGACCACGGGTCCGCATGGCGAGACGCCGACGCCGGCGGGCAGCCTGACGCTGACGGCGGAGCAGGAACAGCAGATCAAGGACGGCAAGTTTACCGCAGCGCTCGTCTGGCACGAGATGAGCGAATACACCAACGCGGTCAACAGCGGTGCCCAGGACGAGTTCAAGCGCCTCGGCGTAGAGGTGGTCGCACAGACCGATGCCGGCTTTGATGCAGCCCGCCAGAAGGCGGATGTCGAGACGGTGCTTGCCAAGAAGCCCTCGATCATCCTGTCGCTGCCGGTCGACCCGGCAAGCGCGGCCGTGGTTTACGATCCGGCACGCACCGCCGGTGTGAAGCTCGCCTTCGTCGACAATTCGCCGGCCGGTTACGAACACGGCAAGGACTATGTGACGATCGTCTCGGACGACCTTTTCCAGATGGGCAACAAGGCGGCCGTTGCCATGGCGGATGCGCTCGGGGGCAAGGGCAAGCTCGGCTATATCTATCATGACGCCGACTTCTACGTGACCAACCAGCGCGATGGCGCCTTCAAGTCGACGATCGAGCAGGACTATCCCGACATGAAGATCGTTGCCGAGGCCGGCATGGCCGATCCGGCCCGCAGCGAGGAAATCGCGCAAGGGATAATCACCCAGAACCCGGATCTCGACGGGATCTATGTGACCTGGGCGGAGCCGGCACTGAGCGTGCTTTCGACGCTGCGCGGCGCCGGCAACAGCCACACCAAGATCGTGACGCTCGACCTCAACGAACCGGCAGCACTCGACATGGTCAAGGGCGGCAACATCGCGGCGCTCGTCGCCGACGAAGCCTACAATATCGGTGTCACCGCAGCGCGCGCCGCGGCAGGGTCGCTGGTCGGCAAGAAGGCCGAGCCTTTCCTGGTGGTCGACTCGCTTGCCGTGACCAAGGCAACGGTCGCCGACGGCTGGAAGAAGTCTCTGAACAAGGATGTGCCCGCGACGATCGCGGATGCGATGAAGTGATGAAATGATGCCCGCTGCATGCGTCCCAAATCGTCGTCGATTTGGGACAACACATGCAGCTTTTCATAGTGCTGCGGCGACCTTTGCGCGTCTGACCAGACCCGCGGCGCCGTAGTGCAGGGGGAGCTTTCCCCCTGCTTTCGGAGGAAGAATAATGTCCAGTGCCCATTCCAGCGCGAGCGGCCAGCCGGCGAGCCTCGTCAGTCGCCTCAACCTGCAGCAATACGTCGTCTATCTCGGCTTCCTGGCGATCTTTCTGTTCTTCGCCATCGTGCTTCGCGACAGCGGGTTTCTGACGGTTCGCAACCTGTCGAACATCATGCTGCAGACAGCACCGGTGACGATCATGGCGATCGGCCTCGTCTTCGTCATGTCGGCCGGTGAGATCGATCTGTCGATCGGCTCGACAGTTGCCGTCTCGGCACTGGCGGCGGCGGTGACGATCAACGAGTACGGCCTGGTGGCTGGCGTCGTCGCCGGTATCGGCGCCGGCGTGTTGATCGGGCTCCTGAACGGCGCACTGGTCGCCTATGTCAAACTGCCGTCCTTCCTAGTGACGCTGGCGACGCTCGGGCTTTTTGCCGGCGTCTCCCGCTCGATGACGAACCTGCGCTCGATCCCCGTGACCGACAGCACCTTTACCGGCTTCTTTGGCTCGGGCTCGTTCCTCGGCGTGCCCTCGCTGATCTGGTGGACCCTCGTTGCCGTCGTCTGCGGCCATGTCATCTACCGCGAAACCCGCTTCGGCGCCCATGTGCTGGCAACCGGCGACAACAGCCGGGCAGCGAGCGTCTCCGGCATCAGCGTGCCGCGCATTCGGCTGGCCGTTCTGATGATCAGCGGCGGTCTCGCCGGCCTTGCGGGCCTGCTTTACGCCGGTCGCCTGCAGGCGGCGAAGTATACGCTTGGCGAGACCGACCTGATGACGGTGATCGCCGCCGTCATCGTCGGCGGCACGCTGCTCAACGGCGGCAAAGGCACGATCATCGGCGCGCTCGTCGGCTCGCTGATGATGGGCATGCTCAACAATGGCCTGATCCTGATGGGCCTTTCCGTATCCGACCAGATGATCGTTCGCGGTCTCATCATCCTCGCTGCGGTCGCCGTGTCGCTGCGCGAAAAGTCCCGCTGAAGGAGGATTTCATGTTTCTCGACGTTCTGCGCCGCCGCAACCCGGCATTCATCGAAGCGGCGATGAGCCTGCACCAGCAGGGCAAGCTCCCGGCCAACGCCTATGTGCTCGATCTCGACACGGTCGAGGCCAATGCGGCGATTATGAGCAACGAGGCCCATCGCCTCGGCCTGAAGACCTTTGCGATGACCAAGCAGGTGGGCCGCTCCAGTTCCTTCTGCGAAGCGGTCAAGCGTGGTGGCATTGACCGTTCGGTTGCCGTCGACATGGCCTGTGCCCGCGCCACCCACAAGGCGGGCCTGAAGGTCGGCCATCTCGGCCACCTGCAGCAGGTCGCGCGCCACGAGGCGGCTGCCGCAGCGAAAACCTTCCGGCCGGACTATTGGACGGTCTTCAACGGCGAAAAGGCTGCAGAAGCGGCGGCTGGCGCACATGCAGCCGGTTATCGGCAGGATCTGCTCGCCCGTATCCGGGCGGAAGGTGATACCTTCTACCGCGGCCATGAAGGCGGGTTCGATGCCAGCGACGTTGCCGCGGTGGCGGATCGTCTCGATGCGCTCGCCGGTGGCCGCTTTGCCGGCATCACCACCTTTCCGGCGCTGCTCTTCGACCATGAAAGCCGCAAGGTGAAGCCGACACACAATCTCGCGACGCTCTCGAAAGCTGCCGAGGCGCTGGCCAAGGCCGGCCGCAACGGGATCGAGGTGAATGCGCCGGGTACGACCTCCAGCGTCATGCTCCCGGCTCTTGCCGAAGCGGGCGCGACGCAGTGCGAGCCGGGCAACGGTCTGCACGGCACCACCGCACTGCACGTGATGGAAGATCTGCCGGAACTGCCGGCGGTACTCTACCTCACCGAAGTTTCCCATCTCTCGGGCGGCAAGGCCTATTGCTTCGGCGGCGGCTTCTACATCGACCCGATCTTCCCGGATTACGACGTCAAGGCGATCGTATCGAGTGAGCCGACGACGGCTTCATCGGCGCTTCGAAGCGTCGAGGTGCCGCCCCCCTCGGCGATCGACTATTACGCGATGATCGACGCCAGCGGTGCGGCGGCGCCGAAGCCTGGCGATACGGCGGTGTTCGGCTTCCGCGGGCAGGCCTTCGTCACGCGCGCTTATGTCGTCGGCGTGTCGGGTATCTCCACGGGCGCGCCGAAGGTGGAAACGATCGAAAACGGTTTCGGCGAAACCGCAGCCTGGCCGGTATGAGGGGCGACGTCATGAACGCGAACGTTAGTGCTGCAGCAGAGCCGGTCCTGAAGCTGAAGGACATCCGCAAGACCTTTGGCGGCGTCACCGCGATCGAGAACTTCTCGCTGGACGTCCGTCCGGGCGAGATCGTGGCGCTCGTCGGCGACAACGGCGCCGGCAAGTCGACGCTGATCAAGATCATCTCCGGCGTTTACACGCCGACCTCGGGAACGATCACCATCGAAAACCAGACCGTGGCGATGTCGAACGCCACGATGGCGCGCGCCCATGGCATCGAGGTCGTCTATCAGGATCTGGCACTTGCCGACCAGCAGACGGTCTATATGAACATGTTTCTCGGCCGCGAGCCGGTAAACCGTTTCGGCCTGCTCGACCGTCGCCGGATGATTTCCGAGACGGAAACGCTAGTGAGGGAACTGGATGTCCGCATCCCCTCGGCCCATGCGACGATCCGCGACCTCTCGGGCGGCCAGCGCCAGGGCGTCGCGATTGCCCGCGCCACCCATTGGGCGAGCAAGCTGATCCTGCTCGATGAGCCGACGGCAGCACTCGGCGTTGCCGAAACCGCCAAGGTCGAGGAGATCGTCGAATCGCTGAAAAGCCGCAACATCGGCGTACTGATCATCAGCCATAGCCTCGATCAGGTGTTCAAGCTCGCAGACCGCATCTGCGTTCTGCGCCGCGGCAAGCAGATCGGCATCCGTGAGACGGCCAAGACCGACAAAAACGAGATCATCGCGATGATCACCGGGCTTCAGCAACACTGAGGCGGATGTGTCCAGCGGTGCCGCCATTGGGGCGGCGCCGGTTGGCAATCATGGTGCGGCGCCGAAGAAGGTGAGGCGGGTGAAGAGCACGTAGTGCGATTCCGAGACCATCAGCGCCACGAAGACCAGCACCAGCAGCGGCGGCAGCAGGATCGCGTAGATCAGCGCCAGCCGTTCCCAGGCCATGTGCATGAAGATCGCGACGATCAGCCCTGCCTTCAGTACCATGAAGATCAGGATCAGCGACCACCGGAGATAACCCTGCAGCCCGACATAGTCGACGAGGTAGGAGAAGGTGCTGAGCACGAAGAGCAGCAGCCAGACGACCAGATAAAGACCGATCGGGTGTTGCTGGTGCGTTTGTGCGTGGCCTTCTACTTTTGCTGCCGGTGCCGCGTGGGTGTGAACAGTCGTTTCCGTCATGGCCATGCCTCACCACAGATAGAAGAATGCGAAAATGAAGACCCAGACGAGGTCGACGAAGTGCCAGTAGAGGCCGGTGATCTCGACGATCTCGTATTGTCCTCTTCGGCTCGTGAAAAAGCCACGCCGTTCAGTGTCGAAATCGCCGCGCCAGACTTTTCGCGCGATGATCAGCAGGAAGATGACGCCGATCGTGACGTGGGTGCCGTGGAAGCCGGTGATCATGAAGAAGGTCGAGCCGAATTGGGCAGCACCCCAAGGATTGCCCCAGGGACGCACGCCCTCGGTGATCAGCTTCGTCCATTCGAACGCTTGCATGCCGACAAAGGTGGCGCCGAAAAGGGCGGTCAGCAGCATCAGCAGAGCGGTCTTCTTGCGATCGCGCCGGTAACCGAAATTGACGGCCATGGCCATCGTGCCGCTTGAGGTGATCAGCACGAAGGTCATGATGGCGATCAGGATCAGCGGCACGTCCGAGCCGCCGATGTGCAGGGCGAAGACCTCGCTCGGATTGGGCCAGGGAACGGCGGTCGACATGCGCGCCGACATGTAGGCGATGAGGAAACAGCCGAAGACGAAGGTGTCGCTCAAGAGGAAGATCCACATCATCGCCTTGCCCCAGGAGACGTTCTTGAACGTCCGCTGGTCGGAGGCCCAGTCGGCGGCAAAGCCGGCAAGTCCCGCGGGGCGATGGAGCGGTTCTCGGACAGGCGAATGTGTCTCGGCGGACATGCCTTGCCTCCTTCAAGTCAAGAGCGACCGGCAGAGCTCGACGAAGTCGTTGGCCCAGCCGGAAAAGAGCGCGTAAAGCACCAGCCATACGGCCAGCATGAAATGCCAGTAGGTGGCGCAGAGCGTGATCGACAGCACGGCCTTTTCGCCCATCGGGCCGGTGCGCGTCTTGACGATGACCCGGGTAAGCGCGAACAGGCCGCCGAGGATGTGCAGGCCATGCATGCCCGAGATCATGTAGAAGAAGCTGTTGGCCGGATTGTCGGCGAGCAGGAAGCCAGCGTCGGTCAACTCCCGCCAGGCAAAGACCTGGCCGGCGAGGAAGGCGAGACCGGCGGCAAGCGCTGCGATCATCGCCGTGCGGCTCGCCTCGTCACGATGCTGTTCGGCAGTGACGCGGGCCGCATGCAGAAGCAGGCTGCCAAGCGCAAGGATGGCGGTGTTCAGCCAGAGGATCTTCGGCATCGGCGTCGACCACCAGTCGGTGGAGGCCATGCGCATGAAGTAGGCGCTGATGAAGAGAGAGAAGAGCGCGGCGACGACAGCAAGGAAGACGCCAAGGCCGATTTTTGCAGGCGGGATCGAAGGCCTACCGCGCGGGCGGGGGTCGTGGGCGTGGCCGACCTCCAGCCAGGGTTTCGAGAACAGCCGCTGCCGGCTGAGCCACCAGGCGGCGATCGCGAAGATCACCGCCAGGAAGACGAGGGTGACGTTCATGAGGCCCCCTCCGGCGCGTGGCCTACGGAACCCGGCTCAGTCTGCGGAATGAAATCTTCCGCTGCACCCGGCACGCTGTAGTCATAGGGCCAGCGGTAGACGACCGGCAGGTCCTTGCCCCAATTGCCATGCCGCGGTGGCGTTTCCGGCGTCTGCCATTCGAGCGTCGTTGCCCGCCAGGGGTTGCCGCCGGCCTCGCGGCCGTGGCGGATGCTCCAGATGAGATTGAAGAGGAAGACGATCTGGGCGGCGCCGACGATCAGCGCCATGATGGTGATGAACTCGTTGAGCGTATGGGCGGATGCCGGCACGAAGGCGGTCTCGCCCATCTCATAGTAGCGGCGCGGCATGCCGATCAGCCCGAGATAGTGCATCGGGAAGAAGATCAGATAGGCGCCGACGAAGGTGACCCAGAAGTGGATCTGCCCCATCGCCTGATTGAGCATGCGGCCGGTGATCTTCGGATACCAGTGATAGATCGCCCCGAAAATCACCATGATCGGCGCAACGCCCATGACCATGTGGAAATGGGCGACGACAAACATCGTGTCGGAGAGTGGCACATCGACGACGACATTGCCGAGGAACAGACCGGTCAGCCCGCCATTGACGAAGGTGACGATGAAGGCCAGCGCGAACAGCATCGGCAGCGTCAGGTGGATGTCGCCGCGCCAGAGCGTCAGCACCCAGTTGTAGACCTTGATTGCCGTCGGCACGGCAATGATCAGGGTGGTGGTGGCGAAGAAGAAGCCGAAATAGGGGTTCATGCCGCTGACATACATGTGGTGCGCCCAGACGATGAAGGAGAGCGCGCCGATGATGACGATCGCCCAGACCATCATGCGGTAGCCGAAGATGTTCTTGCGGGCGTGGGTGCTGATGAGATCGGAGACGATGCCGAAGGCGGGCAGGGCGACGATGTAGACCTCCGGATGGCCGAAGAACCAGAAGAGGTGCTGGAACATGATCGGGCTGCCGCCGCCATGCTGCAGCTGCTCGCCCATCTCGACGATCGCCGGCATGAAGAAGCTGGTGCCGAGCACCCGGTCGAACAGCATCATGACGCAGGCGACGAAGAGGGCGGGGAAGGCGAGAAGCGCCATCACCGTCGCCGTGAAGATGCCCCAGACGGTGAGCGGCATGCGCATCAAGGTCATGCCGCGCGTGCGCCCCTGCAACACGGTGACGACATAGTTGAGGCCACCCATGGTAAAGCCGATGACGAAGAGGATGAGGGAGGAGAGCATCAAGATGATGCCCCAGTCCTTGCCGCCGGGCGTGCCGGAAAGTACTGCCTGTGGCGGATAGAGCGTCCAGCCGGCGCCGGTCGGCCCGCCGGGTGCAAAGAAGCTCGCGACGAGCACGAGGACGGCCAGCAGATACAGCCAGTAGCTCAGCATGTTGGCATAGGGGAAGACCATGTCGCGCGCGCCGAGCATCAGCGGGATCAGGTAGTTGCCGAAGCCGCCGAGGAAGAGCGCAGTCAACAGATAGATCACCATGATCATGCCGTGCATGGTGATGAACTGGTAGTAGCGTTCCGCATCGATGAAGGCGAAGGCGCCGGGAAAGCCGAGCTGCAGCCGCATCAGCCAGGAGAGCACGAGGGCGACCATGCCGATGGCGATCGCGGTCGAGGCATATTGCACGGCGATGATCTTCGCATCCTGGCTGAAGACATAACGCGTCCACCAGCTATGGGGATGATAGAGCTCCACGTCCTCCACTTCCGCGGGGCCAATCTGTTCGCCCGTGCCTGACCGGATATCGACCATCTGCGAGAACCTCCCAACACCGGATCATCTCGATCCAACGCCTTGAACCTGCAATTCCGCACGTCCAACAATGGAATTGCGTCTCCTCACGAGCGGGATGCGGGCGGATATCGCGAGCACTTTTCCTCATCCCGCTTTGGCCGTCGGGGCGCGTGTTATTGCGCCGGGGCGGCATTCACTGCCTGCGCCGTTTCTTTCGTTCCTGCCTTTGCCTGCAATTGCGAGAATGTCGTCTGTTGCGAGAGCCAGGCTTGATAATCGGCGGCACTGTCGACGACGACGGTGCCGCGCATCTGTGGGTGACCGGTGCCGCAGAGTTCCGCGCACAGCACTTCGAACGTGCCGGTGCGCGTCGGCGTCAGCCAGAAATAGGTGACCATGCCCGGCACCATGTCCATCTTGGCGCGGAACTCCGGCACGTAGAAATCATGCAGCACGTCGACCGATCGCAGCAGGATCTTGACCGGCTTGCCGACCTCCAGATGCAGCTCGCCGCCTTCGATGACGACGTCGTCGAGGGCGGCCGCATCGTTGCGATTGAGGCCGAGCGAATTTTCAGGCGTGATGTCGCGGGTCTCCGACGTACCGAGCTTGCCGTCGGCGCCGGGCAGCCGGAAGCTCCACAACCATTGCTGGCCGACGACTTCTACCTCCGCCGCACCATCCGGCACGGTCACGAACTGGTGCCAGACGAAAAGGCCGGGGGTGAGCATGGCGGCGACGCCGAGCGTGGTGCCGCCGGCAAGCCACCCTTCGAGCTTCCTGTTTTCCGGTTCATAGGCCGCCCGGTTTCCCGGGCGATGCCGAAAACGCAGGACGCAATAGGCCATGAAAAGCACGACGGCGACGAAGACGACGCCGGTAATCCAGAAGGTGATGATGAGCGTATTGTCTATGTAATTCCAGTTGGACGCGATCGGCGTCCACCACCATGGGCTCAACAGATGGAACAACACCGAACCGACGGCCACCAAAACCAGAACAACTACCACGGCCATTTCTGTCCCTCCTCGCCGCTGGCGGCTGTGGGCATGAATACGCAATCCGTAGAGCCTTCTGCATGTTTCCGTTAATCGTCGCCGATCAAACGGCAAAACATGCAGGAATTCAAAGTTCTACAGCGACCTTTGCGCATCTGGTCAGACATGCGGTGCTGTAGCTGCAATTATTACACGAACGTCGAACAGTCGCAATTCGCCGCCTCCGTGCGAGCAGCGGTTGCGTCTAGTCTCCGCAGGTTACTGCGAATACTGCTTGAGATAGGCGATGAGGTTGGAGATATCCGTATCATCTTTCAAACCGGCAAAGGCCATTTTCGTGCCTTTCACCTTGGTCCTTGGATTGTGCAGATAGTCGCGCAGATGCGCCTCATCCCAGACGAGTCCACCCTTGCCGGCATCGATCATCGCCGGTGAGTAGCTGAAGTCGGCATGAGTGCCTGCCGTTCGTCCGAACAGATGGTTGAGCGATGGCCCAACCTTGTTGGTGTCGCTGTCGGCCACATGACAGACGGCGCATTTCTTGAAGACGGTGGCTCCGGCGGCCGCATCGCCCTCTTGCGACAGGGCAGCGAACGGACAGAGCATCGTTGTCGAAAAGGCAAGGGCAACAACAAGAATTCGCATGACACTTCCTCAATATCGCCGGGCGCAGGCAAGGAAGGCTATCGTCAATCTGTCGTTTTGGCGGTGCTTGCTTCTCTTAAGTTGGCGCCACGGCGGTTGATACTTGCGACACGACGACGGTACGCCTCGCTTTGTGGAAGTCAACCGGCGCAGCCGGCCGGTTTGCCGGATGCGCCTAAATTTTCGCCATGTCGCTGCCGGCGCTCAGACGCGATTGCCGTCGGCGTTGAAGAAGTGCAGCCGCTCGACCGGCAGGCGTACGGGCAGCGAGCCGGAAACGTTGAGGAACCGGCGGTCGTTGGTAAACGCCTTGAAGCCGGCACGGCCGAAGGAGAGGTGCAGGATGATGCCAAAGCCCGTCGGTTCGACCAGGTCGACATTGGCTTTCAGCGCATCCGGGCCTTCGACGCCGATCTCGACATGCTCCGGCCGGATGCCGAGCGTCGCCCTGGCGCCGTCCGTCAAGGCAGGATGCGGCTGGGCCGGAACGATGATGCCGCCTTCGGTCTCGAAGCGCGGGGCGGTGCCGTTGCGATAGGTTCCCTCGAAGAAGTTCATGCCGGGCGACCCGATGAAGCCGGCCACGAAGAGATTGGCCGGGCGGTCATAGAGATCAAGAGGGCTTCCGACCTGCTGGACGAAGCCGCCGTTCATGGCGACGATGCGATCGGCGAGCGTCATCGCCTCGATCTGGTCGTGGGTGACGTAGATCGATGTGGCGCCCAAGTCCTTGTGCAGCTTCTTGATCTCGGCGCGCATCTGTTCGCGGAGGCGCGCGTCGAGGTTCGACAACGGCTCATCGAAGAGAAACGCCTTGGGTTCGCGCACGATGGCCCGGCCCATGGCGACGCGCTGGCGCTGTCCGCCCGAAAGTGCACGGGGGCGGCGTTCGAGCAGCGGGTCGAGACCGAGCTTGGCGGCAGCGCCCGAGACGACGCTTGCGATCTTTTCCTTGGCGACCTTCCTCAGCCTCAGGCTGTAGCTCATGTTTTTGGCGACCGACATGTGCGGATAGAGCGCGTAGGACTGAAACACCATTGCGATGTCGCGGTCCTTCGGGGCCAGTTCGTTGACGCGTTTTCCGGCGATGCGGATTTCGCCCGAGGTCACGCTTTCGAGCCCGGCGATCATGCGCAGAAGCGTGGACTTGCCGCAACCTGACGGGCCGACGAGCACGACGAACTCGCCGTCGCCGATCTTCAGGTCAACATCGTGCAGGACCGGGTGGATGCCGTAGGATTTCTGGATATTGGCGATATCGATGGAAGCCATGAGAACAATCCTCAGCCTTTGACCGCGCCGGCCGTGAGGCCCTGGACGAGATAGCGTTGAATGAG
This sequence comes from Ensifer sp. ENS08, assembly GCF_014852195.1. Lineage (NCBI taxonomy): Bacteria > Pseudomonadati > Pseudomonadota > Alphaproteobacteria > Hyphomicrobiales > Rhizobiaceae > Ensifer > Ensifer sp. ENS08. The sequence goes on from NZ_JACVBF010000006.1 coordinate 22,330, forward strand.
CAGGAAGAAGAGGCAGGCGGGGATGAGCGCGAGCACGCCGGCGGCCATCATCTGCCCGAAGTCGACGGAGAACTTCGACACGAAGGACAGAAGCCCGACGGGGAACGTCGCCTGATCGTTGCCGGAGATCAGCATCAGCGAGAACAGTAGCTCGCTCCACGCTGCGGTGAAGACGAAGCCGAGCGTTGCGGCAATGCCGGGCAGCGTCAGCGGCAGGATGATCTGGCGGAAGGCGACGAATTGGGTGGCGCCGTCGATCATCGCGGCCTCCTCCAGATCCTTCGGGATGCCGTCGAAGAACGACTGCATCAGGAAAGTGGCAAACGGTACGTTGAAGGCGGTGTAGACGATGACAAGGCCGGTGAGGCTGTTGGTCAGCCCGAGCGGCGAGAGGATCTTGAAGATGGGCGCCACCAGCATGACCAGCGGGAACATCTGCGTCAGGAGCATCAGCGCCACCAGCCAGTACTTGCCGCGGAAATTGAAGCGCGACAGGGCGTAGCCCGAGAGCGAGGCGAGGATGGTGACGATGACGGCGGTGGAACCCGAGACGATCAGGCTGTTCTTGAAAAACACCGGAAAGGCGCTGTGGCGGAGCACGAAATCGAAGTGCTCAAGGCTGGCGCGCGACGGCCACATTCGAATGCCTTCGGAGTAGAGCAGATCGTTGGGCGTGACGGCGACCTTCAGCAGCCAGTAGAGCGGGAAGAGCGCAAACGCGATGTAGGCAAGGATTGCCAGCCGGTGCGCGATCATGAGGAAAAGAGGTTTGGCGCGCATCGGTTCAATCCTTGCTCAGGAGCCATTGCCGCAGGATGACGATCAGCATCGAATAGGCGAGCAGCAGCGCCAGGAGCACGAGCGCGATCGCCGAGGCGTAACCGAAATCCAGCCGCTTGAAGGCCTGGGTGAAGATGTAGCTGGCGACGATCTGGGTGCGGTCGGCCGGTCCGCCATTGGTCATGACGATGATGAGATCGGCGAAGTTGGAGATCCAGACGGTGCGCAAGAGGATGGTGATGGCGATCGTCGGCGCAAGGAAGGGGAGCGTGATCGACAGGAAACGTTGCACTGGGCCGGCGCCGTCGATGCTGGCGGCCTCGTAGAGGTCGCGGGGGATCGCCTGAAGGGCTGCTAGCAGCGTGATGGCGAAGAAGGGTATGCCCCACCAGACATTGGCGATGATCGGCCCCCACATGGCAAGCTGCGGGTCGGACAGGATGTTGTTCGGTTCGCTCATGATGCCGAGGCCGAAGAGCCAGTGCGGCAGGGGGCCGACGACCGGATTGAACAGCCAGGCCCAGTTAAGGCCGGCGAGGAAACTCGGCACCGCCCACGGGAGGAAGACGAGCGCCTGGGCGAGGCCGCGGCCGTAGAAGGGCTTGTCGAGCAGCAATGCGAGGATCAGACCGAAAACGAACTGGAAGAAGACCGAGGCACCGGTCCACCAGAGCGTATTGCGCAACGCCCGATAGAAGGCCTGGTCCTCGGACAGCGCCCGGAAATGATCAAGACCGATATAGGCGCCGGAGAACGGGTTCAGGAGCTGGATATCGCGGAAGGCGTAGGAGACGCCGAGCACCAGCGGCACCAGCATCACGGTGACGATCAGGATCAGCGCCGGCGCGCTATAGAGATAGGGTGCGGCGCCATCGGCGATGCGCTTCTTCAGCGGCGTCCTGCTTGCCGGCAGGCCGCTTTGGCGGGCGACATAGGCCATCGATCGAAATTTCCCCTGTGCGGCCGCCGGTTTTTCGGGCGTGCCTCGATTCTAGGTCGGAGCGGGAAGGGCGGAGACCGCGCACACTTCATTCCGCTCAAAGAGTTATGAGGGCCGGCGGCGGCGAACCGCCGCCGGCCAAAAGCTTACTTCTTGCTGGCGAGGAACTTCTGCTGTGCCTTGGTGAGGTAGTCGGCCCACTGGTCGGCGAGTTGCTGCGGCGTGATATCGCCGAGCAAGGCTTCCTGGGTCGTCTTGATGGCAAGCGAGTCCTTGAAGAAGGCGAATTCCTCGAGGTAGGTCGGCATCACAGTCAGGACGACGTCCTTGTCGGCAAGTTCGTCGAACCAGCCCTTGAACTGCGCGCTGGCATAGAAGGGATCCTTCTCGGCCGACTTGTGTACCGGAAGCGCCCCGGTGCGCTTGTTCCACTCGATGTTGCCTTCCGGCCCTTCGAGCGTCTCGATCAGCTTCCAGGAGAGGTCCTTGTTCTGGCTTGCCGACAGCATCGACCAGCCGGCAAAGCCGATGGTTGTGAAAGCCTTGCCGCTCGGGCCCTTCGGCATGGTGGTGACGCCGAAGTCTTCCGATTTCATGCGCTCGGCAATCGCGATCAGAGCATCCGGGTCCTGGTCGAGGAAGGCGCAGGTGCCGCTGTAGAAACCGGCGACGATTTCATTGAAGCCCCAGTTGACGCTGTCCTTCGGCGCCAGCCCCTTCTTGTAGAGATCGATCACCCAGGTGAGGCCCTTGACCCAGCCTTCGCCGTTCATGGTCGAGGTGCCGTCCTCATTGAAGAAGGTGTTGCTGCCGGCCATGGTGGCGCCGAACATGACCCAGCCGTTGAGTCCACCCGGGCCGCCGCGCAGGCAGTAGCCGGACTTGCCCGGAAGCTTCGAGACGGCTTCGGACGCCTTGACGAAATCGTCCATGGTCTTTGGCGGCTCGTTGACGCCGGCTTCCGACAAGAGCTTCTTGTTGTAGAACATGGCGCGCAGATAGAAGCCGTAGGGCAGCATGTAGGCGGTGTCGTTGACGTCGCGGCCGAGTTCGAGCGCGCGTTCCGTCAGGCCGCCGGTGTGTTCCCACTTGGCGAGGTAGGGCTCGAGGCTTTCGAGCATGCCGTTGTTGGCATAGAGCGACAGCCAGGTGTCGGGCATTTCCATGACGTCAGGCAGTTCGCCGGCTGAAACCATGGTCGCGAACTTCTGGAAGGCTTCGCCCCAGGGCAGCGAGATGATCTCGACCGTCGTGCCGGGGTTGGCGGCCTCGAACTTGGCGACGATCGACTTCAGCGTCTCGGTGCGCTCGGGGCTGGTGATGACCTCGACGAGCTTCAGTTTGGTGTCGGCGAGCGCGCTTCCAGCCATGAGGCTGGCGAGAAGCGTGGCAGTGATCAGTTTCTTCATTTCTGTTCCCTCTTTTCTTCGTTGGTTTTGGTTCAAAGTGGGCGGACCGGGATCCTCATCCCGCTCCAGTCAGTCAGTCGAAGCGACGGCGAGCGCCGCTTCGAGATCGCTCCAGAGGGCCTCCGTTCCCTCCAGACCGACATGGAGCCGTACCGATCGCGGCGAGATGCCGAAGGCGGCCGCGGAATTGGGCTGGGCTTTCTGCGACAGCACGACTTCGCCCGGCACGATGAGGCTTTCATGCCCGCCCCAGGACACGCCGAGCTTGAAGAGTTCGAGATGGTCCGCGAAGCGCCTGACGTCGACGCCCTCGCGGAAGATGAAGGAGAAGAGGCCGGAGGTGCCGGAAAGGCCCGGCGGCAACGTGTTGCCAAGGCCGGGGTGGCAGACGGTCTCGACCAGCGGGTGAGCCTGCAGGCGGCGCGCGACTTCAAGCGCCGAGCGCTCGTGCGACTTCATCCGGATCGGCAAGGTACGCAGACCGCGGATCAAGAGCCAGGCGTCGAAGGGAGAAAGCTTGCCGCCGAGATAGGGATAAGCTTCGGAACGGATGCGGCCGATCAGTTCCTTCGATCCGGTGACGACGCCGGCGACGACGTCCGAGTGGCCGCCGAGATATTTCGAGGCCGAATGGATGACGAGATCGACGCCGAGCGAGATCGGCTGCTGGAAGATCGGGCTCGCCCAGCTGTTGTCGATCGCGGTGATGATGCCCTGGTCCTTCGCCAGGCGGGCAAGGGAAGCGACGTCGTGGGTGTCCATTACCCAACTCGTCGGGCTTTCCATGTAGAAGAGCTTGGCGCCGGGCAGCGCCTTGGCGACCGCTTCCTCGTCGCGGCCGTCGACATAGGTCACTTCGATCTTCATGCGCTTCAGATGCGTGCCGAACAGGCGGAAGGCATCGGGATAGACATGGTTGACGGCAACGATCCGGTCGCCCGGCTCGACGAAGGAAAGCACGGTCGAGGAGATCGCCGACATGCCGCTCGCAAAACCGATCGCGTCCTCGCCGCCTTCGAGTTTCGCCAGGATCTCCTCGAACATGCGCACAGTCGGGTTGAGGCCGCGGGTATAGATCGGCCGCACGCGCTCGCCCCGGTAGGAGGCGACCATGTCGTCATAGTCCTTGAAGGTGAAGAGCGAGGTCTGCACGATCGGCGGCACGACGGCGTCGAAGGCGTGGCCTTCGTCATGCGCGACGATCAGCGAGGCGTGGTCGAACGGATCGAGGCCGTTGGTCATTTGGACATTTCCTTGATGTCTTCCTCGACGATCGCGAGGATTTTCAGCGTTTCTTCGCGCGCGGTCTCAGGGTCCTGAGCAGCGATCGCGTTGAAGAGGGTGCGGTGGAACGGGAAGGAGCGACGGGCGAAGTCCGTTCGGTCGAAAGGATGGTCCCAGAAGCGCTCGAAGGCCTCGCGCATCTGTTCCAGCAGCTGGCGAAAGAGCGGATTGTGGGTGGCGTCGTAGATCGCCAGATGAAAGGCCAGGTCTTCCGGCCCCGACGTGCCCTTGGCGATATGCACGCGCTCCATTTCGTTGAGCCTGATTTCGATGACCTTCAGGTCGTCTTCGGTTCGCCGGCGGGCGGCGACCATGTTGGCCTCGACCTCGATGCCGCGGCGCACTTCGAGCGTCATCAACAGCACGTCGCGCAGGTGCGCCGCGTCGAGCGTGAGCGGCATATGGACGGTCGCGCCGGAGATCGTGCGCAAGAGATAGGTGCCGCTGCCCTTGCGCGCCTCGACGACGCCGAGTGCCTGGAAGTGGCGAATGACCTCACGGATCGTGGAGCGGCCGACGACCAGCGCCGTCATCAGCTCGCGCTCGGCCGGCAGGCGTTCGCCGGGTTTCAGGCCCGATTGTTCGATGTAGTCAGCCAACGCGGCAATCACCTGCTGAGCCCGGTCGGCCGGGGGCAGGGGCATCAGTGCCGCTCTTGCCGGTTCATTCATTCGGCTCCCTCCCCAGAGGCCAAATTGGTCTGACATCTCACCAATATGATCAAGCCAGTTGGGGTCGTCAAGCAAGAACTGATAGACGCACAACTGTTGACCCCGCCCGCCTCAGGCGTAGACAAGGGAGGCAAGGAGCTCTGGTGATGATGAAATCGGAATATCAGTTCGTGGTCGCAGCCGTGCTCGGCGCGTTCTTCGTCATGGTGGCGGCTGCGGGGGATGCCGAGGCTCAGATGCGGACGCGGAAGGGCGAGTATTACGAGGGGATCCAGCGCAAGCCCTATGGCTATTACTGGATCTGGCCACCGGTCGAGCAGCAGCAGCCCGTCTACAAGAAACAACCCGGCAAGAAGGGGAGCGAGCTCGCGAAGCCGCGCAAGCGGCCGGTTCAATAGCCGCAGGGCTCGACGAAGAGCGCAAAGAGAAGCGGCGCCTTGGGGCGCCGCAACTTTGATCAGACCTTCGCGACGTGAACGTCGCGGGGGAGCGAGGAAAGAACCTCCGGCCCATCCTCCCGGAGGATAACGATATCCTCGAGCCTGATGCCGAAGCGGCCGGGGAGATAGATGCCGGGCTCGATCGAGAAGACCATGCCTTCTTCGAGCACGGTTTCCGAGGTCGCGGTGATATAGGGCGGCTCGTGGCCGTCGATGCCCATGCCGTGGCCGGTGCGGTGGACGAAGTACTCGCCATAACCGGCGTCCGAAATCACCTTGCGGGCAGCGGCATCAACCTCCTTGGCGAGCACGCCCGGGCGAGCCGCCTTCAGTGCCGCCTGGACGGCCCTTTCGACGATCGTGTGGATCTGCCCGTAGCCTTCGGGCGCGCGGCCGACGATCGCCATGCGCGTAATGTCGCTCGGGAAGCCCTGCTTGCGGCCGCCGATGTCGATAACGACGGCATCGCCTTCCTCGATCACCCGCTCGCTGGCGGAGTGATGCGGGAAGGCGCCGTTGCCGCCGGCGCCGACGATCCAGAAGGCCGGTGCCGCACCTTCCGAGGCGAAGTGCGCGCGGATGTCGGCGGCCAGTTCCTTCTCGGTCATGCCCGGGCGGATCTTGGAGAATGCCGCCTGCATGGCGCGATCGGCGATGCCGGCATTCATCTTCAGAAGCGCGTACTCGCTCTTGTCCTTGCGCATGCGGAGTGCGCCGAGCGTCGCCGGGGTGAATTCGCGCGCGGTATCGGCGGGCAGCGCATCGATCAGCAGCAGCGCAAAATCGGCGCGCATGGTTTCGTCGAGCACGACGCGACCGGGCTTTGCGGCGCCGACATCGGCAAGCGCTGCGGTCAGGGCGTCGCTCGGGCCAACGTCATCGGCCCAGTTGTGGAAGGCGATGTCGGTGTGCTCGCGCGTGCCTTCGGCGTTGAGCGCCGGCATCAGGAACGCTTCCTTCTCCGGGCCGATGAGCAGTAGGCACGGGCGTTCGTCGGGATGCGGATGGTAGCCGATCAGCCAATCCATATGCGATCCCGGCGCCAACGCGACGAGGCCGACATTGCTTTCGGCCATCGTGCGGCGGAGTGCTGCAAAACGGCTCTTGGTGAGTTCCTTCATGGTGTTTCCAATTCTGGCTTGAGAAATCAGATGCCACAGCCGGTCATGCGGCCGTGGCCGAAGGTGAGGGGGAAAGGAGCACCGGAGATCGGCGCGTCGCCGGCTATGGGGAATGCTTGAGGCCCGCGCCTGTCTTGCGGCGGGACTTGGATCTTTGGCTCTTCAAGCGGACACCTCCCCCTCGAATGCACGAACATGAGGCCGGGAGGCTGGTCGCTTCCCGTCGCTATGCTTCTGTATTTGCACGACTTTGGTGCTGTGGCTGAGCGTTGTCAATACGGAATTTTAGTCACACTAAAATTTGTGACGGCATCGCCTCAGGCAGCCAATCGCAGTAACCGTGCAACCGCCTGCTGGTCGAAGCCGCCGATACCCTCACGGATGTCGGCAGCGACCGCGTCGGCAGCAGCGTTCTCATCGCGGCGCCTCAGCGCCTCGATTGCCTCGCGGTGGCGGTCGACCACGTAGAGTTCGGTCACGTGTTCCATGGCGATGCCGAGGATCGGGCCGAGCTGCAGCCAGACGCTCTCGATCAGCGGCATGGCGACCGCATCGGGATTGGCCGTGTAGATCATCCGGTGAAACGCCTGGTTGGCGATCAGCGCCGCCACCTTGTCACCCCGACGGATCTCCGTCTCGATGCTGTCGTCGATCGCCGTGATCTTCTCGATCTGACGTTCGGAAAGATGAGCGACGGCCCGGCGAGCCGCATGGCTTTCGAGCGCGATGCGCAACGAGATCAGTTCTTCGAAGCGGGCGGGCGTGATGTGCGGCACCACGATGCGGCGGTTTTCGAGGAACTGCAGCGCGCCGATCGAGGTCAGCTGTCTAAGCGCCTCGCGCACCGGGGTCGGGCTGCTTTCAAGCGCCTCGGCCAGACCGCGGATGGTGACGGAGGTGCCGGGTCGGAACGCGCCGACCATGATCGCCTGGCGCAGCCGGTGAAAGGCATAGTCATGCGTGGTCATGCCGTCGGGGCGCGCAAGCGGCGGTAAGACAAGGGGTTTCAAGTGCGCATGTCCTTTTGCCCGAATTGCGATGGCTTTCTCATCAGCGAGAGCGGTGTTTGGCAAACGCCTGCATACACTTTTCCGCGTCCCGCTCTACGTCAAACGCCTGATAGCACTGCCGCTGCTTGACTCCAATTCCAGAATTATGTCAACTTTCTGAAAATGTGATCACAAAAAGAGATTTGCGATATGTCGCTCGACGCGGAAGATCCCAGCGCATTCAAGGCATGGCTCGAGCAGAACGGGCCGATCGAAAGCATCCAAGCCGTCGTCTGCGACCTCAACGGCATCATGCGAGGCAAACGCGTGCCGGTGGAGCAGGCGGGCAAGGTGCTCGGCGGCGGCATCCGCATGCCGCTCTCGATTGTCGGTGTCGACGTATGGGGCGAGGACATCATCAACAGCGAGCAGGTGTTTGCGAGCGGCGACCGCGACGGCATCTGCGGTGTCACTGGCCGCGGCGCGCTGCCGGTCAACTGGACCTCGCGGCCGAGCGCGCTGGTGCCGCTCTGGCTGCAGCTTGAGGACGGCAAGCCGTTTCTCGCCGATCCGCGCCAGGCCCTGGCGGCGGTCGTGCGGGAGTACAAGGAGCTCGGCCTTCGCCCCGTCGTCGCGACCGAGTTGGAGTTTTACCTGATCGACCCGGAGCCGGACAGCGCAGTGCCGCCGATCTCGCCCTATACCGGCAAGCGTCTCGATTCCGATGCGATCCTCTCGATCGACGAACTCGACGATTTCGGTGAGTTCTTTTCCGACGTCTACAAGGAATGCGCCCGGCAGAACGTGCCGGCGGATGCGGCGATCGCCGAGAACGGCATCGGCCAGTTCGAAATCAACCTGCTCCACACCGACGACCCGCTGAAGGCGGCCGACGACGCGATCTTCTTCAAGCGCATTGTCAAGGGCGTGGCGCGCAAGCATGGGCTCGCCGCGACCTTCATGGCCAAGCCCTATGGCACCCGTTCCGGCAATGGCATGCATATCCATTTCAGCCTGCTCGACGAGGAGGGCAACAACGTCTTCAACGACGGCAGCGACGAGGGCTCGCCGATGCTGAAGAACGCCGTCGCCGGTCTACTGCGCGGCATGGCCGAGACGACGCTGCTGTTTGCGCCGCATTTCAATTCCTACCGGCGACTGCGGCCGGATACGCACGCGCCAACCGCCGTCTGCTGGGGTTACGAGAACCGCACCTCGGCCATCCGTATTCCCGGCGGCAATCCTGCCGCGCGGCGTATCGAGCACCGCGTCGCCGGTGCCGACTCCAATCCTTATCTCGTCATCGCCGCGATCCTCGGTGCTGCCCTGGTCGGCATCCGCAACAAGTGGAAGCCGCCGGCGCCGGTCTCGGGTCGGGCCTATGCAGCGGAGAAATTGCCCAAAATTCCCTCGGAATGGGGGCAAGCGGTCGACAGCTTCGAGGCAGGACCGATTGCCGCCGAAATCTTCGATCCCGTGCTGCGCTCGATGCTGATCGCCTGCAAACGCCAGGAAATCGCGGGCTTTGCCGAGCAGGTCACGGACTACGAATTCAGCGCCTATCTGGAAATCGTCTGATGCTTACCAAACAGAAATCCTATGCCGGAGACGGCAGCTATCCGACCAGCTACTACGCCGCCTCCCGCAACATCATCCGCACGCCGGTCCGGCTGCAGGGCCGGGTCGAGACCGACATCTGCGTCGTCGGCGCCGGCTATTCCGGTCTGTCGACGGCGATCCATCTTGCCGAAAAAGGCTACAAGGTCGTCGTCATCGAGGGCGCGCAGGTCGGCTGGGGCGCTTCGGGCCGCAACGGCGGTCAGGTGGTCAACGGCCTTAATGCCAGTCTCGCGACCATCCAGCGCCGCTACGGCGAGGATGCGGCGCGCTTCATCGGCGGGCTGGTGCAGGAGGGCGGCAAGATCATCCGCCGCCTCGTCAGCCAGTACCAGATCGAATGCGACCTGAAGCCGGGCAATATCTACGCCGCCTATACGCCGGCGCATATGAAGGAGCTCGAAGCCAAGCAGGCGCTCTGGCGCAAATACGGCATGGACGATCACCAGTTGCTCGACCGTGACGCGCTCGCCAAGCTCGTCAAGTCGGATGCCTATTGCGGCGGCATGCTGGATACGACCGGCGGCCACATGCATCCGCTCAATTTGGTGCTCGGCGAGGCCCGTGCCTTCGAAAGCATTGGCGGCACGATCTACGAACAGTCGCCGGTGACACGTGTCGACCACGAGGCGGCGCGGCCGACCGTCTATACTGAAGGCGGCGAGGTTTCGGCGCGCATCGTCGTTCTCTGCGGCAATGCCTATCTCGGCGATGCCGTGCCGAAGCTCGTCTCGCGCGTCATGCCGGTTTCGACGCAGATGATCACCACGGCGCCGCTCGGCGAAGAGCTTGCCCATTCGCTGATCCCGAGCGACATGTGCGTCGAGGACGTGCGCTATATCCTCGACTATTTCAGGCTCTCGGCCGACAAGCGCATGATCTTCGGTGGCGGTACCGTCTATGGCGGAACCGATCCGGCCGACGTGGTCGCCAAGCTGAAGCCCAATCTCGAAAAGGTGTTCCCCGCGCTCAAGGGCGTGAAGATCGACTATGCCTGGAGCGGCAATTTCGCGCTCTCCTTCACCCGCGTGCCGCAGATGGGCCGGATCGGCAGCAACACCTATTTCGCCCATGGCTATAGCGGCCACGGCGTTACCGGTTCGCACCTCTTCGGCCGCACGCTCGCCGAGGCGATCGACGGCGACACCACGCGTTATGACGTCTTCGAGAAGCTGCCCTGGTATCCGTTCCCGGGCGGGCGCATGTTCCGGGCGCAGTATTCCACCATCGGTTCCTGGTGGTACCAGTTCAAGGACGCGGCCGGGCTCTAGGAACAATCCGCGCGCAGCGGCGTTTTGGCCGGGCGGACCGCCGTCTCGGCGGCGGTCAGCGGTCGATCTCGCGTCGAATGTGTTTCCCTCCTGATTGGCGATGCGATAGTATCGACCTTCTGCGGCAGGGGTCCGCCATCTCAAAGTGGGCCTTTGCGTCTCTGCCCTGTGACCGCCCGCATCTGGCGCTTGCTGAATCGGTCACCAAGGATCGCCCGCCTGTCGCTGCGGGCAAGCAAACGGGGAGCCTATCGCTCCCGATTGATTTCCTGGGAGACCTCGCGATGTTCGTGCGCTTTGGCTATGAAATCGGCATTCGTTGCCCGCAGCCGACCCCGATGATGACCTATCTTTCCGTCGTGCCGGAACGGCGCTCATGCCTGCGGCGCGAGCATGGTCCAGTCTCTTCGCCGATAGTGAAGATGGAGCAGATCACTGATCCGCATGGCAACACCTGCTTCCGGATGACTGTGCCCGAGGGCGATTTCAAGCTCTGCTATGATGCGGTGATAGAGGATGACGGCAGGCTCGACGCCACGGACCCATTGGCGGATGCGGTGCCGGTCGAGAACCTGCCCGCCGAGTGGCTGCCTTATCTTGCAGCCAGCCGCTACTGCGAAACGGACCGGCTTGGCGCGCTTGCCTGGCGTCTGTTCGGCGATGTGCCAGCCGGCTGGGAGCGCGTCCAGGCGATTTGCGATTATGTCCATGAACGCCTCGTTTTCAGCTACGGCTATGCACAGGCGATGCGCACGGCACTCGAGGCGCATGAGGATCGCGTCGGTGTCAGCCGCGACTACGCCCATCTGGCGATCACCCTCTGTCGCTGCATGAACATGCCGGCGCGCTACGTGAACGGCTATATGGCCGATATCCCCGCGAGCGAACATCCTGCGCCGATGGATTTCAATGCCTGGTTCGAGGTCTATCTCGGCGATCGCTGGCATACGTTCGACGCCAAGAACAACCAGCGGCGGGCGGGGCGCATCGCGGTTGCCCGCGGCCGTGATGCCGCCGACATTCCGCTGATCCAGACCTTCGGCAAACATGAGCTCACCGCTTTCACCGTCTGGACCTGCGTCGAAACGGATAGCGCGCTCAAAGGCTCGCATCGCGCCTTCGACGTTTCGCTGCTCACCCCATGGTTCAGCGAAACCTGGGCGAAGCATCTTCAGGACCGCGACCGCAACCGCCATTGATGAGCGCGATGGCGGCGAACCGATTTTTTACGATTTATGCGATTTGCGGAATTTAATATCTACAAACTCAATGGAAAATATAGGAGAACAAGACAGTCGATGGGCCGTGGCCCTCGCAGGAACGGAGAGACGCGATGAACGCAGCGAAACCGATGATCCAGTCCCGCTACGCACTCTACGGGACCACACCGCAACGCCGCTCACATGTTCATCTCGTTCCGCACGCAATTGCCATCGTTGCCGCCTTCTCTTTCGTCAGCGCCGTCGTCGTCGGCGCCTTCTGACGGCTGCCTCAGCTTTGCCGTGACAGATGCTCGTGCACGGCAAGCCACTCTCCTGACGATTTCCGCTCGAACACGATCGTTTCCCGTTCGTCCGCGGTTGCGGGCTCTCCATTGAATTCCAGTTCGGTCTCGACCCGGTGGGTGAAGACCGCGACATTGCCCACCGTCTGCACATTTCGCTCGCTCGACCGGCAGGCGCGCACGCGAAAACCGTCCCGTTCCTCCCAAAGCGACCACTCGGCCTCGTACTCCGCCCTGCTTTTCAGCGGTCGGTCGAGCGTGTGGAAGATGAAGGTCGCATCCGGCGCGAACGCGGAGAAATAGGCTGTCCGGTCATGCCTGGCGAAAGCGGCAACCAGCCGGTCGGCGGCCTGAAGCACCGACTGTTCGAGATCTTTCATGGGGTTCCCTCTTTATCCGGAAGCAGACTGCTCCGGTGGTCTTCGTGATGGTCAGCGCACTGCAATGAGCGTCGCCAGCGGGCGGTTCTGGCGTGAGACGCGCGCTTTGAGATCGTCGAGCGACATGGTTTCGCGCTTCGCGAACTCGGTGAACATCATGTTGAGATTGTTGAAGAACATCTCGCCGACCGCCTCGGCATCGACATCAAGTGCGACGACGCCCTTGGCCTGCAGCTTGCGGATCAGCGTCGAAACCTGCTCGCATAGCCGACGATCGAGTTCGGTGTAGCGCTTGCTGAACGGGCTCTCCGGCTGCTGGATGGCGATCGCCATCGCGGTGCGCCACATCTCCTTGCTGAGATAGTAGAGCGAGTGATCGTAGTATTCGCCGATCAGCGCATCGAGTGCGCCCATGACGGAGGCGGGCGGGTTGTCGACGATCGATCCGCCGCCGGCGAGCACCTCCTCGACTTCCATCGATACGGTGGCGAGCAGGATGTCGCCCTTGTTTTCATAGTAGTTGTAGAAGGTTCCGACCGAAATTTCAGCGCGCTCGGCAATGTCCTCGATGCGTGCGCTGTCGTAGCCGACTTCGCGAAAAAGCGCGGCGGCGGCGTCGAGAATTCGCCTGTTGCGATCCGCCTTTTGCCGTGCGCGCAGCCCTGTCATTCCAGTGTTTCCCCGAATTATGAATTGGTTCAAAATTGAGATTGACTTAAAAAATGAATTCATTCAATCTTTTTTTGAAGACGCCGAAACGAGCGTCAAAACAAGAGGGCAACAGCATGATGCAGTCAGTTCGTGACGGTGCGCGCCTGCGCCGTTTTTTCTCCTCCACGGCCGCAATCGCGATCGCCGCTCTGTCGACGGTCGCGGCCCCCGCGCCGGTCTTTGCCCAGGAAGAGCTCAATGCGCTCGTCTGGTGCGACCACACCGATCCGGCGCTTCTTGAGCCGTTCGAGAAGGCCAATGACGTGAAGGTCAACGTCAAGGTTTATGAGGGTACCGGGGCAGGGCTCTCGATCCTCGACCAGTCGCAACCGGGCGACTGGGACGTGCTCGTGATCGACGGCGTCGACGTGCACCGGGCCATCGACCTCGATCTGCTTGCCGAAATGCCGGCCGATGCGTTGCCGACCGCCGACATTTTCCCGGAAGTGCGCATGGAGGCCAACAACACCAAGGACGGCAAGACCTACGCCGTCACCGAGAAGTTCGGCTACAACACGATTTCCTACGACAAGACCAAGGTCGACCCGAAGGACATGCAGGACCTTTCGGTTATCTGGTCGGATAAATACAAGGGCCGCATAGCGCTCTACGACTACTATCTGCCGATGATCGGTCTCGTCGGGCTTGGCCTCGGCAAGAAGACCGCCGATCTGAGCGACGCGGACATGCCGGCGATCAAGGAAAAGCTCGCGGCAATGCGGGCCGTTTCCAAGCAGGTGAGCGACGTCGTCTCATCGCAGACCGCGCTTGCGACCGGCGAAGTCGACATTCTCGTCGGCGGTGGCGAATGGATCACCGCTGTTCTCTCGGCCGACAAGCCCAGCCTCGATTGGACCATCCCCGAGCAGGGCGCTGTGCGCTGGGCGCAGTCGATCGGCGTGATGAAGGGTTCGACCAAGCAGGATCTGGCGCTGAAGTTCGTGCAGTACATCGTGAGCCCCGAGGGCCAGGCGCGGCTTGCGACCTCTTCCTGCTACTGGGCGATGCCGGCCAATGCCAAGGCGGGTGAACACCTGACCGACCAGCAGAAGGCGGCCCTGCGCTTCGACCAGCAGGCCGAATATCTGAAGAAGACGCAGCTCTATCCGATCCCGTCGGCCGATCTCGACCAGCAGTTCCAGGACGCCTGGACGGAAATGCTGCAGCAGTAATGAAAGCAGCGGGCGCGATGTGTCGCGCTCGCCCTTCTTCTTCGCTCGCCGAAATCCTTTGATCTGGGACGGTAATGGCAGACACCGCTTTGACATCAGCGACAGCGCTTGAAGACGCCGACCGGCGCAAGGCCTGGGGCTTCGTTGCTCCAGCGCTTCTGTGGACCGTCGCCTTCTTCGTCGTGCCCTTCGCCTTCATGGCGGCCATGAGCCTCTGGAAGCGGGAAGGGCGGGACATCGTCCATGCCTGGAACTTCGACAACTACGTCCGCTTCTTCTCCGAAAACGCGCTGTTCCGGGGGCTCGTCAACTCGCTCGAAATCACCGTTATCGTCACGGTGATCTCGGTGCTGCTCGCCTATCCGCTCGCCTGGATCATCGCCGAGCGCGTGCCGAAGCGGCTGCAGCGCATGGCGCTGATCCTGGCGATCCTGCCGTTCTGGACCTCCTATGTGGTGCGCTCCTATTCCTGGCTGCTGGTGTTATCGAAGAACGGCGTGATCAATCAGGTCTTCATGAGCATCGGCCTTATCTCCGAGCCGCTGGAGCTGGCGAGCACGCGCACGGCCACGGTCATCGGTTTCGTGCACTTCTTCGTCATGCTTTTGACGCTGACGATCTATTCCAACCTGATCCAGCTTTCGCCAAACTACCGCCGCGCGGCCGCAGACCTCGGCGCCAATGCCTTCCAGACCTTCTGGCATGTGGTGCTGCCCTTGACGCTGCCCGGTATCATGACCGGCGCTTTCCTTACCTTCGTGCTTTGCATCGGCGACTATGTCACGCCGCAGATCCTCGGCGGCAACAACGAACTGGTGCTGCCGCAGATCATCATGCTGCAGCTCGGGCGCCGGGCGGATTTCCCGATGGCAGCGGCGCTGTCGATCGTGCTGATGCTCGCCGTCACCGTCGCCTATCTCGCCTGCGCTCGCTGGCTGAAGATCGAGAGGGCCTGACGATGCTGCGCCAGATCTCCGCAAGCGTGCTCTCCTGGACCTATCTCGTCCTCGTCTATGCCTTCATCTTCTTGCCGGTTGCCGTATTGGTGCTGTTCTCGTTCCAGGATGGTCGCCTGCCGGTGCCGCCGTTCAACGGCTTTTCGCTGCAATGGTACGAGGCGGTTTTCGCCGACCGCAAGCTGATGGCAGCGCTTGGTAACTCGATGGTCGTGGCGCTCGTCTCCTCGGTCATCTCCGTGCTGCTCGGCTTTCTCGCAGCCTATGCGCTCGCGCGCTACAAGCTGCCCGGCTCGGCGCTGCAAAGGGGACTGCTGATCGCGCCGATGACGGTCAGCTACCTGATCATCGCGCTTGGCCTTTTGTCGCTCATGAACGCGCTGCATATCCCGCTGTCGCTGATGACGGTCGGCATCGGCCATGTGGTGATCAACCTGCCGCTCTGCTTTGCCATCATCTATGCCTCGATGGGGGATCATCACATCAACATCGAGCGGGCGGCGCGCGATCTCGGCGCCAACGATTTCAAAGTGATGGCGCTGGTGACGGCGCCGATGCTGATGCCGTCGATCCTTGCTGCCTTCTTCCTTTCCGTCACCTTCAGCTGGGACGAGTTCATCATCGCCTTCCTGCTGTCGCGCTTCGACGTGACGCTGCCCGTCGAGATCTGGAGCATGCTGCGCTCCGGCCTCAACCCCAAGACCAATGCCATCGGCTCGCTGGTGTTCTTAGCCTCTGTCGCCGTGCTCCTCATCCTTGAGCTTTCCCTGTTCGGAAGGACGAAAAAACAATGACAGCTCCTGTCTCGATCGAAAACGTCAGCAAGACCTTCGGTGCCTTCACGGCCCTGGATAACGTTTCCCTCGATATCCGGGCTGGCGAGTTCATCGTGCTGCTCGGGCCGTCCGGCTGCGGCAAGACCACGCTTCTGTCGATCCTTGGCGGCTTTCAGTCGCCAAGCGCGGGACGCGTGACGATCGCGGGGCAGGACATGACCTATGTGGCGCCGGCCAAGCGTCCGACGACGACGATGTTCCAGGACTATGCGCTGTTTCCGCACATGCGCCTTGTCGACAATGTCGGTTTTGGCCTCAGGATGCGCGGCCTTGCCAAGGCCGAGCGGGACGAAAGGGCGCTCGGTTTCCTCGATCTCGTCGGTCTGAAGGCTTCCGCCGGCAAGCGGCCGCACGAGCTCTCGGGCGGCCAGCGCCAGCGCGTGGCGCTCGCCCGCGCGCTTGCCGTCGACCCGGATGTGCTGCTTCTCGACGAACCGCTCGGCGCGCTCGACCTGAAACTGCGCCGTCAGATGCAGGACGAGCTGAAGGCGATCCAAAAGCGCGTCGGCACGACCTTCGTGCACGTCACCCACGACCAGGAAGAGGCGATGGCGATCGCCGACCGGATCGTGGTGATGAACCAGGGCCGTATCGAGGATTTTGGCCCGCCATCGGAGATCTATATGCGCCCGCGCTCGCTGTTTTCGGCGGGCTTCATGGGCGAGGTCAATTTCGTTTCCGGCCGTGTGGCGGCGGCGGACGCCAGCTCCGCCCGTGTCGAAACCCCGCTCGGCAGCCTGGCGCTGCCGACTGGCAACTTTACCGCATCGTCGCCGAAGGCCGGCGACCGGATTACACTGACCATCCGGCCGGAACACTTCCGCGCTGACGACAAGGCAGAGGGTCCGACAGTGGCGCTTGGTGAGGCGCGGGTTGCCGGCAGCGCTTTCTTCGGCACGCATTACCGCTGCCACCTGCAGCCCTGTGCGGCGGACACGAGGGCGCTGGTCGCGCACTTGCCGCAATCGGCAAGCGTTCGCGAGGGCGAGATTGTGCCGCTTGCCGTGCGCGCCGCCGACGTCGTAGCCTTGCCCGCCACGGGTGGACATGCGTAGCACGATGCAGAGAATTGCACCTCAGGACTGGTACCGGGTGAGGCGGCTCGACGACGGCGTCACCGCTGTCGATGAGCCCTATATCCAGGAATTCTACCGCTGCAACATCTGGCATGTGCGCGGCCGCGACCGCGATATGCTCGTCGATAGCGGCATGGGTGTCGTGTCGCTCCGGCAATGGGTGCCCCTCGTCACCGAACGCGCCTTGGACGCCGTCGCCAGCCACACCCACTTCGACCATATCGGCTGCCATCACGAGTTCGAGTGCCGCTGCGTGCATTCGGCCGAGGCGGAACTGCTGGCGCATCCGACGCGCAAGAACACGCTCGCCGACCCCTACGTCGCCGACGAGATCTTCGACGCGCTGCCGCCCGAGCCCTACGCCTCCACCACCTATGCGGTGAAGGCGGCGCCGGCGACGCGGCTGCTCGAAGACGGCGACCATATCGATCTCGGCGACCGCGTCTTCCAGGTGATCCACACGCCCGGCCATTCGCCCGGCGGGATTGCGCTCTTCGAGGCGAAGACCGGGATCCTGTTCTCCGGCGACATCCTCTACGATGGCCCGCTGATCGAGGACACTTATCATTCCAACGCCGACGACTATCTGGCGTCGATGGAACGGCTGCTGAAGATACCCGCGCGTATCGTTCACGGCGGACATTTTCCGAGCTTTTCGGGTGAGCGTTACCGAGCGCTAATCCTTGAATGGCTTGCTGAAAAACAAAAGACAAACTGACGGGAAGGAGGAGCGAATGCTCGACAAACGCAAGTTCTACATCAACGGCACCTGGGTGGATCCCATCGTCGCCAACGACCTCGAGGTCCTGAACCCGGCAACGGAAAAGCCGGTTGCGGTGATCTCCATGGGCACGGCCGCGGACATCGACCGGGCCGTTGCTGCGGCCAAGAAGGCCTTTGCGACCTATAGCCGGACGAGCGTCGAGGAGCGCCTGGCGCTGCTTGAAAAGCTGCTTGCCGTCTACAAGCGCCGCTATGACGAGATGGTCGACACCATCACCATGGAACTCGGCGCGCCGAAGACTATGACCCGTGAGCAGCAGGCCGATGTCGGCGTCGGCCACCTGCAGGGCTTCATCGATGCGCTGAAGCGCCTGAAGACCCGCGACCGGCTGCCGAACGGCGACGTGATCCTGCGCGAGCCGATCGGCGTCTGCGGCCTGATCACGCCCTGGAACTGGCCGATCAACCAGATCGCGCTGAAGGTGGTGCCGGCGCTCGCAACCGGCTCGACCTGCGTATTGAAGCCGAGCGAGTTCACGCCGCTCAATGCCATGCTTTACGCTGAAATGGTGCATGAGGCGGGCTTCCCGGCCGGCGTCTTCAACCTCGTCAACGGCGACGGCATCAACGCCGGTGCCGCGCTGTCGAAGCATCCCGACATCGACATGATGTCGTTCACCGGCTCGACCCGCGCCGGCATCGCCGTCAGCAAGGATGCCGCCGAAACGGTCAAGCGCGTGACGCTGGAGCTCGGTGGCAAGTCGCCGAACATCGTCTTTGCCGACGCCGATCTCGAAGACCGCGTCACCGGCAGCGTGCTCGAATGCTTCAACAATTCCGGCCAGTCCTGCGACGCGCCGACCCGCATGCTGGTGGAGCGTAGCGTCTATGACCAGGTGGTTGAGATCGCCAAGCGCGTCGGCCGCGAGGCGAAAGTCGGAGACCCGACGCAAGAGGGCGGCCATATCGGACCGCTCGTCAGCCACATCCAGTTCGGCCGGGTGCAGGCGCTGATCGAAGCAGGCATTGCCGAAGGCGCGCGGCTGCTCGTCGGCGGTGCCGGCAAGCCGGAGGGCTTCGAGACCGGCTACTTCGTCAAGCCGACGATCTTTGCCGACGTCAACAACGAGATGCGCATCGCCCGCGAGGAAGTCTTCGGTCCGGTGCTGGCGATCATCCCCTTCGACACCGAGGAGGAGGCGATCGCGATTGCCAACGACACCAACTACGGCCTTGCCGCCTATGTGCAGACGGGCAACCCGGAGCGGGCCGAGCGCGTCGCCGGACGCCTGCGCGCCGGCATGGTGCACATCAATGGCGGGCCGCACCGCTACGGCAGCCCGTTCGGCGGCTACAAGCAGTCCGGCAACGGTCGCGAAGGCGGTATGTTCGGCCTTGAGGACTTCCTCGAAGTGAAGACCGTTCACGTTCCCGACGCTGCCTGAACACAGCGCTACGTCCTTGAATGACGGCCGTCGCAATCTGCGGCGGCCGTTTTTTCTTTCAGGCTTCGGCGCTTGCAGGGCTGTCACCGGTCGTCCGCATCTGGTAGCTCGTCGGCTTACCGCCCCAGACGACCGCGCCCTTCCGGATGCCTCCCGTGACCCAAGCTTCCCATTCCCATAATCGCGTTGCCATGGCTGCCCTTCTCATTGGCGGCGCTGCGATCGGCGGCTCGCCGATCTTCGTGCGGCTGTCGGAAGTCGGGCCGATGGCGACCGCCTTCTGGCGCGTGGCGCTGGCCTTGATCCCGCTTCTCGCCTGGACCTGGTTTCGTCCCGAGGGCGCCGGGGGGCGGCGACCGGAAAAGCTCTCGGAATATGCGCTTCTGGTCCTGCCGGGCGTGTTTCTCGCGATCGATCTCGGTGCCTGGCACTATGCGTTGACCAAGACATCGGTCGCCAACGCCACGCTGCTTGCCAATCTCGCGCCCGTCTTCGTGACGCTCACGAGCTGGCTTTTGTTTCGCTCGCGCGTCAGCGCCGTCTTCGCCCTCGGCCTCGCAACGGCAGTCGCGGGCGTGGTGATCCTCAAGGGCGGCCCGATGGCGCTGGGTGACGGCAATCTGCTCGGCGATGGCGTGGCCGTCGTCGCGGCGATGTTCTACGCCGGCTATATTCTGGCGATCGGGCAGCTGCGCAGCCTGTTCAGCACCGTGCGCATCATGATCTGGAGCACGGCTTCGGCTGCGATCTGCATGCTGCCGATGGCCGTCCTGTTCGAGCCGTCGCTGTTGCCGCCGACCGCCTTCGGCTGGGCGATGCTTTTCGGGCTCGCCTTCGTCAGCCATGCCGGCGGGCAGGTGGCGATCACCTACGCACTCGCCTATCTACCGCCCGCATTTTCGTCGCTGACCCTGCTGTTGCAGCCGGTCGTGGCGGCGATCCTCGCCTGGCTCCTGCTTGCCGAGCCGGTCGGGCTGATGCAGGCGATCGGCGGGGCGATCGTGCTTGTCGGCATATTGATCGCGCGGCGCGGATAACGCCGCGCGACTACATTCCGATCAGAGACCGGGTGGCGTGAAGTTCGCCAGCCGCTCTTCAAGCTTGCGGATCGTTTCGGCGTCGGCATTGGCGAAGGCAAAGCGCAGGTAGTTCTCCTGGCCTTCGCCGAAATAGTCGCCGGGCAGGCAGACGACGCCGGCGAGCTTGGCCAGCTTCTCGGCGATGAACTGCGAATCGATATCCGGGTAGGGGTGGCGGACATAGGCGAAATAGGCGCCGACCGCCTGCAGCTTCCACTTCGGCAGGCGGCTCATGACGTCGCGTAGCGCATCGGCTCGTGCCGCGATTTCGGCGCGGTTCGTCTGACGCCAGTCGGCAAGAGCCGGGATTGCCTTCGCGACCGCGGCCTGGGCTGAGCGCGGCGCGCAGATCTGCAGGTTGTCCATGATCTTCGTCACCTGCTCGATGACGGCAGGGCCGGCGGTGATCGCGCCCAGGCGATGGCCCGGGATGCAGAAAGACTTGGAAAAGCTGTAGAGGCCGATGAAGCTATCCTGCCAGCCTTCGGTGGCCAGCAGGCCATGGGGCGCTGCGGAGGCATCGGGCAGGAAGTCGCGATAGGTTTCGTCGAGGATCAGCCAGACGCCCTTGGCACGGCAGGCCTCGTAGATACGGGCGAGCAGCTCCGGCGGGTAGACGGCGCCGGTCGGATTGTTGGGCGAGACCAGCGCGAGCGCCCGGATGCCGGGGTGAAGTGCCGCGGCAATTGCATCGACCTCCGGCAGGAAGCCGGCGCCGGCATCGCAAGGTACGAGCTCGACATTGATGCCGAGCATCGACAGCGTCGTTTCCTGGTTGAAGTAATAGGGGTTGGTCATCAGGATCGTATCGCCCGCGCCGGCAATGGCCATTGCCGTGCAGATGAAGGCCTGGTTGCAGCCCGAGGTGATGTGGATGTTGTCGGCGGCGACCGCAGCACCATAGAGGCCGGCGACATGCGCCGCATAGGCCTCACGCAGCTCCGCTTCGCCTTCGATCGCGCCATAGCCGGTGTAAGCGGTTGAGGCTGCAGCCTCACCGAGCCAGGCCAGCATGTCCGGATGGGCGGGATAGCCGGGCACTGCCTGCGACAGGTCGATCAGCGGGCCACGGGAGCCATCGTAGGACTTCGCCCAGGCCAGCACCGAGGGCACGGGCGGCGGCGAGAGCTTTTCGACGAGCGGGTTGAAATGCGGCATGACGGGTGTTCCTGTGGGTTAGGCCTTGGCTTTGCGTTTCTGCGGACGATCGGTGCGGCGAGCACGGCTCGGCGCCGAAACCGGCTGAAAACCGTTCTTCTCCGATTTACGATCTGTCGGCTCGGATTTCGAGGTGCGGCTGCGAATAATCGTGCGCGCCGATGTCTGCAGTTCCGGCATCGGGTCGCTTTCGAGGGTTTCGAACATCCAGTCGATGAAGATGCGCACGATCGGTGCCGCCAGCACCTCGTTGCGGCAGGCGACGAAGAAGGCGTCGTTGGCGGGCACCGTCAGGTCGAAAGGGGCGATCAGTTCGCCGCGCGCGATCAGGCTGCCGGCGGTAATCGTATCGCCGAGCGCGACGCCCTGGTTGTGCAGGGCGGCCTCGGTCGAAAGCCGTGCGTCACTCATGAAATGCTGCTGGCCGCGCTGCAGGTCGCTGGCATCCGCCGCCGCAAGCCAGGTGTTCCATTCGCGGCCATCGTCGCCATGCAGCATGACGTGGTCGCGCAGGTCGCGAACCGAGCGCAGTGGCCGCATGTTGAGCAGCGTCGGGCTGACGACAGGGAAAAGTTCGAGACGGCTCCAGAGCTTGGCCCAGGCGCCGGACCAGTTGCCGTCGCCATAGATCAGGCAGACGTCGACGTCGGGCGAGTGGAGATACGCCTCGTCGTTAGAGGCGATCAGCGTCAGACGCACGTCCGGATACTGCTCGGTGAAAAGATGCAGCCGCGGGATCAGCCAGAAGGAAAGCAGCGCCGGGACGCAGGTGATGCGCAGTTCGCCGCTCGTCGTCGGCCGCGTCATCGCTGCGGTCGCCGCGGCGATTTCGGCAAAGGCGTGGGTGACGGCCGGCAGCAGCAATGCCCCCTGCGGCGTCAGCTTCAGCCGCTTGCCGCCGCGTTCAAACAGCGCCGCCTTGACCGAAAGTTCGAGCGCGCGGATCTGATGGCTGATCGCACCGTGGGTGACGTTGAGTTCACGCGCCGCGGCCGAAACGGAGCCCCGCCGCGCCGTCGCTTCGAAGGCGCGCAAGGGGTTGAGGGGAGGCAGGCGGCTGGACAAATCGGGGCGTTCCGGCGGTTGCTGTGATGTGAATTTTTCTCACACGAAACGCTATAACAATGTCAATTGATTTTCTAGGGGAATTGCCGCCTAATATTCATCAACAAAGGCGAAAACGCCTGGGGAACATGAACGCGCCGGACGAGCCGGCCCCTTCCGCAGACAGATATCTGTGGCGCCTTCGCGCGCATGCCTCAGGCTATGGAAGACGGAGGATTGAATCGATGGCCTGGAACGACAACAAGCTTGCCGAACTGAAGGCAAAGTATGGCGAAAGCCATGGCGGCGAGCTGTTCGACCCGACCTTCCGCAAGGTCGCCGACAAGATCTTCAACAAGAGCGGCACACGTCTCGCGCCCTATTCCGGCATCCCGACCTTCCTGACGGCGCCGCACATGCCTGTTGACGCGGAGAACCCGGATTTCGGCAATCTGCAGGTGGCGATCGTCGGCATTCCCATGGATCTTGGCGTCACCAACCGTCCGGGCTCGCGCTTTGGACCGCGGGCGCTGCGCTCGATCGAGCGTATCGGTCCTTATAACCACGTGCTCGGCTGCACGCCGGTTCAGGAACTCCGCGTCGCGGATATCGGCGACGTGCCGTTCCAGAGCCGCTACCGGCTGGAACTCAGCCATGAGGACATCGAGAAGCGCATCAACCAGATCGTCGATGCCGGCGTGCTGCCGCTGTCGGTCGGCGGCGACCACTCGATCACCCACCCGATCCTGAAAGCGGTCGGCAAGAAGCGCCCGGTCGGCATGATCCACATCGACGCGCATTGCGACACCGGCGGCGCCTACGACCTCACCAAGTTCCACCATGGCGGTCCGTTCCGAAACGCGGTGCTCGACGGCGTGCTCGACCCGACCCGCGTCGTGCAGATCGGCATCCGCGGTTCGGCCGAATATCTCTGGGAGTTCTCCTACGAGTCCGGCATGACCGTCATCCATGCGGAGGAAGTGACCGGTCTCGGCATTCCCGCGATCATCGAGAAAGCGAAGAAGATCGTCGGCGACGGCCCGACCTATCTGTCCTTCGACATCGACAGCCTCGATCCATCCTTCGCGCCGGGTACCGGCACGCCGGAAGTCGGCGGTCTGACGACCCGCGAAGTGCTGGAATTGATCCGTGGCCTCAAGGGCATCAACCTCGTCGGCGGCGACGTCGTCGAAGTGGCGCCGCAATATGACTCGACCACCAACACGGCCCATGCGGGCGCGCAGGTGCTCTTCGAAATCCTGAGCCTCATGGTCTTCAGCCCGGCGATCACGGGCAAGTCCGCCTGAGGCCTGACTAAGGGTTCGTCGGCTGCCGGACCGGAAACGGCGGCCGACCACCAGACTGCACAATCACAAAGCTTCCGGGTAGGGGAATTACCATGACGATCCATGCAAAACTGAAGACAGCCTTCGCCGCCGCCCTGATGCTCGGGGCCGCCGCCGGCATCGCCAAGGCCGACGCGCTTGCCGATATCAAGTCCGCCGGCCAGATCAATGTCGGCATCTTCTCCGACTTCCCGCCGTTCTCCTCGGCCAGCGCCGACATGAGCATCAAGGGCTATGACGTCGACGTCGCGCAGCAGATCGCCGATGATCTCGGCGTCAAGCTCAACCTCGTCAGCGTCACAGGGCAGAACCGCATTCCTTATCTCAACGACAAGCGCGTCGACATCCTGATGAGCGTCGGCTTCTCCAAGGAGCGCGCCGAGGTGATCGATTTTGCCGCGGCTTACGCGCCTTACTACATCGCCGTCATCGGCCCGGCGGAACTGAAGGTTGCCGGCAAGGAAGACCTTGCCGAGAAGACCATCGCCGTCAATCGCGGCACGCTGGAAGACACCTCGCTTACCGAGGCGGCCCCGGCCAATGCCGACATCCAGCGCTTCGACAACTACAATGCTGTGATCCAGGCCTTCATCTCCGGCCAGACGCAACTGATGGTCGTCGGCAACGACGTCGGCGCCCAGGTGCTGGCCCGCCAGGAAGCGTTGAAACCGGAGCAGAAGTTCCAGCTTCTGACCTCGCCGTCGCATATCGGTCTCAACAAGAGCGAGGAAGGCCTGAAGAAGGCGGTCAACGACTCCGTTGCCAAAATGCTCTCGGACGGCAAGTTGAACGCGAGCTCGGAGGCCTGGCTGAAGACGCCGCTCAACCCCGACAACCTCAAGGACTAACAAGCTCGGTGGCCGCGGGGGGCAATCCCCTCGCGGCCCGCTTGAGGAAAGGTTGCGACGATGGGCTACGGCCTCAGCTTCGGTTGGCTCAAGGACGCCGCGGGCGCAATCGCCCATGGCGCGGCCATGACCGTGTTCCTGATCGCCTGCACCACGGTGCTTGGCATCCTGATCAGCATTCTCTTCGCCGCCGCTCGCCGCAGCCGTTATGGCGTCTTGCGCAAGGCGGTGGCCGTCTACGTCGAAGTCGTCAGGAACACGCCGTTCCTGGTGCAGCTGTTCTTCATCTATTTCGGCCTGCCGAGCCTCGGCATCCGACTCGACCCGATCGTCGCGGCAATAGTCGCAATGACGCTGAATATGGCGGCCTATACGACCGAGATCGTCGGTGCGGGTCTCGATGCTGTGCCGAAGGGGCAGAGCGAGGCGGCGTTTGCGCTCGGGCTTAAGCCCCGCCAGGTCTTCGTCAAGATCATCCTGCCGCAGGCGCTGAAGGTGATTTTCCCGGCGCTCACCAGCCAGGTGATCATCATGATGCTGGAATCGGCGGTCGTCTCGCAGATCGCGGTGCGGGAGTTGGCGCATGAGGCGGACCTGCTGCAGGCGCGCACTTTCCGCTCATTCGAGACCTATTTCGTCGTCACGCTGATCTATCTCGGCCTGTCGATGGCGCTTCGGCGGCTGTTCGTCGCCGGCGGGCGCCGCGTGCTTGGAGCGGGCGTGTCATGATCGAGTTCACCTTCTGGGACATCCTGCGCAACCTGATCTTCGCTACGCGGTGGACGATCCTGCTGTCGATCGTCGCTTTTGCCGGCGGCGCAGCAGTGGGGCTTGCCGTCCTTGCAGCGCGCATTTCCGAGCGCCGTTGGGCGCGGCGCTTCGGCTCCGGCTACATCGCGCTCTTCCAGGGAACACCGCTCCTGATGCAGCTGTTCCTGATGTTCTTCGGCCTGCCGATGCTCGGTTTCCGCATCGAGCCGTGGACGGCGGCAGCCCTCGGATTGACCTTCTATGCCAGTGCCTATCTCGCCGAGATCTGGCGTGGCGGGGTCGAGGCACTGCCGCGCGGGCAGTGGGATGCCGGCGCGAGCCTCGGGCTGCACCGGTTGCAGGAACTGCGGCTCGTCATCCTGCCGCAGGCCTTCGCCATCACCCGGCCGGCCGCCGTCGGCTTCCTCGTGCAGCTCATCAAGAGCACGGCGCTGACCTCGATCATCGGCTTCGAAGAGCTTCTCAGAACCGCGAATGCGATCAATAATGCAACCTTCGAACCTTTCACGGTCTATGGGCTGGTCGCGGTGATCTTCTTCGTGCTGTGTTATCCGCTGACACAATATTCGCGCATGCTGGAGCGCAAAACAGCCGCGCACTGAGACTGAAAATGTGCAAGAAATCAAACAGAACAGGGAACAAGGCGGATCACCGCCGAAACAAAGGAGAACGCGAATGATCACCACTTCCATCAAGCGCCGCACGCTGCTCGGCGCCGGCCTTGCCGGTGCCTCCATGCTGGCGATGCCGTCGATCCTGCGCGCGCAGGACAAGTCGCTGAAGGTCGGCGTCTATGGCGGCTACTTCAAGGATTCGTTCGACAAGAACATCTTCCCGGAATTCACCAAAGCGACCGGCATTGCCGTCGAGTCGATCGCGGAACCGACCGGTGAAGCCTGGCTCGTCCAGCTCGAACAGGCCGCCCGCGCCGGCCAGGCCCCAGCCGACGTTTCGATGATGTCGCAGGTCGCGATGCTGAAGGGCCAGTCGACCGATCTCTGGACGCCGCTCGATACCGCCAAGATCAAGAATGCCTCGAACCTGCTTGATCGCTTCGTCAACAAGTATCCGGACGGACGCATTGCCGGCATCGGCGCTGTTTCCTGGTACATCACGCTGGTGACCAACACCGACGTCTACAAGGAAGCGCCGACCTCCTGGACCGCCTTCTGGGATCCGGCGAACGCCGACAAGCTCGGCCTGCTCGCGCTCGTCTCCAACTCGTTCCTGCTCGAAGTGACGGCCAAGACGTTCTTCGGCGGCACCAATGCGCTCGACACCGAAGAAGGCCTTCTCAAGGCGTTCGACAAGCTTGCTGAAGTGAAGCCCAACGTTCGCCTGTGGTACCGCGACGAGGCGCAGTTCGAGCAGTCGCTGAAGTCGGGCGAAATCCCGATGGGCCAGTACTATCACGACGTCACCGGCCTTGCTGCTGCCGACGGTCACCCGGTCCGCTCCACCTTCCCGAAGGAAGGCGGTATTCAGGATTCCGGTTGCTGGGCACTGTCGCGTGCCTCGCAGAAGTCCGAGGAAGCCCATATCTTCATCGACTACATGTGCCAACCCTCGATCCAGGCGACGCTGTCGCGCAAGGTCGGAACGTCGCCGACCGTCAAGCGCGAGGTTACGGATCTGACCGACAAGGAATTCGCAGCCGTCTCGTCGGATATCGAGCCGATCATTCCGCGCTACGATCTCTACCAGACCAAGTCGGATTGGCTGAACCAGAAGTGGACCGAGCTGATCGTCGGCTGATCCGGCCAGCTCCCCGGCCTCCGGGGAGAGCCACAAGCATAACGACGGGGAGGGGCCTTGCAGCCGCTCCCCGCCTGAAACCCTCCCATGAGGCGGAGGGGACCATCCTCGCGGAGAAACAATGTCCGGACTTGCCCTTCAAAACGTCGTCAAGGAATTCGGAGCCTTCAGGGCCGTCAACAATGTCGATCTGACGGTGCCGCACGGCACCTTCGTCTGCATGCTCGGACCATCTGGCTGCGGCAAGACCACGCTGCTGCGCATGATCGCCGGGCTTGATCTGCCGACCGGCGGTGCGATCCGGCTCGACGGCGAGGACATCACCCGGGTTCCGACGCACAAGCGCAACCTCGGCATGGTGTTCCAGTCGCTGGCGCTGTTTCCGCACCTGACCGTCGGCGAAAACATCGCCTACCCCCTGCGCATCCGCGGTGCGGCAAAAGAAGACCAGAAGAAGCGCGTCGACGAGCTTCTGTCGATGATCCATCTCTCGGGCTATGCCGACCGGCCGGTCGCCAAGCTGTCCGGCGGCCAGCGCCAGCGCGTGGCGATCGCCCGCGCGCTGTCGATCTCGCCGAAACTGTTCCTGCTCGACGAACCGCTTTCGGCACTCGACGCGAAGCTGCGCGAGGCGATGCAGGTAGAACTGCGCCAGTTGCAGCAGAAGCTGGGCATCACCACCATCGTCGTTACCCACGACCAGCGCGAAGCGATGACCATGGCCGACACCGTCGTCGTCATGAGCGGCGGCGAGATCCGCCAGGCTGCGTCGCCGATCGAAATCTATCGCCGCCCGGCCGACAGCTTTGTCGCCGACTTCATCGGCCAGACCAACCTGCTCGACGTTCAGGCCGACAGTGCCGGCCGCGCGGAAGTGCTCGGTCATGTCGTCCCCGGCCTCGCCCTGCCTGCGGGCGCCAACAAGGGTACGCTGTCGGTTCGCCCGGAAGACGTGCACCTGACGGCGCCCGGCGCCGGGGCGCTCACCGGCAAGGTCACCTTCGTGCGCGATCTCGGCGGCACGATCGAAACCTTCGTCGATATCGCGGGACACCAGATTGTCGCCGTCTCGACGCCGCGCGCCCGGCCTGACGTTTCCGTCGGCCAGGAGGTCGGCATCGCGCTCACTCCGGATGTCTGCGTGGTGCTGAAGAAATGAGACGCGAACCGCCCCAGACCCTTGGCGACTACCTGCCGCTCCTCTTTCCGGCGGCCATGCTGACGATCTTCTTCGTCGTGCCCTTCGGCACGATGATCGCCGTCAGCTTCTTCCAGCGCCAGCAGGGCGGCTTCTATACGCCGGCCTTCGTCTTCGACAATTACGCCCGCTTCCTCTCGGTCTTTTTCGGCGGTGTGCTCGGCTTTTCGCTGATGCTCGCCGTCATCGTGGCGATCTGCTGCGTCGTGCTCGCCTTGCCCTTCACCTACATGCTGACGCGCATGGCGCGGAAGGTACAGGTCGTGTGGCTGGTGGCGCTCCTGTCGATCCTGTCGCTCTCGGAAGTCATCATCGGCTTTGCCTGGTCGACGCTGTTTTCGCGCACGGCCGGGATCACCAACATCCTCGTTGCGCTCGGCATCATGGAGCAGGCCAAGGCCTTGACGCCGAGCTTCGGCGCGGTCTTGACCGGCATGGTCTATCAGGCCTTCCCCTATACGGTGCTGGTGCTTTTCCCGGCGCTCGTGCGCCTCGATCCGACGCTGACGGAAGCCGCCCGCACACTCGGCGCATCACCGCTCAAGGCCTTCTTCACCGTGGTCGTGCCTGCGTTGCGCAACACGATCACCGCCACCTTGATCATGGTCTTCATCTTCGCGCTCGGCTCCTATCTGTTGCCGCAGCTGCTCGGCCGGCCGCAGCACTGGACGCTGTCGGTGCTGATCACCGACCAGGCGATCTACCAGTCGAACATGCCGTTTGCCGCCGCCATGGCCGTGTTCCTCGTGCTGGTCACGCTCGGCCTCGTGGCGCTCACCGTGATTGCCGGACGCAAGGGAGAAGCGGCATGATCTCGATCTTCCGCAAGGCCTACTTCTTCCTGATCGGCCTGTTCCTGTCGCTGCCGCTGATCGTCGTTGCCGGCGTCTCGGTCAACCAGAAGCAGACGCTCGCCTTCCCGCCGCAGGGCTTTTCGCTCTCCTGGTACGGCGAGATCTTCCTCAATCCGGAATGGCGCAACGCCCTTTTTGCCTCGGTGACGCTGGCCGTGCTTTCGGCGGCGCTTGCGGTGGCGATCGCGCTGCCGCTCTCCTGGTTCCTGTGGCGGCGGATCGCGCCGTGGGCGAACATTTTCCAGCTTCTCGGTGTCGCGCCGTTCACGCTGCCGCCTGTCATCACCGCGCTCGGCATGCTCACCTTCTGGGCGACGGTCGGTTTCTACGGCCAGCCGTGGACGGCCGTCGTCAGCCACGCAATCTTCTTCGTGACGCTGCCGCTGGTGACGTTGTCGCTCGGTTTCACCTCGATCGACCGCTCGCTGGTCGAGGCCGCCTCGACCATGGGGGCGGATGAGCGCACGATCTTCCGCACCGTCGTGCTGCCGCTGATTCTGCCCTATATCGTGTCGGGCTACGCCTTCGCCTTCGTGCTGTCGCTCAACGAATACATCGTTGCCTACATGACGGTCGGCTTCACGGTGGAAACGCTGCCGATCAAGATCTTCAATGCGCTGCGCTACGGCTATACGCCGACCATGGCGTCGGTGACGGTACTCTTCGTCACGACCGCCGCGGTGATCTTCAGCCTCGTTGCCCGTTTCGGCGACCTGCCGAAGCTGCTTGGCGCCATGTCGTCGGATGGAAAATGATGAAGCTCGCCGCCCTCCAGATGCAATCGGCGGCGGGTGACGTCGCCGCCAATCTTGACCGCATTGCCCGTGCCGCGGCGGAAGCTGCAGGACAAGGGGCGACGCTGCTTTTGACGCCCGAACTCGGCGTCACCGGCTATGGCGCCGGCGAGGCGTTGACAGCGCTCGCCGAGGCGCCGGATGGCGCGATCGTTCGGCGCCTCAAGGCGATTTCCGCTGAGACGGGCATTGCGCTCATCGCCGGCTTTGCCGAGCGCGACGGCGACGACGTCTATAACAGCGCCGTCTATGTCGATGGCGATGCCGCGCCGGTCGTCTACCGCAAGTCCCATCTCTACGGCGACTATGAGCGTTCGATCTTCCGCGCGCCGGAGCCGTCGACGCGGCTCTTCACACATCGTGGCGTCACCTGCGGCATGCTGATCTGCTACGACGTCGAGTTTCCGGAGAATGTGCGGCGGCTGGCGCTCGCCGGCGCCGAGGCCGTGCTGGTGCCGACGGCGCTGCCGGCGGGCTGGTCCGGCGATTTCATCGCCGAGCACATGATCCAGACGCGCGCCTTCGAGAACCAGGTGTTCGTCGCCTACATCAACCATTGTGGTTCGGACTCGCTGTTCTCCTTCGCCGGGCTGTCGCGCATTGCAGCACCCGACGGGCAGTTGCTCGCCAAGGCGGGGTCTGGGCAGGAAGCCGTGCTCCTCGTCGACATCGACCCCAAGGCCTACGCAATCTCCCGCCTTGAAAACACCTATCTCGGCGATCTCAATCGCCGCTGAGCGCGCCTCGATCGCCGTTGCGCCTCAGCGATGGCAGCGCGGACGGGCCGTTTGTTGTTCACCTGAGGAGAACGTTCTGTTCTCTATTGGTCTACTGTCGGAAACGATGCGGCATCCCATATTGGGCTCAACAGCAATGCCAACGCATTGGAGGCAATCATGAGCTTGCAACTGACTGGGATCCATCACCTGACGGCGATCACCGCCAACGCACCGGAAAACCTGCGCTTCTACACCGAGACGCTCGGGCTGCGGCTGGTCAAGAAAACCGTCAACCAGGACGACACCACCGCCTATCACCTCTTCTATGCCGACGGGCGCGCCACGCCCGGCACGGACTTGACCTTCTTCGACTGGCCGGTCGGGCCGGAAGGGCGCGGCACGCACAGCATTTCGCGCACGGGTCTGAGGGTCGGCAGCGCCGAAACCGTTCGCTGGTGGAAGGACCGCTTCGACGAACTCAAGGTCACGAGTGGAGAGGTCACGGAGATCGATGGCCGCACCGCGCTTGATTTCGAGGATGGCGAAGGCCAACGTTTCCGGCTGGTCGACGACGGCGGGCTTGCGCCCTCACACCCCTGGGAAAAGAGCCCGGTGCCGGCCGAGCGCCAGATCAAGGGCCTCGGACCGATCACCATCAGCGTGCCTGACATCACCAACACCGAACTCGTCCTGACGCATGTGATGAACATGAGCAAGGCCCGCACCTATCCGTCGCCGGACGGCGAGGGGGAAGTCAACGTCTTCACCATGGGCGAGGGCGGTCCTGCGGCCGAACTGCACGTGGCCGTCCAACCGGGATTGCCGATCGCGCGTCAGGGCGCCGGTGCCGTGCACCACGTCGCCTTCCGGGCGCCTGATAATGCGGCGCTGACGGAGTGGACGGAACGGCTTAACGGCTTCCGTCTGCCGTCGAGCGGCGAGGTCGAGCGCTATTATTTCCGCTCGCTCTATTTCCGCGAGCCGAACGGCGTCCTCTTCGAGATCGCGACCGATGGTCCCGGTTTTGCCGTCGACGAGCCGATGGAAACGCTCGGTGAGAGCCTGTCTCTGCCGCCGTTCCTGGAGCCGAAGCGCGCGCAGATCGAGGCCCGGCTGAAGCCGCTCGTCTAACGGTCTGATCCCAACGAAAAGCCGGGGCTCGTCCCCGGCTTTTTTGTCTCTATCCCTCTGATCCCGTTGGACATCGGTTCCGCGCGGACCCATCATGACAGCTGTTGCGTTGCCTATGTCGATGGCATCCCGCCTCGCGCTTCGAGGCGCGCCCGCAAGGACTTGGAAAAGGACCAGACCTCATGACAAAAATCCTCGGCATTTCCGGGAGCCTGCGCAAGGCGTCGTTCAACACCGGCCTGATGCGGGCGGCCGCGGAAAACCCGCCTGGTGGCGTCGAATTCGACACCGCGACGCTGCACGGAATTCCGCTCTATGACGGCGATGTCGAAAAGGAGAGCGGCATTCCGGACGCCGTGACGGCGCTGAAGCAAAAGGTGATGGCTGCCGACGGCGTCATCCTGTTCACGCCGGAATACAACAACTCCATCCCCGGCGTGTTCAAGAACGCGATCGACTGGATGAGCCGGCCTTCCGCCGATATCGCCAAGGTGTTTCGCGGTCGGCCCTTTGCGCTTGCCGGCAGCTCGCCCGGCAATTTCGGCACCATTCTCAGCCAGAACGCCTGGCTGCCCGTCATGCGCACGCTCGGCGCCGAGCTCTGGTCCGGCAAGCGCCTGATGCTGCCCAAGGCGGATACGCTTTTCGATGAGGCGGGGACGCTGACGGACACGGACGCCCGCGACCGGCTCGCCGCCTTCGTCAAGGCATTTGCGGATTTTGCCGGCGCTGAGGGAGCGCGGTAGTCTGCCGACACAGTGAGGCGCTAAGGCTGCCCCGGACATCGCGGACAGGACTGGGTATGGATGCTCGGGCAAAGCCCAAGCATGAGGGTGAGGGAGCGAGCGCTGTTGGATTTCTCGAAAGCATTCGCCGAAACGACCTCAGAAACGCTTAGAGGCCCTTATCCTGCAGCCATTGCTGGATAGCCGCGATATCTGGCGCGCCGATCTCGTGGCCCATGTCGAGGTCGACCGCGGTCAGATCCGCGCGCGTGCGGACGAGCTCTTCCCTGAGGCGTGGAGCGAAGTCGCCGTAGCTGTCGTGCTTGCCGGTCAGGAGCAGCACCTTCGTACCCGAGAGATCCGGCGGCGGCACGTCGTCGAGGACGAGCATTGAGCGCATCAGTACGACATTGCGCACGAGCCCCGGATACAACAGCATCAGGGCCACCAGAAGATTGGCGCCGTTGGAGTAGCCGATGAAAACCGTCTTCTCCAGATCGATGCGGTAGCCGTCGCGGGCACCCTCGACGAAGGCAGCAAAGGCCTCGGCTTCCGACCGCACGTCCTTCTGGTCGAAGGTCGTCGGCGAATAGCGCCGGAACCAGCGCGGCGTTCCCTCCTCGTTCGACCGGCCGCGAATGCCGACAAGCGTCGCCTGCCTGTCGACCTGATGGGCGAGGTGGAGAAGCTGCGTTTCGTTGGCGCCGCTGCCGTGCAAGAGCATGAAGGTGCGGTCATCCAGCACGCCAGGGTGATAGAAGCGGTGCACGAAGGGCAGGTCGCGCTCGGTCAGCCGCGGTTCTCCCGGCAGGGCGAACTGCGGCATGGCCAGCAGCATTTCTTCGCGCGCGGCGCTGAAATGCGCCGGCACGAAGAGTTCGGTGCCGAGTGTTTCCTTCGGTTCGTCGACGGTGAAGCCGGGCACGTCGCTGGCCAGTTCGTAGAGCGACCCACCGGGTTCGCGGACGTAGAGCGAATAGAAGTATTTGCGGTCATGCGCATTGATCGCGCCCGCGCCATCCCGTTGCAGGTCCTCGTGCACCCGTTCCACGGCGGCTCGGTCGGGCGCGCGGAAGGCGATGTGATCGATCGTTCCGGTTCCGGGGGCAGACGTCCAGAAGCCGCTTGCATTGCGCACGTCGATGGTGTCGCCGGAGGCGGAGGTGAGCCGCCGGATCGCGTCGGTTGCGCCGGTTTCCGTATAACCGAAATGGGACGTCAGGAAGCGAACGGAATCCTCCGGCTTTTCCGTGAGGATCGTGGCGCCACGCAGGCGGCGGATGGCGTCTTCCGCCGGGATATCGCGCGGGCTCCAGGGGGCCGCACCCGAAACCAACTCGGTGCCGACGAGCTTGACGATGACACCGTCCGGATCCTTGAGCCGCAGCACCGGCTCACCGAACTCCTGCGCTGGCCCTGACGTGGCGATGTTGAACTGCAGCGCGCGGGTCAGCCAGAAGCCGATACTCTCCGGCCGGATGGCAAACGCGATTTCGCTCGGCTGGCCATGGCCCACGCGGCCGCGGCCGCCGTCTTCCCACATCAGGAAGGTCACGAGCGAACCCGGCGAACCCTCGGCGTCGCCGTAAAAAAGGTGCAGCTGGTTGGCGTCCTCATAGCCGCCCGTCCGCTTGACCAGGCGCAAGCCAAGAAAGCCGACATAGAAGTCGACGTTTGCCTGGACCTTCCGGGCAATCAGGGTGATGTGATGGATGCCGCTCGTCATTCTTAGTCCCTCATTATCGTCGTCCCACAAAACACGATGTGTCCCGCCAGCACCAGAAGGGTCGCCGAGAACGCAGTGTCAACGTAGGAGGATCAATCGCCATCCCTGTCGAGGAACGCCTTGAAGGCATCCGCATATTTCGGATGCCAGCGCGACAACGGCGGCCGGTTCGCGACGATGTCGCCGGCGGCCCAGAGGATACGCCGTTCGTCGGTCGCGCGTGGCACGTCGTTATCAGGGCAGAGGATGTAGAAATCCCCGCGCGCCAGGCTCTCCATCATGAAGCCGACCGTCTGTTCCGACGTCCAGGCGCCGGCGGGCTTTTCCGTGCGGCCGCCAGCCGTCAGCCCGGTGTAGACGAAACCGGGGATCAGCAGGTGCGCGTGGACCTGGCTTCCGGCGGTGTTGCGCAGCTCGTGCTCCAGCGCCTCGGTAAAGACCTTCACGGCCGCCTTGGAGACGTTGTAGGCCGGGTCGCCGGGCGGCGTGGTGATGCCCTGTTTCGAGCCAGTGTTAATGATGACGGCCGGTTTGCCGTGGGCGATCATCCGGGATGCAAAGACGCGCGAACCGTTGATGACGCCCCAGAGATTGACCCCGAGCGTCGCCTCCCAGGCGGCCAAGGGGCCGAGGATCGCGCTGCCGGGCTGAATGCCGGCATTGTTCATGAGCACATGCACGTCGCCGAGCCGCTGATGAACCTCCCGCTCAAGCGCTTCCAGCGTGTCGGGCCGCGAGACGTCTGTCGCGATGGCCGTGACGTGCCGCGCCCCGCCGGGCGAGGCGGCTGCGACTTCGGCGGCCGCCTTCTCCAGCTTGTCGCCCGCGAGGTCGGTGAGCACGACGTACATGCCGAGCGTCGCGAAGTGTCTGGCAGCCGCAAGGCCGATGCCGGAAGCAGCACCGGTAACGACGGCGACATTGCCGGGGGCGAAGGCAGGGTGGGACATGGTGAAGCTCCTGTGGCGGGGTCGAGTGCAAGAGATAGGGCGCCAAGGGCTGGCTGTCCATGATCATGGCAACGATGGCGCTTCGGAAAACCAAGTGTTTTCAGGGTTGTATCTTGTCACCTGCGATGCCGGCGCTACTTGCAGTTTTGGACGCAAAAGCCTGAACGAACGCATGCGGTGGATGGAACGATGAACGAAATGACAGCCCGCAACGAAAAGCGCACCCCTTGCGAAAGCTGTCCCTTGCGCAAGCTCGATCATTTTCGTGCCTTTACCGGCGAAGAACTTGCCTTCGTTTCGCAGTTCAAGACTGGCGAACTGGCGGTCGATGGTGGCGCGACCATACTCGTCGAAGGCGCGCACAGTGCGCACCTTTTCACCGTGCTTTCCGGCTGGGGCTTCCGCTACAAGATGCTCGATGACGGCCGCCGCCAGATCCTCAACTATGTGATGCCCGGCGATCTGATCGGACTGCAGGGCAGCCTGATGGGGGAGATGCAGCATTCGATCGAAGCGCTGTCGCCCGTCACTCTCTGCGTCTTCGAGCGCGGCAAGCTCAACCGTCTGTTCGAGAACTACCCTGAGCTTGCCTATGATCTCACGTGGATCGCTGCACGCGAGGAGCGCATTCTGGATGAAAACCTCTTGAGCATCGGCCGCCGATCCGCGCTGGAGCGGGCGGCCTATCTCATCGCCTTCCTCTATCAGCGGGCGGAGGTGCTCGACCTCTTCAGCAACAGCCGCGTCGCCATTCCGATCAGCCAGCAGCATGTGGCCGACACGCTGGGTCTTTCGATCGTTCACACCAACAAGACTTTGAAGAAACTTGCCGAACGGGGCCTGATCCGCTGGGCGGAGAAGGGCTGCAATGTCCGCGACATCGACGGCCTGCTTGCGGTTTCAGGCTGGGAAGGGCTCCGCGAACCCAAGCGGCCGTTCATCTGACGTGCCCAGTCGAAGCCGATCGATGCGGCGCCGGGGCCGCATCGATGTCAAGGTGGGGGAGATCAGGCGGCAACGATCGCCCGCAGCATCCACAGAGCCTTTTCATGGAAGTTGAGGCGATCGGTCAGCATGTCCGTCGTGACCAGGTCGCCGTTTTCATCGGCCTTGGTGCCGGCCTCGCGTATGCGCCGCGCCGCCGCTTCGTGATCGGTGATCAGGTCTGCCACCATCTCGGCCGCCGTCGTGTGGTTGACCGAGGCGGCGCTGGGGGCGAAGGTTTTTGCTTCGGCGAGCTTCGCCGGCGCCAGGTGGCCAAGGGCGCGAATGCGCTCGGCAATGATGTCGGTTGCCTTGAACAGCGCGTTGTAGTGCTCTTCGGTCAGTTCGTGCAGCGGCTTGAACAGGGGTCCGACCACGTTCCAGTGGTAGATGTGGCTCTTGATCACCAGCTTGTAGGTATCGGCAAGGATATCGGAAAGCGCGGTTGCCATCTGCTGGCGATAGGCCTTCGTCAGGCCGATGTCGAATTCTTCGTCCCTGACCTTGGGCTTCAGCACGGCGGCAGTCTGTTTCATTCTTCTGCTCCAGTTCTGTCTTGGAATGTCGAGCGGAGGCGGCCGAGGGCCACGCCGCATGAACTGAACGCCGCGACGAAAGGCTTGTTCCCGATCCCGTCATGACGCTCACATGTCTTTTTTAAATGCCAGGTCAGGCCATTGGAGCCTAAGCTCAGTCGTTGCCGTTGCCTCAGTGGAGGTTCCGGGACTCTGGACGGCATTCCGCCTGGAAATGCGCCTGCAGCGACGATGACTGCCGTCGCTGTGCGTGAAAAATGGAGTGCATTGACATGGCCGAGCTTTCACCGTCCGTCCGGACGGTCCTCGTTCTCGAGGACAACTTCATCATCGCCATGGACGTCGAGGAAATCCTCGCTTCTCTCGGAATATTGCAGGTTACGATCGCCGGAAATGCGAACCAGGCATTGGAACTGCTGGCGCTCCAGGCCTTCGATTTCGCGATCCTCGACGTCAATCTCGGCGATCACACGAGTTTCGTGGTTGCCGATGCCATGCTTGCCCGCGGCATGCCGTTCGGCTTCACCAGCGGCTACGGCGATGCCGAGCACTTCCCGACCTATCTCAGGCACGTTCCGCGGATCGACAAACCCTTTAACGAGAAATCGATCGGCCAGCTGATCGCCGCTGGGATCCAGACGAGAGAGGCTTAGGAACCGCCTCAGCCCTTGCGCGACCTGCTCAGGGCTTGCCGCGCGATACGAACCAGGGATTGGCGAAGTCGCTGTCGTCCTTCTGGTTGCGCTTGCCGTAGGTGAGCGGCGTGCCATCCATCGTCAGCGTTTCGCCACCGGCGGCCCTCAGGATCGCGTCGCCAGCGGCGGTGTCCCATTCCATCGTCCGGCTGAAGCGGGGATAGACGTCGGCCACGCCTTCGGCGAGCAGGCAGAATTTCAAGGACGAGCCGACCGTCCGGTAATCGGCGATGCCGTGTTTTTCGAGGTAGTCGATCGTCTCGGCGCTGTTGTGCCAGCGGCTGGCGAGCCCCACCATGCGATCCCCGCAGCTGCGGCAGCCGATGATCGTTTCTTCGGTCAGGCGAAAGCTGCCATCAATAACCGACTTTACCGCCTTGCCATGGTGTGCCGCATAGAGGATGCCAAGCGCCGGGGCGTAGACGACGCCCGCGACGGGCGCGCCGTTTTCGATCAGCGCGATGTTGACGGTGAAGTCATCGTTGCGGCTGATGAATTCCTTGGTGCCGTCGAGCGGATCGACAAGGAAAAACGACTTGCCGGAAGTCTCCGGCACGAAGCCGGCAGACACCGCTTCCTCGGCGACCACGGGGATGTCCGGAAAGGCCGAGGCGAGGTCTGCCAGGATGATGCGTTCGGCCGTCGTGTCGGCATCGGTGACCGGCGAGCAGTCAGGCTTGTGGGTGACCTCCGGCCCGGCATTGTAGATGTCGAGAATGGCCCGACCCGCCGTTATTGCCGATTGTTGCAGTATCTCCAGCATTCGCCCTGTCTTTCGGTCCGTCATCAGGCCCATAGCATATTGAGAGGAAGATTATAGCCATGCTTTTGACATGGAAGGCGGCTCTTTACGCGTGGTCGCAGCTGATCTGCGGGGCGGAGCATCTCAAGCTTTTTTGCAATTGCGAGCGGCTTTGCGTCTTTGCTTCCGCGTTCCGGCTGTGCAAATGTGCCGGCGCAACTGAACTGGATGCCTTCATGCGTTATTCCGCCTTCTCGCTTGTCAGGAACGCCCTTTCCGGAAACCTGAACTGGAAACCGCATTGGCGCCAGCCACAGCCGAAATCCCACTATGACGTGATCATCGTCGGCGGCGGCGGCCATGGGCTCTCGACCGCCTATTATCTCGCCAAGGAATTCGGCGTGAAGAACGTCGCGGTCCTGGAAAAGGGCTATCTCGGCTCGGGTAATGTCGGCCGCAACACGACGATCGTGCGTTCCAACTACATGCTGCCGGGCAACGAGCCCTTCTACGAGTTCTCGATGAAGCTCTGGGAGGGGCTGGAGCAGGATCTCAACTACAATGTGATGCTGTCGCAGCGCGGCGTCATCATGCTCTACCACAGCGACGGCCAGCGCGATGCCTATGTGCGCCGCGGCAATGCCATGTGGATGGAAGGCGTGGCAGCGGAGCTCATCGAGCGTGAGCAGTTGAAGAAGATGATCCCCTTCCTCAACTACGATCATGCCCGCTATCCGATCCTCGGTGGCCTGCTGCAGCGCCGCGCCGGTACCGCGCGGCATGATGCGGTCGCTTGGGGCTATGCCCGCGGCGCCGACCAGCATGGTGTCGACATCATCGAGCATTGCGAAGTGACCGGCATCCGACGCGAAAACGGTGTCGTCACCGGCGTCGAAACGACCAAGGGCTTCATCGGCTGCGGCAAGCTGGCGCTGGCGGCGGCCGGCAACACCTCGCGCGTCGGCGAAATGGCCGATCTGAAGCTGCCGCTGGAAAGCCATGTGCTGCAGGCCTTCGTGACCGAGGGGTTGAAGCCCTGCATCGATCACGTGATCGTCTATGGTGGCGGCCACTTCTACATCTCGCAATCGGACAAGGGCGGCCTCGTCTTCGGCGCCGAGATCGACGGCTATTCGTCCTATGCCCAGCGCGGCAATCTGGCGACCGCCGAGCACGTGATGGAGGAGGGGGTAACGATGATCCCCGGCCTGTCGCGCGTTCGGGTGCTGCGCGCCTGGGGGGGCGTCATGGACATGAGCATGGACGGCTCGCCGATCATCGACCGCACCTCGATCGACAATCTCTACTTGAACTGCGGCTGGTGCTACGGCGGTTTCAAGGCGACGCCGGCTTCCGGCTACTGCTTCGCCCACCTGATCGCCAAGAACGACACCCATCCGGTGGCGCGCGCCTTGAGGCTCGATCGCTTCGCCCGCGGCTATGCCGTCGACGAGGCCGGCGCCGGCCCGCAGCCCAACCTTCACTGACAGGACACGGCCGGCCCGCCGGCTCGTATGGAATGAACAGGAAGCCGGAGTGCGGCTTCAGGACACGGAAGACGATGGCAAGCCTGATTACCTGCCCGCATTGCGGGGTCCGACCGAAGGAAGAATTCGCGATCCGCAGCGACGCCTCGCGCGGCCGTCCCGAGCTGATGGATTCGGACGAGGCCTGGCATGACTACGTCTATGTGCGCGCCAACCCGCGTGGGCGCACGTTGGAGCATTGGCATCACATCGCCGGCTGTCGCCGCTTCCTGGTGGTCGAGCGCGATACGGCCACCCACGAGGTCTATTCCGTCGTCGATGCGGCCGAGTTTGCGCGGAGGGCTGCGCGATGACCAGCTATCGTCTTTCCTCCGGCGGTCTCGTCGATCGCAGCAAAACGTTGAGCTTCACCTTCGACGGCCGGCCGCTGCGCGGATTTTCCGGCGATACGCTCGCCTCCGCACTTCTTGCCAATGACCAGCTGCTCGTCGGCCGCAGCTTCAAATACCACCGGCCGCGCGGCATCGTCAGTGCCGGGCCCTCCGAGCCCAACGCGCTCGTCACCCTCGGCACTGGTGCCCGCACCGATGCCAACACCAAGGCGACCGTCGCCGAGCTCTATGGCGGGCTGACTGCCAAAAGCCAGAACCGCTGGCCGTCTCTCGGCTTCGATGTCGGGGCGGTCAACGGCGTCCTTTCGCCGTTCCTCGGCGCCGGCTTCTACTACAAGACCTTCATGTGGCCGAAGCAGTTCTGGGAGCGCGTCTACGAACCCATCATCCGCCGCGCCGCCGGCCTCGGCCGGGCGGTGCTGGAGCGCGACCCCGAGAGCTACGAGAAGTCCTGGGCGTTCTGCGACCTGCTCGTCGTCGGTGCCGGTCCCGCCGGCCTGATGGCAGCACTGACGGCCGGCCGCGCCGGCCTTCGGGTCATCGTCGCCGACGAGGATTTCCGGCTCGGCGGCTCCCTGCTTGCGACCGGCGAGACCATCGACGGCGCGCCGGCATCGGTCTTTGCCGACCGCACCGTCGCCGAACTGCAAGCGCTGCCCAACGTCACGCTGCTTTCGCGCACCACGGTCTTCGGCTGGTATGACGACAACGTCTTCGGCGCGGTTGAACGCGTGCAGAAACACGTCGCTGAACCGTCTTCGAAGCTCGTGAGCGAGCGTGTCTGGCGCATCGTTGCCAAGCGCGCGCTGATGGCAACCGGTGCCGAGGAACGCCCGCTGGTGTTCGGCGGCAATGATAGGCCCGGCGTGATGATGGCGGGCGCCATGACCACCTATGCCGAGCGCTATGGTGTGGCCGCCGGCAAGCAGATCACGATCTTTACCAGCGGCAGCGCCGGGTACCGCACGGCGCGGGCCCTTGCGTCCAAGGGCGTCGCCATCGCGGCGATCGTCGACGCCCGCGCTGAGGCGACCGATCACGCGCCCGAGGGTGTCAGGGTGATCCGCTCGGCCTCGATCGTCGACACCAAGGGCAGGCAGCGCCTCAAGGGCATCTTCGTCGAACGCTCCGGCTTCGAGGAACTGATCGCCTGCGATGCGCTGGGGATGTCCGGTGGCTGGAGCCCTGTCGTGCATCTTGCCTGCCAGCGCGGCGCAAGACCGGTCTGGTTGGAGGAATTGAACGCCTTCGTCGCACCCGATGTCGGTGGCGGCCTGCGTCCCGTGGGCGCTGCAAACGGTGTCTACACGCTCTCGGGCTGCCTGTCCGATGGTGCGGAGAAGGCCGCAGCGATTGCGGCCGACCTCGGTTTCAGCGCCAGCTCGGCCGCAGCACCGGTCGTCGATGGCGAAGAGGCCACGTCCTTTTCAGCGCTCTGGTATGTGCCGGGCGCCAAATCGAAGGCCTTTGTCGATTTCCAGAACGACGTGCATGC
Organism: Ensifer sp. ENS08; assembly: GCF_014852195.1. NCBI lineage: Bacteria > Pseudomonadati > Pseudomonadota > Alphaproteobacteria > Hyphomicrobiales > Rhizobiaceae > Ensifer > Ensifer sp. ENS08. Next base: position 64,084 of record NZ_JACVBF010000006.1, read on the forward strand.
GAAGGATCTCGGCCTGGCGCTGCGCGAAGGTTTCGGCCATGTCGAGCACGCCAAGCGCTACACGACCAGCGGCATGGCGACCGATCAGGGCAAGCTTTCCAACATCAATGCCGTCGGCATTCTCGCCGGCATGCGCGGCGTCAGCCCGGCAGAGGTCGGCACCACCACCTTCAGGCCGTTCTACACCCCGGTCTCCTTCGGTGCACTTGCCGGCACGGCGCGCGATGAGCATGCAGCGCCGGCGCGCAAGTCGCCGCTGCATGGCTGGGCGATGAAAAATGGCGCGACCTTCGTCGAGGCCGGGCTCTGGCATCGTTCCGCATGGTTCCCGCGCGCCGGCGAAAAGACCTGGCGCGACAGCGTCGATCGAGAAGTCTTGAACGTGCGGGCCAATGTCGGCCTCTGTGACGTCTCGACCCTCGGCAAGATCGAGGTCTTCGGCCCCGACGCTGCGGAGTTCCTCAACCGTCTCTATTGCAACCCGGTCCTGAAGCTGCCGATCGGCAAGGCGCGTTACGGCCTGATGCTGCGCGAAGACGGTTTCGTCTTCGACGACGGTACGGTCAGCCGCTTCGACGAGGAACATTTCTTCGTCACCACGACGACGGCGATGGCCGGTCCCGTCATGGCGCACCTGGAATATTGCGCCCAGACGCTCTGGCCGGAACTCGAAGTCCGCTTCACCTCGTCGACCGACCAATGGGCGCAGATGGCGATCGCTGGTCCGAAAGCGCGCGCGGTGCTGCAGCAGATCGTCGATGGCGATATTTCCGATGGTGCGTTTCCGTTCCTGTCAGCCCGCAAGATCGCCCTGAAAAGCGGCGTGTCGGCGCGGCTCTTTCGCATTTCCTTCTCCGGGGAGCTGGCTTTCGAACTGGCGGTGCCGGCAGGTTATGGCGAGGCGGTGGCCGACCAGATCATGGAGGCCGGCCGGCCGCATGAAATCTGTGCCTATGGCGTCGAAGCCTTGAACGTGCTGCGGCTGGAGAAGGGTCTGCTGACGCATGCCGAATTCGACGGTCGCGTGACGCCAGACGATGCCGGGCTCGGCCGAATGCTCTCGATGCAGAAGACCGACTTCATCGGCAAGCGCCTGTCGACGCGCTACGGCCTGACGGCGGCGGATCGCATGCAGCTCGTTGGTCTGAAGCCCGTCGATGCCGACAAGGACATGCGGGCCGGAGCGCATCTTCTGAAGGAGGGGACCAAGCCCTCGACGCTGAACGATCAGGGTTGGGTCAGCTCGGCCGGTTTCTCGCCGGTCCTTGGGCACGCCATCGCGCTCGCCTTCCTGAAATCCGGGCGCGAACGCTATGGCGAGAAGGTCGTGGTGTTCGACAAGCTGCGCGATCAGGAGATCGTCGCCGAGGTCTGCGACCCGGTCTTCGTCGATCCGCAAAATGCAAAGCTGAAGGCCTGAGGAGGCGGTGATGGTTCGCGACTACAACAACCGCCACGCACTGGAGCAGAAACTGCGATCGGCACCCACGTCGCCGGCGGCCGACCACCTGATGGTCGGGCATTGGCGCACGATGGCCACGGTTCTTGCGCGCGTTGGCCGGGAGGAGACCGTGCGTGAGGCGATCGCCGCACAGTCCGACTTGTCCATGCGGTTTTCGGCACCGGGGGAATGGCTTGTCGTCTCCGAGGTGGAAGCGCCGAGCGGGCTCGTGCGTTGGCTCGAAGAGCTTTGCGACGGCGGTGCCTATGTTGTCGACCAAAGCGATGGGCGCGTCGTCTTCCGGATCGCCGGCCCGAACGTGCGCAGCATCCTCGCCAAGGGCATCGGCCTTGATCTTCATCCCTCAGCCTTCACGGTTGGCGGCAGCACCAATGCGCTGTGCGGTCACATCCCGGTCAATCTCGCCCGGACGAACGAGGACACGTTCGAGCTGATCGTGCCGCGGAGCTATGCGGAATCGCTCTTCGATGACCTGATGAAGATGGGGCGGGCCTTCGATCTCACCGCCGCCTTCTCGGATTGAGACGGCCCCTTCAAGAGGTCGAAATCAAATGCGGCATGTAATGCCGCAAACAGGTCGCCCATCCGCCAGCAAACGGCGGAAATGGACAAGCGTCCTTCGCAGCCGTGTCTTTATCGGCGCCGTCTTTCTGACTAGGCTTTCATCATTCGTCGCTTGCACTTCTGTCCCTGAAGCAAGCGGTCGCCGTGCCTGAGTTTCTTCCTGACAATTTGGCCATGCCTCCGGCAGGAGCATGGGGAGACGGAGTGTACGCATGAAAAGCCATGCCAAGGTCGTCGTTATCGGAGGCGGTGTCGTCGGTTGTTCGGTGCTCTATCACCTGACGAAATTCGGCTGGACCGATGCCGTGCTGCTCGAACGATCGGAACTCACCTCCGGCTCCACCTGGCACGCGGCCGGCGGCATGCACACGATCAACGGTGACCCGAACGTCGCCAAGCTGCAGAAATATACGGTCGAGCTCTACAAGGAGATCGAGGCGTATTCCGGCCAGGATGTCGGCCTGCACATGACCTCCGGCATGATGCTCGCCGCCACCAAGGAACGTTTCGACTGGATGAAGTCGATCCTTGCCAAGGGCCGCTACATGGGGCTCGAAGCTGAACTTTTGACACCCAGGGAAGCGCACGATCTGATGCCGCTGCTCGATCCCGACCAATTCGTCGGCGCGGTGTTCGACCCGGTCGAGGGGCATCTCGATCCCTATGGCACGACGCATGCCTATGCCAAATCGGCGAAGAAGAACGGTGCGGAGATCTATCTGCACACCAAGGTCGAGGACCTGGTGCAGCGGGAAGACGGTTGCTGGCGGGTGATCACCAACCAGGGCGAGATTGTCGCCGAGCATGTCGTCAACGCCGCCGGCCTCTGGGCCCGCGAGGTGGGGCGCATGGTGGGGCTGGAACTCCCGGTGCTCGCTATGGAGCACATGTATCTCATCACCGAGGACATGCCAGAGGTCATCGAGTTCAACCAGACGCGCGGCAAGGAGCTGATGCACTGTGTCGATTTCGACGGCGAGATTTATCTCCGCCAGGAGCGGAACGGCATGCTGATGGGCACCTATGAGAAGGCGTGCCGTCCGTGGTCGCCCGTCACGACGCCCTGGGACTTCGGCCATGAACTTCTCGCCGAGGACATCGACCGTATCTCGCCCGAACTCGAGGTCGGCTTCCGGCACTTCCCGGCCTTCAACAAGGCCGGCATCAAGAAGATCATCAACGGTCCTTTCACCTTCTCGCCGGACGGTAACCCGCTGGTCGGCCCGGTGCGGGGCTTGAGGAATTTCTGGTCGGCCTGCGCCGTCATGGCCGGATTCAGCCAGGGTGGCGGCGTCGGCCTGGCGCTTGCCAACTGGATGATCCATGGCGACCCCGGCTTCGACGTCTTTGCCATGGACGTTTCGCGCTACGGCGATTTCGCCACGCTTGCCTATACCAATGCCAAGGTGCGCGAGAACTACTCGCGTCGCTTCTCGATCCGTTATCCGAACGAGGAGCTGCCGGCGGCAAGGCCTCTGTTGACGACGCCGATCTACGACCGGCTGAAGGCTGCGGGCGCCGTCTTCGGCGCGTCCTACGGGCTTGAAACGCCGCTGTGGTTTGCACCCGAAGGCGTCAAGGACGCCTTCTCCTGGCGGCGCTCGACCGATTTCGAGACGGTGGGCGCGGAGGCCCGGGCCGTGCGCGAAGGCGTCGGCCTGATGGAGACATCGGGCTTTGCCAAATATGCGATCACCGGCAAGGGCGCTGACGCCTGGCTCGACCGCATGCTTGCCTGCCGCATCCCTGAGGTGGGGCGCATGACATTGGCTCCGATGCTGAAGGAGGACGGCAAGCTGATCGGCGACTTCACCCTTGCCAAGCTCGAAGAGGGGGATTTCCTGCTTGTTGGATCCGGCATCGCCGAGGACTACCACATGCGCTGGTTCGAGGCGCATCTGCCGGCGGACGGCTCGGTGACGCTGAAGGCGTTGAAGCTGGAGCTGGCCGGCCTGTCGATCGCCGGGCCGAAGGCGCGCGATGTGCTTGAAAGCCTGACCCATCTCGATGTCTCCGACGCCGCTTTCCCGTTCATGGACATCCGCCGGATGGATCTCGGCATGGCGCCCGCGCTCGTCGGCCGCGTCAGCTACACCGGCGATCTCGGCTACGAGATCTGGATGAAACCGGAGTACCAGCGTTATCTCTTCGAACTGCTGATGGAGAAGGGGGCGGCTTCCGGGATCCGTTTGTTCGGCCTGAGGGCGCTGAATGCATTGCGCGTCGAAAAATCCTTCGGCAGCTGGGCGCGCGAATATCGTCCGCTCTATGGCCCGGTCGAGGCTGGGCTCGGCCGTTTCGTCGCGACCGGCAAGGATGCCGATTTCATTGGCAAGGCGGCGGCCGTGAAGGAGAAGGCGGATGGCGGCGCGTTGCGGCTGCGGACCTTCGTGCTCGATGCGAGGGATGCGGACGTCATCGGCGACGAGCCCATCTATCTCGACGGTGTCGTGCGCGGCTGGGTGACATCGGGCGGCTATGCGCATGCAAGTGGGGTTTCGGTCGCCATGGGCTACGTGCCCAAGGAGATCGCCGACCGAAGCGATGGCTGGTCGATCGAACTCTTGGGTGAGATCCTGCCGGCCCGTCTTCAGCCGCATCCGCTGTTCGATTCGAACGGCCAGCGCATGCGCGCCTGAGCATTCGAGGTGTAATGCAGACCGAAGTGGCTGTCGAAGCTTCATAGAATACCCGACGCTTTTACGACTAAAGTTGATGATTTCGCGGGCGAAAGCTGCGAAAGATTTGATTTTTCTGGCTGTAAAAGCGTCAAATCGATTTTATCGAGGAAGTTTTTGGCGAAGTCGCGTTTTTTAGCTTTCCTTTTCGTTTGAAAGAGGTATGGAATCGAGCAAACACAGCGCTCAACAATGAGCTCAAAAAACAAGAGACCGGACCGTTATGGATCTGGTCCAGGGGAAGATTGATGGAGTATTTCGTCCAGCAGCTCGTCAACGGGCTGACTCTTGGGTCTATTTATGGTATGATCGCAATCGGTTATACCATGGTCTACGGCATCATTGGCATGATCAACTTCGCCCACGGCGATATCTTCATGCTCGGCGGCTTTGCTGCTTTGATTGTCTTTCTTATTCTCACAACATTCATCGGGGGCGTCCCGGTTGTACTTGCTCTCCTGCTGATGATGATCGTCGGCATGCTGACCGCAGGTCTCTGGAACTGGACGATCGAGAAAGTGGCCTATCGGCCGCTGCGCGGTTCGTTCCGGCTTGCGCCGCTGATCACCGCGATCGGCATGTCGATTGCGTTGTCGAACTTCATCCAGGTGACGCAGGGCCCGCGCAACAAGCCGATCCCGCCGCTCGTCTCTTCGGTCTACGAAGTCTTCGGCATCACCATCTCGCTGAAGCAGATCATCATCATCGTCATCACGGCGGCTCTGCTTTCGATCTTCTGGTACATCGTCAACAAGACGCCGCTCGGCCGTGCCCAGCGCGCGACCGAACAGGACCGCAAGATGGCGGCGCTGCTGGGTGTTGACGTCGACCGCACCATCTCGGTGACCTTCATCATGGGTGCAGCACTCGCTGCCGTCGCCGGCACGATGTATCTGATGTATTATGGCGTCGTCGTCTTCACCGACGGTTTCGTACCTGGCGTCAAAGCGTTCACCGCGGCCGTTCTCGGCGGCATCGGATCGCTGCCGGGCGCCGTTCTCGGCGGACTGTTGATCGGGCTCATCGAGTCCCTCTGGTCGGCCTATTTCACCATCGACTACAAGGACGTCGCGACCTTCTCCATTCTCGCCATCGTCCTGATCTTCAAGCCGTCTGGCATTCTCGGACGACCGGAAGTCGAGAAGGTATAATTCCATGGCAAACATTGCTTCTACGACTGCAAGCGCCGGCACTGACGTGACGGCGCGGGCCCTGCGCGAGGCTGTCTTCGCGGGCCTGATTTCGCTCGGCCTTTTCGTGCTGTTCGTCGGTCTCAAGTCCGACCAGAACATCCGCAACGAGCTTATCCTCAACCAGCGCTGGGGACTGCTGGCGATCTTCGTGATCGTCGCTGCCGTCGGCCGCTTCCTGATGGTTGCCTATGTCCAGCCGGCCATGGCTCGGCGCAAGGCCGCCAAGGCCGAGGCCGAGGATGCGGTGAAGGAGGAGACCTTCTTCAGCCGCAACTTCTCCAAGCTCGCGATTGCGTTCCTGCTCATCTATCCGCCGCTCGTCGTCGCGATCTTCGGCGTCCAGGGCTCGCTGAAGTGGGTCGACAATTTCGGCATCCAGATCCTGATCTACGTGATGCTGGCCTGGGGGCTCAACATCGTCGTCGGCCTCGCTGGCCTGCTGGACTTGGGTTACGTCGCCTTCTACGCGGTCGGTGCCTATTCCTACGCCCTGCTGTCGACCTATTTCGGCCTGTCCTTCTGGGTTCTTCTTCCGGTCGCCGGCATTCTCGCCGCCTTCTGGGGCATGATTCTCGGCTTCCCGGTCTTGCGTCTTCGCGGTGACTATCTGGCGATCGTGACGCTCGCCTTCGGTGAAATCATCCGACTGGTGTTGATCAACTGGACCGAAGTGACGAAGGGTACCTTCGGCGTCTCCGGTATCGCCAAGGCGACGCTGTTCGGCATCAAGTTCGATGCCTCGAAGGACGGATTTGCAGCAATGATGGGCCTGCCGATGTCGTCGGCCTATTACAAGATCTTCCTGTTCTATCTGATCCTGGCACTTGCGCTGCTCACGGCTTACGTGACGATCCGGCTGCGCCGCATGCCGATCGGCCGCGCCTGGGAAGCGTTGCGCGAGGACGAGATCGCCTGCCGCTCGCTCGGTATCAACACGGTGACGACCAAGCTCACCGCCTTTGCGACGGGCGCCATGTTCGGCGGCATCGCCGGCTCGTTCTTCGCGGTGCGCCAGGGCTTCGTGTCGCCCGAATCCTTCGTCTTCCTGGAATCCGCGGTCATTCTCGCGATCGTGGTTCTCGGCGGCATGGGCTCGCTCACCGGCATCGCGGTCGCTGCGGCCGTCATGATCGGCGGCACCGAAATCCTGCGCGAGCTTTCCTTCCTGAAGATGGTCTTCGGACCGGACTTCACACCTGAACTCTACCGTATGCTGATCTTTGGCCTGGCCATGGTCGTCGTCATGGTCTGGAAGCCGCGCGGCTTCGTCGGATCACGCGAACCGACAGCCTTCCTGCACGAACGCAAGGCAGTCTCCGGCAGCTTCACCAAGGAAGGGCACGGTTGATGGCCCGCGAGACAACGACAATGACAAAAGACCCCATTCTCAAGGTTGAGCACCTGTCGATGCGCTTCGGCGGTCTCATGGCCATCAACGACTTCTCCTTCGAAGCCTATCGCGGTGACATCACCGCGCTGATCGGCCCGAACGGAGCGGGCAAGACCACGGTGTTCAACTGCATCACCGGCTTCTACAAGCCGACGATGGGCATGATCACGATGAAGCAGAAGGCCGGCAAGGAATACCTGCTGGAGCGTCTGCCGGACTTCGAGATCACCAAGCTCGCCAAGGTAGCGCGTACCTTCCAGAACATCCGGATGTTCTCCGGTCTGACGGTGCTCGAAAACCTGCTCGTCGCGCAGCACAACAAGCTGATGCAGGCATCCGGCTACACCTTCCTCGGTCTGCTCGGCTTCCCGGCCTACCGCCAGGCGTCGCACGAGGCGATCGAACTTGCCAAGCACTGGCTGGAAAAGGCGTCGCTGATCGACCGTGCCGACGATCCGGCCGGCGATCTCTCCTATGGCGCCCAGCGTCGTCTCGAGATCGCGCGTGCCATGTGCACCGGGCCCGAGCTTCTCTGCCTGGACGAGCCGGCCGCCGGTCTCAATCCGCGCGAGTCTCTGGCGCTCAACGAATTGCTGAAAAGCATTCGCGCAGATACCGGCACGTCGATTCTTTTGATCGAACACGACATGTCCGTGGTCATGGAGATCTCCGACCACGTGGTGGTCCTGGAATATGGACAGAAGATTTCCGACGGCACACCGGATTTCGTGAAGAACGATCCGAGGGTCATTGCGGCCTATCTGGGTGTCGAGGATGAAGAGGTTGAAGAGGTGATCGAACAAATCGAGGAAATCGAAGGCGGGCAGGGGGGCACCCACTGATGACGGCGCCACTTCTCCAAGTCAAAGCCGTCGAGACCTACTACGGCAACATCCGGGCGCTCAGCGGGGTCGATGTCGAAGTTCACCGTGGTGAAATCGTCTGCCTGATCGGTGCCAACGGTGCCGGCAAGTCGACGCTGATGATGACCATCTGCGGCAGCCCGCAGGCGCGCACCGGTTCGGTCTTCTTCGAAGGCCAGGACATCACCCGTATGCCGACGCACGAGATCGCCCGGCTGCGTATTGCGCAATCGCCTGAGGGTCGGCGCATCTTCCCGCGCATGACCGTGTTCGAAAACCTGCAGATGGGCGCCAGCCTCGACAACCTGAAGCACTTCGACCAGGACGTGGAAAAGGTGTTTACGCTTTTCCCGCGCCTGAAGGAGCGCCAGGCGCAGCGCGGCGGCACGCTTTCGGGCGGTGAGCAGCAGATGCTGTCGATCGGCCGTGCGCTGATGGCCCGGCCGAAGCTTTTGCTTCTCGACGAGCCGTCGCTCGGTCTCGCACCGCTGATCGTCAAGGGCATCTTCGAAGCGATCAAGAAACTCAACAAGGAGGAGGGGCTGACGGTCTTCCTCGTCGAGCAGAACGCCTTCGGCGCGCTCAAGCTTTCGGACCGCGGCTACGTGATGGTGAACGGCCGGGTGACGATGAGCGGTTCCGGCAAGGAACTGCTCGCCAATCCGGAAGTGCGCGCGGCCTATCTCGAAGGCGGCCGTCATTGACCGGCCGCATCTGGAGCAAGTGACATGCAGGGAATTCTCTACGAAGAAGTGTCGATCTGGCAGTTTCTTTTCATAAGCTGCGTGCTTGGCGGCTGGACCGCCTGGCGCACGGGCAAGAGCGTGGCTGAAAGCTGGGAAGGCATGCCGCGGCTCATCCTCTACGTGGCGTTGCTGGGACTGGGCATCCGTTTCGTCCACCATGCGCTGTTCGAAGGCACCATGTTCAGCCTGCAATACTATATCGTGGACACGATCGTACTTTTGTTGTTTGCTACCGCAGGTTTCCGGTACTACCGGACCAAGCAAATGACCAATAACTACTATTGGCTCTATGAGAAGGCTTCGCCTTTCTCCTGGAAAGCCAAATAAAGGGAACAGCGCGCGCCGGCCGCCGCGGCCGGTGCGAAAGAAACACCGGCGCAACTATGGTGGGCATTGCGCAGGTTGGTAACGAGACCCGCTCGAATAATTGGGAGTAACAAGATGAAAAAGTCTCTTCTGTCGGCGGTCGCGCTGACGGCTATGGTTGCCTTCAGCGGCAGCGCCTGGGCTGATATTCTCGTTGGTGTCGCCGGCCCGCTGACTGGCCCGAACGCCGCTTTCGGTGCACAGCTCCAGAAAGGTGCAGAGCAGGCCGCCGCTGACATCAATGCCGCTGGCGGTATCAATGGGGAACAGATCAAGGTTGTGCTCGGCGACGACGTTTCGGATGCCAAGCAGGGCGTTTCGGTTGCCAACAAGTTCGTTGCTGACGGTGTGAAGTTCGTTGTCGGTCACTTCAACTCGGGCGTGTCCATCCCGGCTTCTGAAGTTTACGCCGAAAACGGTATCCTGCAGGTAACCCCGGCCTCCACCAACCCGCAGTTCACCGAGCGCGGTCTCTGGAACACGTTCCGTACCTGCGGCCGTGACGACCAGCAGGGTGCGGTTGCCGGTGCCTACCTCGCTGCCAACTTCAAGGACGCGAAGATCGCCGTCATTCACGACAAGACCCCCTATGGTCAGGGCCTTGCCGACGAAACCAAGAAGTCGATGAACGAAGCCGGTCTCACCGAAGCCCTCTATGAAGGCATCAACACCGGCGACAAGGACTTCTCGGCTCTGATCGCCAAGATGAAGGAAGCCGGCGTTTCGATCGTCTACTACGGCGGTCTGCACACCGAAGCTGGCCTGATCATGCGCCAGATGAAGGACCAGGGCCTCAAGGCTACCCTGATGTCGGGCGACGGTATCGTTTCGAACGAACTGGCCTCGATCGCCGGCGACGCCGTTGACGGCACGCTGATGACGTTCGCTCCGGATCCGCGCAAGAACCCGGCTGCCAAGGACCTCGTCGAGAAGTTCCGCTCTGCCGGCTTCGAACCGGAAGCCTACACGCTCTACGCCTACGCCGCTCTCCAGGTCATCGCCGAAGCTGCCAAGGCTTCCGGCGGCAACGACCCGCAGGCAGTTGCCGAAGCCATCAAGGCAAAGGGTCCGTTCAAGACCGCAATCGGCGAACTCGGCTATGACGAAAAGGGCGACATCACGCGTCCAGACTACGTCATGTACACCTGGAAGAAGGGTGACGACGGCAAGTACAACTACTTCCAGAACGAGTAGTTCTGATTTCGGACCTTGTGTCCGACTGGTTGGGGCCCGGCGAGCAATCGCCGGGCTTTTCTTTTGGTGACGCTCGGCGCAGCGGTCTATTATTTCAATAGCGTGTCTCTGAGCGACGAGACTTCGGCGCGCAGTCGCTCGAGATCGCCGGGGCCGAGCTTTGTCGCTTCGCCAAGGTTGCGGGGCACGTCGATTGCCTTCTGCCGCAGCGCCTTGCCCATCTCGGTCAATTGCACCCGGACCTGCCGCTCGTCCGCCTTATCGCGCACGCGGGCGATGTAGCCGGCGGCCTCCAGGCGCTTCAGCATCGGGGTCAAAGTGCTCGATTCCAGGAAGAGCCGCTCGCCGAGGCTGCCGACCGTCTGGTCGTCCTTTTCCCACAACAGCACCATCACCAGATATTGCGGATAGGTGAGATCGAGCTCTTCCAGCAGCGGCTTGTAGATGCGCGTGAAGGCGTGGTTTGCGGAATAGACCGCAAAGCACAGGAAACTATCGAGCGCCAGATGCTCAAGACCGACAAGAACCCCGGCGGCCTGCCGAAGGAAGTCTTCGACGGCCTGCAGGCGGCAAGCCTGAAGGATCGCTCGAAGCTCTACCGCGACATCGCGTCCGGTCCGTTCTTCGGCTTCAACCGCCCGGGCGCGGTCGCCTCTCAGGGCATGATCGACAGCTTCTGGCTGCAGGGCATGATGGGGGGACACAAGAACACCTATGACTCGATCGTCGCCTTCTCGCAGACCGACTTTACCGAGGACCTGAAGAAGTTCGACGTCCCGACGCTGATCATCCATGGCGACGACGACCAGATCGTGCCGATCGATGCGGCGGCACGGGCCTCGAAGACGCTGGTGCCGCATGCGGAGCTCAAGGTCTATGCCGGCGCACCGCACGGCATCACCGACACGCACAAGGACCAGCTCAACGCCGACCTGCTCGCCTTCGCCAAGGCCTGACATGTCCGAAGCCCGAGAAGAGGCGCCCGCAACGGCGCCTCTTTTTTGCTTTTCGTGATAGGTGTTTCGCTTGTGGAGATAGCTGTCGCGTCGCGCCGTTTCGTGCACTATCTCGCAGCGATTCTGATCCGGAGGCAGGCATGAGCTCGAAACCCCGCATTCTCCTCACCCGTCGTTGGCCGGCGGCGGTGGAGCAGGTGCTTGCCGAACGCTTCGACGTCACCTTGAACGAAGGGGACGTGCCTCTGACGGCTGCAGAACTGGCTGAAGCACTCCGGACCTATGACGCCGTTCTTCCGACAGTTTCTGATCGACTTCCGGCCGACCTCTTCGCCGGTGGCGGCCTCCGCGCGAAGATCCTCGGCAACTATGGCGTCGGCTACAATCACATCGACGTCGCGGCCGCCAAGGCTGCCGACATCGTCGTCACCAACACGCCCGGCGTTCTCACAGATTGCACCGCCGACATCGCCATGACGTTGCTGCTTGCGGTCGCGCGGCGGGCAGGCGAGGGCGAGCGGCAGGTACGGGCCGGCGAATGGAGCGGATGGCGGCCGACCCACATGATCGGCGGCAAGGTCACCGGCAAGACGCTCGGCATCATCGGCTTCGGCCGCATCGGCAAGGCCATGGCCAAGCGCTGTCATTTCGGCTTCGACATGGATGTCGTCTTCTACAATCGCTCGCGCATCGACCCGGCCGAGGCAAGCCGCTACGGTGCGCGTCAACTCGACACGGTCGAGGACGTATTGAAGGTTGCAGACTTCGTGTCGCTCCATTGCCCCGGCGGCGGCGAAAACCGTCACCTGATCAACGCCGAACGGCTGGCGCTGATGAAAAAGGGCGCCTACCTCGTCAACACGGCGCGGGGTGATGTGATCGACGAGCCGGCGCTGATTGCGGCGCTCGAAAACGGCGTCATTCGCGGCGCCGGGCTCGATGTCTTCGAGGCGGAGCCGAACGTGCCGGAACGTCTGCGCGGGCTGGAAAATGTCGTGCTGCTTCCACATCTCGGCAGTGCCACGGAGGAGACGCGCGTCGCCATGGGCATGAAGGTGGCCGACAATATCACGGCGTTTTTCGACGGTCGCGAACCGCCGGATCGCGTGGCGTAGGCGGCTGCCCGTTTTCTGCGCAAGGCCTGCACGGAAATGCGGCATGCTGACGATTTTCTTTGCAAAACAATAACTTGACTTGTCGTGCCGCGATGCGGACGATAGCGCCAAGATAAGGCGATCGGGCCTATGGGGCGCCGCGTCGAAAATGAAGGACGCCGCTTAGCGGTCTGACATGGACAAGGCAGCACGCATCGCCCCGCAGCGGGCCTGGGGCAAGGGACGGGTGGTCGCCAAGGCGGCGCTCGGCCACAGCCGCATTGCCGAACTCTACCAGGAAGGCTGCGCCAAGATCCGCCTGCCAAAGACCTTCGACACCTCGATGGAGGCAGTGCTCATCAATTCCTCCGGCGGCCTCACCGGCGGCGACCGCATGGTCTGGGAGGTCGCGGCGGGGGCTGGAACCGATGTGACGGTGACGACGCAGGCCTGCGAGAAGATCTATAAGGCGAGCGCCGATACCGTCGAAGTGAAAACGCGCATCGAGGTTGCCGCCGGCGCCCGTGTCGACTGGTTGCCACAGGAGACGATCCTCTTCGACCGTGCCTCGCTGTCGCGCTCGCTGGAGGTGGAGCTTGCTGCCGACGCGACGTTTCTCGCGGTGGAAGCGGTTCTGCTCGGTCGCAAGGCGATGGGCGAGGCGGTTGAAACCGGGCTCTTCCGCGATCGCTGGCGTATCCGCGTCGAGGGCAAGCTGCTGCATGCGGACAATCTGGCGCTATCAGGAGAGGTCGCGCGCCTCAGTCAGCGCAAGGCGGTGCTCGATGGCGGGGCCGCCTTCGCCACGCTGCTCCATGTCGGTCCCGACTGCGAACCCTTGCTGCCGCGTCTTCGGTCGCTCGTCGATGGCGCAGCGGGCGTCGGCATCAGCCATTTTCAGGTCCATGGCCGCGACAAGCTGGTTGCCCGTTTCGTGGCGCCGGATGGCTTCGCGCTCAGAAAAATCCTCATCCCGGTTATTTCGCACTTGCGCAAGCAGAAGACTGTGCCGAAAGTCTGGGTTCTCTAGCTCGTTTCGCATTTTTATTTGAAACAGTGAAATGATCTAACGCATTGAAACTTTGTAATTCCTGGCGGAAGACCGCTTCGCAGATTTCCAGGGAATTGCTTCACGAACAACCGGTGGCGACGCATGAATCTTACCCCGCGCGAGAAAGACAAACTGCTGATTTCGATGGCGGCCATGGTCGCCCGCAGGCGCCTGGAGCGCGGCGTGAAACTCAACCATCCCGAAGCGATCGCGCTGATCACCGACTTCGTCGTCGAGGGCGCGCGTGACGGGCGCTCGGTTGCCGAACTGATGGAGGCGGGCGCCCAGGTGCTGACGCGCGATCAGGTGATGGAGGGAATCCCCGAGATGATCCACGACATCCAGATCGAGGCGACGTTTCCTGACGGGACCAAGCTCGTCACCGTGCACGAGCCGATCCGCTAAGCGTGAGGTGAGGACGTGGCTTGTTGGCGCAGGGTGCCTGAGGCCTGAACGCGGGACAAAAGCATGCGGCCGGCCGAGGGCGGCTTGAGGAGAAGACCATGATCCCAGGAGAAATCATTGCTGCGGCCGGAGAGATCGAGCTCAATGCCGGTCTCGACACGACGACGATCGAGGTTGCCAACACCGGCGACCGCCCGATCCAGGTCGGCAGCCACTATCACTTCGCTGAAACCAATGCGGGGCTGCAGTTTGACAGGAAAGCAGCCTACGGCTGCCGGCTCGACATTCCCGCCGGCACGGCCGTGCGGTTCGAGCCGGGCCAGACGCGCCAGGTGACGCTGATACCGCTTTCCGGCAAGCGCGAGGTCTATGGCTTCCGCCAGCAGGTGATGGGCAAGCTATGAGAGTGCTGCCGGTTCTCGGTTTGCTTCTGGTGCTTGCCACCCCGGCGCTCGCCGAGGATGAGCCGGACGTGGATTGCGCGAATGCGATGGCTCAGCCGGATCTGAATGACTGCGCCTACCGGGAATACGAAGCGGCGGACGCGGAACTGAATGCGGTCTACAGGCAGGCGATGATGGCGGCGCAGAAGGTCGACAAGGAGCTGGAAGGCGCCGATATCGGCGCGGTCGAGGCGCTGAAGACGGCGCAGCGCGCCTGGATCGGCTATCGCGACGGACAATGCGAGCTGGCCGGTTTCCAGGCCCGAGGCGGCCAGGCGGAGCCGATGCTGGTTTCAGGCTGCCTTGCCCAGCTCACGCAGAAGCGTACCGCCGAACTCAACGAATTTCTCGAAGCTCAAGGGAACTGACCGTTGCAGGCTCGCCGCGTCATCATGATCGTGGGCAATGGCGAGGTGCCTGACGGCGCCGGCGCAACGATCGATGCCGCCGATCTGGTCGTGCGCTTCAACGATTGCCGCTCTGTCGGCTCCGGTGGCCACAGGACCGATATCGTCGCGGTCTGCAATACCGGACGCCCGGGGATTTCCATGCTCGGCGGTGGTCGCTGGAAGACGAATGCCGCCGTGCGCCAGGCGCGGGAGATATGGTGCGTTCGCTCCGGCGCGAAGTTTGCCGCCATGCGGGCCGGGCTTGCGGAAACGCATCCGGATCTCGACGATTTCTGCGACGATTACACTGTCGGTTTCGAGAGCTTCGCCCGTTCGACCAACCGCGGTTTTCGCGTCGTCCCGGTCGATGTGCACGACCAGGTGGAGCAGGATCTCGCCGGCTTTTCGCCGGCCCCTTATGTCGTTCCATCGAGCGGGATGATCGTCATTGCCGATGTGCTCGCGCATCTTGCGACACCCGACGACGAGGTCGTTCTTGCCGGCTTCGGCCATGTCGGCTGGGAATGGCATCCCTTCGCCGCCGAGCGCCGCCATGTCGATGCGCTTGCAGCCAGCGGCCGTCTTCGCCGCCTCCATCCCATTTCTACTTCGTCCCAAGGAGCCTGAACCATGCCCTACAAGATGTCGCGCGCGGCCTATGCCAACATGTTCGGCCCGACGGTCGGCGACAAGGTGCGGCTCGCTGATACCGAACTTTTCGTCGAGGTGGAGAAGGACTTCACGACCTATGGCGAGGAGGTGAAGTTCGGTGGCGGCAAGGTCATTCGCGACGGCATGGGGCAGAGTCAGGCGACACGCGCCGAGGGCGCCGTCGACACCGTCATCACCAATGCGCTGATCGTCGATCACTGGGGCATCGTCAAAGCGGATATCGGCCTCAAGGACGGACGCATCGCCGGCATCGGCAAGGCCGGCAACCCGGACACGCAACCGGGCGTCACCGTCATCGTCGGTCCCGGCACGGAGGTCATCGCGGGCGAAGGCAAGATCATCACCGCGGGCGGCATGGACAGCCACATTCATTACATCTGCCCGCAACAGATCGAGGAAGCGCTGGTGAGCGGGCTTACGACCATGCTTGGTGGCGGCGCCGGGCCGGGGCATGGCACGCTCGCCACCACCTGTACCTCCGGTCCCTGGCATCTCGCCCGCATGATCGAGGCGGCCGATGGCTTCCCGATGAACATCGCCTTTGCCGGCAAGGGCAATGCGTCGCGACCGGGCGCGCTGGTGGAAATGGTGCTCGCCGGCGCCACCTCGCTGAAGCTACATGAGGACTGGGGCTCGACGCCGGCGGCGATCGATTGCTGCCTCGGTGTCGCCGACGAATACGACGTGCAGGTGATGATCCATACGGACACCTTGAACGAGAGCGGCTTCGTCGAGGATACGATCGCGGCGATCAAGGGCCGCACCATCCATGCCTTCCACACGGAAGGGGCCGGCGGCGGCCACGCGCCCGACATCATCAAGATCTGCGGCCAGCCGAACGTCATTCCGTCCTCGACCAACCCGACGCGGCCCTACACCAAGAATACGCTTGCCGAGCATCTGGACATGCTGATGGTCTGCCATCACCTGTCGCCGTCGATCCCCGAGGACATCGCCTTTGCCGAGAGCCGCATCCGCAAGGAGACGATCGCCGCCGAGGACATCCTGCATGATATCGGCGCCTTCTCGATCATTTCGTCTGACAGCCAGGCCATGGGCCGCGTCGGCGAAGTGGCGATCCGCACCTGGCAGACTGCCGACAAGATGAAGCGTCAGCGCGGGCCGCTGCCGCAGGAAACCGGCGACAACGACAATTTCCGGGTGAAGCGCTATATCGCCAAATACACGATCAATCCGGCGATCGCCCACGGCCTCAGCCATGAGATCGGCTCCATCGAGGTCGGCAAGCGCGCCGATCTCGTCCTCTGGAACCCAGCCTTCTTCGGTGTGAAGCCCGACTTCGTGCTTCTTGGCGGCTCGATCGCGATGGCACCCATGGGCGATCCGAATGCCTCCATCCCGACGCCGCAGCCGGTGCACTACCGGCCGATGTTTGCCGCCTACGGCAAGAACCGCACGAGTTCGTCTGTAACCTTCGTGTCGCAGGCCTCGCTCGACGCCGGCCTTGCCGCCAAGCTCGGCGTTGCCAAGCAGCTTGTGGCGGTCCGCAACACCCGTGGCGGCATCGGCAAGGCATCGATGATCCACAACAACCTGCTGCCGCATATCGAGGTCGATCCGGAGACCTATGAGGTGCGCGCCGACGGTGAGCTTCTGACCTGCGAGCCGGCGACGGTCGTGCCGATGGCACAGCGCTATTTCCTGTTCTGAACAAGCAGGGACAGGGAATGAAGCGTGGCCTGAAATGGGCTTTCTTCGGCTTACTGGCGGCGATACTTGCCATCGTTGCCGGAACCTTGCTGCCGCGGCCGCTCCTGCCGGTTTCCGCCTCTGCGGCGGGAGCAGGGGGCACGCGCATCCTTCTGCTTTCCGGCCCGATCCACACGGACATCGCCATACCCCTGACGGACGAGATTCGAGCGCGGTTCGGCTTTGTCGAGGCGGCCGGCGTGCCGCTTGCGCATCCGCAGGCTGAATGGCTGATCTTTGGCTGGGGCGGGCGGTCCTTCTATCTGGAAACGCCGACCTGGTCTGAGCTGAAGCCCGGGCCCGTGTTCAAGGCGCTGACCGTCGACCGCTCGGTGATGCATGTGGATATCGCCGGTCGGATCGTCGAGCCGCAGGCTGCCGTCACCGGCTTCGAGCTGGACGAAGCGGGATACGATCGGCTGCTCGGCTTTATTGCCGAAAGCTTCACCCGCGAGGCCGGAGCTGTCGTTTCGATCGAGGGTTTTTCCTACAATGGCAACGACCGCTTCTTCGAGGCCGGAGGCAGCTTCAACGCGCTTTTCGGCTGCAACACATGGACGGCGCGGGCGTTGCGTGAGGCGGGCTTGCGAACGGGCCTGTGGAACCCGGTCCCGCCAAGCCTCGGGCTGTCGCTGCGGCTCCACAATTGAGCAATGATTGGCAGGCAGTGATTGGCAGGCGGCAGCCATGCGGCCACCGCATGGCTGCCATGCTCGCATGTGAATTGGGGCCTTTCGTGCTGCGTCGCAGCGCAATATCCGATAGGAAGACGGCTGACCTTCCTCGGTTGCCAGCAATCCTCCCAAGACCTGCCGACCGAGAGCTGCGCCAGAGCGGTTTGCGGTTCTCCGCATGTATCCCGCTCTAACTTACAAGAGACGATCACGTTCATGATTTTGGTCGAACCGATCCAAATCATCGTGGTCCAAAGGAGATGACGATGCTTGGCAGAAAAGTACCCGCTGTAACGTTCCGCACCCGCGTTCGCGACGAGGCCGTTGGCGGCTCGAACCCGTTCCGCTGGGAGGACGTGTCCTCCGACGATTACTTCGCAGGCAAGCGCGTCGTGCTGTTCTCGCTGCCGGGCGCGTTTACGCCGACCTGCTCGACCTTCCAGCTGCCCGATTTCGAAAAGCTGACGGCCGATTTCCGCGCCGAGGGCGTTGACGAAATCTACTGCATCTCGGTCAACGACGCTTTCGTCATGAACGCCTGGGGCAAGTCCCAGAGCCTCGAAAACGTCAAGCTGATCCCGGACGGTTCGGGTGAGTTCACCCGCAAGATGGGCATGCTCGTCGCCAAGGACAATCTCGGCTTCGGCATGCGCTCCTGGCGCTACGCTGCCGTCGTCAACAACGGCGTTGTCGAGCAGTGGTTCGAGGAAGAGGGCTATTCCGACAACTGCGACAGCGACCCCTATGGCGTTTCCTCGCCGCAGAACATTCTGGAGACGCTGAAGTCCCAGAAGCTTGCCGCCTGATGGCAGCGACCTATCGTTCCTGATTGGAAAGAGCCCGAAGATCGGATCCGGTCTTCGGGCTTTTTCTTGCGCGGTACAGCCGCCGCAAGCGCCTGAAAAGCCGCACGCGCCGCTGGCGCCAGGGCTTTTTCTTGCTAAAGTAGCCGGCAGAAAAGATATCGAGGGTTCAATGGTTTACATTATCGCCTACCTGACCGCACACCCCGGCAAGGGGGATGAGGTAGTGTCGCTCGCAGCACCGCTGATCGAGGCCACCCGGCGCGAGGCCGGCTGCATCACCTATGATCTCTACCGCAAGCCGGCCGAGCCCGACGCGCTGGTTTTTGTCGAAACCTGGAAGGACAAGGCAGCCGTCGACGCGCATTTCGAGGAACCACATCTGAAGGCCTTTCAGGCGGCGATGGCCGACCTGCTCGTCGAGGCGCGCCTCGAGCTCGTGACGCCGGAAAAGGTCGAGGTTCTCTGACGATGCCCTATCGTTCGACAGAGGTTCTCTCGCCGGGGCCGGCCGATATTGCGCCGCTTCATAGCGTGACATTGACGCACGACGCGCGGCATCTGCGCCGCAAGTTGCTGCATCTCGAAAACGACGATGTGGTGATGCTGGATCTCAAGGAAGCGGTTATGCTTGCCGATGGCGACCTCCTGGTGCTCGAAGGCGGCGGCCATATCCGCATCGCTGCCGCGCCCGAGGCGCTCTACGAGATCCGCCCGCGCGACGCGATGCATCTGATCGAGCTTGCCTGGCATCTCGGCAATCGCCACTTGCCGGCACAGTTCGAAGAGAGCCGCATCCTGATTGCCCGCGATCCGGTGATCCGCCAGATGCTCGAAGGCCTGGGCGCGGCGGTGAACGAGGTTTCGCTGCCTTTCCATCCGCTGCGCGGCGCCTACCATGCCGGCGGCCACAATCATGGCCATAATCATCACCACCATGGCTGAGCGGGTCGACACGCAAGCGCTGCTTCGCCTCGTGACATGGATGTCGCCGGCCTTTCCGGTCGGCGCGTTTTCCTATTCCAGCGGGCTTGAGCAGGCGGTTCACGACCGTCTGGTGAGCGACGCCGGCGAGCTTCGCAACTGGCTGGAGGCGGTCATCTCTCTGGGCTACGGCTGGAACGATGCGCTGCTTCTGACCGAGAGCTATCGCGCCGTGAACGACCATGCCCGGCTGGCTGCGGCGGCAGAGCTTGCCGAAGCCCTGGCGGGAGGCCGCGAGCGCCATATGGAAACGATGCTGCAGGGCCAGGCGTTTCTGGCAGCGGCGCGCTCGTGGCCGCATCCGGTTCTCGATGCGCTGCCTGAGAGTGTCGCCTATCCGGTCGCAGTCGGTGCCGTCGCCGGCGCTCATGAAACGGGCCTCGAGCCGGCGCTTGCCGCCTATCTCAACGCCTCGGTCTCGAACGCCGTCTCGGTGGCGATCCGTTGCGGCGTGACCGGCCAGCGCGATGGCGTCGGCATCATTGCAGCACTCGAACCGGTCATCGCGGCGACAGCCGTCAAGGCCGCCGGCGCCTCGCTCGACGATCTCGGCTCGGCCACGATGACAGCGGATATTTCGTCGCTCAGACACGAGAGCCTGCATTCGCGGCTCTTCCGTTCGTAACTCATAGAACTGCGCAATTTCGGACGGAAACTGTCTCACGCTTCCCTGGAATTGCTTCCACCTTGAAAGGACATCCAGATGGCATCGAAGAACGGTCCCCTTCGCGTCGGCATCGGCGGGCCGGTGGGCTCGGGCAAGACGGCGCTGACCGACAAGCTCTGCAAGGCGATGCGGGAGAAGTACTCCGTCGCCGTCGTCACCAACGATATCTACACCAAGGAAGATGCCGAGGCGTTGGTGCGCATGCAGGCGCTGCCCTCCGATCGCATCGTCGGGGTGGAGACCGGTGGATGCCCGCATACGGCGATCCGCGAGGACGCCACGATCAATCTGCAGGCGATCGCCGATCTCAACCGCCGCATCCCCGATCTCGATGTCGTCTTCATCGAATCCGGCGGTGACAATCTTGCGGCGACCTTTTCGCCTGATCTCGCTGACCTGACGATCTATGTCATCTCGGTCTGCCAGGGCGAGGAAATCCCGCGCAAGGGCGGGCCGGGCATCACCAAATCGGACCTTCTGGTCATCAACAAGAAGGATCTGGCGCCCTATGTCGGGGCCGATCTCGACGTGATGCAGCGGGATGCGACGCGCATGCGGGCGGAAAAGCCCTTCGTCTTTACCGACATGAAGCGCGGCGACGGCATCAACCGGATCGTCGATTTCCTGACGCTGCACGGCGGCCTCTGACGCCGTCCGCTTTTGTTGCTCCTGGCGCCTGAACCTTCGTCAGCGCGTCAGAAGCGCTCCAGCGCCTGCCGGTCATGGATCTCGATGACGCGGCCCTTGACGGTGACGCCGGAGCGGCGAAGGGCCGAGAAGGCGCGAGACAGTGCCTCGGGCGCCAGGCCCAACTTGCCGGCCAGCACATTCTTCTGGAAGGGCAGGCGGAAGGAAAAGTTGGTGATGCCATCGGGGCAATTGCCGAGGATATAGCTCGCGACCCGCTGCGGTGCCGTGAGCAGCCGGTCTTCGGCCAGGCAATCCTCCGCCATTTGCGCGTGCCGGCACAAAAGCTGCATAAGTGCGTCGGCGATCTCGGGCGTCTGTTCGGCCAGCTTGCGAAGCCTGCGGCTGTCGATGCGCGCAAGCATCGTCGTCTCGATCGCCTGGGCGTTGGCGGTGGCGCGGTTGCCAAGGAACATGGCGCTTTCGCCGAACAGTTCGCCTTTCGGGAAGACGGCGATATCCGCCTCGCGCCCGTCCTTGCCCAGCCGGTAGAGCCGCACCAGACCGGAGAGGACCAAGAAGACTTGATCCAGTGCCTCGCCCTGGCCAAAGAGGATGTCGTGCTCCTCGTGTGTGGAAACCACGACATCATCGAGAATGGCGCTCGACGCCGCCGCCGGCAGCTTTTCGAAAAAGCAGGAGCGGAGCAGCACTGCCCTGTCGTTCGAGTTCAATCGCAACGTCTTCATCGTACCCGTCCTGAGTAAAATCCAGTGCTAGGGTAGAGGGCTTTGCAGATCTTGGTTTGACCTCGATCAAATAGAAATCACAAAAAGCCCGCGCTTGCAGGGCGCGGGCTTGCTTTAGAATTGTGGCCGCCCCGGGCGGAGAGCCTCTTCGGCGATGACCTACTCGGCAGCGAGCGCCGGGTGGTTGATGACCTTGCCGCCGGACCGTCCCTTGGTCTGGTCCGTTTCCAGCGTCTTCAGCCGGTCCTCCAGGCCTTCGATCGTCTTGCCTTGCTCGTGCACCAGATCCGTGAGGGCCTCGCGGTCGAGCGGCAGGTTTTCCTCGTCCTTCTTGCCGACGAAGCGGCCGAAGATGCGGGCGAGCAGTCGCGAGAGGTCGTCCATGATCAGGAAGAACGACGGCACGATCACGAGGCTTAACACCGTCGAGACGATGATGCCGCCGATCACGGCGATCGCCATCGGGGCGCGGAACGAACCGCCTTCGCCGACGCCGAGTGCGGAGGGCAGCATGCCCGCCGACATGGCGATCGAGGTCATGATGATCGGGCGGGCGCGCTTGCGGCCGGCCTCGATCATGGCGACCTGCCGGTCCATGCCGTGATGCATCATCTCGATACCGAAGTCGACGAGCAGGATGGCGTTCTTCGTGACGATACCCATCAGCATCAGGATGCCGATCAGAACCGGCATGGATAGCGCGTTCTGTGTCAGGATCAGCGCGGCCGCCACGCCGCCGATTGCGAGCGGCAGCGAGAACAAGATGGTGAAGGGCTGGATCACGTCCTTGAACAAGAGGATCAGCACCACCAGCACCAGCATCAGGCCGAGCAGCATGGCGTTGCCGAAGCTCTGCTGCATTTCCGCCTGCACCTCGGCGTCGCCGCTTTCGAGGAACTGCACGGACTTCGGCAGATCGGCCTGGCCGGCGATCTGCTTGAAGCGCTCCGAGGCGGTGTTGAGCGCGACGCCGACCGGGAGGTCCGCGCCGAGCGATACGACGCGGTTGCGATCGTAGCGCTTGATCGAGCTCGGGCCTTCCGAATAGTTGATGTCGGCAACGCTCGACAGCGGCACGGTGGCGCCGGCGGCGGTCGTGATCTTCAGATTGCGGATCGCGGCGATATCCGTGCGGAAGTCGCGGTTGATCTGCACGCGGATCGGGATCAGCCGCCCGTCGAGGGCAATCTTGGTCAGCGCCGCGTCGATATCGCCGATGGTGGCGACACGGATCACCTCGGAGATCTGCGCGGTGGTGATGCCGAGGCGCGACATCTGCTCGTCCCGCGGACGGATCTGCAGTTCCGGACGGGGAAGGGCGCCATCCGGGCTGACATTGGCCAGCAACGAGTCGCTCCTCAACTTGCCTTCCAGCGTCGCCACCGCCTGGTCGAGATCGGCCTCGTTGTTGGAGAGCAGGTTGAAGGAGAGGTCGCGCTCACCGCGGTCGTTGAGCTTGATCACCCGCACATCCGGAATGTCACGGACGCGAGCGAAGATTTCCTTCTCGATCTGCGACTGCGGGATGATGCGGCCGGCAGGCGGCATCTTCGGCAGGTACGCGCCGATCACCGGCGTGCGGCCGATGACGTCATTGACGATCTTGTTGACGAGCGACTGGTCGAGCTTCTTGAGAAGCACCGTCACCGTCGCGCGGCGCAGTTCCAGGTCGCCCTTCGGCGAGGCACCGCCGAGTACGAAGATGTTGTCGACGCCTTCGATATCCTTGATCCGATCGTAGATCTCGGTGGTGGTGCGGTCCGTGTCCTCGAGCATGGCGTCCGGCGGCAGCTCGATCGACAGGCTGACGCGCGAGGCGTCTTCCGGCGGCAGGAAGCTGCCGGGCACGAAGAGGACGAGCGCGAAGACAGACCCGACCGAGAAGACGATTGCCGCAAGCAGCGTCAGGTAGCGGGTGTACCAGTGCTTCGTCGTGGCGACCACGAGGCGCGTATAGTTGCGCATCATGAAGCCGTCCCGGTCATGATGATCACTGCCGGCGTCCGACGGGCGCATCAGATAGGCGGCCATGACCGGCGTGATCAGACGCGCGACGAGCAGCGAGAAGAATACCGCCACGGCGACCGTCAGACCGAACTGGATGAAGTACTGGCCAGGAATGCCCGGCATGAAGGATACGGGCACGAAGACCGCGATGATGGTGAAGGTCGTCGCGATAACGGCAAGGCCGATCTCGTCCGCCGCTTCGATCGAGGCGCGATAGGGCGATTTGCCCATATGGATGTGCCGCTCGATGTTCTCGATCTCGACGATCGCATCGTCGACGAGAATACCGGTTGCGAGCGTCATCGCCAGGAAGCTGACGAGGTTCAGCGAGAAGCCGAGCAGGTCCATGACCCAAAAGGTCGGGATCGCCGATAGCGGCAGGGCCACGGCGGAAATCAGCGTTGCCCGCCAGTTGCGCAGGAAGAGCATGACGACGATGACGGCAAGCAGCGCGCCTTCCATCAGCGTGTGCAGCGCCGCCTCGTAGTTGCCGTAGGTGAAGTAGACGGAATCGTCGACCATCTCGATGGTGACGTCGGGGTTGGCCGCGCGGATCTTTTCGAGCGACTTTGCGACCGTCTCGGCGACGCTGACTTCCGAGGCGCCCTTCGCCCGGAAGACCGCGAAGGTCACGCCAGGGTTGCCGTTGAAGCGCGAGAAGGAACGCGGTTCCTCATAGGTATCGGTGACCGTGCCGAGATCGGACAGGCGCACGAAGCGGCCGCTCGGCACCGAGATCATCGTGTTGGCGAGTTGCTCGACATTGCGGGTATCGCCCAGCGTACGGATCGCCTGTTCGCTGCCGCCGACCTGGCCACGGCCGGAACCGAGGTCCATGTTCATGCGGCGCAGCTGGCCGTTGACGTCGGCGGCGGTGATGCCGAGCGAATTCAGCTTGTCTTCGTTGAGTTCGACCCGGACTTCGCGGTCGGCGCCGCCGTAACGGTCGACGCGGCCGATGCCCTTCTTGCCCTGGATCTCACGCTTGATGACGTCGTCGACGAACCAGGAGAGTTCTTCGAGCGACATGCCCGGCGCGGACACGGAGAAGGTCTGGATCGCCTGGCCTTCGACGTCGACCTTGGAGACGATCGGTTCTTCGATCGAGGTCGGCAGGTCGCTGCGGATACGGTCGATCGCGTCCTTGACGTCCTGCACCGCCTGGGCCGTAGGCACCTCCATGCGGAAAATGACGGCGGTGGTCGAGGTACCGTCGTTGATCGTCGACTGGATATGATCGACGCCGGTGACGCTTGCGACCGCGTCCTCGACTTCCTTGGTGACCTGGGTTTCGAGCTCGGCCGGAGAGGCGCCGCTCTGCGTCACGTTGATCGAGACGATCGGGACGTCAATATTGGGGAAGCGGGTGATCGGCAACGACACGAAGGACTGGTAGCCCAGCACCATCAGGACGACGAAGAAGAGGATCGGAGCGATCGGATTGCGTATGGACCAGGCTGAGAAGTTCATGGTCACGGTTCCTGTCAGTTGGTCGCTGATGCGGCGGACTTGACGGGGTTGATGCGGTCACCGTCGCGGACATAGGCGCCGGCTCTCGCTACCACTTCCTCCCCGGCCTTCAGGCCCTCGAGGACTTCGATAAACTTGCCGTCGGAAATCCCTGTCTTGACCGGCAGGATGCGGATGACGCCGTTTTCGACCTTGCGGACGATGGTGCGGCCGTTCTCATTGGTAACGGCCGTTTGCGGCAGGACCACCGTCTGCTTCTGTTCGGCGGTGATCAGCGCGCTCGCATACATGCCGGCGCGTGCCTTCTCGGTGTCCATTAGGCTGATGAAGACGGTGCCGAGGCGGCTGACGGGATCGACCGTCGGAGCGATCAGGCGGATCTTGCCTTCGACCTTGGTGTTGCCGCCGGCAAGCGTCACGATGGCCGGCTGGCCGACGGCGAGCTTGATGATATCGGCTTCGGCGACGTCGGCTTTCATCTCGATGGCACCGTCGCGGATCATGGCGAAGAGCGGGTCGCTGTTACCGGTGGCGATCGCGCCGACCTTGGCATTCTTGGCCGAGATGACACCTGCGACCGGTGCCTTGACCTCGGTTCGGGCGAGGCGCAGGTCGATGTCGTCGATTTGCGCTTCAGCGACCTTGATGTCGGCACTGGCCACGGCAACGGCCTGTTCGGCCGAAAGCACACGGGCATGCGTCGCGATCGCGAGCGCCCGGACGCGATCGGCCTCGGCCGTCGAGACGGTGCCGTTCTTGGAGAGTTCGGCCGCACGGTCGCTGACGCGCTTGGCTTCGTCGTTGTTAGCCTTGGTTTCGCTGAGCTGGGCGCTCAACTGGGCAAGCCCGGCCTCGGCCTTGGCAAGCGAGGCTTCGAGTTCGCTTTTTTGCAGGCGAAGCGCGTCGTCGTTGAGGACCACGAGAACACTGCCGGCTTCAACCGTGTCGCCGACATCGACATTGAGCGTGCGGATGGAGAGGCCGTCGACCATCGGGGCGACATAGACCTGCTCGACGGCCTGGATGGTGCCGGTCGCGACCACCCGGTCGCTGATCGACTGGTCGACCGCGGTCGTCACGACGATGGAGGGCAAGCTCGGTGCTGGTTTCGGTTGCGCTGCTTCCTCCGCCCGGGCGAAGGAAAGCGAACCAAGGGTCATCGCAGCGCACACGCTGAGGACAGGCAATACTTTTTGAGCCATCGGCTTCACAGTCCCGGCAATGGAAACAATATCGAGCGGATCTCCGCTTGATGCAGGATCCACGGGCAATCAGGCTATTTTACCGCACCGCCACAAGGTCCCGGCAAAGTGCTCGGGAACAGGAGATGGCGTATTCCTCACTTCGCGCTCCGCGTGCACGGTATCAGACCGTAGACGCGGGCGGAACTGGGACCGGTTACCGCAGGCAAGGCACTGGAAAAAAGACTTCCTCCGTCATGCCTGCCTCCAACAAACATCGTGGCCTATGTAATCTCGGCCTTCGACGCTTACAAGGGTGCACGAAGCGATGGTGCCTCAATATTCCGTTCGTTCTGCGGTTATGGTTGCGATCTTGACACGATCTTGACAATGGCAAGCAAAGGTAGCGCCGTTGTTCGCCGGATTACCACCCCCACGCCCGGTACCCGGCAGCAGCTTGGCGGATGCGAACGACCGCTAAGAAAACGGAAGAGGGCCGCACGATACTGAGCCGTGCGACCCTCTTTTGCGTTGCGGAGACAGGCCTATTTCAGCGCGGCGTCGGTGATCTCATGTGTCCAGGCGCCCTCGGGCTCCTTGGAAATCACGGGATCGGAACCACCCGAAAGCAGCGACTGCACGGTGCGTTTGTAGTCTGCTTCGTCGAGCGAGCCGTTGGAGCCGGCGGTGAGCTTTGCCACTTCGCTCATCATGCGCTTCTGGTGCTTCTCCGTCTGGGCGCCGGTGGAATCGTTTTCAAGAACGATATCGGCGGCCTCATCCGGGTTCTGCTCGGCATATTTCCAGCCCTTCATCGAGGCACGCACGAACTTGACCATCTTGTCCTTGAAGGCGGGATCCTTGAGTTTGTCCTCAAGTACGTACAGGCCGTCTTCGAGCGTCGCCACGCCCTGGTCTTCATACTTGAAGGTCACCAGGTCGTCCGTCTTGATGCCGGCATCGATGACCTGCCAGTACTCGTTATAGGTCATGGTGGAGATGCAGGCGGCCTGCTTCTGGATCAGCGGGTCGACGTTGAAGCCCTGTTTCAGGACGGTCACGCCGTTCGGGCCGCCGTCGGTCGGGATCTTCAGGTGCGCCATCCAGGAGAGGAACGGATACTCGTTGCCGAAGAACCACACGCCAAGCGTCTGACCCTTGAACTTGTCCGGGCTGGTGACGCCGGTTTCCTTCAGGCAGGTCAGCATCATGCCGGATTTCTTGAACGGCTGGGCAATGTTGACGAGCGGCACGCCCTTTTCGCGGGTGGCAAGGGCCGACGGCATCCAGTCGACGATAACGTCGGCGCCGCCGCCGGCGATCACCTGGGCCGGGGCGATGTCCGGACCGCCGGGCTTGATGTCGACGTCGAGGCCTTCTTCTTCGTAGAAGCCTTTGTCCTTGGCGACGTAGTAGCCGGCAAACTGCGCCTGGGTCACCCACTTCAGCTGCAGCGTCACCTTTTCGGCAGCTTCAGCCTGGAACGCTGCGAGCGAAAAGACGCCTGCGGCGAGAAGCGATGCAAGTCTTTTGTTCATGTCAGTTCCCTCTTGTTTTTACTTCGTTTTATTTAAGTTCTTCAAGCAGGCTCAGGCGCGCCCTCCGCGAATGGAGGGATGCCAGAAGGTGACGGCGCGCTCGATGAGTGCGACCACGCCGTAGAAGGCGGAACCGGCGACCGCCGCAACGGCGATCTCGGCCCAGACCATGTCGACATTCATGCGTCCCACTTCCGTGGAAATCCGGAACCCCATGCCGACGATGGGGGTCCCGAAGAACTCGGCGACGATGGCGCCGATCAGCGCCAGCGTCGAATTGATCTTGAGCGCGGTGAAGATGAACGGCCAGGCGGCCGGCAGGCGTAATTTGACCAGCGTCTGCCACCAGGAGGCGGCGTAGGTGCGCATCAGGTCGCGTTCCATGTGGCTGGCGGCGGCAAGGCCGGCAACCGTGTTCACCAGCATCGGGAAGAAGGTCATGATGACGACGACGGCGACCTTCGACTGCCAGTCGAAGCCGAACCACATGACCATGATCGGGGCTACTCCGATGACGGGAAGGGCCGAGACGAAATTGCCGAGTGGCAGAAGGCCTTTCTGCAGGAAGGGCGAACGGTCGATCAGGATCGCAACGGCGAAGCCGAGGCCGCAGCCGAGCGCATAGCCGATCAACACTGCCTTCAGGAAGGTCTGGCGGAAATCGGCCCCAAGCGTCGGCAGCGAATTGATCAGCTTTTGCCAGATCATCGAGGGTGCCGGCAAAAGCACGGAGGGGACCTGGAAGCCGCGGACGATGCCTTCCCAGAGAACCAGGATAGTGATGCCGAAGATTACCGGCACGGCGAAGCGGGCGGCGCTGTTTGCGGCCGCGCTCTGGAAGTTCTGGCGCACCAGCCATTCGTTGAAGGCCCAGGCGGCGAGCCAGAAGATGATCGCGGCGGCAAGGACGGGAAGGTTCATGGCTTGGCTCCCATGCGCTTCAGGACGGCGGTGTGGGCAAAGCCGACGATCATGACGAGAACGGCCGCAAGGGCTGCCGCCATGAAGAGAGCGGCCCAGATCTGCACCGTCTGGCCATAGTAGGAGCCGGCCAGCAGCCGGGCACCAAGACCTGCGACCGCACCGGTCGGCAATTCGCCGACGATGGCGCCGACCAGCGAGATGGCGACGGCAACCTTCAGCGAGGTGAAGAGGTAGGGCATCGACGACGGCCAGCGCAGCTTCCAGAAGGTCTGCGACGGGGAGGCATTGTAGGTGTGCATCAGGTCGAGCTGGATCGTCTCCGGGCTGCGCAGGCCCTTCACCATGCCGACGACGACCGGGAAGAAGGAGAGATAGGTTGAGATCAGTGCCTTCGGCAAAAGTCCGGAAATGCCGATGGCGTTCAAGACGACGATGATCATCGGCGCAATCGCGAGGATCGGGATCGTCTGGCTGGCGATGACCCAGGGCATCAGCGAGCGGTCCATGGCGCGGTTGTGCACGATGCCGACTGCCAGGAGGATGCCGAGGGCCGCGCCGATGCCGAAGCCGAGAAGGGTCGCCGAAAGCGTGATCCAGGCGTGGTAGACGAGGCTGCGCTTCGAGGTGATTGCCTTGTTGAAGGTGGTGTCCCAGATCTCGGCGATCACCTGGTGCGGTGCCGGCAGTACCGGACGTTCCTGCGCCATGGTGTTGCGCACGATCTCAGAGAAGCTGATCTCGGTGCCGGCGCGGGCTGCCGTATCACGCTCGAAGGGGGCGTTGAGGAAGACGACCGCGACATACCAGATGGCGATCAGCAGCAGGACGACGGTGCCGACCGGCACCAACTTGTCCCTGAAGAAACTTGGTTCCTGCATCGTCACGCCTTTCCGCTTGCGGGGAACAACATCAGGCCCATTGCGACGATGCCGAGAAGCACGCCGGCGGCCTGCGTGAGGCTCAATCGTTCGCCGAACACGGTGAAGGCGATGACATTGACCATAACGAGCTGCACGATCGCCGACAGCGAAATTGCCAGGCCGAGGCCGCCCTCGCGCATGAGCTTCACCATGATGATGTTGCCGATCACGTAGAGCCCGAGTGCGAGCAAGAGCATGCCGAGGTGGTTGTTGGAGACATAGGCGCGCGAGGCGGTCGCGCCACCGAGGAAGATCGTCGTTGCCAAGAGCATCCAGAGGCCGAAGGTAAGGTTCATGCCCGCACCTCTCTGCCGCGCCAGCGATAGAGGATATCCGGCAGTTGCTCCTCGTTGTCGCCGTCGGTCCGCCGCACAGCCTCGAAGCCCTGGTGCTCGTAGAAGCGCTGGGCATCACGATTGTGTTCGAAGGTCCATAGGCTCAATTCATCCGGTGACATCGCCTTGGCGGTGTCGATCAGCCGGGCGCCAATGCCTGCGCCACGATGCCACTCATCGATGTAAAGCGCGGTGACGTGGTGGTCGTCAGAGAGGGAAAGGAAGCCGGCGATCTCGCCGTCGTCCTCTGCCAAGAGCACGATGCGTTCGGCAAAGACGGTCTCGGCATAATAGCGTTCGACATCGGCATGCTCGTGCACCCGCGGCATCCAGGCCGTCGCGTCGATCCAGCGGTTGAGAATGCCGGCGCAGGCGGCCATGTCGGTCTGTTCGGCCCGGCGGATGCCGATGCTATTCGTCATAGCTGTGTCCCGCGCGCAGGCCTTCGCGGACGCGATGGGCGATTTCGAGGAACTCGGGCGTTTCGCGAATGCCGAGCGGCCGTTCGCGCGGCAGCGGCGATTCGATCACATCGGTGACGCGGCCGGGGCGGGGGCTCATCACCACGATCTTGGTGGAGAGGTAGACAGCTTCAGGGATCGAATGGGTGACGAAGCAGATCGTCTTGTTGGTGCGGGCCCAGAGCTTCAAGAGCTGTTCGTTGAGGTGGTCGCGAACGATCTCGTCGAGCGCGCCGAAGGGCTCGTCCATCAGAAGCAGGTCGGCATCAAACGCCAGTGCGCGGGCGATGGAGGCGCGCTGCTGCATACCACCGGAGAGCTGCCAGGGATATTTCTTGCCGAAGCCGGAGAGGTTGACGAGGTCGAGCGTGCGCTCGATGCGGGCCTTCTTCTCTTCCTTCGAATAGCCCATGATCTCCAACGGTAGAGCGATGTTGTTTTCGATGGTGCGCCAGGGATAGAGCGCTGCGGCCTGGAAGACGTAGCCATAGGCGCGCTTGTTGCGCGCTTGCTCAGGCGTCATGCCGTTGACGCTGATCGTGCCGGAGGTCGCTTTTTCCAGATCGGCGATCACGCGCAAGAAGGTCGTCTTGCCGCAGCCGGAAGGACCGATGAAGGAAACGAAGTCACCCTTGGCGACATCCAGGTTGACGCCGGTCAGTGCATGCACCGGGCCATCGGCGGTTTCGAAAGTCAGGCAGAGGTCCCGGGCCGAAACCACGGATGCGGTATTGGACGTCATCGGCGAATACTCATTCTGGCTGGTCTGTGTCAGACTGCTATCCGGACCGGCAACATGCAATCGCGGATTTGGGTGCGAAGCCGTTTGTTGCTGGTTTTTCAGGGAATTCTGGAGAACGCTCATGTCTCGATCATCCAATCCGGGCTGTCGCGTGGTTCGTCCTGAAGGCGCCGTGGCCGGCCAGCAGGGGCTCAACTATTTCGAGGGCATTACAGCGGAGACCGTCGGGGCAACCGGGCTCTGCATGCACATCGTCACGATCCCGCCCGGTGCGCGCGCCAAGGCGCATCTGCATGAGAGCCACGAGACGGCGATCTACGTACTTTCCGGGGAGGCCTGGACCTGGTTTGGCGAGAGGCTTGAGGAGCACGTCGTCGCTAGGGCCGGTGAGATGGTCTACATCCCCGCCGGCATGCCGCATCTGCCGGAGAACCGCTCGAACGCGCCCTGTTCGGCCGTCATCGCGCGCACGGATCCGAACCAGCGCGAAAGCCTCGTGCTGCTGCCCGAGCTCGATCAGTTCGTGCCCGCCTGACGCCGCCCGCGCCGAACTGCCCCGCCATAGTGGTGGGACATGTCCGGTGGGACAGAGCGGCGCGAAGACGTGCAAGCCGCGAAACATGAGGCCTCAAACGCCCGTGGCCGGAATGCCGGTGCGCTGGACGGCGCGGGGGGCGGTGACTTCCTTCCAGTTGGAAAGGGCTGAGCTGACCGCCGGGAAGGGATCGCGGCGGACGAATTCGCCATGGCCTTCGCGGGTCTTGACCGTGCCTTCCTCGATCGCGACGACGCCGCGGGTAAGGGTAAAGCGCGGCAGGCCCTTGACCTCCTTGCCCTCGAAGACGTTGTAGTCGATCGCCGACTGCTGGCTCTTAGCGGAGATCGTCTTGGTGCGCTTCGGATCCCAGACGACGAGATCGGCATCGGCGCCGACGAGGATCGCGCCCTTCTTCGGGTAGATGTTGAGGATCTTGGCGATGTTGGTCGAGGTCACGGCCACGAACTCGTTCATGGTGATGCGGCCGGTGTTGACGCCATGGGTCCACAGCATCGGCATGCGGTCTTCAAGGCCGCCGGTGCCGTTCGGGATCTTGGTGAAATCGCCGACGCCGAAGCGCTTCTGGTCGGACGTGAAAGCGCAGTGGTCGGTCGCCACCACCTGCAGCGAGCCCGAGGCAAGGCCGGCCCAGAGACTGTCCTGATGCAGCTTGTTGCGGAACGGCGGCGACATCACGCGGCGGGCCGCATGGTCCCAGTCCTTGTTGAAATACTCGGTTTCATCGAGCGTCAGATGCTGGATCAACGGTTCGCCGAAGACGCGCATGCCCTTGGAGCGGGCCCGGCGGATCGCCTCGTGCGCCTGTTCGCAAGAGGTGTGCACGATGTAGACCGGGCATCCGGCCATGTCGGCGATCATGATCGCGCGGTTGGTCGCTTCGCCTTCGACCTCGGCCGGGCGCGAATAGGCGTGCGCTTCCGGCCCGTTGTTGCCCTCGGCAAGCAGCTTTGCCTGCAGCTGGGCGACGACGTCGCCGTTTTCGGCGTGCACCAAGGGCAGCGCACCTAGTGCTGCGCAGCGCTGGAAGGACGAGAACATCTCGTCGTCATCCACCATCAGGGCGCCCTTATAGGCCATGAAGTGCTTGAAGGTGTTGATGCCCTTGTCCTTGACGATGGTCTCCATCTCGTTGAAGACCTGCTCGCTCCACCAGGTGATCGCCATGTGGAAGGAATAGTCGCAGTTGGCGCGGGTGGACTTGTTGTCCCACATCGTGAGCGCTTCGAGCAGCGACTGGTTGGGCGAGGGCAGTGCAAAGTCGACCACCATGGTCGTGCCGCCGGCAAGGGCTGCCCGCGTGCCGCTTTCGAAGTCGTCCGAGGAATAGGTGCCCATGAAGGGCATTTCGAGATGGGTATGCGGGTCGATGCCGCCGGGCATGATGTAACAGCCGCTCGCATCGAGCGTTTCGTCGCCCGACAGGTTCGGGCCGATCTCGACGATCTTTCCGCCCTCGATCTTGACGTCCGCCTTGTAGGTCAGGTCGGCCGTGACGATGGTTCCACCCTTGATGACAGTGCTCATGATTGTTCCTCGCGATTGCGCTTCCGGCGGCCAGGCAACCGCCACGAAAAAGGGCGGAACTTTCGTCCCGCCCGCAAACTCATTCGACGATTTCGGCCGTTTCGACGACGGCGTGGAAGAGGACGTCGGCGCCGGCGCTGGCCCACTCCCTGGAGATGTCCTCCGCCTCGTTGTGGCTGAGGCCACCGACGCAGGGGCACATGATCATCGTCGTCGGCGCCACCTTGGCGGCCCAGCAGGCATCATGCCCGGCGCCCGAGATGAGGTTCATGTGGCTGTAGCCGAGATGCTCGGCGGCGTTACGCACGGCGCTGACGAGCTTTGGATCGAAGGTGACCGGCTCGAAATGGCCGATCGCCTCGATGGAACAGCCGACGCCAAGCGCGTCAGTGATCTTCGGTGCCTCGGCCTCGATCTTTGCCCGCATGCGGTCGAGCTTGGCCTTGTCCGGCGAGCGGATGTCGACGGTGAAGACCACCTTGCCCGGCAGCACGTTGCGGGAATTGGGCGAGAAGAACACCTGGCCGACGCCGCCGACGGCGCCCGGCTGGTTTTCCATCGCGACGCCCTGGACCATTTCCAGAATGCGGGCCATGGCAAGGCCGGCGTTAACGCGCATGTTCATCGGGGTCGAGCCCGTATGGGCTTCGCGGCCGGTCAGCGTGAACTCCAGCCACCACAGGCCCTGACAGTGGGTGACGACGCCGATGTCCTTGCCCTCGGCTTCGAGGATCGGGCCCTGCTCGATATGGTACTCGAAATAGGCGTGCATCTTGCGGGCGCCGACTTCCTCGTCGCCGACCCAGCCGATGCGTTTCAGTTCGTCGCCAAAGGTCTTTCCTTCGGGATCCTTGCGGCCATAGGCGAAATCCTGACTGTGCACGCCGGCAAAGACGCCCGATGCGAGCATGGCCGGCGCGAAGCGCGCGCCTTCCTCGTTGGTCCAGTTGGTGACCACGATCGGATGTTTGGTCTTGATGCCTAGGTCGTTCATCGAGCGTACGACCTCGAGGCCTGAGAGCACACCGAGCACGCCGTCATACTTGCCGCCGGTCGGCTGGGTATCGAGATGCGAGCCGATATAGACGGGCAGCGCATCCGGGTCGGTGCCGGGCCTTGTGAAGAACATATTGCCCATGGTGTCGACGCCCATGGTGAGGCCGGCCTTTTCGCACCAGGACTGGAACAGCCGGCGCCCTTCGGCGTCCTCGTCGGTCAGCGTCTGGCGGTTGTTGCCGCCCGCGACACCAGGGCCGATCTTGGCCATTTCCATAAGTGAATCCCACAGGCGGTCGGCATTGACGCGCATGTTCTCGCCAGGTGCAGCCACGGCGGTCTCCTCATCTTTTCAGGGCTTTGCCTTGATCGGCGCGCCCTCATGTTCCCGTGGTCAAATCCAGGCTTGGTTTTTTCTGGTGCCCTTCGATCAGCCGTTGCCTTTGGCGGTGAACTGGCTGATAATTTGACCGGTTGGTAAACATTACAACTTCCGTTGCGGCACTCAAGCCGGAAAAACAAAAAAACGAAGTTGTTGCCCAATAAGATGGCGGGGCCGGAAATTGGGCAGCCGGTTCCTGCGCGACGAGCTGCGCAGGCATGGCCAGGGGGACATATGGTATTACCGAGAGCGGCCAGGACCCAGAGGCGGACCCGCATACAAGGGGAGAAGGAAGAGCGCATTCTCGAGGCCGCGCTCGAAGTCTTCTCCGCCAACGGTTTCCGCGGCTCGACGGTCGATCAGATCGCCGAAGTGGCGGGCATGTCGAAACCCAATTTGCTCTATTATTTCCGCACCAAGGAAGCGATGCACCGGGCGCTGATCGACCGGGTGCTCGACACCTGGCTCGACCCCTTGCGAGAATTCAACGCCGAGGGGAACCCGGTCGCCGAAATCCGCAGCTATATTCGGCGCAAGCTGGAAATGGCCCGTGACTATCCGCGCGAAAGCCGGCTCTTCGCCAACGAGGTGCTGCAGGGCGCGCCGCATATCGAGGACGAGCTCAAGGGGCCCTTGAAGTCGCTGGTCGACGAGAAGGCCGAGGTAATCCGGGCCTGGGCCAAGGCCGGCAAGATCGCCAAATGCGATCCCTATCACCTGATCTTCGCGATCTGGTCCACCACCCAGCACTACGCCGACTTCGACGTGCAGGTGCGCGCCGTGCTCGGCCAGGGAAACGCCGGGGACGGGCGCTTTGAGGATGCGGCACGCTTCCTGGAACGGCTCTTCGTCGACGGGCTGCAGGTGAGCGAGCAGCCGGCGGCTTGAGCCGCATTTCAATCTGGCAGCAGCGCCATCAGCAGCAGGCCGCAGGCCGTGGTCAGCGCGCCGGCAAGCACCGGCAGGCTGGTCCAGCCATGACCGAGCAGACCTTCGAGCAGGATGATGAAGCTCGGCGTCAGATAGCCGTAGCCAAGCACTTTCGATGCGGGTAGCCGCATCGAGGCGTATTGCAGGAGCAGGAAGGTGATCGCCGTGGTCACAACGGCCAGATAGAGGACGGCGAGCCAGACGACCGGTGGCAGGCTGGCGAAATCGGCCGTGACGAGACCGGCCGCGCCCGGTACCAGCAGCCAGGGCACGGTGAAGACAGCCACCCAG
Source organism: Ensifer sp. ENS08 (assembly GCF_014852195.1). Lineage (NCBI taxonomy): Bacteria > Pseudomonadati > Pseudomonadota > Alphaproteobacteria > Hyphomicrobiales > Rhizobiaceae > Ensifer > Ensifer sp. ENS08. The sequence continues at coordinate 100,024 of NZ_JACVBF010000006.1, forward strand.
AAGCCGAAGGCGAATGGACTTTCCTCTCGGCCGAACTTGCGGATCAGCGGCACATAGACCGCGTGGCAGACGACGCCGACGAAGAAGATCAATTCGCCCTGGCCGACGTCGAAGGCAAGGATCGCGCCGACATCGGCGCGAAAGATCACCCAGACGGCGCCAAGGGCAGCGATGATGAGCCCGGCGAGCACGCCCGGGCGCGTATGCTGACCGAGCAACACAAACGCGAAGCCGGCGCTCAAGAGCGGCATCAGCGTGAAGACCGCGCCTGTCGAAACAGGGCTGGTGAACTCCAGCGCCTTGAACATCGTCAGCATGTAGACGGCGATCAACCCGCCGAGGATCACGAAACGCCACGCTTGCTTGGGAAAGCGAAAGGGAACGCGCGCATAGCCGAAGGTGAGCAGGCCAAGGACCACGACGGTCAACAGATAGCGCCAGAGCGTCAGCGGCCCGGCGCCCATATGTTGGGTGGCAAGGCCGCCGAAGGAAAAGGAGCCTGCGATCAGGACGGCGAAGGTCATCATCGCCAGGTGCGCCTTCAGCTTCTCGGCGCCCTTCGCATGAACCTGGTGCGCGGTTTTCGGGGAGACGTCCTGTTTCATGCGGGCTTCCGGATTGGATCGGCGGCGAGGGCGGGAAGGATCTCGACTACTAGATCATTTCAGCGCTTCATTGAAACCGTGAAAAGATCCAAAGCCTTGAAGGTATGCAACTTCGGGCGTAAAAACTGTTTCACGCTTTCAAGGGGTTGCACTACGCGTTTGACGGTGCCGGTTGCAAGGCCGTGGAGATACCGGCGGCATCCCCGACGATCCAGGTTTCGAGCGTCGCCTGCCGGCCGCGCAGGCCGATGTCCAGCCGCTCATGCCCTTCGATCACCAGGCCCGCGCGGTTGACGAGCTCGGCCGAGACGGCCAATTGTACGTCGTGTTCCTTGGCGAGGCCTTCCAGACGGCTCGCCGTGTTGATCGTATCGCCGACCGCCGTCAGCGATGTGGCCTGGCCGTAGCCGATCTCGCCGATGATCGCCGGGCCGGCGTGCAGGCCCATGGCGATGCGCAGCGGCTCGTCGAGTTCGCCGCGGAAGGTCTGGTTCAGCGTCTCGAGGCCCTTGGATATGCGCACGGCGGCGGCAAGCGACTGCCGGCAGGCCTCCGTGTAGGTGCTCTTCAGCCCGAAGATCGCCAATGCGCCGTCACCGATGAACTTGTCGATGACGCCGCCGGAATCCTCGACCGCTTCGCCCACCATCTCGAAGTAGCGGTTGAGCAGGAACACGGTGTCGAAAGGCAGCTTGTGTTCGGCAATGCTGGTGAAGCCGCGCAGGTCGCAGAAGAGCACGGCGATGCGCCGTTCGCGACCTTCGCCGCCCTCGCGGCCGATCTGCTTCTTGATGCCGAGGCTGTCGCTGTCGAGGATCGGCACGACGGTGACGTTATGGACAGGGCGAAACTGGCAGGCGAGGCGGACATTGTCGGGTGCGCCGATCCGGGTGAGTGTCGCGAGCTCCGCATCCTCGGGTGGCGGTTGGTCTTCAAGCCCCTGGATGATGCGTACCCGGCAGGTCGAGCATCGGCCACGGCCGCCGCAGACCGAGACGTGGGCGATGCCCGCGGCCCTGCTCGCCTCAAGCACGCTGAAGCCGAGATTGACGGTGGCCACCCGACCGTCGGGATAGCGCACGCGAATGCGCCCGCCCTTTGGCATGGCCCGCAGCAGGAACGTGCCGGCGATCAGGCCGCCGAAGCCGAAATAGAGGCCGAGCCGAATATCCTCGAGAAGCGTGAGGTCGAACTGAGGCTTCGAATAGGAACGGTCGCCGTAGCCGCCATGTTCGGCGTAACCGTCCTCGATCGAGCGGGCGCCGCTGACGAAGCCGAGCAGCGCGAAGATCGGCACGAGCATCGCGACCGTGTAGAGCAGGATTTCGTAACGCGGGAACCAGGCGCGGCCGCGCATCCAGAACCAGGCGCCGAGGCAGCCGTGGCCCCAGACGAGCAGCAGGGCGAGCGATTGTCTCGTGGCATTGACGGAATTCGACCAGAGCATGCGGAGCATGTCCGGATAATCCGCGTCGACCCCGGTAAGAAGTGGCTCGACGCGTGCGGCCGTCACGTGGCCGATCAAAAGGAAAGGCAGGCTGAGGCCGAAGACGATCTTCAGCGCCTCGCGCGCCGGCATTCTGAGCGTCTGCCGACGATAGATGCTTTCGAGCGCCATGGCGAAATGCAGCAGCAGGGCGCCGTAGAGCAGCACCGTGCCGGGCAGGCTGTGCCAGATGAGATTGAAGCCTTTGCGGGCGGTTTCCATCGCTTCGACGGAGATCAGGCCGAGCGAGTGGTTGAAGAAATGCGCCAGAACGAACGTACCGAGTATGGCCCCGGAGACGAGGTGCATTCGCTTGCGTCGGTTGGCCGAAATGATCGTCAAGCAACAAGTCCGGCTCTGCCGGAGCGTCGTCCGGCTGCAGTGTCAAAACCTTTGGAGATCGCGTTGCGGCCATGATCGAGCCCGCGACGCACCCCGTATGAGTACTCCCTTATTATCCAGATCGTACGAGCCGACAACTTACCATTTTTACACAATCTGTTTCGTTTTCGTGTCCTGTTCGTTATCGGCGCAGCACGCTATTCATCCGAATCCGGCCGCAGGAACGCGCTCGGGTGCGGGCGGGATCCGCAGAGCCGGGCGAAGCGGCCGCCAAAGCCGACCATTATCCGCACGCCGCCGCCTTCGGAAGCAGGAATGCTCCGCGGATCATTGCATCATGGGGGCCAGTCGATCGGCCAGCGTGTCGATCATCAGCCGCAATTTCGGCGGCATGTATTGCGTGCGCGGCCACACGACATGGGCTGCGAAGGAGAGGGCGGGCACATCGGTAAGAATGCGGACGAGCCGTCCTGAGTCGATGTGGCTGCGCACCAGCCAGCACGGCAGCCATGCAAGGCCGAAGCCGTCTGCCGCCGCATCGGCGATCGAGGTCAGGTCGTCCAGTTTCAGCCGTGCCGGCGGCGTCACCTGCCGGGGTACCGCTCCCTTGACCGGGAAGGACCAGGAAAGCGCATCGCTGCTGCGCCGATAGAGGATCGCCTGATGGTGAAGAAGGTCATCGATGCTGCGCGGCGTGCCGTGCCGCTGCAGGTAGGCGGGGGAGGCGCAGACCGTCATGGGCTGGTCGGCAACCTTGCGCGCCATCACATCGGGTTCATCGGGCAGTGGACCTGTGCGAATGGCGAGATCGAAGCCGTCCTCGACAAGATCGACCCTGCGGTCGCTGAAATTGACGTCGAGTTCCAGGAGCGGGTGCTGACCCAGCAGTTCCGACAAGAGCGGCATGACGCATTGCCGTCCGAAAACCACGGGCAGGGACATGCGCAGCCGACCTCTGATCTCCTGCTTGCCCGATTCCAGCAGTGCCTCGCCGGCACGAATCTCACCAACGGCTCTGAGACAACTTTCATAATAGAGCTGGCCTTCGGCCGTCAGGCTCTGTGTGCGGGTCGTGCGATGGAAGAGCCGGACGCCAAGTCTTTGTTCGAGCTTGGCAATCGTCTTGCCGACAGCGGAGCGCGAGAGGTTCAGCCGTTCGGCCGCCGCTGAAAATCCACCAGCTTCGACCGCCTCGACGAAGATCGAAATGCCTCCCAACCGCTCCAAGATTGTCTCCTTTTAAGAACCAATATGGCGAATTCTTATCGCAACTGGAGAGATAAATTCAACGCTATGCTTCCTCCATCAGATCAATCCAGTGAAAGGAACGGACTATGGCAAGACTGATGAAGGAATGGACGATCGACGCGCTTGGAGCCGAAAACCTCAAAATTACCGAGCGCCGTGTTCCGGAGCCGGGCCCAGGTGAGGTGCTTGTTCGCACGACGGCCGTGTCGCTCAATTTTCGCGACAAGCTGGTCTTGGAAAACGGCATGGGCATGCCGCTTTCCTTCCCCTTCGTGCCGGGCTCCGACATGGCAGGGGTGGTGGAAGCGGTCGGCCGCGGCGTGACGCGCTTCCAGCCCGGCGATCGGGTCATCTCCGTTTTCGATCCGACCTGGATCGACGGTCAAAAGCCGGGAACGGCTCGTCACCCAACGTCGTTTGCCCTTGGCGGCCTGAACCCGGGTGTCGCGTCGCAATATGTCGCTTTCCCCGAGGACTGGTTCGTCGCAGCACCCGAGAGCCTGGACGATGGCGAGGCGAGCACCTTGCCCTGTGCCGGGGTGACGGCCTGGTTCGCCCTTGTCGAGAAGGGGCATCCCAAGGCCGGCGACCGCGTCGTCGTGCAGGGCACCGGCGGCGTATCGCTGTTCGGGTTGCAGATCGCCAAGGCGCATGGCGCCGAGGTCATCGTCACGTCGGCCAGCCAGGAAAAGCTCGAGCGCGCGCTTGCTCTGGGCGCCGACCATGGCATCAACCGCGTAAGAGAGGATTGGGCGGAGCGGGTTCTTGAGATTACCGGCGATCACGGCGCCGATCATATTCTGGAGATGGCGGGTGGTGCCAATCTTGGCAAGTCGCTGCAGGCGGTTGCCGTGCAAGGGCGGATATCGGTGATCGGGGTGTTCGAGGGCGCGGAGATCTCGGCGCCGGTCACGCCGGTCCTGCTGAAATCGCCGGTCATCCAGGGCATTGGCGTCGCTCACCGCCGGGCGCTGCAGGATTTCGTCGTGGCGATCGACCGGACCGCGATCAAGCCAGTCATCGATGCGCGCTATTCGTTCGAACAGTTCCGCGAGGCTTTGGCGCATCTCGACCGCGGCCCGTTCGGCAAGGTCGTCGTCGAGTTCTGAGGGCACATGAGAAAACGCCGCCGGATTTGTGGTCCGGCGGCGTTTCGATGAAGTGACGAGATCCGCTACTCAGCGGCCTGGCGGGCCATCGGGTTGTTCGGATGGGTCGTCCAGTTGGCGTAGTTCGGATCGACCGGCTTGCCGGTGCGCTGGTCGAGCGTGCCGGCCGGCAGTTCTTCCATGGTGATGCAGTTTTCGACGGGACAGACGTTGACGCAGAGATTGCAGCCAACGCACTCGTCTTCCATTACCTCGAAGTGACGTACGCCGTTGACGAACTGCGTGATCGCCTGGTGCGAGGTATCCTCGCAGGCGATGTGGCAGCGACCGCACTTGATGCAGGCATCCTGGTCGATCTTCGCCTTGGCGATGTAGTTGAGGTTCAGATACTGCCAGTCGGTAACGTTCGGGACCGCGCGTCCGGTGATATCATCGAGGTTGCGGTGACCCTTGGCGTCCATCCAGTCGGAGAGGCCCGAGATCATTTCCTGGACGATCTTGAAGCCATAGGTCATGGCTGCGGTGCAGACCTGGACGTTGCCGGCGCCAAGTGCCAGGAACTCGGCCGCGTCGCGCCAGGTGGTGATGCCGCCGATGCCGGAGATCGGCAGGCCGTAGGTTTCCGGGTCGCGAGCGATCTCGGCGACCATATTGAGCGCGATCGGCTTCACCGCCGGGCCGCAATAGCCGCCGTGGGTGCCCTTGCCGCCGACCGTCGGGTTGGGGGCGAAGTTGTCGAGGTCGACCGAGACGATCGAATTGATCGTGTTGATCAACGACACCGCGTCGGTGCCGCCGGCCTTGGCGGCGCGGGCGGGCTTGCGGATGTCGGTGATATTGGGCGTCAATTTGGTGATGACAGGCATGCGCGTGTACTGCTTGCACCAGCGCACGACCATCTCGATGTATTCCGGCACCTGGCCGACCGCAGCACCCATGCCACGTTCAGACATGCCGTGCGGACAGCCGAAGTTGAGTTCGATGCCGTCGGCGCCGGTTTCCTCGACCAGCGGCAGGATCGCCTTCCACGCCTCTTCCTCGCAGGGCACCATGATCGAGGCGATCAGGGCGCGATCCGGCCAGTTCATCTTCACCTGCTTCATTTCGCGCAGGTTCACATAGAGGTCGCGGTCGGTGATGAGCTCGATGTTGTTCAGCCCGAGCAGCCGGCGGTCGGCGCCCCAGATCGCGCCGTAGCGCGGGCCGTTGACGTTGACGACCGGCGGGCCTTCCTCGCCGAGCGTCTTCCAGACGACGCCGCCCCAGCCCGCCTTGAAGGCGCGCTCGACGTTGTAAGCTTTGTCCGTTGGTGGGGCGGATGCCAGCCAGAACGGGTTCGGGGATTTGATGCCGACAAAATTATTGCGAAGATCAGCCATTGGTTTCTCCTCCCGATCCCTTAGGCAACTGCGCTCGCGCGCGGCGCTGCCGCGGCGAAGGCCCGATTGATCGATTCAGCCGCGTCGCGGCCCATGGCGACGGCCGAGACCGTGAGGTCTTCACCGCCGAGCACGCAGTCGCCGCCGGCCCAGACGTTGGGCAGCGACGTGCGCCCTTCGGCGTCGGCAACAATGCGGCCGCCTTCGAGTTGCAGCGCGCCGAGGCCTGCTCCGAGGAAGCTCTGGCCGATCGCCTTGAAGATCTGGTCGGCAGCAATGATACCGGTTTCGCCGGTCGCCGTCAGCTTTCCGTCTTCGAGCGTGGTGTATTCCAGCTCGATGCCGGCGACCTTGCCATCCTTTTCGGCAATGCGCTTCGGCTGCAGCCAGTGGCGGATGGTGACTCCCTTGGAGGCCGCCAGGTCCTGCTCGAACTCGGAGGCGTTCATGTGCTCCTTGCCGCGGCGATAACAGATAGTCACTTCTTCCGCGCCGAGCAGCTTTGCCTGCACCGCCGCATCGATTGCGGTCATGCCGCCACCGAGGACGACGACGCGACGGCCGACCGGGATATCGGCCTTGGTCTTCGACTGGCGAAGGGCGGCGATGAAGTCGACGGCATCGTCAACGCCTTCGGCACTTTCGCCTTCGAGACGCAGCGCGTTCACGCCCGCAAGGCCGAGGCCGAGGAAGACGGCGTCATACTGTTCCGAGAGGTCGGCGAGGGTGAAATCGCGGCCGATCGCCTGGCCCTGGCGCACTTCGATGCCGCCGATCGCCAGCACGTAGTCGACTTCCTTCTGCGCGAAGTCGTCGACCGACTTGTAGGCGGCAATGCCGTACTCATTGAGGCCGCCGGACTTCGGCCGGGCATCGTAGATCACGACGTCGTGGCCCTTGACGGCCAACCGATGGGCAGCAGCAAGGCCGGCCGGGCCGGCGCCGACGACGGCGATCTTGCGGCCGGAGGTTTCAGCACGGGTGTAGAACTGCTTGTTCTCTTTCATCGCCACGTCGGTTGCATAGCGCTGCAGGCGGCCGATCTCGACCGGGCGCTCCTCGGCGGTGTTGCGAACGCAGGCCTGCTCGCAGAGCGTTTCGGTGGGACAGACGCGGGCGCACATGCCGCCCAGAATGTTCTGGTCGAAGATCGTCTTGGCCGAGCCGATCGGATTGCCTGTCGATATCTGCCGAATGAACAGCGGGATGTCGATGGAGGTGGGACAGGCCGTCATGCACGGCGCGTCATGACAGAAATAACAGCGGTCGGAAGCGACGAGGGCCTCGTGCTTGTCGAGCGGTGGATGCAGGTCGGAGAAATTGCTCTCGTACTCCCCGAGCGGCAGGCGGCCGCCGAGGATCCCAGATTGTGTCGTTCCCATTTTTGGCTCCCAATGTTTTCTCAGGATGATGGAACGGTAACACGCTTTATTTTTTTATCAAACGGTAAAAATTTAAGGTCGAAACGGGCGAAAAGCCTTGTGATCCCGGGCCTTGCGGCAGACCTGCCAAGCCCTTGTTCTTGGCCGATGTTTGACAGGGCGGGGCAATAGTGGCAGCAGATCAGAGCGGGGTGAGGAAAAGTGTGCGCGGTTTTCCGCCCGCACCCCGCTCTGCTTATGAGGATCGATCACGATACTTTTGGATCGACAGGATCCAAAAGTATCGTGATCGGGGGGGAATGGAGAACAGCGATGGCACGCAGGGGCGAGGCGAACAACAGGCTTGACGATGCTGCCCGGGCAGGCTGGCTATACTATGTCGCTGGCCGCACCCAGGATGAGATCGCCACCGTCATGGGAATCTCGCGCCAGTCGGCGCAGCGGTTGGTTTCGCTCGCCATGTCCGAGCGGCTGATCAAGGTTCGGCTTGACCATCCGATTGCCGCCTGCCTCGAGGCGGCCGCAGGTCTTCGCGACAGGTACGGACTGAAACATGTGGAGGTGGTGCCGAGCGATCCCGGTTCGACCTCGACGACCGTTGGCATCGCGGAAGCCGGGGCCGCCGAGATCGAGCGCTGGCTGAAATCGTCCGAGCCGCAGGTGCTGGCGATCGGTACCGGGCGCACGCTGAAAGCGGCGGTCGATCAGTTGCCGCCGATGGAATGTCCGCAGCACCGCATCGTGTCGCTCACGGGCAATATCGGCCTCGACGGTTCGGCCGCCTATTACAACGTCATCTTCAGCATGGCCGATGCGGTCAAGGCCCGGCATTTTCCGATGCCGCTGCCGGTGCTCGCCGCTTCGGCCGAGGAGCGGGAGGTGCTGCACAGCCAGAGCCTGGTGCAGGTGGCTCTGAAGCTAGGCGCCGAAGCCAATGTCGCCTTCGTCGGCGTCGGCGAGCTCGGCCCGGACGCGCCGCTCTGCCAGGACGGGTTCCTCGCCCAGGACGAGATGGCCGGTCTGACCAAGGCGGGTGCCGCGGGCGAGATCTGTGGCTGGATGTTCGATCATGATGGCGCGTTGCTCTCGGGCAGCTTCAACGAGCGCGTCGCCTCCGTTCCCTTGCCGCCGCGCGACCGGGCGTCTGTCATCGGACTTGCCAAGGGGCAGCGCAAATATGAGGCGCTGCGGGCGGCCGTAAAGGGCGGCATTATCAACGGCCTTATCACCGATGAGGCGACGGCGATCTATCTGCTCAACGCATGATCGTTATGCGAAACGATTGAAAAGGCCGGTCCCAGCGCCGGCCTTTCGCATTTGCGAAACGAAAAAATCGGCAATCAAAACAATCTTCTAATGTTTCTGTGTGCGCCGCAGCAACGAATGCGCATTGACAATTCGTCATGAGAAGTGAGTAATTGCCCATGAGCGAGGCAAATGCTCAATTTCTTCTGGGAGGAAGTCGATGAACTTGAGAACTTTCCTGCTGGGCACGTGCTCGGCAGTCGCACTGTCGGGTCTGGCCCAAGCAGAAACCCTGACGATCGCGACCGTGAACAACGGCGACATGATCCGGATGCAGAAGCTGACGGAAGATTTCACGTCCAAGAATCCGGACATTCAGCTCGAGTGGGTAACGCTTGAGGAAAACGTGCTGCGCCAGCGCGTGACGACCGATATCGCCACCAAGGGCGGCCAGTACGACATCATGACGATCGGCACCTATGAAGTGCCGATCTGGGCGAAGCAGGGCTGGCTGCTGCCGCTCGACAATCTCGGTGCCGACTACGATGTCGACGACCTCTTGCCGGCGATCCGCTCCGGCCTCACCATCGACGGCAAGCTCTATGCGGCACCCTTCTACGGCGAAAGCTCGATGGTGATGTACCGCAAGGACCTGTTCGAGAAGGCCGGGCTGACCATGCCCGACGCGCCGACCTGGGACTTCATCGCCGACGCGGCACGTAAGATCACAGACAAGAACGCCGAAGTCTACGGCATCTGCCTGCGCGGCAAGGCCGGCTGGGGCGAGAATATGGCCTTCCTGACGGCGACCGCGAACGCCTTTGGCGCCCGCTGGTTCGACGAGAACTGGAAGCCGCAGTTCGACCAGCCCGAATGGAAGAACGCGCTCGACTTCTACGTCAAGCTGATGAACGACGCCGGACCGCCCGGCGCATCCTCCAACGGCTTCAACGAGAACCTGTCGCTGTTCCAGACCGGCAAGTGCGGCATGTGGATCGACGCGACCGTGGCCGCTTCCTTCGTCACCAACCCGAAGGAATCGACCGTTGCCGACAAGGTCGGCTTCGCGCTGGCGCCGGACACCGGCCTCGGCAAACGCGGCAACTGGCTCTGGGCCTGGAACCTCGCGATCCCCGCGGGCTCGCAGAAGGTCGCCTCGGCCGAGAAGTTCATCTCCTGGGCAACCGGCAAGGACTATCTGAAGCTCGTCGCAGACAAGGAAGGCTGGGCGAACGTTCCTCCGGGCACGCGCACCTCGCTCTACGCCAACCCCGAGTACCAGAAGGCAGCACCCTTCGCGAAGATGACGCTCGACTCGATCAACGCGGCCGACCCGAAGAACCCGGCGGTCAAGCCGGTTCCCTATGTCGGCGTGCAGTTCGTGGCGATCCCGGAATTCCAGGGTCTCGGCACGGCGGTCGGCCAGCAGTTCTCGGCGGCTCTTGCCGGCCAGATGAGCGTCGACGACGCGCTTGCCAGCGCCCAGAAGCTGACCGAACGCGAAATGACCAAGGCCGGTTACATCAAGTAAGGCTCCCAAGGGCCCGGGGTGCTGGCCGCAAATGGCTGGCGCCCCGGTAAATCCCGAAGGTAGCCGCAGGGCTCGCGCGGAAAAACGCGCCGCCCGACCCGATCTCGAAACAGCGTTGAATTCCGTCATTTGGGGGGACGCCATGGCGACCTTGCACACCCGCTCCGCCGCGCGTCTGATGATTGCGCCTTCGGTGCTTCTGCTTCTGGCCTGGATGATCGTTCCGCTGGCCATGACGATCTACTTCTCGTTCCTGCGCTACAATCTTCTGATGCCGGGGATGGAGGAGTTCGCGGGCTTTTCCAACTACAGCTACTTCCTGACCGATCCCGCTTTCTTCCAGGCGCTCTTCAACACGCTGGCGATCGTGCTCGGCGTGTTGTTCATCACTGTCATCGGCGGCATCGCGCTGGCGCTTCTGCTGGACCAGCCGATGTTCGGGCAGGGGATCGTGCGTATTCTGGTCATCGCGCCGTTCCTGATCATGCCGACGGTGGCGGCACTCGTCTGGAAGAACATGTTCATGAACCCGGTCAATGGGCTCTTTGCCTGGATCGCCAAGCTCTTCGGGCTGCAGCCTTTCGACTTTCTCGCCAACGCACCCCTGATGTCGGTGATCCTGATCGTCGCCTGGCAGTGGCTGCCGTTCGCGACACTGATCCTTCTGACCGCGCTGCAATCGCTCGACGAGGAGCAGAAGGAAGCAGCGCAGATGGATGGCGCCGGCGCCTTGAGCCGCTTCATCTACTTGGTGCTGCCGCATCTTTCCCGCGCGATCACCGTCGTCATCCTCATTCAGACGATCTTCCTGCTCTCGGTCTTTGCCGAAATTCTGGTCACCACCAATGGCGGCCCGGGCACGCAGAGCACCAACCTGACCTTCCTCGTCTATGCGCAGGCCCTGCTGCAGTTCGACGTGGGCGGTGCTTCGGCCGGCGGCATCATCGCGGTCATCCTCGCCAACATCGTCGCATTCTTCCTGATGCGCATGATCGGCAAGACGCTGGAGGCTTGAGAACCATGGCACGCAACGTCTCCACCCAAAGAAAGATCGTCGTGACCGTCGTCGCCTGGACGATCGGCATCCTCATCTTCTTCCCGATCCTCTGGACGTTCCTGACGAGCTTCAAGACCGAGGCCGAGGCGATCGCATCGCCGCCGTCGCTGTTCTTCTTCGACTGGACGACGGAGAACTATCACGAGGTGCAAAGCCGCTCGAACTACTTCCTGCACTTCATGAACTCGGTCGTCGTCTCCTTCGGCTCGACGCTGATCGGCCTGATCATCGCCATCCCGTCCGCCTGGGCGATGGCGTTCTCGCCGACCAAGCGCACCAAGGACGTGCTCATGTGGATGCTCTCCACCAAGATGATGCCGTCGGTCGGTGTGCTGGTGCCGATGTATCTGTTGTTCCGCAACACCGGCCTGCTCGACACCCGCACCGGCCTCGTGATCGTACTGACGCTGATCAACCTGCCGATCATCATCTGGATGCTTTACACCTACTTCAAGGAGATCCCCGGCGAGATCCTGGAGGCCGCGCGCATGGACGGTGCATCGCTCTCCAAGGAGATCATCTATGTGCTGACGCCGATGGCGATCCCGGGCATCGCCTCGACGCTGCTCTTGAACATCATCCTCGCCTGGAACGAGGCGTTCTGGACGCTGAACCTCAGTGCCGCCAAGGCAGCACCGCTGACGGCGTTCATCGCCTCCTATTCGAGCCCTGAAGGCCTGTTCTACGCCAAGCTCTCGGCCGCCTCGACCATGGCGATCGCCCCCATCCTCATACTCGGCTGGTTCTCGCAGAAGCAGCTCGTACGCGGCCTCACCTTCGGCGCGGTCAAATAAGGGATACGACAATGGGAAGCATTACACTCAGCAAGGTTTCGAAGGTCTTCGGCGCCCATGCCGTCATCCCCTCGATCGACCTCGACATCAACAATGGCGAGTTCGTCGTCTTCGTCGGACCGTCCGGTTGCGGGAAGTCGACGCTGCTCCGGCTGATTGCCGGCCTCGAAGACGTCAGTGACGGCGACATCGTCATCGACGGCAAGAACGCCACCGAACTGCCACCGGCACAGCGCGGCCTGTCGATGGTGTTCCAGTCCTATGCGCTCTATCCGCATATGAGCGTGCGTTCCAACATCGCCTTTCCCCTGAAAATGGCGGGCGAGGACAAGGCCGTCATCGACAAGAAGGTGTCGGATGCAGCCCGCGTGCTGAACCTCACCGACTATCTCGACCGCAAGCCGCGTCAGCTTTCGGGCGGCCAGCGCCAGCGCGTCGCGATCGGCCGAGCGATCGTGCGCCAGCCGAAGGCGTTCCTGTTCGACGAGCCGCTGTCGAACCTCGACGCGGCGCTGCGCGTCAACATGCGGCTCGAAATCAGCCAACTTCACCAGGACCTGAAGACGACGATGATCTACGTCACCCACGACCAGGTGGAGGCGATGACCATGGCCGACAAGATCGTGGTGCTCAATCGTGGTCGCATCGAGCAGGTCGGCTCGCCCCTCGACCTCTACCACAAGCCGGACAACCTGTTCGTCGCCGGCTTCATCGGCTCGCCGCGCATGAACATCGTCAGCGGTGCGGCGGCTTCCGCCTATCAGGCGCACACGATGGGCATTCGGCCTGAACATCTGGCGCTTTCGAAGGAAAGCGGAACCTGGCAGGGCACGGTCGGTGTTGCCGAGCATCTCGGCTCCGACACCTTCCTGCACGTCAATGTCGACAATGTCGGCACGGTGACGGCGCGGGTCAGCGGCGATTTCGCCGTGACCCATGGTGACCGGGTCTTCCTGACGCCCGATCCGCAGCGCGTCCACAGGTTCGACGAAAAGGGGCTGGCGGTTCGATGAAGAGGCTCGACGGGAAGAGCGCGCTGATCACCGGATCTGCGCGAGGGATCGGTCGTGCCTTCGCGGAGGCCTATATCCGCGAGGGCGCCACGGTCGCAATCGCCGACATCAACATCGAGCGGGCGCGTGAGACAGCGTCCGAGATCGGCGCCGGCGCCTATGCGGTGGAGATGGACGTGACCCAACAGGCGTCGATCGACGAGGCGATCGCCGCCGTCATCCGGCAAGCGGGCGGGCTCGACATCCTCGTCAACAATGCCGCGCTCTTCGATCTTGCGCCGATCGTCGAGATCAGCCGTCAGAGCTACGACCGGCTGTTTGCGATCAACGTATCCGGCACGCTGTTCACGATGCAGGCCGCAGCCAGGCAGATGATCGATCAGGGCAGGGGCGGCAAGATCATCAACATGGCAAGCCAGGCAGGCAGGCGCGGCGAGGCGCTGGTCGCCGTCTATTGCGCCACCAAGGCGGCGGTCATCAGTCTCACCCAGTCGGCCGGCCTCGGCCTCATCAAGCACGGCATCAACGTCAACGCGATCGCGCCCGGCGTGGTCGATGGCGAACACTGGGACGGCGTCGATGCGCTGTTTGCCAAATACGAGAACCGCCCGCGCGGTGAAAAGAAGAAGCTCGTTGGCGCCGAGGTGCCCTTCGGCCGGATGGGAACGGCAGAGGACCTGACGGGCATGGCGATCTTCCTCGCGTCAGCCGAGAGCGACTACGTCGTCTCGCAGACCTACAACGTCGATGGCGGCAATTGGATGAGCTGAACCGGCGCCAGTCGGTGAAGCCTCGAAAGGATACGGGATCATGACGACCAAACTCTCAATTGCCGCCCTCGACACGATCAAGGCCAAAGCCGGCGTGCCTGCCTACGATCGGTCGCAACTGACGGCGGGCATCGTGCATTTCGGCGTCGGTAACTTCCACCGGGCGCACCAAGCCGTCTATCTCGACGATCTTTTCAACGCCGGCCACGACAGGGACTGGGCGATCATCGGTGCCGGCGTCCTTCCCTCCGACGCAACGATGCGGGCCAAGCTCGCGGCGCAGGATTTCCTGACGACCGTCGTCGAGCAGGACAACAACCGCACAGGCGCCCATGTCACCGGCGCAATGATCGACTATCTGGAACCGGGCGACGTCGCCGGGATCGTTGCCAGGCTCGCTGATCCCTCGATCCGCATCGTCTCGCTGACCATCACTGAAGGCGGCTATTTCATCGATCCGGCCTCGGGTGTGTTCAATCCGACCCACCCCGATATCGTTACCGATGCGCAGAACCCGGCGGCTCCGAAGACGGTGTTCGGGCTGATCGTTGCCGGGCTGAAGGCGCGCCGAGGCAAAAACGTGCCGCCGTTCACCGTGATGTCCTGCGACAACATCCCGGGCAACGGCGAGGTTACCCATGCGGCGGTTTCGGGGCTGGCCCGTCTCCATGATCCCGCCTTTGCCGACTGGATCGACGCCAATGTCGCCTTCCCGAACGGCATGGTCGACCGGATCACGCCGGCAACCGGTGCGCGCGAGATCGGCATCGTCGCCGACGACTACGGCATCGAGGATGCCTGGCCGGTGTTCTGCGAGGAATTCAAGCAGTGGGTGCTCGAAGATCACTTCCCACTCGGTCGCCCGGCCCTGGAGAAGGTCGGCGTCCAGTTCGTGCCTGACGTGGCGCCCTATGAGCACATGAAGATCCGCATTCTCAATGGCGGCCATGCGGCGATCGCCTATCCCGCCGCCTTGCTCGACATTCATTTTGTCCACGAGGCGATGGAGGAGCCGCTGATCCGCGCCTTCCTTGCCAAGCTGGAGCATGACGAGATCATCCCGGTCATTCCGCCGGTGCCCAACACCGATCTCGGCGATTATTACAAGCTGATCGAGACGCGCTTTTCCAATCCGAAGATCGGCGACACGATCCCGCGGCTGGCCCAGGACGGCTCCAACCGGCAGCCGAAGTTCATCCTGCCTTCGACGGTCGATCGGCTGGCGCGCGGCGAGGATGTCGTCGGGCTATCGCTCGTTTCAGCGCTCTGGTGCCGATACTTTGCCGGCACGTCGGACAGCGGCAAGACGATCGCCTTCAACGACCAGAGCGCCGACCGGCTGAACAAGGCAGCGCTTGCCGCCAAGGACGATCCCATGGCCTTCCTGGCGCTCGGCGACATCTTCGGCGACGTCGCTCGCTCCGATCTCTTCCGACGTCGTTTCGCCGATGCATTGAAAACCCTCTGGGAAAAGGGTACGCGCGCTACGCTCCAGCTTTATCTGGACGGCAAGCTTGAGGGATAAAATGCGATGGCGGATGCGGCGTCCGGGCTGGTGATCTTCGACTGCGACGGGGTACTCGTCGACAGCGAGCCGATCTCGCTGGAGGTGCTGGTGGACGTGCTCTCGGCCGCCGGCGTCTCGATGACCACCGAGGAGGCGACCGAACGCTTTCTCGGACGCAGCCTCAAGAGCATGTCGGCGATCCTGCACGACGAATACGGGCTTGCCACCGACGATGCGTTTCTCGAAGGCATGCGCCTCCGGCTTTACGACCGTTTCCGCACCGAACTCCAGCCGATCGCCGGCATCCGGGGCGCCGTTGAAGGCCTGAAGGGCGCCTGTTGCGTCGCCTCTTCCAGCCAGCCCGAGCGCATCCGCCTGTCGCTGACCGTCACGGGGCTCATCGACCTCTTCGAGCCCAACATCTTCTCCGCCACCATGGTGAAACACGGCAAGCCGGCACCGGATCTCTTTCTCCACGCGAGCCGCCAGATGGGCTTCGATCCCCACGACTGCGTCGTCGTCGAGGACAGTCCGGCCGGCATCGAAGCGGCGAAGGCGGCGGGCATGCGGGTCTTTGCCTTTGCCGGCGGCAGCCACGCGCGCACCGACAAGCACCGGCAGAGTCTTGCCGCTCTCAGTCCCGACGCGCTGTTTGACGACATGGGCGAATTGCTACAGTTTGTCGGCCGATAGCAGCAGGGACGAAACGGGAGCGGGACGAGGAACATGTGTGCGGTTTTCCGCCCGCACGTCCGCTCTCCTTCATGACAATCGATCGCGGTTGTGATTGGGTCGGGCAGATCCTAAATCATCGTGATCTTGGGGGCGGGGACTTTCTTTGATGCGTGAATTCGTCGTTGCGGTCGATGTCGGTACCGGCAGTGCGCGCGCCGGTATTTTTGACGGCAAGGGCAGGTTGCTTGCGCGTGCCGACCTGCCGATCGCCATGAACCGGCCGGAAGAAAACCACGCCGAGCACGATTCCGAAGATATCTGGCGCGCCGTCTGCGGCGCTGTCAAAGCGGCGAAGGAAAAGGCCGGGATCGCTGCGGAGGATATTGGAGCGATCGGCTTCGATGCCACCTGCTCGCTGGTGGTGCGCGACCGCGAGGGCAAGCCGCTTTCGGTCAATCGCAAGGGTGAGGCGCGCTGGGACACGATCGTCTGGCTCGATCACCGGGCGCTCGCCGAGGCGGATTTTTGCACGGCGACCGGCCATCCGGTGCTCGATTTCTCCGGCCGCGTGATGTCGCCGGAAATGGAAATGCCGAAGCTCATGTGGCTGAAGCGCAATCTGCCGCAGCAATGGCAGAAGGCTGGCTTCTTCTTCGATCTTGCCGACTATCTTTCCTGGCGGGCGACCGGCAGTGCTGCGCGTTCGCGCTGCACACTGACGGCCAAGTGGAATTACCTGGCACATGAGAAGCGCGGCTGGCAGCCGGACTATCTCGCAAAGATTGGGCTCGAGGATCTCATTGAGCGCGGCGGGCTGCCGGAAGAGACCCTGCCGATCGGAAGCTCTGTCGGCCGTCTGAACGCTGCGGCCGCCGCCGAGCTTGGCCTCGACGAGACCTGCCAGGTAGCCCCCGGCATGATCGATGCCTATGCCGGCGCGCTCGGCGTCGTCGGCGGCTTCATCGGCAAGCCGGAGAAACTCGAAAAACAGCTGGCCCTGATTGCCGGCACGTCGAGCTGCATCGTCGCCTTTTCCAAGGACATGAAGCCGGGTTTCGGCATGTGGGGCCCGTACTACGAGGCGGTGCTGCCCGGCGCCTGGCTGATCGAGGGCGGGCAATCGGCGACCGGCGCGCTGCTCGACCATATCGTGCGGCTCCATGGCGGCGGTCTCGAACCGACCGCTGAAACCCATGGCCGGATCATCGCCCGGGTGCAGGAACTGCGCGCCGAGCAGGGCGCGGCCTTTGCCGATCGCCTGCATGTCTTGCCGGATTTCCACGGCAACCGCTCGCCGCTCGCCGATCCGCATGGCCTCGGCGTCATCAGCGGCCTGCCGCTTGATTCCTCCTTCGACGCGCTCTGCCGGCTCTACTGGCGCACCTGCGTCGCGATCGCGCTCGGCATCCGCCATATCCTGGAGATGATGCGCGAGGTCGGCTACCAACTCGACACACTACATGTCACCGGTGGCCATGTGCGCAACGCGCTGCTCATGGAACTCTATTGTGACGTTACCGGCTGCCGGGTTGTGGCGCCGGAAGCGCCGGATGCCGTCCTGCTCGGAACGGCAATGGCGGCAGCGGTTGCCGGCGGCATGCACGCGGATCTCGCCGCGGCCGGCGCCGAAATGGCGTCAGGTGGGCACGAGCGCCTGCCGAACACGGCGGTTCGCGACGCCTATGATCGCGACTATCGCCGCTTCCTGGCGCTCTATCGCCACCGTGACGAGCTCGACAAGATGGCGTGACTGCTGCTGCCGAAAAGGTTGTTGCGGGGTCATGGAACCTTTTTCCGTGTCGCGCATTCTGTTGTTGACCGGACGGTGGCGCGCATAGCCCCCAATGCGGCGCCGGAGGCAGACCGCCGGCCTACAACTCACACTCCCCGAGTGAGTTGCACATACCAGCCAGTGCCTTCCCTCGGCACTGGCTGTTGTGTTTTCAGGGGCTTCCTTTGCGAGAAACCTGGCGAAGTGTGGTGGTACGCGCAGATTGGCAGAAGCCGCCGGTGAATGCGCAGGTCCAGTGACGAAATTGCTCATGTCACCTCAGAGAGTTCTCGGGACGTTCCGGCAATCTTGCCAAACAAGCCCCGAAACGACCTGCAGCGGCCTACGCGCCGTAAGACGCGCGCCGCTGCAAGATCTGGATCGGCGCATGCCCCTCGACCGCTTACAGTCGAGGGAAACATGCAGTCGCGCTCAGGCCGCCGCCTTGGTGGATTCGTTGAAGAACAAAGCCTGGCTGATCAGCGCCTTGACCATGTCCGGGTTGAACGGCTTGGTGACCAGGAAGGTCGGTTCCGGCCGTTCGCCGGTCAGGAGCCGCTCCGGGAAGGCGGTGATGAAGATCACCGGAATGGCGCTCGTCTTCAGGATGTCGTTGACCGCGTCGATGCCGGAGCTGCCATCGGCAAGCTGGATATCGGCAAGCACCATGCTCGGCCGTGTCTTCTTGTAGAGCGCGATCGCTTCGTCGCGCGTGCGGGCGATCCCGGTGACGCGATGGCCAAGGCTCTCGACCATCTGCTCGATATCGATGGCGATCAGCGGTTCGTCCTCGATGATCATGATATCGGTCGCGACCTGGCGCGAGATTTCCTGCGAGGCGCGATCGAGCAGGCCACCGACCTTGTCGATGCTGACATCGAGAACTTCGGCCGCTTCCTCCGGCCGGAAGCCTTCGACCGAGACCAGAAGGAATGCCTGGCGGGCAAGCGGCGAGACGGTTGCGAGATTGATCGACGCGCGCTGCTCCCAGGCAAACGGAGAAACTGGTTCAGGCACGAGCACGGACGAGGAGCCGAAGAGCGAGGTGAACAGGCGGAACAGGCCAACGCGATCATTGCTTGCTTCGGGGAAAATCGACGTGTCGGCGATCAGCGCTTCGAGAACGGCGGCAACATAGGCGTCGCCTGATGTCTGCGAGCCGGTTAGCGCGCGTGAGTAGCGGCGCAGATACGGCAGGAGCGGTGCGATCCGCGTGGACAAAGTCATAGAGGAACTCCCTCGAAAATCGTTTTACGGTGACGTTGCGAGAACGCTCCGCGTAAAAAAAGGTTCCGCGAGGGAACATTTCAATTTTCAACAGCGTTATGGCGGCTATGGACAGTTTTGGCGATTTCGACACTTGAAGGCGACAGTTTGAAAATGAAACATAAAACAGGGGCAGGGCGGACCACCGGCACGACCTTATGGACAGAAGATCCAAATGCGCAAATTGCAGCGAAGCTGAAGGCGCTCTATCAGTCCGTGCAGGAAGAGGCGATACCCGCGCGTTTTCTCGATCTTCTGGAAAAACTCGACGCGGCCGAGCAGCAATCGGCGCTGCAGGGCAGGGAGTAAGTACCGGAATGTCATCCGAAAAGAATGATTTCAAGCGTGAGATGCTGGCCGCGTTGCCGAGTCTGCGTGCCTTCGCCATGTCGCTGATCGGCCGTCACGACCGTGCCGACGACCTGGTTCAGGACACGATCATGAAGGCCTGGGCGAAGCAGGACCACTTCGAGATGGGCACCAACATGAAGGCCTGGCTCTTCACCATCCTGCGCAACGAACTCTACAGCCAGATGCGCAAGCGAGGACGCGAAGTTCAGGACAGCGACGGACATTTCACCGAGTCTCTCGCCCATCATCCTGAACAATACGGCTCGCTGGACCTGCAGGATTTCCGCAAGGCGCTGGAGATGTTGCCGCCCGACCAGCGTGAAGCGATCATCCTCGTGGGCGCTTCCGGCTTTTCCTACGAGGAAGCGGCCACGATCTGCGGCTGCGCGCTCGGAACGATCAAGAGCCGTGTCAACCGGGCGCGCCAGCGCTTGCAGGACATTCTTCAGGTGAAGGGCGAAAACGACTACGGCCCCGACGAGACGTCGGCCCCGATCACGTCGCGCGCCTTTGTTTCCTGAGGAAAGTTTCGAGCCGGACACCGTTGCAAAAGCGGCGGTGTCCTGCTTTCACTGACGCCTGTGCCCGAGGGGCAGGCGGGTGGTGGAGGCAGAGCGCAATCATGACGATTTTGGGTCGATATGCCCAGAACCGAGCGAGATGCGGGTGCAGCCTGCAAGGGCTCCCCAAGCCGCTCAGATTGGGAATTGAGACCGAATGCGCATGAGGACTGAAAGGACAGACCTGCCCGTCATGACGCTGCTCGACGCGCCTGAGCGTCTGAGCGTCTTGCACGCGACCGTGCCCGACATGGCGGTGCCGGATCGGGACTTCGACGGCATCGTTGGAATTGCGGCCGGCCTCTTCGACGCGCCGATTGCGCTGGTGACCTTGATCGACCGCGAATGGCAATGGTTCAAGGCGGCCGTCGGAACCACGGAGAGCCGGGCGCCATCGGAGGAGTCCTTCTGCGTGCAGGTGGCGGCCGAAGCCGACACCAGTCTCGTCGTGCTCGACGCATCGACTGATCCGCTGTTCATGCGACGTTCGCGGGTCGTAGGGCCGCCGTTCCTGCGATTTTATGCCGGCGCGCCGATCATGCTCGACGGGCAGGCCGTCGGCACGGTCTGCGTTCTCGACGACAAGCCGCGCGCCGACGTGCCACAGGCGCTGATGGACCAGCTGAGCCGGCTCGCCGGGCTGGCCGCTTCCCTCTTCAAGATCAAGGACGAAGCGCGCCGGCGCGCGCTGAAAGAGGCGGCGCTGTCACGCGAGGAGCAGCGCCACGCAATGGCGCTCGAAGCAGCGAACATCGGCAGTTGGTTGTGGGATATCCGCTCCGGGGTCATTGCCGGTAACAGCGCGATGAAACGCATGTTCGGGCTGCCGGCCGACAGCTTCGTCGGCGCCCGCGAGATCTTCGGAGCGATCCATATCGACGATCGCGGCGCGACTTTTTCCAAGCTACGCCAGGCGATGAAGGCCGACGACGAGTACGACGGCATGTTCCGCGTCGGCGACACCGGCCGCTGGCTGCTCGGGCGCGGCCGCGTGCATGATCGCGACAGCAAGGGCAATCCGTTGACGTTCATCGGCGTCACGATCGATGTCACCGACCAGCAGGCGTCGGTACAGCGCACGCGGCTGTTGCTGAAGGAGCTCAACCACCGGGTCAAGAACACGCTCGCGATGCTGCAGTCGCTCGCCCGCCAGACCTTGCGCCAGACCAGCGATCCGGCGGAATTCATGACCGCATTTGCCGGCCGTTTGCAGGCGATCTCCGAAGCGCACGGCCTGCTTTCCGATCACGAATGGGGCACCATCCGGCTCGCCGACCTCATCGCCAAGCAGCTGCTGCCGCATGTCAACTGCTATGCCGAGCAGATCGAGATCCACAAGGACGAGATATCGCTCGGGCCTGACCAGGCGGTCGGCCTCGGTCTGGTTCTGCACGAGCTCGCCACCAACGCCGTCAAATATGGGTCGCTGTCGGTGCCGAAGGGGAAGGTGGTTCTGACGGCGCGCAACATGATCGAGGATGGCGACAACGTTCTGCATCTCACCTGGACCGAAGTCGGCGGGCCGCCGGTGCGCGAGCCAAAACGGCGCGGCTTCGGCTCGATCCTGATCGAGCGCAGCCTCGACAAGGTCTTGGGCAGCTCGGTCAAGGTGGAATATCTGCCGGCAGGCGTCACGGCGCTCATTCGCCTGCCGCTTTAAGGCGTTGATCGCAGTCGCGGCGGACGAGTCCGTAACTGGTTTGGGACGCTTGTTTAAGCGTCAGTCGTCGCGTCGGCGCTCGCGCCGTTTGCCAGTTCCCACGAGTGCCCCGATCGCCAGAGCGGTGGCGACCGCAAGCAGCGGCTGTTTGCGCAGGATGCCCGCCGCGGCAAGCAGTGTCAGGTTGGTTTGCATCTGTCTGCGGCGGCGACGCTCCTCGGCCAGGCGGCGGTCGCGTCCTTGCAGCATCGCAATGATGCCGAACAGCACCAGCGCGGTCACGAAAAACGCGATCGCGATCGCGGCGGAGGCTGTGACCGGACTGTAAAGTGCGCTGAGATACAGGAACGCGGCTGCGAGGCCGAAGACATAGGCCGTGGCAAGCAGCAATCCTATAATGCCCCATAAGATCGCATTGCGTTTCACGCGCGCAGTGGCCGCGCCGATATCGGCGCTCATGAGCGCGGTCAGGGCTGCCGTCAATGGTCCCATGAATTGCCCCCGATCATCTTCCCCTCGATCTCAGCGGATGGGCGCAACCCATCCGCCTCACCGGCTTGCATCTTCTTCATCGACGAAGAAGCGCGGCTATGGCCAGACCGATCAGGGCGGCGGCGCCGAGGGTTGCGACGGGATGTTCGCGCACGGCGTGCCGAACCTGCTTTTCCGTGCCGGCGTAGCGATCACGAAGCTCGGCCAGCAGATCTTCACCGCTTGCCAACAGTTCGCTGAGGCCCGCTTCAGCCTGTTCGCGGGCATCCTGTGCCTTGCTGCGCGCCTGCTGCGAAGCCGTCGATCCGCGATCGGCCAAGAGGGCGACAAGCGTCGCCACATCATTGCGCAATTCGCCCAGTTGTTCCTCGATGGAGATGTCGGCGAGCTTGCCGTTGCTTTTTGTCGAACGCGAGCTCGAACCGGAGAAGAGGCCTGACGCCATGACGAATACTCCCTTTCACACATGCGCCGGCCGCGAACGGTCGGCGCTTCCTGATCAAACCGGCGGGCACAACTGCAGGCCTACGCCGGCGCTTCGGGAGAACAACGCGCAAGTGCGGAAATTGTTTCGATAAATCTTGGTGTTGGCTCTCGGAAGAATGAGGACGTGCGCTTGCGTCAGAGCGATGCGGTTTGCGGCAGCACGAAGGGCACCGGCGCTGGCGGAGCCACGCCCACCCGCATGCGGCAGCCGAAGACCGCTTCCATCGTCTCGTCCGTCAGTACCTCGGCCGGCGCGCCACTGGCGCGGACCTTGCCGGCCTTCATCATCACCATATGGTCGGCGAACATGGCGGTGAGATTGAGGTCGTGCATGACGGCAACGACACCGCCGCCGCGTTCGCAGAAGCTGCGTGCGAGCTGCATGATGCCCAGCTGGTGGCGGATATCGAGGCTGGAGACGGGCTCGTCGAGCAGAAGGTAACGCGGTTGGCCATCGGCAACGGGTTCTGAGATCTGGCAAAGCACGCGGGCAAGCTGCACGCGCTGCTGCTCACCACCGGACAGTTCCTGATAGAAACGCCCGGCAAAGCCGCCGAGATCGACCGCTTCGAGCGCTTCCGCCGCGATCCGGTCGTGCAGGGCGGCGTCGGCGTTTGCGCCGGCGGCAAGCCCGAGCCGAACCACTTCTCGCACCGTGAACGGGAAGGAGATGACGGTCGATTGCGGCAGCACGCCGCGCATCGACGCGAGTTCCCAGGGCTTCAGGCCGCGCAGGTCGCGGCCGTTGATGCGGATCGTCCCGCCTGCTGGTGCAAGCTCTCCGGAAATGGCCTTCAGCGTCGTGGTCTTGCCGCAGCCGTTGGGACCGACGATCGCGGTCAGCGCGCCGGGTCGGGCCTCGAGCGAAACGCCGTGAATGACCGATCGCCCGCCGAGGCGGACGGAGAGATTGGAAACGTTGATCATGGCTTCGCTCACAATCCCATGTTCGAACGGCCGCGCAGCAGGATCCAGAGGAAGAACGGTGCGCCGATAAAAGCGGTGACGATGCCGATCGGCAGTTCCGCCGGGGAAACGATGGTGCGGGCGATCATGTCGGCAAGGATCAACAGCGTGCCGCCGAGCAGGGCCGAGGCCGGCAGCAGGTAGCGGTGATCGGGACCGATGACGAGGCGCAGCAGATGCGGCACGACGATGCCGACGAAGCCGATGCCGCCGCTGACGGCAACCGACGCGCCGGTCGCCGCAGCAACGCTGACGATCGCGACGTTCTTCAGCCGCTGGACGGGAATGCCCATGTGGAAGGCTGCCGCTTCGCCGAGCGTGATCGCATTGAGGCCGCGGGCGAGAAAAGGGGTGACGGCGAGCGAAAGCAGAATGATCGGCGCCGAGGCCAGGATCTTCGTCCAGTTGGCGCCGGCAAGGGAGCCGAGGCCCCAGAAGGTGAGGTCGCGCAATTGCTTGTCGTCGGCCATGAAGACGAGCACGCCCGTGACGGCGCCGGTCAGCGCGCCAAGCGCGATGCCGGCCAGAAGCAGGGTGGCGATCGAGGTCTGCCCGCCGCGCGTGGCAATGCGGTAGAGCAAAAGCGTCGTGACGAGGCCGCCGAAGAAGGCAGCGACCGGCAGCGCGTAAAAACCGAACAGGGCAAACAGCGGCCCGAAGGTGGCGGTTCCAAGCACGATCAGCAGCACGGCGCCGAGACTCGCGCCCGAGGAAACGCCGACGAGGCCGGGATCGGCCAGGGGATTGCGGAAGAGCCCCTGCATGACCACGCCGGAAACCGCAAGCGACGCGCCAACGAGCATGCCGAGCACGGCGCGAGGGAGCCGGATATCGAGAATGATGATGCGGTCGCGGATGCTCAGGGCCTGGTCGGCCTCGCCGATCAGCCAGCGCCAGACATTGGCGAGCGACGCGTCGGCCGCGCCGGTCATGATCGAGCCGACGAAGGTGGCGATGGCGATTACCACGAGGGCGACGACGAGAAGCCGGGCCAGCCGCGAGCGGTTGCCCGCACGCCATTCGTTGCGGATGTCGGCGGCCAATCCGGTCAGGCGCATGCCGCGGTCCAATGCCTCACTGCGAGGCATTGGCCTTCTTCCCGTAGATGGCGGCATTCAGTTCGCGAACGGCGCTTGCCGTGCGCGGGCCGAAGCCGAGCAGGTGCAGGCCGTCCATGCGCACCAGCGCCTTGTTCTGGGCAGCAGGGGTCAGGCTCAATGCCGGCATGGCGAAGAGTTCTTCCGCCTTGGCGGCGTGTTCGCCACCGCGATCCATCATCAGGATGACGTCGGGCTTGGCTTCGACGATCGCTTCGTCGGTGAGTGCCTTGTAACCGGGGAAGGTGGCGACGGCGTTCACCGCGCCGGCGAGTTCGATGATGCCGTTGGCGGCGGTACCCTGACCAGAGGCCATGACCTTGCCGCCCTGGGTGCTCAGGATGAACAGCACGCGCTTGCGCTCACTGTCGGCGCGCGCGGCACCCTCCGCCACGGCTGCATCGAGATCGGCTTCGACGCTCTTGGCGAGCGTTTCGGCCTTGTCCTCGACGCCGAGAAAAGCGCCAACGGCGCGGATCTTGGTGGGAATGCCGGCCTTGTCGAAGGTCTCGGGCACGCTGGTGAAGGCGATGTTGGCCTCCTTCAGCACCGCCAGTGCCTCCGGCGGGCCGCTGCCTTCGACTGCGACGATGGCGCTCGGATTGACCGCAATGATGCCTTCGGGCGCGAGCTGGCGCATATAACCGACATCCGGAAGCGTCTTTGCTGCTTCCGGATAGGTGCTGGTGGAATCACGCCCGACGAGACGGCCTTCTTCGCCGAGCGCATAGATGATCTCGGTGACGGCGCCGCCGACCGAAACGACGCGCGAGACGTCGGCCTTCTGCGTGTCCTCGGCCATGGCCGTCCGGATGAAGGCGGGGGCATCGGGTGCCACTGCCGGCAGCAGGAAGGTCGCCGAAAGGGCGAAGGCGCCGAGCGCCAGCCCCGAGCGGCGAAGGCGACGGAAGTCGAGACCGTTGATCATCTTGCGTATCCTATTCTCTCGCTCAGGCGGCAACCGTCGTGTCGAGGCGCGGCAGGCCTTCGGCGATCGAGCGCCATTCGGGACGTTCCACAAGGCCCTCTTTGCGCTTGCCGAAGAACTGGATGATCATTTCGCCCTTGGCGTCGAGCGCCTCGATCGAGGTGACATGGCCATCAGCTGTCGGCTTGCGCACGGCCCAGAGCTCGGCGATGTGGTCGGTGCGCAGATGCAGGTGGAAGGTCGGATCCATGATGTTGAGCCAGGGGCCCATCGTGGCGATCTTGGCGATCGGGCCGGAATGGATCTGAATCATGCCGCGGTTGCCGACGAAGCACATGATCGGCAGTCCGACTTCGGCGCTTGCCTGCATCATCGCTTCGACGCTCTGCGGGTCGAGCTGCCAGGCGAAATCGTCGCCGATGTTGCTCAGCGCCTGGCGGCGGCCGATCTTCAGCTTGCGCAACATGCCGTGGAACTGATGGGTGTCCGTCATCTTCGTCCAGCGCTCACGCAGCTCGACGACGTCCACGACGGTTTCCGGCTTGTCGTCGGTCGGCTGAACGCTGGTGTCGGCTACAAACTCTTGCGTCTGATCGTCGAGGCGGAAATCCGCGACGAGCTTTTCGTAGGCTGCGTCGTTCGATGCGGCGCGCAGATGTACCTTGTGCACGGCGTTGCCCCACTTGTCGAAGAACTGCAGGCTCTTGCGGACTTCGCCCTTGTCGTCCGTCTTCGTCACGGCGAAGGCGTGTGCCCAGGCGCTCGGGAAAACACGAAGGTCGATCTGTTCGCCAAGTACGATGCTCGCCATCTCGCCGGTGGTGATCTTCTCGTAGACGCCGATCTTTTCGTGGACGGCGCTTTCGTTGCGGGTCAGCGCCATGACTTCACCGAGCTCTTCGACCCGCGACAGGAAGCGGTTGGCGTCGGCATCGATGCGCACGGCGGTCAGCCCACATTCGGCAGCGACCAGCGCGGCTTCGGAAACGCCGAGCTGGGCTGCGATATCACGCTCGCGCAACTTCGGGTTTTCGGCGCGGTAGGCGCGGATTTCAACGGGAGTGGGGCGAAGGCTCTCGGTCATTTTCATCTGCCTATTTGTTCAGGATCAGCTTGCCTTGGCGGGTGATCTTCATGCGGTAGATCGCGCCGTCGTGGGAAATGAGAATCTCGTTTTCGGTGCCGAAGAGCTCGCGACTTTCGATGATCCGTTGCGCCCGTCCGGTCAGCACCGGAGGCTCCGAGGGGCGTGCGAGATTGTTGTCGTTGGTCACTGTGTTTCGGCCGTTTCGAGTGGGCAGGCCGCGCTGATTTTCCCGCATTTCCCGCCGTGCAATTCGATTACTATCTTGACTTCATTACTCATATTTATTTATGGACGCAATACCGGACTTACAAACTCAAGTTAGTTGCTGCCGGCTTGTGGACAAGGGCGTGCGGCCGGCGTTCGGTGGTGTGCTCGATCCTTTGGAGTGGTGTCGTCATGAAGTTTCCCAGCCTTCCGATTGTTTCCGTTGCTCTTGCGGCTCTCGTTGCCGCAACCGCTGCCAAGGCGCAGGAGACCGCAGCGGCTGGGGGGCTGACGATCGAGCTCAACGAGGTGGCTCCGTCCCAGAAGGGCTGCAAGCTCACCTTCGTTGCCGGCAACGAATTCGCGCAGTCGTTGAGCAAGGTTTCCTTCGAGTTCGTCATTTTCGACCAGAAGGGGCTGGTCGAACGCATGGCCGTGCTCGATTTCCGCGACCTTCCCGCCGGCAAGACCAAGGTTCGCCAGTTCGATCTGCCCGGCACCAACTGCGATGCGGTGAAGAGCCTGCTGATCAACGACGCGCCGGCCTGTGTCGGCGACGGGGTTCAGCCGGGCGCCTGCATGAGCGGGATCAAGACCGGCTCTAAGTCGGCGGTCGAACTCAAGGGGTGAGCGGGACTGGGGCTTAGCGCGTCCGGCAATCCGAGCATGAGGTTTGCGTCGCCCTGGTGCGACGAAGGTAAGGCTGAAATGAAGCGTATCGTCATCTGGAGCGGGGCCGCCGTCTTATCGCTTGCAACCCACGGCGTCGTGCTCGCGACGCTGTTTGGTAGCAGCCCGCCCGAGACGCAACTGGATCTGATCCAGGGTGGCGAAAGCGTCGAAGTGGCGCTTCTCGGCGATGCATTCGAGGAAACGCTTCAGTCCGGTGAAGTGTCCGAAATCGTCGAGCCCACGGAAGATCTGCCCGAGGAGGTTCAGCCCGCCGAGATCCAGCCGGTCGAGGATGTTGCCCCCACGCAGGAGATTGCTGCAGAGCAACCCCACGACCTGACGGCGACGGAGGCAGACGTGATCCTGCCGGCGGAGGAAATGCCTACCCTGCAAGTCGCCGAGGCTGTGGTGACGGCGAGCGTCGCGCCGGTCGAGACTGTCGTGCCGGAAGAAAAGCCCGAGGAGCCGAAGAAGGAAAAGGTCGAAAAGCCGGAGCCGAAGAAGGAGCCGGTGAAAAAGAAGAAGGTCACCCGCAAGAAGGCGGGCGATCAGGGCGAGCAGGCGCAAAATCAGGTCAAGGGCAAGCAGGACGGCCAGGAGAATGGCAGTTCGTCCGCTGCGAATGGCAACAGCCGCGCGTCCGAGGTCGGCAACGCCAACATGGAGAATTATGGCGGCAAGATCCGCAAGCGGATCACACGCCGGTTCAAGGTTCCGTCGGCTGCAAGACGCGACGGCGTATCCGGCACGGCGACCGTTCGTTTCACCTTGACGTCGAATGGAAACCTGACGCGTGTCAGCCTCGCGGGCAGTTCCGGCTCGCCGGCGATCGACGAGGCCGCCATTGATGCGGTTCGCCGCGCTGCGCCATTCCCGGCGTTTCCGGCCGGAGCGCCAAGCTCCGAATCCTTCATCGTGCCGATGGTTGCGACCGTCCGCTGACCTTTTCCCCTTGCCGTGGGATTCGCGCAGAAGCTGCAAGAAAAAATATGATTAGAAAACTCATGTTTATACTTTACTCTGTTTATCAAGTTTAATAGGTTGCCCTCGTCACGCAGCCGAAGGGTGTGTGTCGAGAGGATATCCCGATGCGACCGGCTGCCTGACGAAGGCCCTTGTTGCGCGACCAGACGGAGAAGATTGCATGCGCGGCAAGCGTCACCAGAATGCGGCGAAGAACGGCAAGGGTCGCTCGGGTTCGGAACCGGTCGAGGCCCGCCAGGAGGCCGGCAAGGCGACGCTCGAAGGGCGCAGCTTCCTGTATGTCGGTGGCCGTGATTGCCAGGTGGCGCACTTGCGCGAAATCGCCAGCTCCTTCGGCGCCGAGTTGCTGCACCACGACGGTGGCCTGCGTGAGGCCGTTTCGCGTATCGACCGCGTGCTGCCGTCTGTCGACTGCGTCTTCTGCCCGATCGACTGCATCAGCCATGACGCATGTCTTCGCGTGAAGACCGGCTGCAAGAAGTGGGGCAAGGCCTTCGTGCCGCTGCGCAACGGCTCGAAGTCGAGCCTGGAACGCGCGCTCCAGGACCTGACCACCAGCCGCAACGAGCGGTAATCCTCTGAAAGACAAGACGAGAATTTGCAATGAACGAAGAACGTCCCGACCTCGCCATGATGATCGGCTTGCACAAGCTGGCGGCCCAGCAGGGCGACGGCCTGGTGCCCGAGCTCTACGAGATCCTGACGCGACGGGCGCGCATGGTGGAAGAGAATACCAATGTCGCCGAGTTCCCCACCTGGCAGGCGCGCCCGCCGGTGCGGGACCCGTTCGGGCTTGCGGAGCCGAAGGAAGGAACTATCCTCGCCTTTCCACGGGCCACAAGCGATGCCGCCCTCAAGAAGGAAAGTGCCTAGCAATTCCAGGAAAAGTGCGAAGCGGTTTTCCGTCCGGAAATGCGTAAGCTAGGAAGCAATTCCAGGAAAAGTGCGAAGCGGTTTTCCGTGCGGGGTTGCGTCCATTCAAAGAGTTGGATCGTTTTGCCGTATCGGTGAAAGGACCTAGGAGACCAAGATGTTTGTTGCCATGAACCGTTTTCGTATCGCCATCGGCCACGAAGAGGCTTTCGAAGCGGTGTGGAAGGGGCGCGATTCCAGCCTGTCGGAGATGCCCGGCTTCGTTTCCTTCCACCTGCTGCGCGGCGACAGCGTGCCGGAGGAGGGCTACACGCTCTTCGTCTCGAACTCGGTCTGGAAGGACAAGGATTCGTTTTCAGCCTGGACCAAGTCGGAGAATTTTCGCGCGGCCCACAAGAACGCCGGCGAGAACAGGGCGATGTATCTCGGTCCGCCGAAGTTCGAGGGTTTTTCGGCCGTTGAAGGCGCCTGATCCGCGCGCCGGCGCGGACATATGATCCTGATTTTGCGTGTTATTCGCCTCCCGGATGGACCTCTCCGGGAGGCGAATTGTTTTTGGGGTCAGGCCGTCTTCTTCGGCAGGAAGGCGCCGAGCGAAACGGCGAGCCACCCCGCCATAATCGTCGTGCCGCCGAGCGGAGCGGACATCGGGAAGAGGCCGTGGCCTGTAACATGGCGCATGGCGAGATCGGCCGAAAACAGCGCCGTGCCAACCGCGATCAGGAGCGCGGCAACGGCCGCCGTTCGAAAGTGCGGCCAGGCGGCGTAGAGCGCCACCAATGCCGGGGCGTGGGCGAGGCACATCGCCGAAATGCCGGCAAGCAGCCTCGGGTCATCGCCATGCGAAGCGGCGGCCGCGCTGACGACGCCGGTCAGGCCCATCAAACCGGCAACAAATAGCGTCGTGGCGCGAAATCCGCTGTGCGACATGGTCATTCCTTGTTCTGCATGTGAAGGGCGAGGCGGGTGATCGGGTCGAGAATGATCTGCCGGAGCTTGGGATGGTCGATCGTTTCCTCAAGCGCGCGGGTAAAGCAAAGCAGCCACTCGTCCCGTTCCTCGGGCCCGATCTCGGCGACGAAATGGCGACGGCGCAGCATCGGATGGCCGCGCTTTTCGACATAGATGGGCGGCCCGCCGAGCCAGCCGGTCAGGTACTCGTAAAACTTCTCTTCGCTTCCGGAAAGATCGGGCGGATGCACGGCACGGCAGCGCGCCGCTTCCGGCAACGTGTCCATCAGCTCATAGAAACGGCGCGTCAGGGCGCGGACCGTCGGGTCACCGCCGATGGCTTCGTAGAGGGTCGTGGTTTCCGGTTCCGCCATGCTCTGCGTCCTTCGTTCGTTCGGTCCTAGCGCGCCGCGACCGGGCGGACAACGGTTATCAGAACGCGAATTTGCGGTGTTTCATCGCGGTCAAACAACACTTCTCTTGACAAACCGTCCAGACGGTATCTTTATGGATGCATGACCGAAGCCCATCGTCGCAAGAAACAGCCGGAACAGGTGCGCCAGCAATTGCTGGATGTTGCCGCACGCCTTTCGCACGAGCAGGGCGTGGCTGGCATCACGCTCGATGCCGTGTCGCAGGCAGCCGGGGTCAGCAAGGGCGGGCTGCTGCACCATTTCCCGAACAAGCTCGCGCTGCTCGACGGGCTGTTCGACGACTTGGTGACACGGTTCGATCGCGAGATCGAGGCGGCGATGGCGCGCGATCCGGTGGCGAAGGGCCGCTTCACCCGCGCCTATATCGATGTCTGCTTCGCGCTCGATCCGGCAACAGACGTGCCGGGCTGGCGCATGCTGACCATCGCGCTGATTGCCGAGCCGCATCTGAAGAGCCGTTGGCGCGACTGGGTCGGCCGGCGATCCGCGGAGTTCGCGGAGACGGACGGTTCGACCGGCTGCGTGCTTGCGCGTTTCGCCTGCGACGGCGTCTGGCTTGCGGATCTGATGCAAAGCCACGACCTCGATGCCGAGGCGCGGGTCGGTCTCGTTGAAAATCTCAAGGCGCTTTCGGCGCAATAGATCACTTCATCGTTTTATCGAAACACTGAAGTGATCTAAGTCTTTGAAATCACGCAGTTCCGGACGGAAAACCGCTTTGCACTTTTCCTGGAACTGCTCTGGTCCGGAATGGAGACCCCGATGAACCCCGCCATGCTCTATACCGTCCTAGTTGCAGCCATCGTCTTCGAAGTGCTCGGCACCTCGGCGATGCAGGCCGCGCAGCATTTCACCCGGCTGGGGCCGACGGTGATGATGGTGGTCTGCTATGCGATCGCCTTCTTCTTCCTGTCCTACACGCTGCGCTTCATCCCCGTCGGCATCGCCTATGCGGTGTGGAGCGGGCTCGGCATCGTGCTCATTTCGCTCGTCGGTTACTTCGCCTTCGGGCAGAAGCTCGATCTGGCGGCGATCCTCGGACTGGGGCTGATCATAGCAGGCGTGGTGGTCCTCAATCTCTTTTCCAAGTCGACCTTCCACTGAAGCGGTCGGCAGCGCCTGTCCTCAAGCGCCCTGCGGTGGCGCGGTCGATTCCCTGAGGATCAGTTCCACCGGCCAGAGTTCGTGAACCTCTTCGGTCGGCCGGCCTGAGAGAAGCTGCAGCACGAGGTCGGCCGAGCGCGCGCCCGCCGCACGCATCGAAGAGCGTGTCGCCGAAAGCGACGGCACCATGTTGTCGGCCGTGAGGTAAGGGAAAACGTCGTCATGGGCGATGACCGAGACCTCGCGGCCGATCTCCAGGCCCATGGACCGTGCTGCCCGGTAGATGCCGAGCGCTGTCATCATCGAGCCGGCAACGAAGGCGGTCGGGCGGGGCGTCTGCTCCAGGAACGAGCGCGCGAAGCGGAAGCCGAGTTCGTCGGTAAAGTTGCCATGGGCGACGAGGCGCGGATCGAAGGCGATGCCGCGCGCCTGCAGCGCGTCGCGGTACCCCTTGTCGCGGTGAAGCGAGAAAGTGCGGCCTTGCCGGCCGTTGATCATGGCGATGCGGCGATGGCCGAGATCGATGAGATGCGAGGTCGCGCGGCGGATCGCGCCTTCGTTGTCGATGTCGAGCCAGGCGTGCGGCACGTCGATATCGGAGCGCCCGTGCACGAGGAAGGGCATGCCGAGCTTGTGGAGGAGGGCGATGCGCTCGTCGTTCGGTTCGGGCGAGTGCACGATCACGGCGTCGACGCGGCCGCTGACGGCGAGCCGGCTATAGAGCTGGATTTCGCCCGTGGGGTTCTTGTCGTCCATTGGGCTGACGAGAATGTCGATATCCTCGGTGCCGAGCCGTTCGGCCAGGCCACCCATGAATTCGGAAAAATGGAACTCGCCGGAGCGGCCCATGACCACGCCGATCGCTCCGGCCCGACCGGTGGCGAGCCGCACCGCATTGATGTTCGGACGATAGCCAAGGCGGGTTGCCTCTTCGGCCACGCGCTTGCGCGTCTTTTCGCTGACTTCGGGATAACCGCTCAGCGCCCGGCTGACCGTCGTCGGCGAAAGCCCCAGTTGTTGTGCAAACTCCCTCAGCTTCATTCGAAATGCGTTTCCTCAAGCCTAGCCCGGTCCCAGAAATATACACCTTCGCTGCCCGTAACAATCGGTTTGTCGGGGACGCTAGGTTCTACAGGCCGGGTATGGATTTTACCAAACCGTTTTAAATTAATACAGTTCCCCTTTGATTTTATGGGGTTCTGTGGGGGGCGGTCGATTTTTTTCTCCCATTGATATTTGGTTGAAAAATAACGATTATTTGTAATAATCCACGCCAAATGGACTTTTCTAAGTGTGTGGATTGACAGTTTTTCCGTCTTCTGCCAACTTTTTCTTATCCAAACCGCTTTCGAATTTGCCGAGGAGCTTTCGTGCGGTGGGAGGGGGAACAGGAGGAGTCGACCCAATGACAACCACGCTCAATGTGCTGAGTTTTTGTGCCGCAATCGTTGCAGCCGGGACGGCTGGCGCCGCCGAGCTTTCGCTCGCCGCCAACACGACCGGGAAGAACGTCCATTTCATTCGCGAACAGCTGGACATTTTCG
The DNA here is from genome assembly GCF_014852195.1 of Ensifer sp. ENS08. Taxonomy (NCBI): domain Bacteria; kingdom Pseudomonadati; phylum Pseudomonadota; class Alphaproteobacteria; order Hyphomicrobiales; family Rhizobiaceae; genus Ensifer; species Ensifer sp. ENS08. The sequence continues at coordinate 133,597 of NZ_JACVBF010000006.1, forward strand.
AGAAGCAGACCGGGCACAAGGTGAGCCTGGTCACCATGCCGCCATCGAGCAGCGAGCAGTTCAGCCAGTACCGGCTGTGGCTTGCTGCCGGAAACAAGGATGTCGACGTCTACCAGACCGATGTCGTCTGGGCGCCGCAACTGGCCGACCAGTTCGTCGATCTGACGGAAGCGGCAAAGGACGTTGTTGGCCAGCACTTCCCGTCGATCATCGCTTCGCAGACGGTGAACGGTCGCCTCGTGGCCTTGCCGGTTTTCACCGATGCACCGGCGCTGTTCTATCGCAAGGACCTGCTCGAAAAATACGGCAAGACGCCGCCGAAGACCTGGGACGAGCTGGCTGCGACCGCCAAGGAAATCCAGGAGAAGGAGCGGGCCGCCGGCCAAGCCGATCTCTGGGGCTATGTCTTCCAGGGCAATGCCTACGAGGGCCTGACCTGCAACGCACTCGAATGGGTCAAGTCGTCGGGCGGGGGCCAGATCGTCGAGCCCGACGGCACGATCTCGATCAACAACGAGAAAGCGGCCGCCGCAATCGACCGGATCAAGGAATGGGTCGGCACGATCTCGCCGCTGGGCGTGCTTGCCTATCAGGAGGAGGAATCGCGCGGGGTCTGGCAGACCGGCAATTCCGTCTTCATGCGCAACTGGCCCTATGCCTATGCGCTCGGCAATGGCGATGACAGCGCGGTGAAGGGCAAGTTTGCCGTCGCGCCGCTGCCGACGGCCACCGATGGTGACCAGCCGTCTTCGACGCTCGGCGGCTGGAACGTCGCCGTCTCCAAATATTCCGACGACCAGGAGGCGGCGATTGCGCTCGCCAAGTTCCTGTCGTCCGCCGAGGTGCAGAAGCGCCGGGCGATCGAGCTTTCGAACCTGCCGACGGTTGCCGCACTCTACGACGATGCGGAGGTCGCCAAGGCCCAGCCGTTCATGCCGGCCTGGAAACCGATCTTCGAAAGCGCGGTGCCGCGCCCGTCGGCCGTCACCAAGGTCAAATACAACGAGGTTTCCGCCAAGTTCTGGAACGCGGTGCACAACTCGCTTTCCGGCAACGGCACGGCAGCGGAAAATCTCGAACTGCTCGAAGTCGAACTCACCGAGATGAAGGGCGACAACTGGTGATCCTCCCGGGGGCGAGGGGAGTGCTTGTCAAGCCTCCCTTCGCTCCACCGAGCCACCGCCTTTTCTCTCCGATCAACCGCTCGGCCGTGCGCCGAATGGCAAGGGTGAGTACAGACATGACCGACATTTCCGTCGCAGACCCGCCTTCCGCCCTTGGGCAGCAGGCCCGGATCCGCTCCGATCTCAACGCCGAGCGCATCCGCTCCGCCTGGATCTTTCTCGCACCGACGCTTCTGGTGCTGGCACTCGTCGCCGGCTGGCCGCTCATTCGCACAGTCTATTTCAGCTTCACCAATGCGTCGCTGACCAACCTCGAAGGCGCCGAGTTCGTCGGCTTCAAGAACTACCTTTCCTGGATCACGCTGAAGAGCGGGCGCACCGTCTATAACGGCCTGCTTGCCGATCCGGCCTGGTGGAACGCCGTCTGGAACACGCTGAAGTTCTCGGCCGTTTCCGTCACCATCGAGACGGTGCTCGGCCTGATCGTCGCGCTGGTCCTGAATGCGAATTTCCCGGGCCGCGGGCTGGTGCGCGCCGCAATCCTGATTCCCTGGGCGATCCCGACGATCGTGTCCGCCAAGATGTGGGCCTGGATGCTCAACGACCAGTTCGGCATCCTGAACGATCTTTTGCTCGGCCTCGGCCTCATCAGCCAGAAGGTCGCCTGGACCGCCAATCCGGAGACCGCGATGGTCGCCGTTTTGATCGTCGACGTCTGGAAGACGACGCCGTTCATGGCGCTCCTGATGCTGGCCGGCCTGCAGATGGTACCGTCGGATATCTATGAGGCGGCCAAGATCGATGGCGTGCATCCGCTCAAGGTCTTCTGGCGGTTGACGTTGCCCTTGATCCGGCCGGCGCTGATGGTGGCGGTGATCTTCCGCATGCTCGATGCGCTGCGCATCTTCGATCTCATCTATGTGCTGACGCCCAACAACGCGAAGACCAAGACGATGTCGGTGCTCGCGCGCGAAAACCTGTTCGACTTCGACAAGTTCGCCTATGGCGCCGCGGCCTCGACGATGCTGTTCCTGATCATCGCGGCGATCACCGTCGCCTACATGTGGTTCGGCCGCGTCAATCTCGAAGGAGAGCGCTGATGGTTGCCACCCTTGCCAAGCGCACGGCGTTCTACGCCCTCGTTGCCGCCATCATCGTCATGGCCGTCTTCCCGTTCTACTATGCGGTGCTGACGAGCTTTAAATCCGGGACGGCGCTGTTCCGGGTCGACTATTGGCCGACCGAGATCTCCTTCGACAACTACGCGGGCATCGTCACCAGCAGCGGCTTCCTGCGCAATCTCGCCAATTCGCTGTTGGTCGCAACGATCGTCGTTGCCGTGTCGTTGCTCCTGGCCGTCACCGCGGCCTATGCGTTGGCGCGAGTGCGGTTCCGCGGTCGCGGGCTCCTGCTTCTGACGATCCTGTCGGTGTCGATGTTTCCGCAGATCGCGGTGCTTGCCGGCCTCTTTGAACTCATCCGCTCGGTCGGCATCTTCAACACGCCCCTGGCGCTGATCTTTTCCTACATGATCTTCACCTTGCCGTTCACGGTCTGGGTGCTCACCACCTTCATGCGCGATCTGCCGGTGGAGATCGAGGAAGCGGCGATCGTCGATGGCGCCACACCCTGGGTGATCATCACCCGCGTGTTCATGCCGCTGATGTGGCCGGCGCTGGTGACGACGGGGCTGCTCGCCTTCATCGCCGCCTGGAACGAGTTCCTGTTCGCGCTGACCTTCACCTCATCGGACAGCCAGCGCACGGTGCCGGTCGCGATCGCGCTGCTCTCGGGAAACAGCCAGTACGAAATTCCGTGGGGCAACATCATGGCCGCATCGATCATCGTCACCGTGCCACTGGTTGTTCTCGTGCTGATCTTTCAGCGGCGGATCATCTCCGGGCTCACCGCCGGTGGCGTCAAAGGATAAGGGGAGAAAATATGGCAGAGCTTCAATTGCGCAACATCCGCAAGTCCTTCGGCGCCTTCGAGGTGATCAAGGGCGTCAGCATGGATATCCGGGCCGGCGAATTCATGGTCTTTGTCGGGCCCTCCGGCTGCGGCAAGTCCACGCTGCTGCGGCTGATCGCCGGGCTCGAAGACATCTCATCGGGCACGCTGTCCTTCGACGGCCAGGTGGTCAACCAGTTGACGCCGTCGAAGCGCGGCATCGCGATGGTGTTCCAGTCCTATGCGCTTTACCCGCATATGACGGTATTCGAGAACATGTCCTTCGGCATGCAGCTTGCCGGCAAGGACAAGGAGCAGTGCAAGAAGCGCGTCGAGGCGGCAGCCGAGATGCTGCAGCTGACGCCCTATCTGCAGCGGCTGCCGCGGCAGCTCTCCGGCGGCCAGCGCCAGCGCGTGGCGATCGGCCGGGCTATCGTGCGCGATCCCAAGGTCTTTCTCTTCGACGAGCCGCTCTCCAATCTCGATGCGGCGCTGCGCGTTGCGACCCGCATCGAGATCGCCAAGCTGCATCGCAGCATGCACAAGACGACGATGATCTATGTCACCCACGACCAGGTCGAGGCGATGACACTGGCCGATCGCATTTGCGTGCTACGGGATGGCCGGGTCGAACAGATCGGCACGCCGCTCGAACTCTATGAAAGCCCGAACTCCGTCTTCGTCGCCGGCTTTATCGGTTCGCCGAAGATGAACTTTCTGTCCGGCGCACTGGCTGCGCCCTACGATGCCCATACGATCGGCATCCGAGCGGAGCATCTGGAGATCAAGGCGAGTGGGGGGCAATGGTCGGGAACGGTGGTGCATTCCGAAATGCTGGGGTCCGACAGCTACATTTATCTTGATATCGGCGCTGGCGAACCGGTCATCGTCCGGGAAGGTGGCACCTCGCATCACCGGCCGGGTGAGACAATTCACATCTCGCCGCTCGGCGGCAACATCCACCGCTTCGATGCATCGGGGCAGGCTCTCGGCCGCGCACCCATGAAAGGGGCTGCCTGACCAGACCCCGATCAAGCTGAAGACACCCAGAGCTTCGGGGTCGCCAATTCCTGGCGGCCCCATCTATCGTAAGACGACAGGCCCGTAACGGGCGAACACGCAAGGAGAACGGCCGTGCCTATCAGAACAGTTGTTTGGGGCGAGAATATTCACGAGCAGACCAACGAAATCGTCCGCAGCATCTATCCAAACGGGATGCACAACACGATCGCGGCGGCGCTGAATACGGAAGCTGCGATCGAGGCGACGACGGCGACGCTGCAGGAGCCGGAACATGGCCTGAGCGTCGAGCGCCTTGCCAACACCGATGTGCTTCTCTGGTGGGGCCACAAGGACCACGGCGCCGTCAGCGACGAGATCGTCGAGCGTGTTGCCAAGCGCGTCTGGGAGGGCATGGGCCTGATCGCGCTGCACTCCGGCCACTTCTCCAAGATCTTCAAGCGGCTGATGGGCACGCCCTGCGCGCTGAAATGGCGCGAAGCAGGCGAGCGTGAGCGCGTCTGGGCGATCAATCCGCGTCACCCGATCGCCGAAGGCATCGAGGAGAACTTCGTGCTCGAGAACGAGGAAATGTACGGTGAGCAGTTCTCGGTGCCGGAGCCGCTCGAAACCGTCTTCATCTCGTGGTTTGCCGGCGGCGAAGTGTTCCGCTCGGGGCTGACCTGGCGCCGCGGTGCCGGCAACATCTTCTATTTCCGTCCCGGCCACGAAACCTACCCGACCTATCACGACGCCAATGTCCAGAAGGTGCTGCGCAATTCGGTGAAGTGGGCCTACAACGCCGACAACCGCTACACGGCGATCCACGACGCACCAAACGTGCCGGTCGAAAAGGCGCTGGAGCCGATCGTCGAGCGCGGCCCCAGGCTGCACCAGGCCGGCGAAGCAGGATACAGGTGAGCATCATGCGTCTTCTCATTGTAGGAACCGGCGGCATGGCAAACAGCCATGCCCAGGCCTTTGCCAAGATCGAAGGCGTCGAGATGGTCGGCGCTGTCGATGTCGATCCCGCGCGGGCCAAGGCTTTTGCCGACAAGCACGGCATTGCCGCGACCTTCACCTCGCTCGACGAGGCGATCGCCTGGGGCAAGTTCGATGCGGCGACGAACGTGACGCCCGACAAGGCGCATCACCCGACGACGCTGGCGCTCATTGCCGCTGGCAAGCATGTGCTGTGCGAAAAGCCGCTCGCCGAGAATTATGCCAAGGCGGCAGAGATGGCGGAAGCGGCCGAGCGTTCCGGCCTTGTGACCATGGTCAACCTCACCTACCGCAACGTCGCGCCGCTGCAGAAGGCACGCGCAATGGTGCTTGTCGGCGAGGTTGGCAAGCTGCGTCACATCGAGGCGTCCTATCTGCAGAGCTGGCTCGTTTCCAAGGCTTGGGGCGACTGGGCGACGGAATCGCAATGGCTGTGGCGGCTCTCGACGAAGCACGGCTCGAACGGCGTGCTCGGCGATGTCGGCATCCACATTCTCGACTTTGCCGGCTATGGCGCGGGCACGGACGCCGCCCGGGTCTTCGCGCGGCTGAAGACCTTCGACAAGGCGCCTGATAACCGCATCGGCGAGTATGATCTCGACGCCAATGACAGCTTCGTCATGACGGCCGAGTTCGGCAACGGCGCCATGGGCGTCGTCCATGCCAGCCGCTGGGCGACCGGGCATCTGAACGAGCTCCGGCTGAGGCTACACGGCGACAAGGGTGCCCTCGAAGTGGTGCACACGCCCGATGGATCGACGCTACGCGCCTGCCTCGGGGCGGACGTCGAAACCGCGACCTGGCGCGATGTCGATGCGGGCACCGTCGCGACGAACTACGAGCGCTTCGTGGCCGCCGTCCGTAAGGGCAAGACGGAGGAGCCCGGGTTCCGCCATGCGGCGAACCTGCAGAAAGTGCTCGACCTCGCGATGGTGACGGAAGCCGAGCGGCGCGAGCTGCCCGTCTAACGAGAGTGACGGTCGGGGGTGTTGCTTTTCGCGGCTCCCCCGCTTTCCGGCGGTGTCCAAGGGGTCACTGCCGAGCCGACGGTGTTTTCCATCGATTGGCCGAGACGCCGCAGCTGCCCGTCGTAGTTCCTGCGGGTGTTGGGATCGAAGATCATGATCGGCGTCGAAACCGCCAGGCTCGCGGCATTGCCGACCGTCTGCGTGGCGCCGAGCGTGACGGCGCCGATGCGTTCGCCGAGACCGACATCGGAATCGGTCACGGTCTGGCCGGCGATCAGCCGGTTGCCAAGCAGGCGCACGACTTCGGGGCTTTCGGCGAACTTCCCGTGGTTGAGCTTGTCGCCGCCCTTCAGCGCTGTCAGATCGATGACGCTGATGCCGGCCTGTTCCAGTTGCGTGCGATAGGGCTCGGCGGTCGGGTCGATCTGGCCGAGGCGGTCGACATTGCCGGAGATACGCCTCGACAAGGTCAGCGCCCGGTCGTCGCGCGATACGAACAGCGTGAACTTCGGGCGCTTCGTACCCATGGCGCGGATCTGCTGGCCGAAGACGTCGACGTCGAGGTCGGGCGACGCCAGGATGACGTCGGTGATCTTGGGCGCGATGCGTCCGTCGCGGATCGCCATCTGGCGCAGTGCCTCGACCGTCACCCACGACCCCATGGAATGGGCCATGACGGTGATTTCGCCGACAGCAGGATTGCTTGAGGCACGCCGCAGCAGTTCCTCCAGCGCGTCGCGCGAATAGTTGGTGCTTTCCTTGTCGTAATTGTAGTCGAATATGCTGGCGCGCGAGGGCCAGGTGAAGATGACGGGCGCGACATCGGTGCCGCTGTCGTGCACGATCTGGGCGAAACGATAAACGGCGTCTTCGTAGCGGTTGTTGAAGCCGTGAACGAAGATCAGTACGCGCCGGGTTTTCGGCAGATGACCTTTCACCCAGTTCTGCACGTCGTTGCCCTGATTGAGCGGCGTGACGCTGACGGTGGAGAAATCCCGCTCCGGATTGGCGGGAAGCTTCGTCGGCCATTGCACCTGGCCGACCTTGCGGTTCTTTTCCGGCGGAATGGAGACGGCAATTTCCGTCAGCGAAAGCTCGGCTGAGCGTTCGCCGCTAAAAAGCACGCCCGGCTCGGTGGAGGGGGCACGGGTGGTTGCGACCAGCAGATCGACCTTGGAGGCGCCACCCGTCGTGCCCGAAGGGACGAGCACGCCCACGGGGCGTCCGGCGCAGGCCGCAAGGGTGGCCGCCAGGAGAAGCGTCGCAGCGATGCGGCCCCAGGGCCTCTCCGAGCCCGCAAGAGAAAACGAACGCACCACCAACCTCCCTGTGCCGCATCATGCAGCATGTCGGCCCGATCCGTGGGCCCAAGCCATTCTCCTTGCATGAGAAACGCTGGGTTTTCATCCCTTGGCTGGGGTTCGAAGCCCTGCGGCACCGTGTTTGCCAGCGGCTATGCGGCAATCATGCAACATTTCGCTACAGGCAGGCCTGGGTAAAACCCCCTGATATTCATTGAAAAGGCTTTGGGCTTTCACTAGCATCGCTTCGACTTTCCCCTGGACGCGACCCGAACGGCCCGTCCGATCTCCCTGAAATGATAAGGAAATTCAGGAATGCAGGCGGTTTTCGATGGCCATAACGACGTGCTTCTGCGTCTGTGGCAGAACGCCCGGAAGGGCCAGGACCCGGTACGCGAATTCGTCGACGGCATCGACCAGGGCCATATCGATGCGCCGCGCGCCAAGGCGGGCGGTCTCGTTGGTGGCCTCTCGGCAATCTACGTGCCCTCGGGAGATCTCGTCCTGCAGCCGCCGAACGAGAACGGTCACTACGAAACGCCGCTTTCGGCACCGCTCGAGCACCTGCCGTCGCTGGCGATCGCCATGGAGCTCGCCGATATCGCCGTCCGCCTCGACCGGGCAGGGGCGTGGAAGCTCTGCCGGTCGACCGCCGAAATCCGTAGGGCGGTCGAGGCCGGCGTCTTCGCCTCGGTCCTCCACATGGAAGGCTGCGAAGCGATCGGCGCCGATCTTTCCGCGCTCGAAACGTTCTATGCCGCTGGCCTGCGTTCGCTCGGGCCGGTCTGGAGCCGCCACAACGTCTTCGGTCATGGCGTACCGTTCTCCTATCCGATGTCTCCGGACACCGCACCCGGACTGACGGACGCCGGCTTCGAGCTCGTGCGGACCTGCAACCGTCTGGGCATTCTGATCGATCTTGCACACATCACCGAGAAGGGCTTCTGGGACGTGGCGAAGACCACCGACCAGCCGCTGGTCGCCAGCCATTCGAATGCGCATGCGCTGACCCCGGTCGCGCGCAACCTGACCGACAAGCAGCTCGACGCCGTCCGCGAAAGCAAGGGCCTCGTGGGGCTCAATTACGCGACGACGATGCTGCGCGCCGACGGCCAGGAAAATGCCGCAACGCCGCTTTCCGACATGGTGCGCCATGTCGACTATCTCATCGAGCGCATGGGCATCGACTGCGTCGCACTCGGGTCGGATTTCGACGGGGCAACGATCCCCGAGGAGATTGCTGATGCGGCCGGTAGTCAGGCGCTCGTTGCGGCGCTCAGAAGCGCCGGATATGGTGATGCCGAACTGGCAAAGATATGCCGGGAGAACTGGTGGAGAGTTCTGGGACAGGCTTGGCACGAGGCCGCCTGAACCCATGAAGAAGGGGCCCAAAAGGGCGCAAACGAGGGAACTGCAAACATGATGCACAAGCTCAATGGACGTCTTCGTCTTCTGACGGCTTCTGCGGCGCTGGCCATGGTGATGGCTGCAACCGCACCGGCCTTTGCGGAAACGCCGAAGGACACGCTGGTCGAAGCCTTTGCGATCGACGACGTGATTACCATGGATCCGGGCGAAGCTTTCGAGCTGACCGCGGCCGAAATCACCGGCAACACCTACAGCATGCTGGTGCGCCTCGACATCAACGACACGACCAAGGTCGTCGGCGACCTCGCCGACAGCTGGACCGTGTCCGACGACGGCCTGACCTATACGTTCAAGCTGAAGCCCGGCCTGAAGTTCGCTTCCGGCAATCCGGTGACCGCTGAAGACGTCGCCTGGTCCTTCGAGCGTGCCGTGAAGCTCGACAAGAGCCCGGCCTTCATCCTCACCCAGTTCGGCCTTACGGGCGACAACGTGACGGAAAAGGCCAAGGCAACGGACGCGCAGACCTTTGTCTTCACCGTCGATCAGGCCTATGCGCCGAGCTTCGTCTTGAACTGCCTGACGGCAACCGTGGGCGCCGTGCTCGACAAGAAGCTCGTGCTCGAAAACGTCAAGCCGGTCACGCCGACGGACGAGTACAAGTATGACAACGACTTCGGCAATGAATGGCTGAAGACCGGCTATGCCGGCTCGGGCCCATTCAAGCTGCGCGAATGGCGCGCCAACGAAGTCATCGTTCTCGAGCGCAACGAAAACTACTATGGCGAACAGGCAAAGCTTGCTCGCGTCATCTATCGCCACATGAAGGAAAGCTCGGGCCAGCGCCTGGCGCTTGAAGCGGGCGATATCGACGTGGCACGCAACCTCGAGCCGGGCGATTTCGACGCCGTTTCGAAGAATGCCGACCTCGCCACCACGAACGCGCCGAAGGGCACGGTCTACTACATCAGCCTCAACCAGAAGAATGCGAACCTCGCAAAGCCCGAAGTGCGCGAAGCGTTCAAGTATCTGGTCGACTACGATGCCATCGGCTCGACCCTCATCAAGGGCATCGGCGAGATCCACCAGAGCTTCCTGCCGAAGGGCGTTCTGGGTGCACTCGACGAGAACCCCTACAAGCTCGACGTTGCCAAGGCGAAGGAACTGCTGACCAAGGCCGGCCTTGCCGACGGCTTCACCGTCACCATGGACGTTCGCAACGGCCAGCCGGTCACCGGCATTGCCGAGTCCTTCCAGCAGACGCTGGGCCAGGCCGGCGTGAAGCTCGAAATCATCCCCGGCGACGGCAAGCAGACGCTGACGAAGTATCGTGCCCGTAACCACGACATGTATATCGGTCAGTGGGGCATGGACTATTTCGACCCGAACTCGAACGCCGAAACCTTCACCAGCAACCCTGACAACTCCGACGAAGGCAAGAACAAGACCCTTGCCTGGCGCAATGCCTGGGACGTTCCGGAGCTGACGAAGAAGACCAAGGACGCTCTGCTCGAGCGCGACAGCGCCAAGCGTGCGGAGACCTACAAGGAACTGCAGAAGACGGTGCTGGGCGAAAGCCCGTTCGTCATCATCTTCCAGCAGACCGAAGTCGCCGGCTACCGCGGCAACGTCAAGGGCCTGAAGCTCGGTCCGAGCTTCGACACCAACTTCGTCGCCGGCATCACCAAAGAATAAGCCGTCTCGAAGGAATAAACCGAAAGGATCGTTCCCTTGAGCATGAGCGCAACAGGGACAGTGGGCGGGCGCAAACGCGCCCGTCCCGGTAAGATCGTGGCAGCGGTGCTGCGCTTTCTTGTCGTTGTCGTCACCACCTATCTCGGCCTTCTGGCCGTCACCTTTTTCATCGGCCGGGTAATCCCGATCGACCCGGTTCTGGCCGTTCTCGGCGACCGGGCGCCGACGCATGTCGTCGAAAGGACGCGCGAGGCGATGGGGCTCAATCTGCCCCTCTACCAACAATTCTTCATCTATGTCCGCCAGGCGCTGACCGGTGACTTCGGCGTTTCGGTGCTGACGACCAATCCGGTCATGACCGACATCCGCCGCGTCTTCCCGGCGACCATGGAGCTCGCGACGCTCGGCACGCTCATCGGCGCCCTGTTCGGCGTTCCGCTCGGCGTACTTGCGGCCGTCAAGCGCGGCAGCATTGCCGACCAGATCGTGCGCGTCATCGGCCTTGTCGGCTATTCCGTGCCGATCTTCTGGCTGGCGCTCCTGTCGCTGCTGGTGTTCTACGCGCGGCTGAAGTGGGTCGCCTATCCCGGCCGTATCGATATCGTGTTCGAGTACACGTTCACGCCGATCACAGGCTTCTACCTGTTCGACGCGCTCTGGCAGCGGCAGTGGGACGTGCTCTGGGATGTGTTCCGCCACATCATTCTGCCGGCCTCGCTGCTCGGCTACTTCTCGCTTGCCTATATCAGCCGCATGACGCGCAGCTTCATGCTCAACGAGCTGCAGCAGGAATACATCGTCGCGGCGCGCGCCAAGGGCCTGTCCGAGACCCGGATCATCTGGGGCCACGCGCTCCGGAACGCGGCCGTGCCGCTCGTGACGGTGATTGCGCTCTCCTATGCCGGCCTGCTCGAGGGCTCGGTCTTGACGGAAACCGTCTTCGCCTGGCCAGGTCTCGGTCTCTACATCACCAACTCGCTGCAGAATGCCGACATGAACGCCGTGCTTGGTGGCACCATCATCATCGGTTCGGTCTTCATCGGCATCAATCTCCTGTCCGATCTTCTCTACCGGACGCTCGACCCGAGGACGCGCCAGCGATGAGTACCGTTACCGAAACCCGCGCGATGACGCGTCGCGAATGGCTGCTGTCCGATCGCCCGCAGTCGCGCACCCAGGCCCGGCTTGGCCGTGCCTATATGACGTGGCAGCGTTTTGCCGCCAACAAGCTCGCCGTTCTCGGCCTGCTCATCCTGCTGGCGTTGGTCTTCGTTGCCGCCTTCGCCGATTTCCTAGCGCCGCATTCGCCCTATATCGGGGATCTTGCCAACGCCCGTCTGCTGCCGCCGGGAACCCCCGGCTACCTGCTCGGCACCGACGATCTCGGCCGCGATATTCTCTCGCGGCTGATCCATGGTTCGCGGCTGACGCTTGCCGTCGTGCTTCTCGTTGCGATCATCGCAGCACCTGTCGGGCTCATCGTCGGCGCTGTCGCCGGCTACGCTGGCGGCTGGGTCGACGCAGTGCTGATGCGTATCACCGATATCTTCCTCGCCTTCCCGAAACTGGTTCTGGCGCTCGCCTTCGTGGCAGCGCTCGGACCGGGCATCGAGAACGCCGTCATCGCGATCGCCATCACCTCCTGGCCGCCCTATGCGCGTATCGCCCGCGCCGAGACGCTGACGGTGCGCAACTCCGACTACATCGCCGCCGTGCAGCTCATGGGCGCATCGCCGATCCGTATCGTCTTCCGCCATGTGATGCCGATGTGCATGTCGTCGTTGATCGTGCGTGTCACGCTCGACATGGCCGGCATCATTCTGACGGCCGCGGGCCTCGGCTTCCTCGGCCTCGGCGCGCAGCCGCCGCTGCCGGAATGGGGCGCCATGATCGCTTCCGGTCGCCGTTTCATCCTCGACCAGTGGTGGGTGGCAACGATGCCCGGCATCGCGATCCTGATCGTCAGCCTCGGTTTCAACCTGCTCGGCGACGGTCTGCGCGACGCGCTCGATCCGCGGGAGAGCGGCCAATGAGTGCGCTTCTGACCGTTGAAGACCTCAAGGTCTCGTTCCCGACCCGCACCGGCCTCGTCGAGGCCGTGCGCGGCGTCTCCTTCACGCTCGGCCGCGAGCGCCTCGGCATCGTCGGCGAAAGCGGCTCCGGCAAGTCGCAGACCGGCCGGGCGATCATGGGGCTGACGCCTGGTCATGCGCAGGTGACGGCAAAGCAGTTGAACTTTGACGGCATCGACCTGCTCTCCGCATCGCCGAAGGTCCGCCGGGATCTCAGGGGCAAGCGGATCGCGATGATCCTGCAGGACCCCAAGTACTCGTTGAACCCGGTGATGAGCATCGGCCGGCAGATCGTCGAGACGCTACGGCAGCACGAAAATGTCAGCCGCGGCGAGGCCCGGGAGAGGGCGCTCGACATGCTGGCCGCGGTGCAGATCCGTGATCCGAAGCGCGTTTACGATCTCTACCCGCACGAGGTTTCGGGCGGCATGGGGCAGCGCGCGATGATCGCGATGATGCTGGTTGCCGGGCCGGAACTCTTGATCGCCGACGAGCCGACCTCGGCGCTCGACGTGACGGTACAGCTCGAAGTGCTTGGCATCCTCGACAAGCTCGTCGCCGATCGAGGCATGGGTCTGATCTTCGTATCGCACGATCTGCGGCTGGTCTCGTCCTTCTGTGACCGCGTGATCGTCATGTATGCCGGCCGGATTGTCGAGGAACTGGCGGCGTCCGAGCTTGCCAATGCCAAGCATCCCTATACCCAAGGTTTGCTGAACTGCATGCCGGCGATCGGATCCGATCGTCATCCTCTGCCGGTTCTCGACCGCAAGCCGGAGTGGGCCCAATGACCTCAACCGTTTCCGTTTCGAACCTTTCCGTCACCTATGACGAGTTCAAGGCGCTGAACGACGTCAGCGTCGAGATTGCGCCGGGCGAATCCTTCGGGCTCGTCGGCGAGTCCGGATCGGGCAAGTCGACCTTGCTTCGGGCGATCGCCGGTCTCGCGCCCGTCACCGGCGGCACCATTCGCGTGCATGATCGTGTTCTGCAGGGGGCAAAGCGCGACAAGGCCTTCTACCGCGCCGTGCAGATGGTGTTTCAAGATCCCTATGGCTCGCTGCACCCACGCCAGACGATCGACCGGCAATTGCTGGAGCCGCTGGCGATCCACGGCGTGGCCGACGGCGAGCGGCGCATCCTGAAGGCGCTTGACGAGGTCGGCCTCGGGTCGGGTTTCCGCTTCCGTTATCCGCACCAGCTGTCGGGCGGTCAGCGCCAGCGCGTTGCAATCGCCCGGGCGCTGATCCTCGAACCATCGATCCTGCTGCTCGACGAGCCGACTTCGGCGCTCGACGCCTCGGTCCAGGCGGAAGTCTTGAACCTCCTGGAACAGGTCCGGCGCGACCATAAGCTGACCTTCATCATGGTCAGCCACGATCTCGGTGTCGTTACCCATATGTGCGATCGGTTGGCGGTGATGCAGGGTGGACGTGTCGTCGAACGCCTGTCCTCGGCGGACCTCGTCGCCGGGCGTATCGGTGAAGATTACACGCGCAGCCTTATGGTCGCGAGCAAGGGCTTTCAGCGCAAGGACGCTGCCGTGACTGCGTGACGGTACCGATACAAGCGGGGCCATCGTCCCGCTTGTATCGCTTCGTTTCGAGCCATCCGGTCCAGGCCCGGCCGCTTAGGCGCTTTGCCGCCAGACGGAGGTCGAGTCGGTGATTACCTTCTGGATGCGCCGCTGCTCGCGCCATTCCCGGCCCATATCCTTGATGACCGGCTGCGCCTCGGGTGAGAAGATATAGTTGCGGCGACTGGCGACATAGGCCTCCATCGCCGGGTTGACGCCCGAATAGAACTGCTTTTCCGGATCACGCGAGAGGTCCATCAGGCCGGCGCATTGCCGCGCGAAGTCGCCGCGAAGGATCGACGGCGACGTCGTGAATTTCGGGAAAGTGCGAAACAGCGGGATCTTGATCCCGAACAGATACGCGTATTCGTTGCGCCGATGGAAATGGCCCTTGCGGCGGATATTCCAGTTCTGGTCCGCCGTGTGGAACGAGACCTGGCTGATCGCCGGGTCCGCGAAGGGCGCCAGCAGTTCTTCGCCCATGTCCCTCAGCGAGATCCAGTCGTCCTCCAGGTGGAAAACGTAGTCGGCGCTGGTGGCCGACCAGAGTTTCGCGACGGCCGCACAAAAGCCCGGGCTCTCGGGCTGGAACACGGTTCCGTCGGGAAAATGGTTGCGGAATATCTCGACGCAGGCACGATGATCCTCCTCCGATCCGAAAACCGGATCGAGATTGAGGTAGGCGCCGCGCAGGTCGAGCCTGGAAAAGATTTTGTCCCGGAAGCTCGCCAGCGTCTGGGCAAGCAGGTCCGGGCGCCGGGTGGCGACAAGGCATAGGTCAATCGTGGACATAGCACCTCCTTGGGTGCATTTTTTTCAACCGTCAATACCCACGCCAACCCTGACGTTCACTTAGATCGTGCCGAATTTACGGCAAAGTCACCGAATTTACGGCAAAGCGACCTAAGGCGATCAATAAAGTCGATTTTGGGCGGCTCAACGCGGTCTGGTTGAGGACTGTCCACACTTCCTGGCGTCTAGGATTAGAAGACGCTCAGCTTCGGAATGGCGACGACGAAGCGGCCGCCCCAGTCACGGATCGCCTCGTTGTCGGCGACGATTTCCGTCTTCAGGTTCCAGGGCAGGATGACGAGATAATCGGGCTTTGCATCCTCGATGACCGTCGGCGCGTGCACCGGAATATGGGTACCGGGCAGGAGCTTGCCCTGCTTCAGGTCATTGCGGTCCACGGCAAAGGCGATTTCGCTGGGCGACAGCCCGCAGACATTGAGGAACGTGTTGCCTTTCGCGGCCGCGCCATAGGCGGCTACGGTTTTTCCCTCCGCCTTGGCGTTCGCCAGGAAATTCTGAAAATCCTTGCAGACGGCGGCGATGCGGTCGTCGAATGCCGTGTAGGTCTCCATGCGCATCAGCCCGGCAAGCGCCTCAGTCGCTCGCAACCGCTCGAGTTCCAGCGTGGTCTCGCGCACGCCGGACCTCAGCTGCGCATAGACGCGCAGCGAACCGCCATGGGTCGGCAGTTCCTCGACGTCGAAGACCTTGAGGCCTGAGCTTTCGAAGATGCGTTCGACGGCCGCCAGCGACAGATAGGAATAGTGCTCGTGGTAGATCGTGTCGAATTGCACGCCTTCCATCAGACGCAGCAGATGGGGGAACTCGAACGTCGCAACGCCATCGGGCTTCAGCAGGATGGCGAAGCCGCCGACGAAGTCGGCGATATCGGGCACATGGGCGAGCACGTTGTTGGCCGCCGTGAGGTCGGCGCGAATGCCACGCTTGACGAGTTCGGTTGCCGTCTCCCGTCCGAAGAAGGCGACCTCGGTCGGGACCTGCCGCTCCTCGGCCAGTCGCGCGGCATTGGCGGCCGGTTCGATGCCGAGCGCCGGGATGCCCTTGGCGACGAAATACTGCAGCAGATAGCCGTCGTTCGAGGCGATCTCGACGACCTGTGAATTGTTATCGAGCGCGAAGCGTTCGGTCATGCTCTCGGCGTAGCGGCGTGCGTGTTCGAGCCAGCTTGTGGAGAAGGAAGAGAGGTAGGCGTAGCCGTCGGTGAAGATTTCATCGGCCGGCACGTTTTCCGTCGTCTGCACCAGCAGGCACTCGGAGCAGACCATCGCCTTCAGCGGAAACGATCGCTCGCGGGCGATGGCTTCCTTCGTCGGTTCGAGAAAGGAATTGGACCAGGGCGTGGAGCCCAGGTCGGCAACGACGGTCTTGAGCGGTGTCGAGCAGAAACGGCAGTTGTGGGACATCGAAGTCGTTAGCCTCTCATGAATGCGTCGATTTGGCTGAGTGTCAGATCACGGGCGTCAGCGCCGCGGCGCCAGCCGTCATACCAGTGGGCGGTCCAGGCGATCGCCTCGTCCTGCGATAGACGGGTTGCCCATGACAACGTCCGTCCGGCAAGTGCCGGATCGAGGCCGAGCGTCTTCATTTCGTGCGGCTGGTCCTCGGATGACGCGTCACGCCATTGCGTGGGCAAGCCCATTGCGGTCTGGATGGCGGCGGCAACGTCCCGAACCGGTATCTGTCGCTCGTCGGGAGCCGGGCCGAAATTCAGCGCCGTCACATCGGTCTGGCCGCCATGAAGCGCCTCGGCATAGACGAAGTATCCGTTGAGGCAGTCGAGCACGTGCTGCCAGGGCCGTGTCGCCATCGGACTGCGGATGTCCAGCGTCTCGCCCGAAAGGGCAGCGCGAACGATATCCGGAACCAGCCGGTCCGCGGAAAAATCGCCGCCGCCGAGCACGTTGCCGCCACGGGCGGTTGCCACCCTTATGCCGCGCTCACGCAGATAGGAATCCCGCCAGGTCGAAACGACCAGCTCGCAGGCGGCCTTCGAACCGGAATAAGGATCGTGGCCACCGAGCACGGCGTCTTCCGGAAAATGCCGGCCGCTTTCGTCGTTGCGGTAGACCTTGTCGGTGGTGACGACAAGGACGGTCTTGAGGGCAGGGGCTGCGCGTGTTGCCTCCAGCAGGCGTGCCGTGCCCATGACGTTGACGTCGAAGGTTTCGACCGGCGTCCGGTAGCTTTCGCGAACCAGAGGCTGGGCCGCCATGTGAAGGACGATCTGCGGGTCGCAAGCGCGGACGGCGGATGCCAGCGTGTCGCCGTCGCGGATGTCGGCGAAATGTTCGTTGGTCGCCGATTCCGATCCGAGCAGTGCGTGCAGCGAGGGGGTGGCCGCCGGTGACAGGCCGTATCCGGTCACCTCAGCGCCCATTTGCGTGAGCCACAGGCGGGCCCAGCTTCCCTTGAAGCCGGAGTGGCCCGTCAGCATCACCCGTTTTCCGGCCCAGAAGTACGGGTCCGCAAGCCTGCTCATGCCCAGACTTTCCAGGGGGCCGCTCCGCTCTGCCAGAGGTCTTCGAGCTGGTTCTTGTCGCGCAACGTATCCATCGGGCGCCAGAAACCGGCGTGTTCGAAGGCCATCAACTGGCCGTCTGCGGCGAGACCTTCCAGAGGCTCCGCTTCGAACGGCGTCTGATCGCCTTCGATGCGATCGAGCACCGAACGGTTGAGGACGAAAAAGCCGCCATTGATGTGACCGTTGTCGCCTGCCGGCTTTTCGATGAAGCTTCTGACCCGCCCGTCGCTGACAGCAAGCGCGCCATATCGGCCGGGCGGGACCACGCTGGTGACCGTCGCCTGGCGGCCGTGATGGCGGTGGAAGTCGGTCAGCGCCTTGATATCGATGTCGGCAACGCCGTCGCCATAGGTGAGGCAGAACGTATCGCCGAGATGGTCGGCCACGCGTTTCAGGCGCCCGCCGGTCATGGAGTCCGTTCCGGTATCGACGAGCGTCACGCGCCAGGGCTCGGCCTTGTTCGAATGGAACAGGGTTTCACCCGTCGCCATGCAATAGGTGACGTCGGAGGAATGCAGCACGTAGTTGGCGAAGTATTCCTTGATCATGTAGCCGCGATAGCCGAGGCAGATCACGAAATCCGAGAAGCCGTAGTGGCTGTAGATCTTCATGATGTGCCAGAGAATCGGCCGCCCGCCGATTTCGATCATCGGTTTTGGCCGGAGATGGCTCTCCTCCGAGATCCGCGTGCCGTAGCCACCGGCGAGAATGACGATTTTCATGCGACCGCCCCGTATTTGCGCCGGCCACTCGGCATGGCGCATTGCAAAGTCCTAATATCCTGGCGACCTTGCGCGGAGGTGGTCTGCGCGCGCCTGCTCTCAGGCGGCGAGGCAGCCCCGCAGGACCTCGACTACGCGGCCGATCTCGTCGGATGTCATGTCGTGATAGCTCGGCAGGTTGATCGCGCGGCCGGGCAGGTCATAGGCCACGGTGTTCGCTGGCACCTCGTCGAAGGGCGGCAACGAACTCAGCGGCCAGAAAAAGACGCGGGCGTCGATGTTCTCGGCCGCAAAGGCGTTCTGCAGAGCCTCCCGGGTGACGCCGGTTTCCGGCGCAAAGACGACGGTCGGCATCCAGAAGCCGTTCTTCGTTCCCTCCGGCTCTGGGTTCATGGCAATGGCGTTCACGCCTGCAAGCTGCTCGCGATAGGCGTAGAAGATTTCTCGCTTGCGATCGACCAGCTCGCCGACGCGCTCGATCTGCGCGAGGCCGACGGCGGCCTGCAGGTTCGACATCTTGTATTTGAAACCGATCTCGTCCGGCCAAAACTGCTTTTTCTGCCCGCGGGCGCGGCCGTGATTGGAGAGCGTCAGCACCTTTTCATGGAGCTTCGCATCGCTGGTGACGAACATGCCGCCTTCGCCGGTCGTCACCGTCTTGGTGCCGTGGAAGGAAAAGGCGCCGAAGGCGCCGAGCGACCCGGCCTTGCGTCCATGCCACTCGGACCCGAGCGCTTCGGCCGCATCCTCGACAACAGGAATGCCGTGCCGGGCGCCGATCTCAAGCAACCGGTCCATGTCGCAGAGATTGCCGTAGATGTGAACCGCAAGGATCGCCCTGGTTCTTGGCGTGATTGCCGCTTCGACCTTTTCCGGGTCGATGCACCAGCTGTCGGCAAGCACGTCGATGAAGACCGGTTTTGCGCCGAGGTGAACGATCGGCGCGGCAGACGCCGTCCAGTTGGTGTCCGCAAGGATCACTTCGTCGCCGGGTCCGACGCCGAGTGCGGCAAGCCCCATGTGCAGCGCGCCGGTGCAGCTCGATGTCGAGATCGCGTGCGTCGTGCCGAGATGCGCGGCGAAGGCCGCCTCGAAGCGGTTGATGTAGTCGTAGCAGCGCTCGCCCCAGCCATTGGCCGCCGCATCGGTCGCATAGGTCACTTCACGGTCGGTGATCGAAGGTTTGGTGTAGAGGATGCGGGGTTTCATGGGGAGCGCTTGGTGAGAACCGGGAGTTCGAAAGAGGCGTGGATGCCGGGCGGGATTTTGTCGAGTTTTCGTCCCGCTCCGGCTTCTTGCTGTGTGCTCTTGTCAGAGCCAGACGTGGTCGAGCCCAGGCCGCTGCAGCCAGGGTTGCGCGGCAATCGCAGCGCGGGCCTTCAGCGGGTTGAGGCCGATGAACAGTGCTTCGGCTTCCGCTGGCAGGTCCTCAGGCGAAAGCACCGGGATGCCGAAATGGGTGGCGCCCTTCATGTTCTCGTTGCGGTCGAGGAATGCCACGACATCGACGGCCTGGCCGATCCGGCAGTAGATCCAGCTTCCGTAGAAGCCGGCGCCGTAGATCGCGACCTTGCGTCGGGCATAGTGCTGCGTGCCATCCCGGAGCTTCCCGGATGCCTGATCCCAAAAATCGCAGATGTCTCGGGCTTGCTTGGCCGCGTCTTCGGCCGCGGCGGAGGAGGTGGCCGTTTGCGCCGGCATCTCGATGCGCTTTGCCACAACGAAAAAGGCGCCGGGGAACGACGTCTTGTCGATGGTCTGCAACTGGAAGCCAGCACTTGCCAGCGCGTGGGCAATCGAGGCTTCGCTGAAGTGGTTGAGATGGTCGGCCACTGCCATGTCGCCCGGGTTTCCGGCAACATCGGGGATCGAAAACAGGAACGCGCCGTCAGGCCGCAGGAGCGCGCGCACCTCGCGCATGAAGCCGACCGGGTCGGCCACATGTTCGATGACGAAATGGCTCATTATGGCATCAAACGTCTCTTGCCAGGTCCCCGGTACCGAGTAGGTAGCTTGTGCAGCCTGCGGCACCCAACTCTGCCAGGCAGCCGCGTAGTCGGAGCTGACATCGAAAACATGCGGGCGCAGATCGCTGCGGCTGACGGTCATCTTTCGCAAGGTATCGGCCTTGGCGGCGCCGTAGTCGAGGATCAAGGCTCCGTTTGGCAGGTCGAGCAGCCGGAGCGCAAGTGCTGCCTGATGGTCGGTGCGGTAAGTGATCGTACCATCCGCCGAAACAGCGAAGATCTGATCGTGATCTTCGCTGTTCAGGGAGATTCGGTAGCCCGTATCGTAGAAGGCCTGAATGTCGGGAATATCGTCGCTCTGCGCGTGGCCACAGGCTGCGCATACGAAAACCCGCGTCGGCACGTCGAGCAGCGTCATGATCGATGTCAGTGCGGGCGCCGGCACCTCGTAGGTCGGACTGGATATGTTCGTCCCGCAAACCCGGCAGGCAGTCATGCCGGTTCTCCTTGTGGGGCGACGAGCTCAGGAAGCACTTCTGCGAACTTCACCCCGGCCGCGAAGGAGCCTTTCCAGCCGATGCGGATGCCCACGGGTTCGGCGAAGTTGAAATAGCGGAACTGGATGCTCCAGCGCGGGGTCTGCGAGATGTTGTGGCCAGACTGATGCAAGGTCAGAAAATCCATGAGGATCAGATCACCGGGCTTGCTCAAGGGGGCGACATGCTTGTAACGGGCAAGGCGTTCCTCGCCCTTGTGAAGATGCAGCGCATAGGCACCGGTCTTGCCGGCGCCGGCGTCATCCACATAGACCGGAACGAGGCCCTCGGCCTGTGAGCCTTCGGCGATCTGGACCGGCCCCATGTGCTCGGTGACCGGCAGGAGCGGGGTCCAGAAGACGATCCCGTCGACGCTGCGCAGCTGCGATGGGAATTCCTGGTGCCACTGCGCGCGGAACTTTTCTTCGCCGGGATTGTCGATGCGCATGCCGTAGCCGCCAGCTGCGATGCCCGGGATGCTGCCGGGCCGAAGTGCCTTAAACACCTCGTCGTTGGCAGCCGAGCTGACGAGCCGCATAAAGGCAGGGATCTGCTTTATCGCATCATAGACTTCACCGCCCCAGGAGCGGTTGACCGCAATGAGCTTGCGATAGGCGATCGTCATCGCCTCGTGCGCCGTGTCGGTCGGGGCGTCGACGCCGTACTTGTTGCAGATCAGTTCGAGGGTCTGGCGGATGCCTTCGTGGATCGGCGCAATCTCTGACTGAATGTCATAGAAGCCGGGTACGACGTAATAACCCTTGGTCTCGAATTCCTGGCGCGCGCTTTCGGAAATGATGGTGCCGTTCTTCATGATACGCTTGCTTCCTCCTTCAGGAATTCCCGCCACGAAATGGTTTTTGGTAACAAATGCTTGCGCGCATCGGGCCCAGTGCGCGCAATGAGGTCCAGGACGGAAACATAAGGCGTGAAGGTTTCGCGGGGCTGTGCCCACGAAGTGCAGCTATATTTCATGTATTCGACCTGGACGCCGGCGGCTTCGAATGCCCGATGGTCGAGATAGTTGGCCGCGCCGTGCCCGGTCAGATAGCGCGTGCCACCGGCCGAAAGCACGAGGTTGAGCACGCGCTGCCACGAGGTGCCGTCGATCGCCATTTCGCTCGATCGCCGTGAGGTCCGTTCGGCGCCGATGCCGAGATAGCGGGCGGGCACGTCGATGCTGGCGATCAAAAGATCGCAGATCGCCTCCTGGGCATAGACTTCGTCGAAGATCGTCAGCGCATCGTCGATGTAGGGAGCGCCGCTCAAGGACTGGCGCAGGAGCGAGCGATGGCTGGTTCGCCAGTCGCCGCCGGTCGCCGACAGGTCCTGGATCTTCTGGAAGCTCCCCTTGCCGGCAAGGGGAATCGTCATCCAGCTTCGATCTTCGCCGTTCAGGAGCTGAATGCGGTTGGTAAAGCTGCCTTTCGAGAACTGCGCGTCGTCGAGATAGATGTAGCTATCGGCGAGCATCAGTTGCTCGAAGAAGCCCGGCCAGGGAAAAAGCATCGGCTGGGAAATGACGACTGCTGTCATGTCAGGTCAGTTTCAGCTTTCGCTCGAGGAGCAGAGCATCGTGGGTCTCTCCGACGCTGTCGGTGAAGTGATCTTCGAGCGTGCCGACAATGCGGTAGCCGACCGAGAGGTTGAGGCGCAGCGCGGCAAAATTATCGACCCTGACTTCGGAAAGCAGTTTGATCAAACCAAGCTCTTCGCAGGCGGTGCGGACAAGTTCTCTCAGAGTTGCCTGGCCGAGACCTCGTCCGCGCGCTTTTGCCGCAAGCGAAATGCCGCCATAGCCGGTGCGGTTCTTTCGGTGAACCTGGCTGACTTGCGTGTATCCGACCGCCTCGTTGGCCGCGGTGTCGATGATCATCCGGAACAGGCCGCCCGGATCCTGGCGCCGGCGCGCGACCCAGGCCTGCAAGGATGCGTCGTCCAGCGCGTCCGGTACGGTCAACAGCAGCGATTGCAGCGACAGATCCCGGCGCAGTTCGAAAAGGAGAGGGAGATCATCCTCGACAACATCGCGAAAGGCGACGCGGCCCACGTCCGATCCTACTTCTTGACGCAACGCACATAGCCTCCCGGTGAACTGGAAAGGACGAGCTTACCGTTCAGCACCTCATCGACCGCAAAGCGATCCGTTTCCTTGAGATACGCGTTCAGCGCCGCATAGGGCTCGTCGCCGGGATGCCAGACCTTTGAACGCTTTGTCGGCGTCTGCGAGGCCTCACCCCAACCAAGCAGCGTGTCGGCAACGACTGCATACTGGCCCTCGGTCACCAACGGACCATAGGCGCGCAGCTCCTCCAGCACATGGTCCCGGCTGTGATCGCTATCGAGAACGACCATGACGGAGGCGCCTGCGGGAATCTCGGCCTTCACCTTCGCCAGCGTCTCGGCCGCCGTCGAGGGACCCTCGATCAGGCTGATGCGCGAAGACATCGGGTGTTTTTCGATCGAGTCGCGGTTGTGGGCGCGGATGTCGATGTCGACGCCGATGACCTTGCCCTTGCCGATCAGCTGCAGCATCGCGGCCATGAAGATTACCGAGCCGCCGCGGGCAACGCCTGTCTCGATGATGATGTCCGGCTTCGTGTTCCAGATGACTTCCTGGGTCGCCATGACGTCAGCCGGCATCTGTATGATCGGCACGCCCATGAAGGACCAGAGATAGGAATAGTCGTACTTGTCGAGCGTTACCAAGGTGTCGAGCGACTGTTGGAAGGCGTCCTCGTCCTTGCCGAGCGCAAGGGCCATTTCCGTCTTGTGGGCTTCGAATGCGAGACGATCGTCTTCCACTGCCATTGCTGTCTGATGCCCTTCTTCGGATACAACCTATGGATACGTTTTCGACTGCGAATCGCGATCCATGGCGCTTTCGCCGATTCGTAACGCTTTCCTGTGAACGCTTTCATGTCGGCAATTGCAAATAGGGTCAAGGGCGGTTTCTTAAGGACGAAAAGACGGGTAGTGCTTGGTTCGGACGGAAGGAACCATGTCGCGATTCGATCGAATTTATACACCCATAGCGGGTCTCACTGTCGTCGAGCGGCAACGCAGGGGCGATGATCGCGGTTTCTTCTCGCGCTTCTTCTGTCGCGAGGCGCTGGCCGATTTCGGCGGTGATGGAAAGATCGCGCAGATCAACCATACCCTGACGCAGGCAGCAGGCACGATCCGCGGCCTGCACTTCCAGCAGGCGCCGCACGACGAGGCGAAATTCGTCTCCTGCCTTTCCGGCGCTGTCTTCGATGTGGCGGTCGACCTGCGGCCGGATTCTGCGACCTATCTGCAATGGCACGGGGAGGTGCTGAGTGCGGACAATGGTCGCTCGATGATGATCCCTGGCGGTTTTGCCCACGGGTTCCAGACGCTGACCGAGGATTGCGAGCTGATTTATCTGCACGACAAGCCCTATGCGCCCGAGGCCGAAGGCGGGCTTAACCCGCTCGATCCGGGGCTCGCGATCGGCTGGCCGTTGCCGGTCTCGCAAATGTCGCCGCGCGACCAGGCGCTCCCTTTGCTGCCGAACAGGATCGTCGCCGCCCGTCGTTGACTTCGTGAGGGATGGGAGGACAATAACCTCTCCGCGCCACCACGAGAGAGAAGGGGTGTCGACGATGACGATCGCCAGAAAACTTCAGGACTATATCGACGGTTCGGGTGTCGCCTATGACACCGTCGACCATCACCGCACCGCGACCACCAGCCAGACGGCACGGGCGGCGCATGTGCCGGGCAGCCGGCTTGCCAAATCCGTGGTCGTTCACCACGAAATGGGCTACGTGCTCGCCGTCGTGCCGAGCACGCACCGGGTCGAACTCTCGACCCTGCAGGACGTAATGGACCGCCGCCTCGGCCTCGCTTCGGAAGAGGAGGTCTGCAATCTCTTTGCCGATTGCGACATCGGCGCCGTGCCGCCGGTTGGTTCGGCCTATGACGTGCCGGTGCTGCTAGACGAAAGCCTCGGCGATGTCAGCGACGTCTATTTCGAAGGCGGCGATCACCGGACGCTGGTGCACATGAGCGGCGCGAATTTCCGCAACCTGATGCGGGGCGCGCAGATCGCCCGCTTCAGCCATCCGGCGTGACTGGCCGTTCAGAACGATCTTGTTTGCGCTGGCGCGACGCCTGCCGCCTGTTCCTTGGCGCCATCCGCTTGAAGCGGGAAGGAGCGGCCAACCGCTGGTCGATATTTGCTGTGCTTGAATCTGCCAGTCGGGCTTGTCAAAGCGCATGCTAGGCGGCACCATCGCGCTCGACGGATACCTTTATCTAACTGGGTTGGGGGATCGATGGTGCGCATACGCTCTGCGAATATGTCCAAGTCTCTGGCAGTACTGCTGGTTGCGACCAGCGTTCAGTCCTTCGGTACCTCGGCACGTGCCGAAGGCGTCCTGTTCGATCAATTTCCGTTTGCCGTTGCCTGCGAATACAAGGGCACCCAGCACGCCTTCTATTTGTCCAAGGTGACGGCGGATGGAACCGCAACCTATCAGGCTTCTGACAACTTCGCCGGTACGATCACTCTGGACGGCGCGGCCAAGGCGGTTGGCTCTGATGCCGGCGGGAGTTGCCTTGGAAAGACGCTCGCGGAGCTCAGGGCGTCAGGTCAGGCACGCGATATCAAGTAGTTCGCCGCATATTGCCGGTAAACGCAGCTGACGCTTGCGCCGCGGCCGGCGCCGCGCAGTTGCAACGGCGAGGCGGGCGAAGGCACGTCCGCGGTGGGCTGGCGATGTCTGCCGGCTGTTCGTTTGCGACGAACGCCGAGAAGATCCAATCTATTGTCCGGTCGTCGCGAAAGAATCGATGCTTGAGAATTTTCTGTTGTAGCAGTTCAAAAATCTGATTTACTGCAGCCTCGCTAATTGGCTTTCGGGGGATATTGCCGATGGTGTGGACCCGCAGGGAGACTATGCTTGGTGGTTTGGCGCTGCTTGGCGCCAATGCGCTTCAGAGCCCGGCACTGGCAAAGGCGACAGCCTATTTTTCCGGCCCGGCCGTGGATAACGGCGTCACATACCGGAGCACCAATTTCGCCAACATTGACAGGAAATGGCAGCGCCAGGTCGTCAAGTATTTCAGCAGCGAGCCGATCGGCACCGTCGTCGTCGATACCAGGCACCACTTTCTCTACCTAATCATGGAGAACAAGACGGCCATCCGCTACGGCGTCGGCGTCGGGAAAGAGGGTTTCAAATGGTACGGCCGGGCGACAATCGACCGGAAATCGCTGTGGCCGCGCTGGACGCCGCCACCGGAGATGCGTGAGCGCCATCCCGAACTGCCTGAGTTCGTCGAGGGCGGCTCGCCGAAAAACCCGCTCGGCCCCCGCGCCATGTACCTGCTGCGCGACGGCGTCGATACCGGCTACCGCTTCCATGGCACGCTGGAGCCGGGCAGCATCGGCAAGGATGCCTCCAGCGGCTGCATCCGCATGTTCAACGAGGATGCGATCGACCTTTACCAGCGTTGCCCCATCGGCACGGCGGTGCAGGTGCTGCCGCATATCGCCGAAAAGGCCCCCGAGGTCAGCCAAGCAACCCCGGTCGCAACTCCGGTCGAATGAGGAATATCACCCGATGCCCGCTATGACCGGATTGACGAGGCTGCTTTCCGCGGCCGCCATTCTCTTGACGCTTGCTTCCTGCAACACCACCGAGATGGCCGCAGTCGAAGAGCCCGCAGCCGTGCCGATGACCGGAAAAACCGACGACCCGGCACCCGGCTTCGAAACCGTATCGGTCGGTACCGAAGAGGACTTTATCCTCAATGTCGGCCGCCGGACCTACTTCACCCAGGATTCCTCCGCACTCGACAGCGTCGCCAAGGCGACACTCGACAAGCAGGCGATCTGGCTCAACAGCAACCCGCGCTGGCTGGTCAAGCTACAGGGCTTCTCCGACGACAGCGGCTCTGTTTCCAAGATGGAATCGCTGTCGCAGAAACGCGCCGATGCGGTAATGGCCTATCTGGTGTCCAAGGGTGTGGACCCCAATCGCTTGTGGGCCAAAGGCTACGGCAACGACCGCGAGGTGCGCGACTGCACCGAGCGCTCCTGCAAGGTCCAGAACCGGCGCGTCGTCTCCAATCTCAGGACGGAACGCGACGCGACTTGAGCGGGCTCTGTCCGCAAAAGCACAGCTCGATGGCGAGAACCGTTGTGCGCAGGCGCATGAGCGCTTTGCGGGTCAACTCGTTTGAAGGCGAACAATCTGGCTGAAATTTAAATGGCGCACCCGACAGGATTCGAACCTGTGACCTTTGGAATCGGAATCCAACACTCTATCCAGCTGAGCTACGGGTGCATCCGTTGGCGGCAGGGCCGCCGAAGCAGGCTGTGAGCGGTTCTTAGCCTAGCTTGCGCGCCGCTTCAATGGTCATTGCAAGAGATTGTGGTAGAAACCGCCATCCTGTGCTTGCGTTGTGGTCGCGGCGCATCGCTTCGGGCAATGGCGCCCGGGGGGTGGCCAACCCATCTGACGGGATCACCCACCCGATGTAGCTAGAATTGGTCAGGCGAACGTCCTTGCGACGAAAGGCGGCGCGTTATAAATTCTGCATTAAAGATAATTCTAAATTAAAGTGCCCAGTGCTCAAGTAGGCAGGCGTTCCAGTAACCAAGTGCTCCAGTACCCAGTGCTCGCGTAATTGTTTCAGGCGAGGGGGCAAGTTTTGGTCAACCGATATCTCACGACCGGCGAACCGGCGTTGGAGAGGCTGCGCTCCGATCCCGCATTGATGTTTCTTGTTGCTCTCGCGGCCGTGCTTTTCGTGCTGAACACCTGGAACGGTATCGGCATCCTACCGGATTCGACGCGTTACATGCAGATCGTCAGCACGCCCTATGACGCGCCGCTTTACGCGTGGATGCTGGGTGCCGGGGGATCCCTTGGGTTTGCGCTTGAGCATGTCGCGCTCGGCATCGCCTTTCTGCTTTATCTTCTCAATACCTGGCTCGTCTTTTCGCTGTTCAGGACGGCGCTACCGGATCAACCGTTCTTCGTGACCGTCGGAACGCTTTTGATCATCGTCAATCCGACATTCCTCTGGACGAGCACGATAGCGATGTCGGAGGCGCTGTTCCTTGCGCTGACATTTCTCGCCATCCGTTTCTTCATTCGCTATATGCGCGGTGAAGGGCGGGGGCCCTTGCTTGCCTCGTCTGCCTGCGTCGGGCTTGCCATGCTCGCTCGCTTCGTGGCGCCTCCGGTCGGGGCGGCTTTTGCCACAATCGCGCTCTTCTACAATTCGGCGCGATCCCTTCGCCAAAGGCTCCTCGAGGTCGTCCTCCTGTTCGCTGGTAGCGCCGGTATCTTTCTCGCCTGGGTGATCGTCAGCAAGCTGCTTGTCGGCCGGTCGGTTGGCCGCGCGCTCTGGTTCTATGGCAATGCCGATGCCGATCGCTGGCTAGGCGGGCTGTCGCTTCTGGCGAGCTTTCTCCTGCCGAGCCAGGTGCCGCAGGTGATCCGCATCCCGGTGCTGCTTCTCGCGCTTGTCGCGGCGACGGTTGTTCTGGTGCAGACGCTGAAGCGAAACTGGCCCGAACGCCAGCCGGACGACCACGATCTGATGACCCTCATCTTCGGCCTGTTTGGATATTTCTATCTGCTGTTCGTCGTGCTCGCCGTGCATGTGGAGGCGAACCTGCAGCTTAATTCGCGCTACTCGCTTCCCTTCTATGTCGCCATCATCTTCGTTCTGGTAATTGCGGCGGCGGACTATTGCGGTCGCGTCGATGCAGCACCTGTCGTCCGGCGTTCGCTTGCGCTGATCCTGCTCTGCCTTCTCGCCATCCACGGACTGCGCAGCACCGCCCAGACGGCGGAGGCCTTCCGTGACGGGGTGGGGTTTCAGAGCACGGCCTGGAAGTCGTCGCCGATCGTGCGCGCAGTCAGGGCGTTGCCGGCAGATGCGGTCATCTTCACCAATGCGTGCGACCCGCTCAATTTCCTGACGCGCCGCTCGACGGACTGGATCCCCTCCCACAGCGAAAGGCGAACCGGCCTTGAGAGTGACGCGGGTTCGCTCGACGTACAGCTAGAGCGGTTTCGCGAGGATATGGCGCAGAAGAATGCCTATGTCGTCTTCGTCGATGCGATCGACTGGCGGTTCTACCTGGTGACGGAGAAAGAGCTCGTCAAACTCGCCAAGCTGAAGCTCGTGCGCTCCGAGAGGGACGGTCGCATCTACCAGACGGCAAGTACCGGCGCGCCGTAGGCGTCCCGAATCAGGCGCGTGGTCTCTAGACAAGGAGAGGGACATGCCAGCAAACCCGGAAGAGACGACGCCTATCGAGGCGTTGGGGCCCCAACCGCGGGGGAGGGCAAGCGACTACCTGTCGCTGGCCCGGTTCGACCATGTCACCAAGCACGTCTTCATCCTGCCTGGGCTGATCCTTGCCTGTGCCCTCAGCGAGCCTGATCCGGCCGCTCTCGTCATCAATATTCCCGTGGGGCTTCTGAGCGCCGTCTCGATCGCATCGGCCAATTACGTCATCAACGAGTGGCTCGACCGGGAACGCGACGCGGCCCATCCGACCAAATCACAACGTCGCGCCGTCGTCGTCGAGATGCAGCCGCGCATCGTCTACGGCGAATATCTGCTGCTTGCCGTCATCGGACTGCTGCTTGCGTCGGTCGTCGGCAAGCTGTTCTTTGCCACGTCGCTGCTCTTCCTGCTGTCCGGCATCCTCTACAACGTCGAGCCCATCCGGGCGAAGGACAAGCCCTATCTCGATGTGCTGACGGAATGCCTCAACAATCCGATCCGCTTCCTGCTCGGCTGGGCCATCGTCGATCAGGTGACCTTGCCGCCGGTCAGCGTGCTTGCGGCCTACTGGATGGCCGGCGCCTTCCTGATGGCGGCCAAGCGGCTCGGGGAGTATCGCGACATCGCCACGAATGCGGGGGTCGCCGTCCTGAAGAAATATAGGCGGTCGTTCGAATACTACACCGAGGAGAGCCTCACCGTTTCCTGCTTCGTCTACGCGATGATGACGGCGTTTCTGCTTGGCGTTTTCCTGGTGAAATACCGGGTGGAATACATCCTCGTCTTTCCGTTCATCAGCGGCCTCTTCGCCGTCTATCTCTGGCTTGCCACGCGCCCCGGATCGGTGGTGCAACGGCCGGAAAGGCTGTTTCACTCCCGGCGGCTGGACGTCATGCTGACCTTGACCATCGTCGTCTTCCTGTTCGCGAGCTTCGTCAACGTGCCGGTGCTGGACTTCCTGGCCGCTTCGTTCCTCGTGCCGATATCGTCGCTGCAATGACCGGTTCGACGCTGCCGAACGGGGCCTTGCCAAATGGACCGGTGGATTGGGATCGGGTGCGTCTCGTGGTGTTCGATCTCGACGGCACGCTCTACGACCAGCGGCGGCTGCGGGCGCGGATGCTGCTGCGGCTTGTTGCTGACGCGGCGCGCAGGTGCAGCCTTGGCACCATCCGCGTCCTGCGCGCCTTTCGCGACTGCCGCGAGGAACTGGGCGATGCGTTGGCGACCGATGTGGCAGCCCGGCAATACGAACTGACTGCGGAGCGGTGCGGGCAGTCGCCGGAGAGCGTCCGGAAGACGGTCGAGGAATGGATCGAACGGCGTCCGCTCGATCTCCTTCCGGCTTGCCGGTGCCGCGGCGTCGAGCGGGTGTTTGCCGGCCTTGCGGTTCAGGGAAAGACGATTGCGGTTTTGTCCGACTATCCGGCGTCGGAGAAACTGAAGGCGCTTGGCCTTGGCGCCAGCATCGTCGTCTCCGCCATGGATCCCGAAGTCGGCGCTTTGAAGCCGCATCCGGCCGGTCTTGCCCATGTGCTCAATCGTGCGCAGGTGCCGGCGGAGCAGGCGATCATGATTGGCGACCGGGTGGAGCGCGACTGGGCGGTGGCGCAGAGCCACGGCATGCGCGCCCTGATTCGCAGCGCAAGCCCAATTGCCGGCGTCGATACATTCCGCGGCTATGACGACGAGATCTTTTGGCCAGTGACGGAGCCGCAGCCGATGGGCGCGCCGGCTCCGGCGCCCCGCTCGCTTACGATATCATCTTGAGCAGCCAGAGCGCGCCCTGCTTGAGCGGCGCGCGGTGCGGGCTCTTTGCGGTGACGGCTGACGCGAGCTTCGCGCTTTGGCGATACCAGTCGTAGCTCTCCTGCAGCATGGCTTCGTTGGAGTATTTCGGCCGCCAGCCCATGGCAAGCAGGGGCTCGACGTCGAAGTAGCATTCCTTGTGGTAGGTGAGGTAGTGCCAGGGCACCAGCGGCGAGACCCTCAGCCAATGCAGCGCCCGCAGCGTGTTGATGGTAGCGGAGGTCGGAAGGCTCCGGACTTTCGATGTGCTGCCGGCATAGCGGATCAGGGCCTCCAGGTCATGGCGCAGCGTGCCGAAGCTGTCGGTGCCGACATTGTAGGTGCCGCTCCGACCGGCCTTGAGCGCCAGCATGTAGAAATCCATGAGATCATGGGCGTGGACGAACTGGAACTTGATGTTGCCGGATCCGATGACATAGACGGCGCGGTTTTCGCTGATCCATTCAAAGAGGATCTGGAAGATGCCGAGCCGGCCGCCGCCAAGGGTGGCGCGGGGCCGGATGGTGATCAGGGTCATATCGGCGGCCGTGCAGATGGCCTCGGCCACTTCTTCGCCGGCGCGCTTCGATTTTCCATAGGGCTCCACCGGGCTCAGCGGGGTTGTCGCCGTGATCGGGCCGGAAGGCGGGATGCCGTAGGCGGCGGTCGAACTGACATGGATCAGTGACCGGACGCCCGCTCTTGCGGCTTCCTCGCAGACGATACGGGTCCCCTCGACGTTGACGTTCCAGTAGTCGCGCCCCGCATCCGTCTGCGCCACCAGCGCCGCATTGTGGTGGACGACGTCGACGTCGCGCATGGCGGCGCGCACGCCGTCGCGGTCGAGCACGGAGCAATTGACGAACTCGATGTCCGCCGGGCGGGAGCGATCCTCCCAGAGGTCGAGCACCCGCACCTCGTCGCCGTGTTCGCGCAACCGTCGAGCTGCGAGGTTGCCGATGAAGCCCGATCCGCCGGTGATGAGATGTCGCATATGTCCCTCCAGCCCCTGTCTGCGGGAATTTTCTGATCAGATCGCCCGATCCTCGAGCGCGCGTGTGATGTTGCGATGCGCGACGGCCATCACTGTCCCTTGCGGATTGACGACCGTCGGCCCGCACAGAAGCGAAGCGTCGGCGATGTAGAGATTACTGGCGCCATGCACGCGCCCGAACGAACTCGCAGCGCATTTTTCGGCGTCCTCGCCCATCGGGCAGGAGGAGAAGAGGTGAAGCGCAGTGGCGTTTGCCTGCTTGGGAGGGAGCGTTTCGGGAAGCTTGGCGATATCGGCCAGCGATTTCAGCACCGGATAGCCCGGAATGCTCGGATAGACTGCAAGGGCACCGGCGGCAAAGAGCACTTCGGCGAGGCGTGCAAGGCCGACGGCCAGTTCCTTCAGGTCCGACGGTTGAAGGCCGACCCGCACCAGGGGATCGCGAAAGCCGGGCAGGGATCTCACCTTGCCGGATCCGCCGGTGCTCTGCACGTAGTAGATCGCCATGCGCCGCCAGTCTCGATCGACCGCATCGATCATCTCCGGGTGCGCCGCCATGGCCAGCGCCAGCGCCGGCCGTTTGCTCATCGAGCAGCCCATGCTGAAGCGCGGGTCGAATTCCTTGATCTGGTGGACGGGTTCGAGTTCGCCAGGGGTGTTGAGTTCGTCGGGGAAGACTGCCACCACCTTCAGCATCGGATGGAAGCGCAAGCTGTCGCCGACATGGCGCGTGATGCCTGAGCGGCGCAGCAGCCACGGGGTCTGCACCGCGCCGCCGGCAACGAAGACGGTTTTTGCCTTCAGTTCGATCTGTCGCGTGCCCGCCGGTCCCTTGCTGCGCGCATGCACCGTCCACCGCCCGTTCGCATGGGTAAGCTTGGTCGCGCAGGTATCGGCGAGGAGCATACCGCCGGCGTCGAGGAAGCGCGGCACGAAGGTTGCCGACATCGATTGCTTGCGGCCCGGAGATCCGCCGGCCCCCGCGGCGGCGTAGGCAAAGAGGCGCGGCACTTCGAGGGAAGACCATCCGAGCCGCTGCGCACCCTCATCGAGCCGTGTCGATAGCTGCGGCGCAGGGCCAGGCAGGTATTCGACCCGGGCTACTGCCTCGCAGGCGTCGAAATGCGGGGTCAGTTCTTCGAGCGTCAGGGCATCGACCCGATAGTCGCGGCGCCAGCGGTCGAGCACCGCTTGCGGCGTGCGGTGGTAGAGGCCGCGGTTGATCTCGCTGCCGCCGCCGACGCAGCAGCCCTCGACATAGGCGATCTTCGTCGCGCCGAAGCCGATGTTGATGCCGGCGTTGCGGTACTTCTGAAGGATTTCCTCGCGGGAGAAATGCGGCGCAGACTCGAGCGCCAGATGCGGACCTTCCTCGATGATCAGCACGGACTTGCCCGCCTCCGCGCAACGGGTGGCGGTCACCGCACCGCCCGGGCCGGAGCCGATGACGATGATGTCGGGGGCAAGCCTCTCAGGGGCTAGCAGGTGCTCCGGTTGCAGGTTCATACTGGTAATCCTGGCCGTAAAGGTCTGAGTAAATACAGAATAATGCCAATGACATATGGAACTCGACGAAGCGCCGACGGAACTCGAGGCGGGATTGCCGCCATTTGTCGAGTTCGGCCAGTCGGTCGTCGAGCGAAAGCTGATGAAAGAACTTGCCTCTGCGCAGCAGCGGCCAGGCATTGAAAAGAAGCACGAGACTATGGAAGGGCGGGCGCAGATAGTCGGGCATCTGACGATGAACTTTCAGCAGAAACTCTGCCGCACGTACGCCCAGGGCGCCCCGGCTGTCATCGGTAGCGCCGCGTTCATGGGCAATCGCCTCGCCGAGCGCCAGGATGGCCTGTTGAAAGTGCTGCGACATGGCCGAGCCCCGTTATCAAGCCGGCCCCTCGAAAGGAGCCTGGCGCTGCTTTGATGAATACGGTTGTCTGCTCTTTACTGCCTGTATTTCTAGCTGCTCTTATAAGCAAAAGCTACTAAAACGTTGTTTTCGACCAGGCGGCGACCATCTATGCGCCAGCCGCTGGATGTCGCTCGATGCGAAAGGCACCGGATGAGACGCCTTCTGGATATGAGCTTTGTTCGCTATTTCGCCTGCGGCTGCATCGCGGCGAGCCTGCAGGTGGCCACGCTCGCCGTCCTGGTCGAGACGGCGCGGCTCGAACCGGTCTATGCGTCCACCATCGCTTTCTACTTTGCCGTCGTCGTCAACTATTTCCTGCAGCGGCGTTTCACCTTCCGATCCGACGAACCGCACCTGAAGGCGTTGCCGAAGTTCTTGGCGGTGTCGACCTTCGGCGCCGGAATAAACGCGGTCGCCTTCACGCTGCTATCGGCCGTCATGCACTATGTCGTTGCCCAGGCGCTGGCGCTGCTCCTGGTCTTTTCGGTGAACTATGCGCTGAGCCGGACGCTGATCTTTCGCGCCGGCAGCGCGGGGGAAGGGCGCGGCACAGAGCCGGCCCGTGCTGCGGGGCGAGCCCCATCGGGCAAATAGAAACGCCGCGCCCGGGGGGCGCGGCGTCATTGAGAGGGTGGTCTAGTGCGACGCTGGGCTTACGCCACCTGCATGGCGCCTGGGCCGGGGATCGCCTTTGGCGGCACCTTGCCCATGATGATCATGCCGAGCACCTCGTCCTTGGTGACGTCCTCGGTGCGGGCCTGGCCGACGACCTGGCCATTCTTCATGACAGACACGCGGTCGGCGAGGTCGAAGACGTCGTGGATGTCGTGGCTGATCAGGAAGATGCCGATGCCTTCGCGCTTCAGCTGCTTGATGAGATCGCCGACCTGGGCGGTTTCCTGCGGCCCAAGGGCTGCCGTTGGCTCGTCCATGATCAGGATGCGGGCGTCGAAGAGGATCGCGCGCGCGATCGCCACCGATTGCCGCTGGCCGCCCGAAAGCGCCTTCACCGGCTCCTTGAAGCGCTGGAAGTTGGGGTTGAGGCGCCCCATGACTTCGCGGGCCTTGGCCTCCATCGCCACGTCGTCGAGCGTGCCCCAGGGGGTGCGCAGCTCCCGGCCGAGATAGAGGTTGGCGGCGGCGTCGACATTGTCGGCGACGGCGAGCGTCTGGTAGATCGTCTCGATGCCGTATTTCTTGGCGTCGCGCGGGTTGTTGATGTCGGCGGCCTCGCCATTGATCAGGATCTCGCCGGCATCGCGCTTGTAGGCGCCAGAGAGGATCTTGATCAGCGTCGACTTGCCGGCACCGTTGTGGCCGAGCAGCGCCACGACCTCTCCGGGGTAGAGGTCGACGGAGGCGTTGTCCACGGCGTGAATGCCGCCGAAGGAGATGGAAATGTTCTTCATTTCCACAAGCGGAGTGCGTTGGTCTTTCATGGATCGTACTCCTTACTTGGCGCGGGCGCGGTAGACGGTGTCGAGCCAGACGGCGACGACGAGGACTACGCCGACGACGATGCGCTGGAACGGACTGTCGATCCCCAAGAGCACCATGCCCGACTGTAGGGATTGCATGACGAGCGCGCCGATCATGGCGCCGGCGATCGTGCCGACGCCGCCGGCAAGCGAGGTGCCGCCGATGACTGCTGCAGCAATCGTGTAGAGCTCGTCGAGTTCGCCTTGCGCGTTGGTTGCCGCATTGAGGCGGGCGGTCGAGATCGCCGCGGCGATGGCGCAGAGGATGCCCATCAGCGTGAAGATCTTGACGGTAACCCAGCGGGTCTTGATGCCGGCGAGTTCGGCCGCTTCCGGGTTGCCGCCGAGCGCAAAGACGTAGCGGCCGAAACGCAGGCGGGTGGCGATGAAGGTCATGACGATGCCGACGGCGATCGCCATCAGCACCGGAATGGCAATGCCGTGGGAGATCAGCAGACCGCCGTCCGGCCAGGCGATGCCGTTGGCGTCGGCATATTTGCGGGCGATGTTGGTCGGCCAGTAGTAGCTGTTGGCAACGGCGATCGCGCCGAGAACCAGGATACAGCCGAGGATCGCCAGGAAGTACTCCGCCCAGATCGGACGGAGCGGGAAGCGGAAGCGCTTGCGCTGCTTGCGCGAATTGAGGATGGCGGCGACGATGGCGATGCAGGCAAGGATGCCGACGATCCAGCTTGCCGTTGCGCCGATCGAGCCTTCAGTGCCGCCGCCCATCAGGCGGAAGGTGGCGTTCATCGGCGCGACCGTCTGGCCGCTGGTGACGAACCAGGTGGCGCCGCGCCAGACGAGCAGGCCGCCCAGCGTGACGATGAAGGCGGGCACGTTGAGGAAGGCGACGATCGAGCCCTGCAGCGCGCCAATGGCGGCACCGACGGCGATGCCGCTCAGAAGGGTGATGATCCAGATGGCCGGGTGTTCGAGGCCGAGATATTGCGGCAGGAACTTCGCCTGCATGACCCCCATGACCATGCCGCAGAAGCCGAGCACGGAGCCGACGGAGAGGT
The DNA here is from genome assembly GCF_014852195.1 of Ensifer sp. ENS08. Classification (NCBI taxonomy): domain Bacteria; kingdom Pseudomonadati; phylum Pseudomonadota; class Alphaproteobacteria; order Hyphomicrobiales; family Rhizobiaceae; genus Ensifer; species Ensifer sp. ENS08. The sequence continues at coordinate 169,679 of NZ_JACVBF010000006.1, forward strand.
CGATGTTGCGGGTGACGATGATCAGCACCATGCCGGTCGCCATCACGGCGACGGAGGAGGTCTGAACCGTCAGGTTCCACAGGTTGCGCGGCGTCAGGAACAGCCCGCCGGTCATGATCTGGAAGCCGACCCAGATGATGACGAGCGCGCCGACCATGCCGAGCAGCCGGGTGTCGATCTCGGTGGCGCGGAAGAAACGTTTTACCGGGTTCTCGTCCGCTGTACGGGCGCGATTTGTCTGTGCGCCCTTTGTGTTGCCTTGTGTGATGTCGGCCATGGACGTGCCTTCCCCCCACTTATGTTGTTGATGTCATCGCGTCAGTGGCACCAAGAGCCCCAAGTGGACGCGACAAGTCCGGTACGACGGCAGAAACCGAGCCTTCGTGCTGATTGTGCGGTCGCGGTAGCGGTATTGTCCGCCGCGTCCGCACCTTGCGCAAGCGCCGCAACGGGTTGCGTTGCGGCGCTTGTCTTTTGTCAGCGCTCAGTTCTGCTGGTGCGGCTTATTTGCAGGCCGCGACGTCGCCCTTGACGCCCTGGCAGGCTTCAGCCTTGGAGATCCAGCCCGCGTCGATGACGACGTTCAGGTTGTCCTTGGTGATCGGCAGGGGAGCCAGGAAGACCGACTGCATGGCCACGCCCTTCGGGCCGCCGTTGAAGGTGGTGACGCCAGAGACTTCTTCCATCTTCTTGCCGCCGGCAAGTTCGACGGCGACTTCTGCGGCGCGCTTGCCGAGTTCACGGCTGTCTTTCCAGACCGAGACGGTCTGCGTGCCGAGAGCAACACGGTTCAGGGCCGCCTTGTCGGCGTCCTGGCCGGAGACCGGAACGGAGCCGGCCAGGCCCTGGGCGTCGAGGGCTGCGACCGCACCGCCCGCGGTGCCGTCGTTGGAAGCGACGACCGCATCGACCTTGTTGTCGTTGGCGGTCAGGAACTGCTCCATGTTCTTCTGGGCGTTTTCAGGCTTCCAGCCGTCGGTATAGGCTTCGCCGACATTCTTGATCTTGCCGGCGTCGACGGCTTCCTTCAGCACTTCCATCTGTCCGGAGAAGAGGAAGTCGGCGTTCGGGTCGGAGGACGAGCCCTTGATGAAGACATAGTTGCCTTCCGGCTTGACCTTGAACACTTCGCGGGCCTGCATGCGGCCCACTTCCTTGTTGTCGAAGGTGATGTAGAAGGCGGCCGGGTTTTCGATCAGGCGGTCATAGCCGACGACCGGAATGCCTTCGGCAGCGGCCTTTTCGATCGCCGGGCCGATGGCGTCGCTGTCCTGGGCGAGCACGATCAGTGCGTTGGCGCCCTGAGCGATCAGCGACTCGATGTCGGTCAGCTGCTTGGCGGCGGACGACTGGGCGTCAGCGGAGATGTACTTGTCGCCCGAGGCTTCGAGGGCTGCCTTGATGGCGGCTTCGTCGGTTTTCCAGCGCTCTTCCTGGAAGTTGGACCAGGATACGCCGACGACCAGGTCCTTCGCCTGGGCAACGGAATGCAGGGAAACGATGACGGCAACCCCTGCCATCAGCTTCAAAACGGTTTTCATTTCATCCTCCCGAGTGAGGGCCGGCCAAGCGTGCGAACCTCCCGCACCATCCTCCGCCAGCCTTAAGACGCTGTCGTAGATCGTGCCGCTACATTGTGCGGAATTATTTTCTCGACAGTCGAGAAAATGAATGTCATGGATTTTTGAGGCTGTCAACACGGTGCGAAAGCGGTGGTTGCGGCATCAACAAGGTGCTCCGCGAGCGGTCGCGTCCGATGTTTCTCGACCGCCCTAAAAATCGGTGCCACAAGGCTGTCGACAAGGCGTTCTGCTCCTTGTCTTGCCGTTCAACAGATGCTTTGGGAGGGGCATGTGTTCGAAGGATCCGCCACTGACAGGGACGTCTCATGCTGACCAAGTCCAGCACTGAGCTCGTGCGTCAGCAAAACAGCGCCTTGGTCCTTGCGGCGCTCAGGCGCGCCGGCAATCTCTCCCATACGGAAATCTCTGCCGAGACCGGGCTTGCCTCCGCGACCGTTTCGGCGATCACGGCGGAACTGGAAAAGGCTGGTGCGCTCGCCAAGGCAGAGCAGCAGATCCAGGGCGGGCGCGGGCGGCCGCGGGTGCTGTTCACGCCACGCCGCGATCACGGTCATCTGATCGTCGTTCGGATCTCGTCCGACATCGTGCAATATTCGCTGGTCGACTACGGCGGCACGTTGCTCGACCGTTTCGACGAAAGCAGAAACCACGACGAGCGCGGTACGGCCCCTTTCGCCCGCGCATTCGTCGATGCGCTCGAGCGCCTGTTGCAGCGGTCGAGACTGGAGCGGAACCAGGTACTGGCCGTCTCTATCAGCAGCAAGGGCCTGGTCGACGGCGCGTCCGCGCGGCTCTTGTGGTCGCCGGTGTTCGGGCGGGAGGAACTGGATTTCGCCGCGCTGCTCGCGCCGGACTGGCGGGCGAAGGTCATGCTCAGCAACGAAACCCTTCTGGTCGCGCAGGCCCTCGCCGCCCAGGCAGAGCGCAAGCCGGAGAGCGGCTTCAGGGCGCTTGCGGCGATCTCGCTCGGCCACAGCATCGGCCTTGGTGTTGCCCGCAAGAGCCAGAGCGGCGATATGGATGTCAGCGCGCCGAATTTCGGCCACATGCTGCACGCGCCGTCCGCGGGCCTTTGCCGCTGCGGCGCCTATGGCTGCATCGAGGCGGCGGCCGGCTTCTACGGCATCCTGCGCGCGGCGTTCGAGGTGCCGGCAGACACGATCCCCGCCAAGTTCGTTCCGGTGACGGAGCTCGACAAGATTGCCGCCAGCGCACGACAGGGCCACCGCATGGCCGGCTATGCCTTTCGCCAGGCCGGCATCGCGCTCGGCAACGGCATCTCGCGCATGTTGAGCCTCTACGAGCGCATGCCGGTCCATGTCACCGGACCCGGCATCCGATACTTCGATCTGATGCTGCCCGGGATCGAGGAGGGGCTTGCCCAATCGATGCAGATCCGTCTTCAGGGGCCGCCGGAAATCACGGTCGTTGCCGACGAGCAGCGCCTGGTTTTCGAGGGGCACCTGGCGCGGGCGCTGGGTGTGATCGATGGCGACATCGCCAGCGTCGGCGGATCGGCGATGCACGGTTGAGGCGAATTTTCGGGCAACCATTTTTGGGGTTGTACCGAAGGCGAACAATTCCAGTGATACAATTTACAGTTATTTAGCGACTCCTTGTCAAGGTGACCCTGACGCGGGAGACGATTATGTTTTCAGTGATTGCATGCATACGCGACGATCATGACTGGCGCCTCATCCTGGTTGCCGCGATCGTCTGCCTGGCAGGCAGCGTCGCGACGATGCTGCTCCTGTTGCGCGCGCAACGAAGCGAAGGCAGCCAACGCGGTTTGTGGATCGCGGCCAGCGGTTTTGCCTGCGGTATCGGCGTCTGGTCCACCCATTTCATCGCCATGCTCGCCTATGACGGCGGCGTTCCCGTCGCCTATGGCGCCTGGGGCACGCTCCTGTCGGTGGCCGTGGCGATCGCAGCGTCCTGGATGGCCTTTGCGATCGGTCTTGGCGGGCGCTCGCATCTCTCGATGACCTGCGGTGGCCTGCTGCTCGGCGCCGGCATTGCGGCGATGCACTTTACCGGCATGCGGGCAATCGAGATCCAGGGACATATTGCCTACGATCCCCAATTCACCGTCTCCGCCGTACTCGCCGGGACGGTGCTGGCCGGTGCCGCGCTCTACGCCTTTCAGCTCTTGCGCGGCGTGCGGCGCCTGGTCGTCGCGTCGCTCCTGCTGGTCGTCGGCATCTGCGCGCTGCACTTCACCTCGATGAGCGGCATCACGCTGGTGCCCGAGGCCAATGTCGCCGTTGCCGATACCATCCATCCCGCCTGGCTTGCAGGCGGCGTCATTGCCGCTTCGACCACATTGATCGTGCTCGCCTTCGGCGCGCTCTTCCTCGACCGGCATCTGACAGATCTGCGCGGACTCGCCAATGCATCGCTCGAAGGCATGGCGATCGTCTTCGATGGCGTAATCGTGGACGCCAACGAGCGCTTCGCGGGCCTGACAGGTCGCAAGCTTTCGGAGCTTTCCGGACGGCACCCGGCAGACATCTTCGTCTTCGGCGAGGAGGGGTTGGACGCCCACAGACACGGCGACGGTCCGGGCGAAATCGACCTCTTGAACGCAGAAGGGCGCACCATTCCCGTGGAGTTCATGTGCCGGACGATCGAGTATCGCGGCCGGGAATGCGACGTGATCTTCGTGCGTGACCTGCGGGCGCGTAAGGAAGCCGAGCGCACGATCGAACATCTCGCCCATCATGACGCGCTGACGGACTTGCCGAACCGCGCCTTCTTCGACCGCAGGCTGGGCCAGACGCTGGCGGCGGCTGCTGCGAGAAACGAAGAACTGGCGATCCTCTGCCTCGATCTCGACCGCTTCAAGGCGGTCAACGATATCTTCGGCCATGGCGAGGGCGATCGCATCCTGATGAAGGTCGCCGACATCCTGCGCGCAGCCGTCGGCGAGCAGGATACGATCGCCCGGCTCGGCGGCGACGAGTTTGCGATCATCCAGGTGGGCGGCAGGGAGCCGGAGGCGGCGCGGCAGTTGACGGACCGGATCCTGGCGCTGTTTGCTGCCGAGATGGACACCAATCGTGACCCGACCGCCGTCGGCGTCAGCATCGGGGCTGCGATCTTTCCGGCAGACGGGCAGACGGCGGATCAGTTGCGCAACAATGCCGACACGGCGCTCTACCGCGCCAAGCAGAGCGGCAAGGGCATCGCCTGCTTCTTCGACCGGGAGATGGACGAGGCGGTACGCACCCGCCGCCAGATCGAAAACGACCTGCGCCATGCGGTGCTCCGCCGACAATTCTTCCTCGAATACCAGCCACTGGTCGAAGTCCAGAGCGACCGGATCATCGGCTACGAAGCGCTGCTGCGCTGGGAGCATCCGCAGCGCGGGTTGATCGGCCCGGATGTCTTTATCCCGATTGCCGAGGAGAGCGGCTCGATCATCCAGATCGGCGAATGGGTGCTGGAGCAGGCCTGCACGGAAGCGGCGAAGTGGAACGAGCCCCTGCCGATTTCCGTCAACATTTCGCCGGTCCAGTTCCTTTTGCCCAACCTCTTCGACCAGGTTGCGAACATCCTGCGCCGCACCGGCCTTAATCCCTGGCGGCTCGAACTTGAGATCACCGAGGCGGCGCTGATGCACAATCGCGAGGACGTGCTGGCAGTGTTGGTGCGGCTACGGGTCCTTGGTGTGCGGATTGTCATGGACGATTTCGGCACCGGCCATTCGTCGCTGAGCAACCTTCAGACGTTCCCCTTCGACAAGCTGAAGATCGACTGCAGCTTCACCGCGGCGCTGGAAAAGGACCCTTCGGCGCAGGCGATCGTCCGGGCGATCATCGCGCTTGGCCACAGCCTTAGGCTCGCGGTCGTGACCGAGGGCGTCGAAACCGAACGGCAAAGACAAATCCTCGCGGAGGAGGGCTGCCTGCAGATACAGGGCTTTCTCTCCGGTCGGCCGGGTGCGGCGCCCAGCACCGGCCAGGAAACCGCGCGCCGGGAGAAGGTGCCAGCGCGCGCCGACGGTTGAAACGGCCGCGGCCGGGCAGTGCGGATACGAAAAAGGCCGGGCACATGGCGCCCGGCCTTTTTCCTTGATCGGTCGTCGGTTGAAGGCTCAGGCGACGCTGATCTGGCGCTTTTCGACGACGGACTTTACAGCCGCATCGGCAAGCGCGAGAGCGGCGAGACCATCCTTGCCGGACGGCGTGATTTCCGCACCCCTTTCGATCGCGGCGATGAAGCTCTCGATCTCGTTGGCATAGGCTTCGGTATAGCGGGTCATGAAGAAATCATGCAGCGGCGGGCGGGTGTAGCCGTCGCCATTGGCGATCTCGATCGAGACCGGGCGCTGGTTCTCGGCGGAAGCCACGCCCTTCGAGCCGTGGACTTCGATGCGCTGGTCGTAGCCGTAGGTGGCGCGTCGGGAGTTGGAGATGATCGCCTGCTTGCCGGACGCCGTCTGCAGGATGACCGAAACGCTGTCGTAGTCGCCGGCTTCGCCGATCGCCTTGTCGACGAGAACGGCAGCGGTTGCCGTCACCGAGACCGGCTCTTCGCCGAGTAGGAAGCGGGCCATGTCGAAGTCGTGGATGGTCATGTCGCGGAAGATGCCGCCCGAACGCTTGATATAGTCGACCGGCGGGGCGCCCGGATCGCGCGAGGTGATCGTCACCATTTCGACATCGCCGATCTTGCCGGCGTCGATCGCCTTCTTCACGGCCATGAAATGCGGGTCGAAGCGGCGGTTGAAGCCGACCATCAGCTTGGCCTTGGTCTCGCTCACGACCTTGAGGCAGGCCTTCACGCGCTCGGCGTCGAGATCGACGGGCTTCTCGCAGAAGATCGCCTTGCCGGCGCGGGCGAAGCGTTCGATCAGGTCGGCATGGGTATCAGTCGGCGTGCAGATGACGACGGCGTCGATGTCCTTCGCCGCTTCGATCGCTTCGATGGTGCGGACCTCGCAGCCATACTGCTTGGCGATGGCATCGGCGGCGGCGGGGAAGGCATCGGCGACGGCAACAAGCACAGCGTCGGGATTGCCGCTGACGGCTTTCGCATGAACCTTGCCGATGCGGCCGGCGCCCAGAAGACCAAATCTGACTGTCATCTCTGTTTCTCTCGAATTCCGGTTCGCGACCGGGAAGGGGCGTGATGATAAGCGCTCATCGCGCAAAGGCGCCGCGGAACGCTGCTTCCGCGAATGGTTTGGAGAATTGCCACGAAAGACCGCGCGTTGGAACGCTGCGCTCAGCACCTCTCCCTTGATACCTCCGTTTCTACTCGGCCGCTTCTTATTTGGAATGAAGTCGCCGATGTAGATTATTTCGGAATTTTTATTCCATTTTTATTGCGTCCGTCAAGGGGAGTCGGAGGCCATGGCCTTGCCGTCAGCGACGAATTTCCCCTAAATGGGACGCACGCGACAAGGCCACCAGAGGACAGAATGCTCAAATTCATCGATCCGGACCATCCCTTCTACCGCCCACTGTGGATCCGTCTGCTGATCGTGGGCTTCTGCGGCGTCTGGACAGTGGTCGAATTCCTGGGCGAGCAAACGATGTGGGGGATGATTTTCCTCGCGGTCACCGCCTATGCCTCAGCGGCTCTCTTGGTTTTCTACAAGCCGAGCGAGAAGGGCGTCGAGAAAGCTGGGGACGAGGGGCAAGGCAAGGGCGACGGGAGCGACGCTGCCGGCTGAGGTTCACGGCGCCGGGGTGATGGCGCGCATCTGCTTTGCGGCTTCGTCGATCAGCATGTTGGCGAGTTTCATGCGCACGGTGGCATTGGCGCGAAACGCGGCCGGCAGACGGTCCGGATGGTTCAGGGCCGCGAAGGCCCGGCGCTTTGCCGCAAGCGTCATTTGTGTTTCGCTGTCGACAAGGGCCAGTTCCTCGGCCACGTCGGCAAGGGTCGTACGGCTGAGATAGTCCGGCATGACCGGTGGAGGTGGCGGCTCCACGAAGGACGCATCGAGATAGGCGCGCTCGACGGCGCCGAAGGCAGCCGAGCGGGCGCTTTCGGCAGCAAAGGCGTTGTCGAATGCCGGGGCGTAAGGCGTGGCGACGCGCGTCGCTTCGGCCGGTGCCGGTTCGATATCCTCTTCCGATTTCAGCCGCTCGAGCACCGACTGAAAGACTGACATTCCAAACATGACGTCTCCGATCGCGGCGCACCATCGCAGGCGGAGATTATCCCGGGCTGATCAGAGCGATCATGCCCGGGCTGATCAGGCGCGGCCCTGCTTGAGGATCAGGTCGTAGAGCAGCTTGGCGCTCGGCGGCAGCGCGCGTCCCTCGGCAGTGATCAGCCCATAGGGTTTGATTCGGATCGGGATTTCGGTCTTCAGGATGCGGATTTCGCCGGCCGGCGTACCGTTGCCGGCAATCAGGTTGGCGACGTCGAGTGCCACAGGTGCAATTGCGTTGGTGTTGCGCACCATCGACAGCGTCAGGATGATCGAGGAGGTGTTGATCACCGTCGCCGGCAGTCTCACCCCGGCCGCCACGAAACTGTCTTCGACCGCGCGTCTCAGAAGGGTGCCGGGCGGCTGGAATACCCAGTCATAGGAGGGCAAGTCCTCGGCGACGACCATGGGCTTGTCGAGCAACGGATGGCCGTCGCGCACGATCAGGCATACCTCCTCGTAGCCGATCTCCACCATGTTGAAGAGCCGCGGCGGCTGGTCGTCGGGGATGCGGCCGATGATGAAATCGTGGCGGGCGGCGAGCAGTTCCCTTGCGAGCACGTTGCTGTTTTCGATCTGGACGTTGATCTCGATGCCGGGATAGGCGGTCATCACCTGACGGATGGCGGGCACGGCGAGATTGAGCGCCGGGCCCGTGACCGAGCCGAGCGAAACCGAGCCGCCGCTGCCGGTCTTCAACTCGTTGATCTCGCGCGATGCCTCCCGGAGTTCCAGAAAGATGCTGCGCGCGCGTCGCGCCAGCGCTTCGCCATAGGGCGTCAACAGGACACCGCGGGCAACGCGTTCGCAGACCGGTGCCTTCAGCATGGTCTCGATTTCCGAGAGCATGCGCGACGCCGCCGGTTGCGAGATGCCGAGGGCGTCAGCGGCGGCGCTGATGCGGCGGTGATCGTCGATCGCGAGAATCAGCCGGAGGTGGCTGATCTTCAGGCCCGAGCGGAAAAGCGTCGAATCGAAGAGTTCGCCGGCGGTGCTCGGTTTCTGATCGCGCATTTCAACCTCTGCGTTTTTTTCTTTGGTTTTCAGGGATTTTCAAAAATCACACTGTTTGCGCTCGATATATCACTTTTGGTATGTATTCAAAGCAAAATTGTATTTGACAGTTATATGGTTTCATTCCAGTTTTTGCTTATGTGCCAGCGCATGTAGGAGCATGCGAGGCGGGGAGGCCTCTCCTTCACCTTGATCCGCTGCCGGAGACGAAGATCTCGGGCGGCGGATTGCTGCGCATAGACGGAAAGGCTCTCGCCTGCCGGCTTCAACTTTTTTGGGAGAGAACTGATGAAATTGATGACTTCGCTTCTCGCAGCCGCCGCGATTTCGATCGCGTCCTTCGCTGCACCGGCATTTGCGCAGGACAAGGGCACGGTCGGCATTTCCATGCCGACGAAGACGTCGACCCGCTGGATTTCCGACGGCGAGACCATGGAGAAGCTGTTCAAGGAAGCTGGTTACACGCCGGACCTGCAGTTTGCTGACGACGACATCCCGAACCAGCTCGCTCAGATCGAGAACATGGTGACCAAGGGCGCCAAGGTTCTCGTCATCGGCGCCATCGACGGCACCACGCTCTCCGACATCCTGCAGAAGGCCCACGACGCCGGCGTCAAGGTCATCGCCTATGACCGCCTGATCCGCGACTCGGGTAATGTCGACTACTACGCCACCTTCGACAACTTCCAGGTCGGCGTGCAGCAGGCAACGTCGCTGGTCCAGGGCCTCAAGCTCGACGGCGCAACCGAGCCGAAGAACATCGAGCTCTTCGGTGGTTCGCCGGACGATAACAACGCCTTCTTCTTCTACGACGGCGCGATGTCGGTCCTGCAGCCGCTGATCGACAGCAAGAAGATCGTCGTCAAGTCCGGCCAGAAGGGCATGGACCAGGTCGGCACGCTGCGTTGGGACGGTGCCGTGGCCCAGGCCCGCATGGAAAACCTGCTGTCGTCGAACTACACCGACGCCAAGGTCGATGGCGTTCTGTCGCCCTATGACGGCCTGTCGATCGGCATCATTTCGGCGCTGAAGGGCGTCGGCTACGGTTCGGGCGACATGGCAATGCCTGCCGTCACCGGCCAGGACGCCGAACTACCGTCGGTCAAGTCGATCCTTGCCGGCGAACAGTATTCGTCGATCTTCAAGGACACGCGCGAACTCGCCAAGGTCACCGTCGGCATGGTCAACGCGATCATGGAAGGCAAGGAGCCGGAAGTGAACGACACCAAGACCTATGACAACGGCGTCAAGGTGGTTCCGTCCTACCTGCTGAAGCCGGTTGCCGTCGACAAGTCCAACATCAAGGACGTGCTCGTCAGCTCGGGCTACTACACCGAAGACCAGATCAACAACTGATCTTTTTGAGCGTGAGGGCCCGTGCATGCGCGCGGGCCCTTTTATCCAGATGACGGAGCCGGTACTCTCTTGAAGACTGCCGCTGGAATGACTGAACATGGACAATATCATTCTTGAAATGCGGGGCATCACCAAGACGTTCCCGGGCGTCAAGGCGCTGGACAATGTCAGCTTCAAGGTCCGCGAAGGCGAGATCCACGCACTCGTCGGCGAAAACGGCGCCGGCAAGTCGACGCTGATGAAGGTGCTGAGCGGCGTCTATCCCGCCGGCACCTATGATGGCGAAATCCACTATGGCGGCGAAGCCCGCCGCTTCTCGACGATTTCCGACAGCGAAGACCTCGGCATCATCATCATCCACCAGGAACTGGCGCTGGTGCCGCTGCTGTCGATCGCCGAGAACATCTTCCTCGGCAACGAGATCGCCAGCAACGGTGTGATTCACTGGCCGCAGACCTTTGCCCGTACGCAGGAACTGCTGAAGAAGGTTGGCTTGAGCGAATCCCCGGCGACGTTGATCACCGACATCGGTGTCGGCAAGCAGCAACTGGTCGAGATCGCCAAGGCGCTTTCGAAGAAGGTGCGGCTGTTGATCCTTGACGAGCCGACCGCCTCGCTCAACGAAACCGATTCCGATGCGCTTTTGAAGCTGCTGATGGAGTTTCGCACCCAGGGCATGACCTCGATCATCATTTCGCACAAGCTGAACGAGATCCGGAAGGTTGCCGACCAGATCACCATCCTGCGCGACGGCGGCACGGTCGAAACGCTCGATTGTCACAGCGAAGACATTGGCGAAGACCGGATCATCAAGGGCATGGTCGGCCGCGCGATGGAAGACCGTTATCCGCCGCGCGAACCGAAGATCGGCGAGACGCTGCTCGAAGTGAAGAACTGGAACGTCTTCCACCAGCAGCACCGCGACCGGCAGTTCCTGCACGACGTCAATTTCACTGTGCGCGCCGGCGAGGTCGTCGGCATCGCCGGGTTGATGGGGGCAGGGCGCACCGAAACGGCGATGAGCCTCTTCGGCAAGTCCTGGGGCCACAAGATCACCGGCGACGTGACGATGCGCGGCAAGCCCGTCGACGTCAGCACCATTCCGCGTGCGATCGATGCGGGGCTCGCCTATGTCACCGAAGACCGCAAGCAGCTCGGGCTCGTCTTGATCAACAACATCAAGGAGAACACAACGCTCTCCAATCTGAAGGCGGTGGCCGCGAACGGCGTCATCGACGATCGCAAGGAAGCGAAGGTCGCATCTGACTATCGCTCGAAGCTGCGCATCCGTTCGCACTCGATCTATCAGGAAACGGTCAACCTTTCGGGCGGCAACCAGCAGAAGGTCGTCTTGTCCAAATGGCTGTTCACCAATCCGGAAGTTCTCATTCTCGACGAGCCGACACGCGGTATCGATATCGGCGCGAAGTATGAGATCTACACCATCATCAACCAGCTTGCCGCCGAGGGTAAGGGCATCCTGATGATCTCATCGGAAATGCCGGAGCTGCTTGGAACCTGCGATCGCATCTACGTCATGAACGAGGGCCGCATCGTCGCGGAGCTTTCGAAGGCGGAAGCGAGCCAGGAATCCATCATGCGTGCCATCATGCGTTCAGGGGAGAAACACTAATGGTCGCCGATACGAGCACCCAAAACAACAAGCCCTCGATCGGGGACTATCTCAAGAACAACATCCGCGAATACGGCCTGCTCGTCGCGCTCGTGGTGATCATGCTGTTCTTCCAGTTCGTCACCAACGGCGTGCTGTTCAAGCCGGTCAACATCACCAACCTGGTGCTGCAGAACTCCTTCATCGTCATCATGGCGCTCGGCATGCTGCTGATCATCGTTGCCGGGCATATCGACCTGTCGGTCGGCTCGATCGTCGCCTTCATCGGCGCGATCTCGGCGATCATGCTGGTGAAATGGGGCTTGCCCGCCATCATCGTCATTCCCGCCTGTCTGATCGTTGGCGGCATCATGGGGGCGGCCCAGGGCTATTGGGTCGCCTACCAGAAGATCCCGTCCTTCATCGTGACGCTGGCCGGCATGCTGGTGTTCCGCGGGCTCACCTATGTGGTGCTCGGCGGCCGCCCGATCGGTCCGTTCCCGAAGGAATTCCAGCTGCTGTCGACCGGCTTCGTTCCGGATTTCCTCTATTTCCTCAATCCGGCGCCCGAGACCATTCAGAACATGGTGGCGCTCGTCGCCGTCATCGCGCTCGTCGGCTACGCGATCTACGCAGGCATTCGTGACCGCAAGATCAACGAGCAGCACGGCACGGAGAACGAGCCGTTCATTTTCTTCGCGGTGCAGATGGCTGTCATCGCTGCCGTGGCGCTGTTCATCGGCTTTCAGCTTGCGACCTATCGCGGCCTGCCGAACGTGCTGATCGCCATGGCCGTGCTGATTGCGCTCTATACCTTCGTCACCACGCGCTCGACGATCGGTCGCCGCATCTATGCCATGGGCGGCAACGTCAAGGCGACCAAGCTTTCGGGCATCAACACCGAGCGGCTGACCTTCTACACCTTCGTCAACATGGGCGTGCTTGCGGCACTCGCCGGCATGATCATCACCGCGCGCCTCAATTCGGCAACGCCGAAGGCCGGCGTCGGTTTCGAACTCGACGTCATCGCGGCCTGCTTTATCGGCGGTGCCTCGGCGTCGGGCGGTGTAGGCAAGATCATCGGGGCCGTCATCGGCGCCTTCATCATGGGCGTGATGAACAACGGCATGTCGATCATGGGCATCGGCATCGATTACCAGCAGTTGATCAAGGGCCTCGTGCTGCTCGCTGCCGTGTTCTTCGATGTCTACAACAAGAACAAGGGTTGAGCGGAAAGCCATAAGACCCGACGCGAACCAGTAACATTCACCGGCAGCCACAGCTGCCAGGATCGGCGGATTGGTCCGCCGGAATTGGGTGGCGAAAGCCACCCACGGGGACGCTTTTGCCTTGAAGAGGCGAACACAGCGACCCAAGACGATAGGAAGGATAGCATCGTGCTGATTTCGCAGATCAGGAACGAAGACGGGTCGATCACGGTGGCGGTACGGCTGCCGGGTGAGGCGGCGCATGCGGTGAACGGCGCGACAAGCGTCTATGCGCTGGCGATGGAAGCGGCCAATGCCGGACGGAGCCTGAAGCAGACGATCGAGGCCAAGGGGCTCGGCGCCGCCGTCGACCTCGAAAAGGCCTATGCGGAGGGGCGCTTCCTGCCGCCGATCACTCATCCCGATCCGGCACACCTGCACCTGACCGGCACGGGTCTCACCCATCTCGGCTCGGCTGCGACCCGCGACGCCATGCACAAGAAGACGAGCGAGGCGGCCGAGGAAACCCTGACCGACTCGATGAAGATGTTCCGCATGGGGCTCGAAGGCGGCAAGCCGAGGGCTGGCGAAACAGGCGTGCAGCCGGAATGGTTCTACAAAGGCAACGGCACCTCCGCCGTCGCGCCGGGGTCGGCACTCGTTTCGCCCGCCTTTGCCGAGGATGGTGGCGAAGAGCCGGAAATGGCCGGCATTTATGTGATCTCCGACGAGGGCGTTCCGTTCCGCATCGGTTTTGCGGTTGCCAACGAATTCTCCGATCACAAGACCGAGCGGGTCAACTATCTCTGGCTCGCGCATTCGAAGCTGCGCCAGGCGAGCTTCGGTCCGGAGATCCGCATCGGTGTCGCACCGGAGGACATTCGCGGCATGTCGCGTATCCTGCGTGGTGGCAAGGTGCTGTGGGAAAAGCCGTTCCTGTCGGGCGAAGCCAACATGTCGCACAGCTTCGCCAATCTCGAGCATCACCATTTCAAGTATGGCTTGTTCCGCCAGCCGGGCGACATCCACGTGCACATGTTCGGCACGGCGACGCTGTCCTTCGGTGATGGCATCCGCACCGAGGAAGGTGACGTGTTTGAGATCGAGGCCGATGGTTTCGGCCTTCCGCTCCGCAACGCTCTCGCGATCGCAGCTGACGAAGAGGTCGCGATCCGCCAGCTCTGACACATCTCCTAAGCGCGACCGTTCGCGAGGGACGGTGATGCGCATCTATGAAGGAGGCCTGAGGCCATGACTTTGCACCAGAACCTGATAGCCGGCGAATGGGTCGGCGGTGACGGCGTTGCCAACATCAACCCGTCCGATACCAACGACGTGGTCGGCGAATACGCCCGCGCGTCAGCCGAGGATGCGCGCGCAGCGATCGCTGCCGCCAAGGCGGCGTTTCCGGCCTGGTCGCGCTCCGGTATTCTCGAGCGCCACGCGATCCTGAGGAAGACCGCCGACGAGATCCTTGCGCGCAAGGACGAACTCGGAATGCTCTTGTCGCGCGAGGAAGGCAAGACATTGGCCGAAGGCATCGGCGAGACGGTGCGAGCCGGCCAGATCTTCGACTTCTTCGCCGGCGAGTGCCTGCGGTTGGCGGGCGAGGTGCTGCCGTCGGCAAGACCCAATATCGGCGTCGAGATCACCCGCGAGCCGGTCGGTGTCGTCGGCATCATCACGCCCTGGAACTTCCCGATCGCCATTCCCGCCTGGAAGATCGCGCCGGCGCTTTGCTACGGCAACACCGTCGTCTTCAAGCCGGCCGAACTGGTGCCCGGCAGTTCCTGGGCGATCGTCGACATTCTTAACCGTGCCGGCCTGCCGAAGGGCGTCTTGAACCTCGTCATGGGCAAGGGCTCGGTCGTCGGCCAGGCGATGCTCGACAGTCCGGACATTCACGCCATCACCTTCACCGGCTCGACCGGCACGGGCAAACGCGTGGCGCTCGCCTCCGTTGAACACAATCGCAAATACCAGCTGGAGATGGGCGGCAAGAACCCGTTCGTCGTGCTTGACGACGCCGATCTTGCGGTCGCGGTCGAGGCGGCGGTCAACTCCGCCTTCTTCTCGACCGGCCAGCGTTGCACGGCATCTTCCCGGCTCATCGTCACCGAGGGCATTCATGATCGCTTCGTGGCGGCCATGGGCGAACGGATGAAGGGGCTTGTGATCGACGACGCCTTGAAGGCCGGCACCCAGATCGGTCCGGTGGTCGATGAGAGCCAGCTCAACCAGGACACCGACTATATCGCCATCGGCCGACAGGAAGGCGCAAAGCTTGCCTTCGGCGGCGAGCTTCTGAAGCGCGACACGCCCGGCTTCTACCTGCAGCCGGCGCTGTTTACCGAAGCGACGAACGCGATGCGCATTTCTCGGGAAGAGATCTTCGGCCCGGTCGCGTCCGTCATCCGCGTCAAGGACTACGACGAAGCGCTCACGGTCGCCAACGACACGCCCTTCGGTCTGTCCTCGGGCATCGCCACCACCAGCCTGAAGCACGCGACCCATTTCAAGCGCAATGCCGAGGCCGGCATGGTGATGGTCAACCTGCCGACGGCGGGCGTCGATTTCCACGTGCCCTTCGGCGGCCGCAAGGGTTCGTCCCACGGCTCGCGCGAGCAGGGGCGCTACGCCGCCGAGTTCTACACCACCGTCAAGACGGCCTACACGCTCGCCTGAAGCACGCCGTCATCGGGCCCGCGTGAACGGTGCGGGCCGCATAAGGAAGGAAGAGATGAAGAAGAAAGCTGAATGGCCGCGCAAGCTGCGTTCGCAGGATTGGTTCGGCGGTACCGGCAAGAATGCCATCATGCACCGCTCCTGGATGAAGAACCAGGGCCTGCCCGCCGACACCTTCGATGGCCGGCCGATCATCGGCATCTGTAACACCTGGTCGGAGCTGACGCCGTGCAACGCGCATCTGCGTGATCTCGCAGAGCGGGTGAAGCGCGGCGTCTACGAGGCCGGTGGCTTTCCGGTCGAATTCCCGGTGTTTTCCGTTGGCGAAAGCACGCTGCGGCCCACGGCGATGATGTTCCGCAATCTCGCGGCCATGGACGTCGAAGAGGCGATCCGCGGCAATCCGGTCGATGGCGTCGTGCTGCTCGGCGGTTGCGACAAGACCACGCCGAGCCTGCTGATGGGGGCTGCCAGCGTCGACATCCCTGTCATCCTCGTTTCTGGCGGCCCGATGCTGAACGGCAAGTGGCGCGGCAAGGATGTCGGCTCGGGCACGGCGATCTGGCAGTTTTCGGAAATGGTGAAGTCCGGCGAGATGTCGCTCGCCGAATTCATGGATGCGGAGCAGGGCATGGCCCGCTCGGCCGGCAGCTGCATGACCATGGGCACGGCCTCGACCATGGCCTCGATGGCCGAAGCGCTCGGCATGACCCTGCCCGGCAATGCGGCGATCCCTGCCGTCGATGCCCGCCGCCGGGTGATCTCCCAGCTCTCCGGCCGCCGCATTGTCGACATGGTCAAGGAGGATCTGAAGCCTTCGGATATCCTGACGAAGCAGGCCTTCGAGAACGCCATTCGCGTCAACGGCGCTGTCGGCGGCTCGACCAACGCCGTGCTGCACCTCTTGGCGCTTGCCGGCCGTGTCGGTGTCGACCTCAGTCTCGACGATTGGGATCGCCTCGGCCGCGACGTGCCGACGATCGTCAACCTGCAGCCGTCGGGCAAGTACCTGATGGAGGAGTTCTATTATGCCGGCGGCCTGCCGGTCGTGATCAAGGCCGTGGGCGAAATGGGCCTCCTTCACAAGGATGCTGTGACCGTCACCGGTGACACGATCTGGAACGACGTCAAGGATGTCGTCAACTACAATGACGACGTCATCGTGCCGCGCGACAAAGCGCTGACCAAGTCCGGCGGCATCGCGGTGCTGCGCGGCAATCTTGCGCCCAAGGGCTGCGTGCTGAAGCCGTCCGCCGCATCGCCGCACCTGATGCAGCACAAGGGCCGGGCGGTGGTGTTCGAGAGCATCGAGGACTACCACGCCCGCATCAATCGCGATGATCTCGACATCGACGAGACCTGCGTGATGGTGCTGAAATATTGCGGCCCGAAGGGTTACCCGGGCATGGCCGAGGTCGGCAACATGGGCCTGCCCCCGAAGGTGCTGAAAAAGGGCATTACCGACATGATCCGCATCTCCGATGCGCGCATGTCCGGCACGGCCTACGGTACGGTCATCCTGCACACGGCGCCGGAAGCGGCCGATGGCGGCCCGCTGGCACTGGTTCAAAACGGCGACATGATCGCCGTCGACGTGCCGGCCCGCACCATCCATCTCGATGTCTCCGACGAAGAACTGGCCCGTCGTCGCGCTGCCTGGGTGTCGCCGGTGATGCCGCTCAAGGGTGGTTATGCCGGCCTCTACGTCAAGAGCGTGATGCAGGCCGACACGGGCGCGGATCTCGACTTCCTCGTCGGTCCGCGCGGCGCGGAAATTCCGATGAACCGCGACAGCCACTGACGCTGTCGGCGCGAGAGCGGACAGTTCGCTCTTGTCTTTGGCGCTCAACACAGCTTGCGTCATAACAGACGCGCAAAGGCCGCCGTCGCACCGTAATTGCGGTGCGACGGTCCCAGGTGCCAGCGTCGAGGAGGCCGCTGCGAGCTGAGCAGGCTTGGCGCACCCGCAAGCATCGTCGCGGGACGGGACCTGTAACTTTTATGCTCGCACTGACCCGCGACCGTCTTCATCGCTGCAATCAGCCCTAGTCGGCGGGCCTGTTCATCTTCCCTTACCTCTGGGTAACCACTGACCGCGCGGTGCGTATTGGCCTCGCAGCGTCGACGTCATAGTTTTCTCCCGCGACGTTGCGTGCCTGCAGGTGGGCGGCCGCGGCAGTGCTCCATTGATCGGAGACGATCGAAGGATAAATGCAGCAGCCGAACAGCCGTCAGCTATCTTGCGGCGAGAAGGAGCATGCGCCTCGGCTTGGCCGTCGGAGCGTGTCGGAACCTATGATCTAAGGGAGTGAAGAAGCGTGCCGTTAACAGATCTTATCGATTCGTATTGCGCTGCCTGGTCGTCGGAGGACGCCGAGCAGAGGCGGGCGTTGCTGGTGCCGATCTGGGCCGATGGCGCAACGTACACGGACCCGACGGTTCATGCCGCCGGTGCAGAAGAACTGCTCGCGCACATTGCAGGTATTCAGGCTGGGCACCCGGGCGCGCGTATTACTCGGACAAGCGACGTGGATGTTCATCATGGGATCGCACGCTTCGCCTGGCGATTTGTGATGCCCGACGGATCATCTTTCCCCGAGGGTCTGGACATCGCATTCCTCGATCCCAACGCGACGCGCATTACGCGCATCATCGGCTTTTTCGGGCCATTGGCCAGCCTTACAACGGCGCGCGTCTCATCAGACGTCCTTTGATCCGCTAAGAGCCTCAGAACGATCACCGCACCACTTTCAGTGCGGCGATCCTGTTTGGGTGCCAAGGCCATCGTTTCGAAAAGACACGCCTTCGGCCGCATCTTCGCCCTGTGTTATCCACACCGGGCAAAACCCTCGCTTTTCGGCTGATCCGCTGCAACCGGCAGCAACCCTGCGACGTATCCCCTTTGTCGGGGCCATTCCGACCCTGACCTTGTTAGGAGGACGATCATGCGGAGGAATGTATTTGCGTTGTCGCTCGGTCTTCTTGCGACGGTGGCGCTGTCCCAGCCGGCATTTTCACAGAGTGCGAACGGTCTTGGCGTCGGCGTGTCCGTCGGTGGCCCGAGCGGGCTGAACGCCAATGTCGGACTTGGTGGCTCGAACGGCCTTAAGGCCGATGTCGACGCATCGCTCGGCGGCGCAAACGGCGTCAATGCCAACGCAAACGCCTCGATCGGCGGTGCGCAAGGCGTCAACGCCGATGTGCAGGCGAGCGCCGGCGGCGCCAATGGCATCAACGCGGATGCCGATGTCGGCCTTGGCGGCGGAAAAGGGCTCAACACTTCGGTCAATGCCACGGTCGGTGGACGGAATGGCCTGACTGCTGGTCTCAAGGCCAATGCAGGCGGCGGCAACGGCGTCGGGCTTGGGCTCGGCGTGGGAGTTGGAACGGGGTCCGGCGGCGGGAGCTCCGGGGGTGGCGGCAGCGTTGGCGGTGGAACCGGAGGCGGTTCGGGAGGCTCGGTTTCACCAGGCGCTTCGATGGCCGCGTTCAATGCACTGCCCGTCGGCGAGCGGGTCAAGCTGATCAAACGCTGTCGCGATGTCGTTGGCGGCGGTTATGACAGCGGGCTGGTTTCGCTCTGCCGCATCCTGCAGGCGAGCGCCTCGCGGTAGTTGCAACACCCTGCAGCTTCGGCGGGGCGTCCTCGCCGCCCCGCCTCAGGCCCTACTGACTCTGATTTTGGCTCTGGCCCCGGGCCTGGCTTTGATTCTGGCTTTGGTTTTGGCTTTGCTGCTGCTGTTCGACCGTGACCGACACCTTCAGCGTCTCCTTCGCCTCGCCGTGGATCAGCCCGGAGATGGGGGCGGCGTCGCGGTAGCAGAGGCCGGAGGCGATGCGGACATAGCGATCATCTGGGCAGATCTTGTTGGCTGCATCGAAGCCGACCCAGCCGAGCCCGTTGAGATGCACCTCGGCCCAGGCGTGGCTGGCCGTCTGTTCGGGGTGCCCCTCCATCATCAGGTAGCCCGAGATGTAGCGCGCCGGTAGATCGAGCGAGCGCGCCGCTGCGATCAGGATATGGGTATGGTCCTGGCAGACGCCCTGGCCGCTTTCCAGCGCATCCTCGGCCGTCGTTTCCGCATGGGTCTCGCCGGGTTTGTACGTCACCGCCTCGTGGATCGTCTCCATCAGCGCATGCATGCGGGCAAGGGCGGTGTCACCTTCGGCGGATTTTGCGAGCTCGCGGATGAGCTTTCCGGCCTTGGTAAGCGGTGTTTCGCGTGCAAAGAGCCACAGCGGCACATAGGACTGGTGCGGGCCGAAGACGCCGGCGCGGTCCTCCGTGTGGACCTCGCCGGAGGCCGTGATATGGATCGTTTCGCGGTCGCCGTCGATGCTGACGAGGTGAACACGGTTGCCGAAGTGGTCGTCGTAGTTCACTTCGATCGCAGCGCCATCGACGAGGGTCTCCCAGCCGAGCACGGTCTGGCCCACCTGGGTGAGCGGCGTCAGCCGCAAGCGCTGAAGGGCATACTGCACGGGCTCGTCATAGTGATATTCGGTCGTGTGGCTGATCTTCAGGTGCATGCCATCCTCCGATCTAGAACGCTTCCGGTCAACGGAGTTGTGAAAGCGCTCTATCTCCTTGTTTTTACGCATTCCAAACGCGAAACGGCGTCACACTTTCGCTGGAACTGCTCTAGTAGAATCGGTAGCCGTCGGAGATTTCCTGTCCCAGGCGGTTGTTGTGGCTGATGAACTCTTCGAGATACTCATGCAGCCCCTGATCCATGATGTCCTTGATCGACTGGCTGCGCAGCGACGCAAGCGTCCGGTCGGCCGTCTCGTGGGCGGCATGGCGTTCGCCATACTCCCGCTCGAGATAGCCGAGGTTGCTGGCGATCTTCTCGTAGCAATAGGCAAGCGAGCGCGGCATGCGGCCGTTGGAAATCAGGAAGTCGGCGATGTTGGCGGGGCGAAGTTCGGCGTCATAGACCCAGCCATAGGCGCGATGCGCCGAGACCGAGCGCAGAATCGATTCCCACTGCACATTGTCCATCGACGAGCCGACGGCGGCGACCGCCGGCAGAAGCACGTAGTACTTCACGTCAAGGATGCGGGCGGTGTTGTCGGCCCGTTCGATGAAGGTGCCGATGCGCGAGAAATTGAAGATCTCGTTTCGAAGCATGGTGCCGTGGAAGGCGCCCCGGATGAGGCCGGCGCGGCGCTTGATCATGTCGATGATCTCCGGCATGTCCGTCGGGCGCGCCTTCTTCGACAGCATTGCCCTCATCTCGAGATAGCACTCGTTGGTGGCTTCCCAGGTTTCGCGCGTCAGCGCCGTGCGCACCATGCGGGCATTGTGGCGCCCCGCCTCGATGCAGGACATCACGCTTGAGGGATTGGCCCGGTCGCGCAGCAGGAAGTCGATCGCGTCGATGCTCGTCAGCGTTTCGTGCACCTCGTCATAAAGTTCGCGCACGCCCGCACTTTGCAGCACACCGTCCCAGTCGCCCTCCGTTGCCTCGCTGCGGGTCAGCGCCATGCGCAGGCCGGCATCGATCAGCCGGGCGCTGTTTTCGGCGCGTTCGATATAGCGGAACATCCAGTAGAGGCCGTTTGCAGTTCTTCCCAGCATCTCTCAGTCCTCCAGCACCCAGGTGTCCTTGGTCCCGCCACCCTGGCTGGAGTTCACGACGAGCGAACCGGCTTTCAGCGCCACGCGCGTCAGGCCGCCGGGGATGATCTGGACCTTGTCGGAGACGAGGACATAGGGGCGAAGGTCGACGTGCCGGGGCGCGATGCCCTTGTTGACGAGGATCGGCACGGTGGAAAGGGAAAGCGTCGGCTGGGCGATGTAATTGGTCGGGCGGGCTTTCAGCTTCTCGGCGAAGACGGCGCGTTCTTTCCTGGTCGCCGTCGGGCCTACCAGCATGCCGTAGCCGCCTGAGCCGTGGACCTCCTTGACCACCAGCTCTTCCAGATGCTCGAGCACGTATTTGAGGCTCTGCGGCTCGGAACAGCGCCAGGTCGGGACGTTTTCCAAGAGCGGCTTGCGGCCGGTATAGAACTCGACGATCTCGGGCATGTAGGAATAGATCGCCTTGTCGTCGGAAATTCCGGTGCCGGGCGCGTTGGCAATCGTGATGTTGCCGGCGCGGTACACGTCCATGATGCCGGGAATACCGAGGGCGGAATCCGGTCGGAAGGTTAGCGGGTCGAGGAAGTCGTCATCGACGCGGCGGTAGAGCACGTCGATCGCCTCGTAGCCGCGGGTGGTGCGCATCTTCACCTTGCCGTCGATCACCCGCAGGTCCGATCCTTCGACGAGCTCGACGCCCATCTGGTCGGCGAGGAACGCGTGTTCGTAGTAGGCCGAATTGTAGATGCCGGGCGTCAGCACCGCGACGCGCGGCTTGCCGCTGCAGCCGGGAGGTGCGAGCGACGAAAGGCTCTGCCGCAGCAGGTAGGGGTAGTTCTCGACCGGGCGCACGCGGTTCTGATGGAAGAGTTCCGGGAACATCTGCATCATCGTTTCGCGGTTTTCCAGCATGTAACTGACGCCGGATGGGGTACGCGCGTTATCTTCGAGAACGTAGAACTGGTCTTCGCCGGTTCTGACGATGTCGGTGCCGACGATGTGGGTATAGACGCCGCCCGGCGGGCGGAAACCGATCATCTGCGGCAGGAAGGCTTCGTTCTTCTCGATCAGTTCGCGCGGGATGCGGCCGGCGCGGATGATTTCCTGCTTGTGGTAGATGTCGTCGAGAAAGGCGTTGAGAGCGATGACCCGCTGTTCGATGCCCTGGGCGAGCTTGCGCCATTCGCGGCCGGAGATGATGCGGGGGATGAGATCGAAGGGGATGAGCTTTTCGGAACTGTCTGCGTGTCCGTAGACCGCGAAGGTGATGCCGGTTTTCCGGAAGATGTTCTCGGCGTCCTTGGATTTCGCTATGAGCCGATTTCTGTCCTGGCTGGCATACCAATCATGATAGGTCGAATATGGCTGGCGCGGACTGCTGTCCGCATTCATCATTTCGTCAAATGCCAAAGGCGTGGTCCCCTTATTTTTGACCATTTGAGTACAAGGCTGGTTGCAATGCAAGAAGCGTGCTCAGTCGCCTGAAAAGAAAGTTGGCCACGCCAGAAGCGCCCGTTCGCGGGGAAATCTGCCCAACGACAGGGCAGCCGCATCCGGTCGCAGAAAGTGGTTGCGACCGGGTGGGCAAGAAATATGCACTTGCTCTAAATTTGGACGCGGGCGCCGAAGCTAGCCGAGACCCAGGCAGACGATCGCGAGGACCGCGAGGACACAGAGCACCAGCAGCGACAATGTGGCGGCAGCACTTGCACGCGGCCCGCAATGGGCGAGCGCGCGGATGTCGACCTCAAGGCCGAGGGCGGCCATCGCGATGACCGTCAGCCAGGTGGAGACCGTCACGGCGTCGGTCGCGAGTGTGTCGGAGATTGCGCCGCTGTTGCGGGCGATCGCAACGGCGAGGAAACCCAGAATGAACCAGGGAACGAAATGGAGGATCGTGGCGAGGCGCGACTTCCGTTGTCCGGGCGCTTTGCATTCCGGCTCGGTATCGCGGCTGCCAATTAGCGAGAAGCAGAAGACGACGGGGCCGAGCATCAGCACGCGCACGAGCTTGACCAGCGTGCCCACCTGGATCGAGAGCGGGCTGAAGGGGCTGGCCGCGGCCAGGACCTGGGGTACGGCATAGACGGTCATGCCGGCAAAGACGCCGTAGCCCTGGGGCGTCATGCCGAGCCAACCGCCGACGAAGGGCAGCGACAGGACGACGGCGATGCCGAGGATGGCGGTAAAAGAAATTGCAGCTGCGACCTCCTCGCCGCGGGCACCGATGGCCGGTGCGACGGCGGCGATCGCCGAGTTGCCGCAGATGGCGTTGCCGCAGGCAATCAAGGTCGCCAGGCGTTTCGGCAGCCCGAGCATGCGCGCAATCAGGTAGCCGGTGGAAATCGACAGAAGAACCATGGCGACGATGGTGACGAGCAGGGTCGGCCCGCTCGCGGCGATCGCGTCGAAGCTCAGCATCGCGCCGATCAGCACGATCGCTGTCTCCAGCAGGACTTTCGCCGAGAAGTGGATGCCGGAGAGGAAGCGGGGGCCGGGCGTCCAGAGGGTGCGGACGATAGCGCCGAGAAGGATCGCGAGAACGAGCGCTTCCAGCCAGGCGCGGCCGGTCCAGCGCCGCTCGATCCATTCCAGACCGATGGCCGCAAGTGCGACGAGACAGCAGAGGAAAAGGCCCGGAAGAATGCACGTCAGGCGGGAGGCGACTGAGGAAAATTGGGAGCGAAATGGGGAATGCGATCTGAACATGGGCGCAACCTACGCTCATCCATGAATCAGTCTAACGGATTATTCTTGTCATTCTGATCGATTTTTGCGATTGATCTTCCATGACACTCGATCAGCTTAAAATCTTCGTCGCGGTCGCCGAGCGGCTGCACATGACCAAAGCCGCCGAGGCGATGAACGTCACGCAGTCGGCCGCAAGCGCGGCCATCGCGGCGCTCGAAACCCAGCACGACATCAGATTGTTCGATCGCGTCGGCCGCGGCCTGACGCTGACCGATGCCGGCAAGATCTTCCTGCCGGAGGCAAAGGCGGTGCTCGCCCGGGCGCTCGCCGCCACTGCCTGCCTGCGCGATCTCTCGGAGCTTCGCCGCGGCGAACTGTCGATCGCTGCCAGCCAGACGGTCGCGAGCTATTGGCTGCCGTCGCGCCTTGCCCGCTTCACCCACGACTATCCCCAGGTCGATGTGAAGCTCACCGTGCGCAACACGGCCGTCGTCGCCGAGGCGGTGGAAGAGGGCACGGCGCAGCTCGGCTTCGTCGAGGGGCGCGTGGATGGCGCCAAGCTCGACCATCGCCGCGTCGCCGTCGATCGCATCGCCGTCTATGCCGCGCCCTTGCACGCGTTCGTTGGGGCTGCCGTCAATCTGGAAATGCTGCTTTCTGCGCGCTGGGTGCTGCGCGAGGAAGGCTCCGGCACGCGGGCAATGTTCCTGCAATCGATGAATGATCATGGAGCAGACGTCGATCGGCTCAGGATCGAGCTTGAGCTGCCCTCGAACGAGGCGGTGCTGACGGCGGTCGAAAGCGGTCCTTTCGTCACGGCCGTTTCCCGGCTCGCAGCACAACCTTTCGTCGATAGCGGCCGGCTCGTGGAACTGCCGTTCGAACTGGCTGAGCGCAGCTTCGAGCTTTTGACCCACCGCGAGAGGCAGTTCAGCCACGCGGCGCGGGCCTTCGTGGAACTGCTTTGAGGCAAATTCCGTTTTGCTCCAGGGCTTGCCATGCGGGAGACCCCTGGCAATCGCTGCAGGATCTCTTTTTTAAGAGGCGACCATGGTGTTCGAAATTGTCGAGAGACCCGCACAGCGCATTTCCGGATCGTTCTGGGAGGGCACCTTCGGCGAGGCGGCCGATGGTGCCGTTCGCCGGCTGATCGCCGAAATGCAGGGGCATCACCAGCATCTGCATCCAGGCGATCATGCAGCCTTGGTCGGCATCTCCTGGAACGATCGCCCGGATGGATTCCGCTATCTCGTCGGCTATGTTTCCGACAAGGCAGAGACGACCGTGCACCCAGGCTTTGTCGACCTGCCGGCCATGCGCTTCGTCACGGCCCTGCATCACCCTGATAGTGGCGACGTCTTTGCCCATTACCAGAGAATGTTCGACTGGATCGCGGCCGAAGGCCACGCGGTCGATACCGCCCCGCTGCACTATCGCGAGGAGTACGATCCCGGTTTCGTCTCGCTGTCGCTATCCTCGCTCAGGCTGATGGTTCCGATTGGCTGATGCTTCCCATCAGAAAAATTGCTTTGACCATCGATACCGGCGCGGATACTTGCATGAGTGCTTAAATCGGAGGGATTTGAGCGCGAAATCAGCGGCAGATCAAAGCGTTACAACAGCCCGACGCGCTTCAGCGAGGGCGGTTCATTGCTTCCACCTGCCGCCGTCATTCCGATAGGCTCACCATGCTCGCCCGTCTGGCTCCCGCCATCTTCGTTCTGCTCTGGTCCACCGGCTGGGTGGTGGCGAAATATGCTGCGGTCTACGCAGATCCGCTGACCTTTCTCGTGTTGCGCTACACGCTGGCGATCGCGCTCTTCATCCTGTTCTGCGTCGTCACCGGCGCACGATGGCCGAAGTCCTGGAAAATGGCCGGTCATGCGATCGTGTCCGGCATGTTCCTGCACGGGCTCTATCTCGGGTCGGTCTGGTGGGCGATCGGCGAGGGCGTGCCGGCCGGCATTTCCGGCATCATCGCCGGCCTGCAGCCGCTGATGACCGCGGTCGCCGCGGCCTTCGTCATCGACGAGAGGCTGAGCACGCAGCAGAAGCTCGGGCTGGTGCTCGGCTTCTTCGGCATTGCGCTTGCCGTCCTGCCGAAGGTGCTGGCGATCGACACGGGGGCGACGCCGATCCACTTTCTGCCTGTGATCATCAACGTGCTCGGCATGGGCGCCGTCACCTATGGCACGCTCTACCAGAAGCGCCATCTGCAGAGCGGTGACATCCGCACCATCGCAGCGCTGCAATATCTCGGCGCGCTGATCGTGACGATCCCGCTGGCGCTGATGCTCGAAGACCTGCACGTCACCTGGAACCTCCAGGTGGTTCTGGCACTTGCCTGGTCGGTTCTCGGGCTCTCGATGGGCGCGATCGCGCTGCTGCTTTATCTGATCCGTCGAGGGCAGGTGTCGCGCGCAGCGTCGCTGATCTATCTCGTGCCGCCGCTTGCCGCCGTGCAGGCGTGGCTCTTCTTCGGCGAAGCGCTGACGCTGCCGATGGTCATCGGCACCATCATTGCTGTTGCTGGCGTCTATCTCACCAACCGCAAGCAGGCGTGAAGCACGACGCGCGAGAGTGTGAAGCGGTTTTGCAATAGCGACATGCGCATGGCCCAAAACTAAAACGGCGGGCCGAAGCAACCCGCCGTTCACATTTCAAAATTCTACGCTGGCTTTTGCGCGCCCGGTTGACGCGCAGCGCCTCGGTCAGCCCTGGTGGCCGCGATTGCCGCCATTGCCCCGACGCTGGCCCTGGCCGCCTTCGCGACGCTCGCCACCACCACGGTTTTCGTTGCGGCCGCCATGGTTGCGGTCACGACGTTCGCCCTGCTTCTGGCCGGGACGTCCGTGGTGCTTCTTGCCTTCGTGGTTGCGGTTGCCTTCGCCACGGCCGTCGGTCTGCGGATGGCCGTGATCACGGCGCTCCTGGCGCTGCGGGCGACGCTCGTCGCGCAAAAGGTCGTCGCCGGTGAAGCCGCTGGTCGCAGCAACCGGCTCGCCGGCCGGACGCTCACGGCGCGGCGGACGGCCGCCGTTCTGGTGGTGACCGCCGCCATTGCCCTTGCGGTGGCCGGCGCCGTTGTTGCCTCGGCCGCCGCGGCCCTTGGCCGGACGCGCCTGGTCGGCGGGAGCCTCGCCGCTGGCAACGGCAATGTTGATGCCCATCAGCTTCTCGATGTCGCGCAGCAGGCGGATTTCGTCCGGCGCGCAGAAGGCGATGGCGATGCCGTCGCGGCCGGCGCGCGCGGTGCGGCCGATGCGGTGAACATAGGCATCCGGCACTTCCGGCAGGTCGTAGTTGTAGACGTGAGTAACGCCGGGGATGTCGATGCCGCGGGCGGCGACGTCGGTCGCGACCAGCACGCGGATCTCGCCGTCACGGAAGGCCTTGAGCGCGCGCTCGCGCTGGCCCTGGCTCTTGTTGCCGTGGATCGAGGCGGCCTTGAAGCCGACGTGGTCGAGATGCTTCATCAGCTTCTCGGCGCCATGCTTGGTGCGGCTGAAGATCAGCGACAGGCCGTCCGGGTTGTCTGTCAGCGTCTTCTTCAGGATGGTCGTCTTCAGGTCCTTGCCGGGAACGAAGTGAACATACTGTTCGACCTTGTCGGCAGCTTTGCCCGGAGGCGTGACTTCGACCTTGACCGGGTTGGTCAGGTACTCGCCAGCAAGCTCGGCGATCTGCTTCGGCATGGTGGCCGAGAAGAGCAGCGTCTGGCGGTTCTTCGGCACCAGCTTGGAGATCTTGCGCAGGTCGTGGATGAAGCCGAGGTCGAGCATCTGGTCGGCTTCGTCGAGCACCAGGTAGCGGCCCTGCGTCAGCGTCACGGCCTTGCGGGCAACGAGGTCGAGCAGGCGGCCGGGGGTTGCGACCAGGATGTCGACACCGCGGGCGAGCTGTTCGGTCTGCTTGTTGATCGAGACGCCGCCAACGACAACGCCGATCTTCAGCGGTGACTTCTTGACGAACAGCTTGAGGTTGGCGGCGATCTGGTTGACCAGTTCGCGGGTCGGCGCCAGAACCAGGGCGCGAATGTTGCGCGGATCGGGGCGCTTGCCTTCGGCAACGAGCTTCTCGATCATCGGCAGGCCGAAGGCGGCCGTCTTGCCGGTGCCGGTCTGGGCGAGACCGATGAGATCGTTGCCCTTCAGCACCAGCGGGATCGCCTGAGCCTGGATCGGGGTCGGCTTTTCGAAGCCGTTGGCAGTCAGGGTTTCCAGAATGTGCTCGGAGAGGCCGAGATCTTTAAAGGTGGACAAATGCATATACCTTTTGGGGGCGCCAAACGCATTCGCCGGAACCGCATTGTTGCTGTTCCGGTGTCGTTCGGCGTCAAGAACCCCGCGTGAATTGGGAACTTGTGGGTTGAATTAAGTCGTCAAGCGCCTGTGCTGTACCGCCTATCGCGGTGATATGTGCGCTATCCTTCTTCTCGGCTTTCGATGTCTGCCGAGGGCGCGCTCACGCGGCGGCCGGAAGGTGACGCTGGGCACCATGTCGTTGGTTTGGACGAAAAAGTCAAGGTCCATCTTTTCGCAGGTGCGAAATGAGATCTACTCAAGCGCGAGATCGAAGCCCGCTTCTGCCGCTTCCTGGCCGTTGACGAGGATGACGATGCGATGCGCGCCCGGGTAATAGCGACGGGTGGTAATGGGCCGGATCGCATGGCGTTTCTCGATCTCGATCGAGCCGCCGGGGACAAGCGTCGCGGATGTCCACTTGAAGACTTTCGGCGAGGTCGCACCGTTTGCCTTGCGATGGTGCACGGCGTAGTCGATCATCACCTTCTGGCTCGTCTCGGCGTCATGGCTGACGGCGAGGCGCAGGCCGAGGCTTTCGCCAAGCACGATGTCCGAACGATCGAGCGAAAAGCGCGCATTGATGCGGGCCGGGGGAGCGAAACCGAAATTGCCGAGCGCGTCCGTGTGCCCCTGCTTCAGCAGCGTGCGCGAGGCGTGGCGCAGAAGCTGGCGGCGCTCCGGCGATGCGTCGCCGATATGTTCGGCGACGAAAGCAGCCACCAGATCCGAATGGTCCTTGGCGATGTCGTTGAGGCTGTTGGCAACCGAGCGGCGCACATACTCCTCGGGGTCGTCGAGAAGCGCGATCAGGATCGGCAGGATCGGCTGCGGATCGCGGATGAGCTGCGGCAGTCGCATCGCCCAGGGCAGGCGCGGGCGGGTGCCTTCGCTCGCCAGTCGCCGGACGTGATGGTTGGGATCCTTCGTCCAGTCCCGGATCGTCGCGAGGGCGCGCTCCTGGTCGCGATCGATGAAGATGCGGATGCCGAACTCGGCTGTGAAATGCGGCGTCAGCGCCCGCAGCAGCGACAGCGAAAGGTCGAAGTCGTCGAGGCCGCGCAAGGCGACGTACTGGCTGAAGGGCAGGAGCGACCAGCCGCTGATGCCGTCGGCGCCGTCGCGAGGAAGGCAGGCGTGGAGGTTGGCGGCCGCCTCCGGAAACGCCTTCGGCAGCGTCTCGACCAGCGCGTCGCGGATCTGCAGCGAGCGCTGCATCAGCTCCAGCGCCTCCAGCCCGTCACCCGCAAGCGCCACGAACCTCTTGCGGTCGAAACCGGCGGCGTTGCGTTCGAGCGCATCGGCGATGGCGATGACGACACCGGGGTGCAGCAGATTCTTCAGTGGTTCGGCCATCGCTCAGGCAGTCCTTTGCTCGTCCAATTCCGGGCCGGTCAGATCCTCTGGCCGCCGCTAAAATGCTGCACGAGCATTACCGCGCTGATCGTCGCTGCGTAAGGTGCGAACTCCGGATCGACCCGGACGCGCTCTCCGGCCGATTGCGCAGCCTCCAGTGTCTCCCATTCGACCAGGTCTGCGAACATGCCCGAGGTCTCGCAGGAATCGACCGCACGCCAGGAGACGAAGCCCGGATAGCGGGAAACGGCCTGCATCGCTCGCTGGCGCGTGGCTGTGGCCGCCGGCCTGTCGGTGACGATGCAGACGGCGAGTTCAAGGATGTGATCGCTGGTCATGATGAGGCTCCCTGTGAGTTGTCGCTTGATTTAACACAGGGCAACTGACAGCCTTATGGCCATTATCGACGGTGCCGTGCTTGTGGAGACGCGAGGCGCGCGGTAGCCCTTTTGAACGAAGTCTTGCCGCGGGGAGGCCAGGCATGAGACCCGCCGACCGGCTGTTTCGCATCATCCAGCTCCTGCGCGCGAGCGGCCGGGTGATGACGGCGCGCGAGATCGCCGAGAAGATGGAGGTCGCCCAGCGCACCATCTATCGCGACATGGAGCACCTGATCGCCTCCGGCGCGCCGATCGACGGCGAACGCGGTGTCGGCTATCTCCTGCGCGGTGCGTTCGATGCGCCGCCGCTTGCCTTTACCTTCGAGCAGCTCGAAGCGCTCGCTTTCGGCGCCCGCGCCGTGCAGATGCTCGGCGACGGCAGGCTCGCCCAGGCGGCGCGCGAGGCGATGGAGAAGATCGCCCATGGTCTGCCGCCCGAACATCGGCAGCGGCTGACAGCCGCGCCCCTTCGCGCCTTCCGCTCTTCGCTCCAGCCGGAACCGCCGGCGCTGCTCGGCGAGATCCGCCTGGCGATCGCCGGTCGCCGCAAGCTTCGCCTGGCCTATGACAGCCTCAAGGACGAACATTCCGAGCGCACCATCTGGCCGCTCGGCCTCAGCGTCTTCGGCCACTTCTGGCTGCTGACGGGCTGGTGCGAACTGAGGTCGGATTTCCGCGATTTCCGGGTCGACAGGATCAGCACGCTTCGTGTCCAGCGCGAGCGTTACGAGGTGACGCCGGAACGCAGCTTCGAAGCCTATATCGCGCGGATGTGACCGGCGCATCCGGCCAAATAATCAGCATCATCGCCACCTTCCGATGGAACCGGATCGCCGCTCGTTCGTTTCCTTTACAGGGTCTTCATGACCCTTCGCGATCCACACCTTTCACTGGGAGACAATCGTGCAGAACCGGACTTGGATACTGGCCGCGGATGGCAACACCGCGCGCATCGTCAAGGGCGTGAACCTGTTGAAGGGAGAGCGCCAGCGGCCGGAGGAGGAGACCTTTCACACCGAACCGAAGCGCGTTCAGGACATCATGGCCGACAAGCCGGGCCGGTCGCATTCGTCCGTCGGACACGGCCGCTCGGCCATGGAATACAAGAGCCATCCCGTTCGCGAGGAGCAGCAGCGCTTTGTTGCGGACGTGGCCGGAAGGCTGGAGAGCTACGCCGCCAACCATGCCTTCGACAGCCTGGTGATTTGCGCAGCACCCCGGACGCTTGGCGATCTCCGCAAGCAGCTTTCCGCCCATGTCCGCGAGCGGACAGTCGCCGAGATCGACCGCAACTGCGTGGCTGCAACCACCGAGCAACTGATCGCAACGGCACGGGCCGCGGTGTTTCCTTAAGGCTCGGCCGCAGCCGGACTTCGTAACGCTTTCCGGTTTACCCAAGGCGTCCCGTCAGAAGTCGGTGGGGACGCCGCCCTCGGCCTTGCGCTTGGCGACAAAGGCATCGAGTTCCTCCTCGATCGCCGGATCGAGGGGCGGGCGCTCGTATTCGTTCAGCTTCTGTTTGAAGATCCGGTTGGCGTGATCGTATGTCGTCGGCCGCCCGGCTTCGGTCCAGGTCTCGAAGTTGCGCCAGTCCGACAGGATCGGTGAATAGAAGGCGGTCTCGTAGCGCTGCAGCGTGTGCAGCGTGCCGAAGTAATGGCCGCCCGGGCCGACGTCGCGCACGGCATCGAGGCCCAGCGCATCTTCGCTGACATCGAGCGGGGTCAGGTATTCTGCCACCATCTGCAACATGTCGACGTCGAGAATGAACTTCTCGAAGGAGGCCGTAAGCCCACCTTCGGTCCAGCCGGCGGCATGCATGACGAAATTGCCGCCCCCTTGCGTCAGCGCCCAGAGCGACATGGCGGATTCGTAGGCCGCTTGAGCGTCCAGCGTATTGGCGGCGTTGGTGTTCGAGGTGCGGTAGGGGATGTTGTAGCGGCGGGCGAGCTGGCCCCCGGCGACCACCGCCTTCATGTATTCCGGCGTGCCGAAGGCGGGCGCTCCGGTCTTCATGTCGACGTTGGAGGTGAAGCCGCCATACATCACAGGTGCGCCGCGCCTGACCATCTGGGTGAAGGCGATGCCGCAGAGCGCTTCGGCGTTCTGCTGGACGAGCGCACCGGCGATCGTCACCGGCGCCATGGCGCCGGCGAGCGTGAAGGGCGTGACGACCACCACTTGGTTGCGCGAGGACATCTCGATGATGCCCTGCAGCATCGGCCCGTCGAGCCGGAGCGGCGAGGAGGTGTTGATGATGGTGAAGAGCGACGGCTCGCGCTCCATCTGCTCCATCGTGATGCCACGGCCGATGCGGGCGATCTCGATGCCGTCGGTGTTGCGCTGCTTGCCCAGCGAATAGACGTGGAACACCTTGTCGGTGAGCTTCACCATGTCGGAGAGACAATCGAGGTGGCGCACCGAGGCATGGATGTCGACCGGCTCGACCGGATAGCCGCCGGTCGTGTGGACGATGTCATAGGACTGCGCGAGCTTCACCAGCTTTCGGTAGTCTTCCTGGTTGCCGGTGCGGCGGCCGCCGTCCCGGTCTGCGACGAACGGCGCGCTGGCGATCTGGGCGAAGACGAGATTGTTGCCGCCGATCGCGACATTGCGGGCCGGGTTGCGGGCGTGCATGGTGAAGGCCGGAGGAACAGAGGCGATCATGTCCATGATCAGGCCGCGGTCGAAGCGCACCCGGTCGGTGCCGGGCGTCACGTCGGCGCCAGCCGCCTTCATCCGCTCGCGCGCCTCCGGCAGGATAACGTCCATGCCGATCTCTTCGAGGATCGTCAGCGATGCCTCATGCACAGATTCAAGTGCATCATCCGAAAGTACGGTGGATTTCGCCAGCGTATTGACAAGATTGAGGTATTTCCCGCCGGGAGACTTGCGCACACGCTCGGCGCTGCGCCCGCCCGGGCGGCGTCGGCGCTCCAGCGGGGTCGAGGCTGCGTCGCCGGTTGCTGCATCGGGAAACTGATCGTCGTTCATGAAAGACCCACCGTGTTGCCGATGGGGAGTGTGTCGCAGATTCGAGACGGCGATGGCCCGCCATTTGCGACAGTTCAGTTCTCTTGTGGAGTAAAACGCTTGCGCTGACGCATTTCTGCAGTCGGGTGGCGCAACCGTTCAAGGCAGGCCGCAATCGCGACCAGCGCTAGGCTCGGTCGCCCCGCAGCATCTCGCGTTTGCCGGCAAAACCCTTGCGCTTCTCGACGGCAAAGCCTGCGGCCTGCAAATTGCGTCGGACGAAACCGGCGGCGGCATAGGTGGCGAAGCTGCCGCCGGGCGTGGTCTTTTCGAAGACCAGCCGCATCAGGTCCACCGACCACATGTCGGGATTGCGCGACGGCGCGAAGCCGTCGAGATACCAGGCTTCGAACGGGTCTTCCGCGCGGGCGACGCCGCCGAGTGCCGCGCCGCAGACGACCGTGAGGCTGACGCCGTCACCAAAGTCGATCTGGACATCACCATCAGGCTCGGCCGGCCAGCGCGAGGCCAGCGCCCGGCGCTCCGTGTCGATCTCCGGCCAATGGCTGAGGGCGCGCGAAATCTCTTCGGCCGCCATCGGAAAGCGTTCGAAGGACACGAACTGCAACTGGTCGCCAGCGGCCGCGGTCATCTTCCACTGGCGCCACGTCTCGCAGAAATTGAGCCCGGTACCGAAGCCGAGTTCGCCGATGCGGAAGGTGCCCGCACCGACCCAACGATCGGGCAGGCCGTTGCCCGACAGGAAGACGTGGCCGCACTCCAGCCGCCCGTCGGTGCGGCAATAAAAGTGATCGCCAAACTCCCGGGAATAGGGCATATCGCCCTCGTGCCAATCAAGGTTCTGGTGCGCCGGGGGCTCGATCGGGTCTGCGGATCCTGTCATGGCCAAGGCGATAATCCGCCGGCCGGAGAAGGTCAATCGATGAGCGAGCTTTTGGTCGTCGGCGGCGGCATCATGGGGCTGTGGGCCGCCATTTGCGCCACGCGCAGGGGCATGACCGTGCGGGTCGTCGAGCAACAAGCGATCGGTGCAGGCGCCAGCGGTGGCCTTTTGGGCGCGCTCATGCCGCATATGCCGGATCGCTGGAACGATAAGAAGCAGTTCCAATTCGACGCGCTTGTGACGCTCGAGGAAGAGATCGCGGCGCTCGAGGCGGAGACAGGCCTTTCGACCGGCTATCGGCGGACAGGTCGTTTGATCCCGCTTGCCAGGCCTCACCTGCGCGATATCGCCCTCCGGCACGAGCAGGATGCACGGAGCCATTGGCGCGCGGCCGACAGGCAGTTCCACTGGCACGTGAAGGACGACGGGCCTGAGGGCTGGCCGGGTGCTGCCGCGGCGGCGCATGGCATGGTCTTCGACACGCTCGCCGCACGGGTTTCGCCGCGTCGCATGCTTGCTGCGCTCCGCACAGCGCTCCTGCAGGCACCGAACGCCTATTTAGACGAGGGCAGGGGCGTGCGCCGGATCGAGCCGGAACGCGGCCGGGTCGAACTCGACGATGGCACCCGGATCGATTTCGAGCATTGCATCATCGCGGCCGGCGTCGGCAGTTTTCAACTGATCGACGACGTGTCGGTGCCGCTGGCGGAAACGAGCGGCACGGCTGTCAAGGGGCAGGCGGCACTGCTGCGGGCGGAGATCGATCCGGCGCTTCCGGTGATCTTTGCCGACGGCGTTTACATCATCGCGCATGACGACGGACGTGTGGCGGTCGGCAGCACCAGCGAAAACAGTTTTGCCGATCCCCTGTCGACGGACGAGCAGCTGGATGAGCTGCTTCGGCGCGCCGTAGCGCTCGCGCCGCGCCTGGCGGGTGCCGAGGTGGTGGAGCGATGGGCAGGGTTGCGCCCGAAAGCGACGGGGCGCGAGCCGATGGCAGGCCGACATCCGGACCATCCGAACGTCTCGGTCCTGACCGGCGGGTTCAAGGTGAGCTTCGGCATCGCCCACCGCCTGGCGCGTTTCGTCGTCGAAGAGATCGCCGGTTCTCCGGCGATCGATATTCCCGATTCTTTCTTCTGTCGGAATCACATAGCCGCACTTCGCGAGAAACGTCTTTAGGGCCGGACATGCGAAGGGCCCCGCCCGAGGCGGGACCCGAAAGATCGAAAGTCAGGCATTACATCCAGTAGGGCGGCACGCCGTAGTAACCGTAGACACGGCGTCCGTTTTCCGCGTTCCAGTCGTATTCTTCGGTGCCGTGATATTTCGGCGCGTTTTCGACCTGATCGCGAGTCACATCAGTGCGATAGCCGCCGAGCTTCTCGTCATAGGTCAGCTTTGCCCAAGGCAATGGATAGTGGTCTTCGCCGAGGCCGAGAAAACCGCCGAAGCCGAGCACCGCATAGGCGACGCGCCCGCTGCGCTTCTCGATGATCACGCGCTCGATCGAGCCGATGTGTTTGTCGTCGGGGCCATAGACCCTCGTGCCTTCAACCTTGTCGCTTGCGATCAGGTCGTGGGTCTCCTTGATCCGGGCGTCCTGAAGGTTCGCATTGTGATAGGTCACGCTTCTTCTCCATCCTTGTTTTCCTACCTTTTAGGAACGGGTGATGGGCCGGATGGTTCCGAAAAACGAGGGGTGACGTTCGTACCGCTGCCGCGCGCATCCCCGGCCGACTTCGTCAATCTGTCACGCAAATCACCTAAGACGCGGCCATTGGACAAGTCGGGGTGAGGGCGGAAAACCGCAGCTATTGCTCATCCTGCGCTGACGGATACCCGGAGCCAGCCGATGCGCTATGCCATTTGTTTTACGCCGCCGATGGCCGACCCGCTTTCCGCGACCGCTGCAAGCTGGCTGGGGCGCAATGTCTATTCCGGGGAACCTGCCGAATTGCCTTCGGTCGCGGGCTTGAGCGCCGCGGATGTCGCCTATCACACGGCGGTTCCGCGACGCTTCGGCTTTCATGCAGTGATGATGTCGCCGTTCCGCCTGCATCCGGACATGACGGAACCGAAGCTTCTGAAGGCGCTGATGCATTTTGCCGGCGCCCAGACTCCGTTCGAAATCGATCGCCTGGAGGTCGCCCGCATCGGCCGATGCTTCGGGCTGATGCCGCAGGTGCCGAGCACGGCCATGCATCTGCTTGCGGCCAACGTCGTCCAGGAGTTCGACGCCTTCCGCGCGCCGCTCAGCGAAGACGAGATCGAGCGCTCCGATCCGGATCGGCTGACCGCGCCACAGTTCTCCAACCTGCACCGTTGGGGCGATCCGCATGTGATGGACGAATACCGTTTCCACATGATGCTGACCGGTCCGCTTGCGCCAGACGCGATGCGGCGAGTCGAGGCGCCGCTTCGCGACCTGTTCGAGCCCTGCCTATCAAAACCGCTTTCGATCGGCAGCCTTGCGCTGTTTGTCGAGCAGGAGACGGGCGCACCCATGCGGGTGCATTCACAGCACCCGCTCGGCAAGATCTCGACGAACACGCGCGCAGAGCGGGCGAAGCGGGCCGCCGCCGATCCGTCGCTGGCGCCGCAAGGCGCGGTCCGGCCGCTGCCGCTGATCGTCGCTGCGCTGATGGCGCAGCGCTAACCGGAAACGGACGCGGGCGAAGCTGCAAAGAGCAGCGCTTTCGGATAGGGCAGGCCGAGATCCGGCATGTCCGCCGGCGCGAAGTAGCGCAGCGACTTCGTTTCGCCATCGGTGATCGGCTGCTGGGAACCGACGATCCGGCATCGATAGAGGGTAACCACATATTCGACGTGGTCGCCGTTCGGGTAGGTGTAGCGAAACGCTTCTCCGCCGAAGACGCCCAGTATCCGCTCGACCGAGACCGGATAGCCGGTTTCCTCCATGACCTCGCGGATGACCGCATCGACAGGCGTCTCGCCCGGCTCGATCGCGCCGGCCGGCAGGCTCCAGCCTTCGCCACTTGCTTTCTCCTGCAAGAGGACCCGGCCATCGGAATCGACAATGACGGCCGCCACTGACGGGCAGAGAAGCAGGCCGGAACCGACTTTTTCGCGGAGCGCTTGAATGTAGGATTTCATCTCGATGAGGGCCGTTGTCCTTGCCGATCCATTCAACGCTGTTTCGAAAAATCTCTCAACCTCGGGCTCAGCCGAATTTTTCTGGTAATTTCCGTCAGGGCCGTGGCGCTGCCGCTGCCCTGCCTCACGTCATTTCGGTATCGACAATCCGGTCGGCGGTGATACCGTTCCTAAAAATTCGAAGGGTGATTTGATGTCTGAGACTAAGTATCCGCGCGACCTCGTTGGCTACGGCCGCAATCCGCCGAAGGCAAACTGGCCGGGCGATGCGCGCATCGCCGTGCAGTTCGTGCTGAACTACGAAGAGGGCGGCGAAAGCTGCATTCTCGATGGCGACCCAGCGTCCGAGTGCCTGCTGTCGGAAATTGTCGGCGCGCAGCCCTGGGCTGGCCAGCGTAACCTCAACATGGAATCGATCTACGAATACGGTGCCCGTTCCGGCTTCTGGCGGCTGTGGCGCATGTTCACCAGCCGCAACGTCCCGCTGACCGTCTATGGCGTGACGCAGGCCATGGCGCGCAATCCGGAAGCGGTCGCTGCCATGAAGGAAGCCGGCTGGGAAATCGCCAGCCACGGTCTGCGCTGGCTGGAATACAAGGACGTGCCGGAAGAGGTCGAACGCGAGCATATCCGCGAAGTCGTCCGCCTGCACACGGAGCTCACCGGCGAGCGGCCGCTCGGCATCTACCAGGGCAAGCCTTCGGCCAATACGCTGAAGCTGGTGCTGGAGGAAGGCGGGTTCCTTTACTCCTGCGACAGCTACGCCGACGAACTGCCCTACTGGGTGCCGGGTCTTTCGGCCGACAAGCCGCACCTGATCATTCCCTATACGCTTGATGCCAACGACATGCGCTTTGCGACGCCGCAGGGCTTCAACAGCGGCGACCAGTTCTTCAGCTACCTCAAGGACACATTCGACGTGCTCTACGAGGAAGGTCGCCAGGGCGACGCCAAGATGATGAATATCGGCCTTCACTGCCGTCTCGTCGGCCGCCCGGGCCGCGCTGCTGCGCTCGCTCGCTTCATCGACTACGTCATGTCGCACGACAAGGTCTGGGTGCCGCGTCGCATTGACATCGCCAACCATTGGTACCAGCACCACAAGCCGGAAGGGGCGCTCTGATGACCGACCGTGATGCCTTCGTTGCCCGTTTCGGTGGCGTGTTCGAGCACTCGCCCTGGGTTGCCGAACGCGCCTACGACCGAGCCGCGGCGACCGGGCTGACGGCGGGCACGGTGCATTCGGCGCTCTGCCAGGCCTTTCGCACGGCGCTGCCGCGCGAGAAGATGCAGGTGCTGCGCGCGCACCCCGATCTTGCCGGCAAGCTGGCGATCGCCGGTAAGCTGACGGCGGACTCGACGGCAGAGCAGGCGTCTGCCGGCCTCGACCGACTGACACCAGAGGAGCATGAGCGCTTCACCGCGCTCAACGACGCCTACACGAAAAAATTCGGCTTCCCCTTCATCATCGCGGTGAAGGGGCTGACCAAGGGGCAAATTCTTGCCTCCTTCCAAAGCCGCATTGACAATTCGCCCGAAGAGGAATTTGAAACCGCTTGCGCACAGGTCGAGAAAATCGCCCGCCTGCGCCTGCAGTCGATGATTCCTGGAGACGAAAATGCCTGACAAAACCGTTCGATGCCTGTCCCCGCTCATGAGGAGGGCCCTCGAACTGGATCGGACATCCGCAAGCGCAAAATCGTCTTGCGAGGTCTCCGCATAATGTCGCGCCTGCTCAAAATCGAACCGCTGACACGCGAGGCCTTCGCTCCCTTCGGCACCATCATCGAAGCCGATCCCGCAACGATGCGCCACATCAACGGCGGCAACACGGAACGTTTCCACGGTCTTGCGCGTGCCGATGTCGTCGGCGACGGCGCCAATGTCATCATCAACATCTTCCGCGGCCAGCCGCGGTCTTTCCCCTATTCGGTGACGATGATGGAGCGCCACCCGCTCGGCAGCCAGAGCTTTTCGCCGCTCGATGACCGCCCATGGCTCGTCGTGGTGGCGGACGACGAGGACGGGCGCCCGGGCACGCCGCGCGTTTTCCAGGCGAACGGCCGGCAGGGCGTCAACTACGGCCGCAATATCTGGCACCACCCGCTGATGTCCGTCGGCGCCGTCAGCGATTTCCTCATCGTCGACCGCGAAGGGCCGGGCAACAATCTCGAGGAGTTCTTCTATGAAGAGCCCTTCGTCATAGACAGCGCTATCTAGCAGGACGTGCGCGCGGCTTCTGACAGCATCCCGCGCCAATGTGTGAGAAGAGAGAAGCCATGAGCAGTACCGGCCGCCTGACCACCCATGTTCTCGATACCGCTCTCGGCAAACCGGCCGAGGGGCTGCGCATCGACCTCTACTGGCTGGAGGGGGAAGAGCGGCAGCTGATCCGCACCGTACATACCAACAGCGACGGCCGCGTCGACGGCCCGATGGTCGAAGGCATCGGCTTCATGGCCGGCAATTACGAGCTGGTGTTCCATGCCGGCGACTATCTGCGCCGGTCAGGCGTAACACTGCCGGAGCCGGCCTTCCTCGACCGCATCCCCTTGCGCTTCGGCATCGCCGATCCGGCCAGCCATTATCACGTGCCGCTGCTTCTCTCGCCCTACGGCTATTCGACCTACCGGGGTAGTTGAGGCTTAGGAGGCTTGCGCTCGCATCGCGTTTTGCCGGAAGGGTCACTCCAAGCTCCCTCATCCTCGCCCTTGTGGCGGGGATCCAGCGGCCCGACGTCCGTCGGGTCAAAAGACCTTTCAGCCCAAGGACTTGTGCTGGTCCCGCAGTTCCAACGGAACTGCTAGAGATTCCTGTGACAAGCACAGGAATGAGGGCGGGAGTGGCTGGTGCCGCGGCCTATTCCGCCAGAATGCAACGATCCACGTCGTTGATATCGCGCTTGCCGCAGAGGGCCATGGTGATGTCCATCTCCTTGCGGATGATTTCCAGCGTCTTGGTGACGCCCTCCTTGCCCATGGCGCCGAGGCCGTAGAGGAAGGGGCGGCCGATATAGGTGCCCTTGGCGCCCATGGCGACGGCCTTCAGCACGTCCTGGCCGGAGCGGATACCGCCATCGATATGCACCTCGATCTGATGGCCGACCGCATCGACGATGCGCGGCAGCATGCTGATCGAGGAATGGGCGCCGTCGAGCTGGCGGCCGCCGTGGTTGGAGACGATGATCGCGTCGGCACCGGTCGCCGCTGCCATCTTGGCGTCCTCGGGGTCGAGAATGCCCTTGAGGATCAGCGGTCCGCCCCAGCGTTCCTTGATCCAGGCGACATCCTTCCACGAGAGCTGCGGGTCGAACTGTTCCGCCGTCCAGGCGCCGAGCGACGAGAGGTCGGTGACGCTTTTCGCGTGGCCGACGATGTTGCGGAAGGTGCGGCGCTTGGTGCCGAGCATCTTCATGCACCAGCCGGGGCGCGTCGCCATCTGCCAGAGGTGCTTCGGCGTCATCTTCGGCGGTGCCGAGAGGCCGTTGCGAAGATCCTTGTGACGCTGGCCGAGGATCTGCAGGTCGAGCGTCAGCACCAGCGCCGAGCACTTCGCCGCCTTGGCCCGGTCGATCAAGTTTAGCACGAATTCGCGTTCGCGCATGACGTAGAGCTGGAACCAGAAGGGCTTGGTGGTGACCGAGGCGACGTCCTCGATCGAGCAGATGCTCATCGTCGAGAGCGTGAAGGGCACGCCGAAGGCTTCCGCCGCCTGGGCTGCCAGCATCTCGCCGTCGGCGTGCTGCATGCCGGTGAGGCCGGTCGGGGCGAGTGCCACCGGCATCGACACCTTCTGGCCGATCATCGTCGTTTCCAGCGACCGGTCGGTCATATCCACCAGCACGCGCTGGCGCAGCTTCACCTTGGCGAAATCCTCCTCGTTGGCGCGATAGGTGCCTTCGGTCCAGGCGCCGCTGTCGGCGTAGTCGAAGAAGAGTTTCGGCACCCGGCGCTTGGCGAGCGCCTTGAGATCGCTGATTTCGAGGATTTGCGTCATGGATAAGGCCTTCGTCCAACGGAGATTGAACGAGCCATTACCATGTTTGGCAGAGGCTTGTTAATAGCCAGAACGCAGAGAGGTCAATTTTCTTGACCTCTCTGGTTTTGGTCGGTCATGCGGCGGCAAGCGCCGATTTTGCCGGCTTGCCGGCGACATAGGTTTCGACGATCGACCGGTCGTCGCCCATGGTCTGCAGCAGGAAGAGTTCGTCTGCCAGAGAGTTGACCACTTCGGCCCGAAGCGCCATCGCCGGCGTCGCGGCCATGTCGAGCACGATGAAATCGGCATCGGTGCCGGCTTCCAAGGTTCCGATCTTGTCGACCAGCGATAGCGCCTCGGCATTGCCGCGGGTCATCATGAAGAAGCTGTCGAACGGGTTCAGCCGCTCGCCCTGCAGCTGCAGGATCTTGTAGGCCTCGTCGAGCGTCTTCAGCATGGAATAGCTGGTACCGCCGCCGATGTCGGAGGCGACCGACGTGCGCACCGGCTTTTCGCGGCGGCTGAGCGCGCGCAGCGGGAAGAGGCCAGAACCGAGAAAGAGATTGGAGGTCGGGCAGAAAACGGCGACCGAGCCGGTCTCGCTCATGACATCCGCCTCGCGCTCAGACAGATGGATGCAGTGGCCGAACAGGCTCTTGGGTCCGAGCAGGCCGTAGCGGGCGTAGACGTCTGTGTAGTCCTTGGCTTCCGGATAGAGTTCGCAGGTAAAGGCGATCTCGTCGCGGTTTTCCGAAAGGTGCGTCTGGACGTGCAGGTCGGGGAATTCGTGCACCAGCGACTTCGCGACGTCCATCTGCTCCGGCGTTGAGGTGATGGCGAAGCGCGGGGTGATCGCCACATGATTGCGGCCCTTGCCGTGCCATTCGCGGATGACCGCGCGGGTTTCGTCGTAGCTCATCTGCGGCGTGTCGAGCAGGCCTTGCGGGGCGTTGCGGTCCATCATCACCTTGCCGGCGACCATGCGCATGTCACGGCGCAGCGCCTCGGCGAAGAAGGCATCGGCCGACGCCTTGTGAACCGAGCAATAGGCGGTTGCTGTTGTCGTGCCATAGCGCACCATCTCATCGAAGAAGCGCGTCGCGATGCGCTCCGCATGGGCGGTCTCGACGAAGCGGCACTCCTCGGGGAAGGTGTAGGTGTTCAGCCATTCAAGCAAGTTGGCGGCATAGGAGGCCATGACCTGCATCTGCGGGAAATGCAGATGCGTGTCGATGAAGCCGGGCACGATCAGGTGCGGGCGATGGTCCACTTCCGCGACGCCGTCAGGCGCGCTTGCCTTGACCGCAGCATAGGAGCCGCTCGCGGCGATCTGTCCACCCTCAATCAGAAGCGCACCGTCGCTCTCGTAGCTGTAGGCGGCGCTGTCGTCGATCGACGTAGGCGCGCGGTTAAAGCTCAGCAATCGGCCGCGGATGAGGGTGGTCGTCATTGTGTCTTGCCTTCCTCGACGGCGCTTTCGAACCAGGCTGTCAGAAGCTGGCGCTCGTCCGTCGTCATGTCTGTCACGTTGCCGGGCGGCATCGCGTGGCTGCGCCCGGCCTGGATATAGATTTCGCGCGCATGGGCGGCAATCTCCGCGTCGCTTTCGAGCATCACGCCCTTCGGCGCCTGGGTGATACCCTCATAA
The DNA here is from genome assembly GCF_014852195.1 of Ensifer sp. ENS08. Taxonomy (NCBI): domain Bacteria; kingdom Pseudomonadati; phylum Pseudomonadota; class Alphaproteobacteria; order Hyphomicrobiales; family Rhizobiaceae; genus Ensifer; species Ensifer sp. ENS08. The sequence goes on from NZ_JACVBF010000006.1 coordinate 212,235, forward strand.
ACCGGTTCTGCCGCATGGCACATGGAACAGCGTGTCGAGACCGTGTCCTTGACTGCAGGGAAGTGGGCATTGGCGGCGAAGCGGCTGAAGGCGGGCGCAACCTCGGCCTTTTCGCCGCCGGTCAGAACCTTCGGCACGGTCGAAAGCCACATGATCAGGATGAAGAGGAGGGCGGTGACGAGCCAGGTCCAGGTCGGCCGGCCCTTGCGGGCGTGGGTGGTGTTGAACCAGTGGCGGATGGTGACGCCCATCAGGAAAACGAGTGCGGCGATGATCCAGTTGAACGCGGTGGCAAACGCCAGCGGATAGTGGTTCGACAGCATGAAGAAGATGACGGGCAGCGTCAGGTAGTTGTTGTGCAGCGAGCGCTGTTTGGCCTGCGCGCCGAGTTTCGGATCCGGCGTGCGGCCGGCGATCAGGTCGGCGACGACGATCTTCTGGTTGGGGATGATGATGAAGAACACATTGGCCGACATGATCGTCGCGGTGAAAGCGCCAAGATGGAGAAAGGCGGCGCGGCCGGTGAAGACCTGCGTATAGCCCCAGGCCATGACGACCAGCGCCACATAGAGCAGTGCCATCAACCCCCAGGTGTTCCTGCCGATCGGCGACTTGCAGAGCAGATCGTAAAACAGCCAGCCGATGCCGAGCGAGGCGAGCGAAATCAGGATCGCCGTGGTCGCCGAGATGTCGAGCACGTGGCGGTCGATCAGGAACAGATCGGCGCCGCCATAGTAGACGACACAGAGCATGGCGAAGCCAGAAAGCCACGTCACGTAGGATTCCCATTTGAACCAGGTGAGATGCTCGGGCATCGAGGCCGGTGCGACCAGGTATTTCTGGATGTGATAGAAACCGCCGCCATGCACCTGCCATTCCTCGCCATAGGCGCCGACGGGCAGGTGATCGCGCTTCACGAGACCCAGGTCGAGCGCGATGAAATAGAAGGATGAGCCGATCCAGGCGATGGCGGTGATGACGTGCAACCAGCGCACGGCAAAGGCCAGCCATTCCCAGGCGATGGCGAACTCGTACATTCAGATCCCCTTTGTCTCCGTTGCCTCACTTTGCGCATAAACCGCGCAGGGGAAAAGGGGCTTCGGCGCTCCTCAAGCGCTATTTGCTTGCAGGAAGTTCGGCGCGCAAAGTTCGCCGAGGATCCAGTCGCGGAAAATCCTGATCTTGGGTGTGTTGCGGCGGGCGTGCGGATAGGCGAGCCAATAATCGCAGCCATCGCTGCAGCGCAGCTCGAAGGGCTGGTAGAGCCGACCGAGCGCCACGTCATCGGGGTAGAATTCCGGCGTCAGGATCGCCACGCCCTGGCCGGCGATGGCGGCGCGCGCCTCGAAGGATTGCGCGCCGAGACGGCTGTGCGGCCGTCCTTCGAGATCGGGATCCTTGACGCCGGCGGCCTTGAACCACATCGGCCACCAGGGGTCACCGGGATCGATGATGCGCAGCTTCAGCAGGTCGCGCGGCTCGTGCACGCCGCCAATGGTCTCGGCAAGCGCCGGGCTCAGCATCGGGCTGAATTCCACCCGCATCAGCGGATGCGTGTCGAGGCCGGGCCAGACGCCGGCACCCGAGCGGATGGCAAGGTCGGCCGGCTCGCGGGTAAAATCGGTGAGCGAGTCGCTGGTCGTCAGCCGAACGGCGATGTTCGGATGGGCGAGCTGGAAGCTGCCGATGTTGCGGGCAAGCCATTGCGAGGCGAAGGTCGGCGTCGAGCTGATCAGGAGCGCGCTGTCGATATCGCCACGGGCATTCGAAACCGCTTCCTGCAGCATCTCGAAGGCTTCGGTGACGCGCGGCGCCATGCGCTGGCCGACTTCCGTCAGCGAGATCTGGCGCGGGCGCCGCAGGAACAGCGGCTCGCCGACATTCTCCTCTATCAACTTGACCTGGTAGCTTACGGCCGTCTGGGTCATGCCCAGCTCTTCACCGGCCTTGGTGAAGCTGCCGAGCCTTGCGACCGCCTCGAAGACCCGCAGCGCATTCAGCGGAAACTGCTTCGACATCTTCATGGATAAGTTCTCTTGATGCATCCAGACGGATGTTCGATTGGATTTCGATCCTCCCCCACGGCATCCTTCAAGTCAACTTCCCAAGACGAAACAGGTGCTGAAATGACTTGCGACACTTACGAACGTACTGAAAGAAAAGCGTTTCTTTCATTCGAGCCGGTCGCCCGGCTCACAGCCGCCCTGTTCGGCGGCCTTGTTGCCCCCAAGCCGATGCTCGATGTCAACGCGCTCTCCGATCATATCAAGAGAGACATGGGTTTCATGGATGTCCATAGCCCGCACCGCGACGACGAGGAGGCGATGGCCAACGCTCGCCGCCTGTTCAGCATCAATGAACTGCCGCGGATCTGAGGCAAATCGTGATGGCCGTCAGCGATTGCGCAGACGCTCGACGGCCATCAGCACACGCTCCGGTGTTGCCGGGGCGTCGAGCCGCGGGCACTCGCGGTAATCGGCCACACTGGCGACTGCCATGGACAAAGCCTCCAGCACCGAGATCGGCAGCATGAAGGGCGGCTCTCCCACCGCCTTGGAGCGGCCAATGGTCTTCTCGGCGTTGCTCGACCATTCGGCAAGCTTGACGTTGAAGATCTTCGGCCGGTCGGAGGCAAGCGGGATCTTGTAGGTGGAGGGGGCGTGGGTGCGAAGCCGTCCCTTGTCGTCCCACCAGAGCTCTTCCGTCGTCAGCCAGCCCATCCCTTGCACGAAGCCGCCCTCGATCTGACCGAGGTCGATCGCCGGATTGAGCGAACGGCCGACGTCGTGCAGCACGTCGACCCGGTCGACCATGTATTCGCCGGTCAGCGTGTCGATCGAAACCTCCGAAACCGCAGCGCCATAGGCGAAGTAATAGAAGGGTGTGCCGCGGCCGCTGGCGCGATCCCAGTGGATCTTCGGCGTCTTGTAGTAGCCGGCGGCCGAAAGCTGGATACGGCCCATATAGGCCTGCTTGATGAATTCAGGGAAGGGGATCAGCTCCTCGCCGATCTTCACGTGGTTGGCGACGAAGCTGACATTCTCGGGCGTCGTCTGCCAGCGCTCGCAGGCGAAACCGACGAGACGGTCCTTGATCTGGCGCGCGGCGTCGAAGGCGGCCATGCCGTTCAAGTCAGAGCCCGATGAGGCGGCGGTCGCCGACGTGTTCGGCACCTTGCCGGTCGTCGTCGCAGTGATGCGAACGCGGTCGAGGTCGACCTGGAAGCTGTCGGCGATCACCTGCGCGACCTTGATGTAGAGGCCTTGGCCCATCTCGGTGCCGCCGTGGTTGAGGTGGATCGAGCCGTCCTGGTAGATATGCACAAGCGCGCCCGCCTGGTTGAAGGCGGTCATGGTGAAGGAGATGCCGAACTTCACCGGCGTCAGCGCGATGCCCTTGCGGATGACGCGGCTTTCCCGATTGAACGCGAGGATCGCCTGACGGCGCGCCTGATAGTCGGCGCTTTCTTCCAGCTCCGCGACGATCTGCGCGATGATGTTGTCTTCGACCTGCTGATGGTAGGGCGTGACATCGCGGCCGGAGCCCTTGTCGCCATAGAAATTCAGCTTGCGGATTTCGAGCGGATCCTTGCCGAGCTGGTAGGCGATTTCCTCGATGATGCGCTCGCCGCCGACCATGCCTTGCGGGCCGCCGAAGCCACGATAAGCGGTGTTTGAGACCGTGTTGGTCTTCAGCGGCTGTGAGGTGAGCTTCACATGCGGATAGAAATAGGAGCTGTCCGCATGGAACAGCGCACGGTCTGTGACCGGGCCGGAGAGGTCCGAAGAGTAGCCGCAGCGCGCCGCGTAGTTGGCATGGACCGCATGGATGCGGCCCTCGTCGTCGAAGCCGACGTCGTAATCGACGAGGAAGTCGTGGCGCTTGCCGGTTGCCGTCATGTCCTCGTCGCGATCCGGGCGGAACTTGACGGCGCGGTTGAGCTTCTTCGCCGCGACCGCGGCAAGGGCTGCGAACTGGTTTCCTTGCGTTTCCTTGCCGCCGAAGCCACCACCCATGCGGCGCACGTTCACGGTCACCGCATTGGAGGGCACGCCGAGCACGTGCGAGACCATGTGCTGGATCTCGCTCGGATGCTGGGTCGAGGACCAGACGGTGACCTCGTCGTCCTCGCCGGGAATGGCAAGGGCGATATGGCCTTCGAGGTAGAAATGCTCCTGTCCGCCGATGCGCATGCTGCCTTTGAGCCGCCGTGGCGCCTTTTCCAGCTCCGCCTCGGCATCGCCGCGCTGCAGCGTGAGCGGCTGGGTGACCAACTGCCCGCCATGGGCGACGGCATCGAGAATGTCGGTGAAATGCGGCAGGTCGCGATAGGTGATCTTGGCGAGCCTTGCCGCCCGACGGGCGATGTCACGGGTTTCTGCAATCACGGCGAAGGCCGGCTGGCCATGAAACTGCACGAGGCCATCGGCAAGCACCGGCTCGTCATGCAGGTGGCTCGGGCTGATGTCGTTGGAATGCGGCATGTCCTTGGCGGTCAGCACCAGCATGACACCGGGCACGGCGGCGACGGCCGAAAGGTCCATGGCGGTGATTTCCGCATGCGCCCGGTCGGTCATGCCAAGCGCGCCATGCAGCGTGCCCGCCGGCTCGGGCATGTCGTCGATGTAGTCGGCGGTGCCGGAGACATGCTTGTGGGCGCTGTCGTGACGCTGGGAAACATGCATCTCGCCGCGGATCGTCTTGCGTTCCTCGAAGGTGGATTTGTCCATGATTATCGGCCTCCCGCAGCAAAGCGAACCAGTTGCGCCGGCTCGCCGCCGCTTTCCAGGAAGAAACGCATCAGAAGGTTCTTCGCCGCAAGCATGCGGTAGTCGCTCGTTGCCCGCCAGTCGGTGAGCGGCTGGTAGTCGGTCTCGAAGGCGGCTTGCGCGGCGCGGACCGTTTCCTCGGTCCATGGCTTGCCGATCAGCGCCGCCTCGACGTTGCTGGCGCGCTTGGGCGTCGCGGCCATGCCGCCGAAGGCGATGCGGGCGTAGCGGACGATGCCGCCGTCCACCGATAGACGGAACGCGCCAAGCAGCGCGGAGATATCTTCGTCGCGGCGCTTGGAGATCTTGTAGGCGGCAAAGAGATCGCCCTCCGGCAGGCGCGGCACGAAGATGCTTTCGACGAATTCGCCGGGTTGGCGATCCTGCTTGCCATAAGCGATGAAGAAGGATTCGAGCGGCAACGTCCGCCGACCGGCGGTCGAGCGCAGGGTCACCGTCGCGCCAAGCACGATCAGGGGCGGCGGACTGTCGCCGATCGGTGAGCCGTTAGCGATATTGCCGCCGATCGTGCCCATGTTGCGCACCTGTTCGCCGCCGATGCGGTTGATCAGCGGACCAAGCCCGAGAAACGTCTTGGCGAGGGCGGCATAGGCCATGGTGTAGCTGACGCCGGCGCCGATAATCAGACCGTCCGCGGTTTCCTCGATCTGCTGCAATTCGGTGATGCCGTTGATGAAGATCACCGGGTTGATCGCCCGCATCTGCTTCGTCACCCAGAGGCCGACATCGGTGGAGCCGGCAACGACCGTTGCCCCGGGATGGTCGGCGAGCGCTTCCGCCAGGCCACTGCCGTCGGCCGGCACGATCAGACAATTTTCGCCCTGGCGGAGTGTGATCGTTTCCGTCGGTGCCAGCGCCTTCAGCCTGATGGTGATCGTTTCCCGCTCCCTGGTGATCGGATCGAAGATGTCGGAGGGGCGCGCCTCTGCCGCCGCTTCGGCCGCGCGCACGATCGGCTCATAACCGGTGCAGCGACAGAGATTGCCCTGCAGCGCCTTTTCGATATCGGCGCGGCTGGGGCTGTCGTTGCCAAGCCAGAGGCCATAGAGCGACATGACGAAGCCGGGCGTGCAGAAGCCGCATTGCGAGCCGTGAAAATCGACCATTGCCTGCTGCACCGGATGCAGCGTGCCATCCGGACCGGCGAGATGCTCGACGGTGACGACATGGGTTGCCTGCAGCGAGCCGAGGAAGCGGATGCAGGCGTTGACGCTCTCATAGACGAGCCGGTCGCTGACCAGCCGCCCGACGAGCACGGTGCAGGCGCCGCAGTCGCCCTCCGCACAACCTTCCTTGGTGCCGGTCAGCCGGCGTTCCAGCCGCAGATAGTCGAGCAGCGTCGTTGTCGGTGCGATGTCGGAAAGAGCGACCTCCCGGTCGTTGAGGATGAAGCTGATTGAACCGGTCGGTTGGGGCATGCCATTCATTCCCTGCTGCTGCATACGTCCTGAAATCACTTTGATCTTAGGTGGTTATGCAGAAAAGCAAAGGGCTGGGCGGACTTTTGCACGCCATGCGGGCAGCGCGGGGGGCATCCGGTCCGCGCTGCCGACCACTTGACGAATGTCGGCCGTTACTGCGCCGTCCAACCGCCGTCCATCGACACATGGGTGCCGGTGATCTGTGCCGCGTCGTCGCCGGCGAGATAGACGGCAAGGGCTGCGACCTGTTCGACGGTGATGAACTTCTTCGTCGGCTGCCCCTTCAGCATCACGTCGTTGATCACCTGCTGCTCGGTGATGCCGCGGGTGCGGGCTTGATCGGGGATCTGCTTTTCGACGAGCGGCGTCAGCACGTAGCCCGGGCAGATCGAGTTCGCGGTGATTCCGCTTTCGGCCACTTCGAGCGCCACGGTCTTCGTCAGACCGAGAACGCCGTGCTTCGCCGCCACATAGGCCGCCTTGAAGGGCGAGGCGACGAGGCCATGGGCCGAGGCGATGTTGATGATGCGGCCCCAGCCTTTCGCCTTCATGCCGGGAATAGCGGCGCGAATCGTGTGGAAGGACGAGGAGAGGTTGATCGCGATGATGCGGTCCCATTGCTCGATCGGGAAATCCTCGACCTTCTCGACATATTGGATACCGGCATTGTTGACGAGGATATCGACGCCGCCGAAGCGGGTCGTCGCCGTGGTGATCAGATCGGCGATCTCGGCTGGCTTCGTCATGTCGGCGGCATGATAGACGACCGTTCCTGTCGTCAGCGCGCTGACGTCGTCCGTCGCCTTCTTGATTTCGTCCGGGCTACCGAAGCCGTTCAGCACGATATTGGCGCCACCCTTGGCGAAGGCCTTGGCGATCGCAAGCCCGATGCCGCTCGTCGAACCGGTGATGACCGCTGTTTTCGTCATTGCTGCTCTCTCCCTTTGTGGCACCGCGCACTGCTTTGTTGCGGCGCAACAGCGCCAGCCTACGCGGAAAACGCCGGCGCTGACAATTGTGTTTTTGGGTTGCGGACCGCAGAGTTGAGGAGGGGAATGGCGAAGTCGACGGTTGCGTTTTGTTTTCGTTTGACATTCGTTTTGCCATCGTATTGAAGTTTTCGAAATGAGATCCCGCCTTCAAGGCCGGGTGAACAAACATGCGTGTGGCCGGGGAGGGGCATATGGGCGGATATATTCTCGCGATCGATCAGGGTACGACCTCGAGCCGGGCGATCATCTTCGACGGTCAGCAGCAGATCGCCGGGGCCAGCCACAAGGAATTCAAGCAGTATTTTCCGAAATCCGGGTGGGTCGAACACGATCCCGAGGAAATCTGGCAGACGGTGCTTTCGACGGTTGAGGACGCTATCGCCAAGGCCGGCATCAAGGCCGGCGACCTTTCGGCGATCGGCATCACCAACCAGCGCGAAACCGTCGTCGTCTGGGATCGCAAGACCGGCAATCCCATTCACAACGCCATCGTCTGGCAGGACCGTCGCACCGCCTCCTATTGTGATCGGCTGAAGAAGCAGGGGCTGGAAAAGACTTTCACCCGGAAGACGGGCCTGCTGCTCGATCCCTATTTCTCCGGTACCAAGCTCAACTGGCTGCTGACCAACATCGACAGGGCGCAGGCCCGCGCCGCCAAGGGCGAACTCTGCTTCGGCACCATCGATACCTTCCTCATCTGGCGGCTGACCGGCGGCAAATCCTTCGTGACCGACGCGACCAACGCCTCGCGCACGCTGCTCTATAACATCGCCGAAAATGCCTGGGACGACGAGCTTCTGAAGATCCTCAAGGTGCCGCGCGCCATGCTGCCCGAGGTCAAGGATTGCGCCGCCGATTTCGGCGTTACCGATACCGCACTTTTCGGCGCGGCGATCCCGATCCTCGGCGTTGCCGGCGACCAGCAGGCGGCGACCATCGGCCAGGCCTGCTTCAAGCCGGGCATGTTGAAATCCACCTATGGCACCGGCTGCTTCGCACTGCTCAACACCGGCAAGGACATGGTGCGTTCGAAGAACCGGTTGCTCACCACCATTGCCTACAAGCTTGATGGCGAAACCACCTATGCGCTCGAAGGCTCGATCTTCGTCGCGGGTGCTGCGGTGCAATGGCTGCGCGACGGGCTGAAGGTGATCAAGGCTGCGCCCGATACCGGGACGCTTGCCGCAAGCGCCGATCCGACGCAGGACGTCTATCTCGTGCCGGCCTTCACCGGGCTCGGCGCGCCGCATTGGGATCCGGACGCGCGCGGCGCGATCTTCGGCATGACCCGCAACACCGGTCCGGCGGAGTTTGCCCGCGCGGCACTCGAAGCCGTCTGTTACCAGACGCGCGACTTGCTTGAGGCGATGCACAAGGACTGGCGCAACAACGGCAAGGAGACGGTTCTGCGCGTCGACGGCGGCATGGTTGCCTCCGACTGGACGATGCAGCGGCTTTCCGACCTGCTCGACGCGCCGGTCGATCGGCCCGTCATCCTAGAAACGACTGCGCTCGGCGTCGCCTGGCTTGCTGGCAGCCGCGCCGGCGTCTGGCCGAAGCAGGAAGACTTTGCCAAATCCTGGGCACGCGACCGCCGCTTCGAGCCCGCCATGGACGAAAAGACGCGTAAGGCCAAGTTCAAGGGTTGGCGCAACGCGGTCAAAAGGACGCTGAGCTAAGAGCCGGGCGAGCGGCGATTTTCGCCGCGCGTCCGCTTCTCCCGACCATACTCTGCCTTCCGGGCCGCCGTCAGTCGATGACAGCGACCGCTTCCACCTCGAACAGCATGCCGTCGACCGCCAGCTTGGGCACGGGTACCAGTGTCTGCGCCGGCAGCGTCGCGCCGAACATTTCCTTGACGCTGCCAGTCAGGACCTCGAGCTTGGACATGTCGTGGTCGACCACGAAGATGGTGAGCTTGGCGACCTGGTCCGGCCTTGCGCCGAGCCCCTCGAGCGCTGCGCCCAGATTGGCATAAGCCTGCTTGACCTGAACCGCGAAGTCTGGAGACAGGCCGCCGGTGCTATCCTGGCCGCCCTGTCCTGAAATGTAGGCCACCCGTGCCCCGGCAGGCACGATCACCGCGGTGCTATAGCCATGCGGCGTCGGGTCGTAGAGGTTCTTGGGGTTGACGATCGTCAGCTTGGCCGCCTGCTCGCTCGCGGTCGCCGCCGTAGAAACGCCCGTGGTCATGATGATGAGTCCTCCGATCATGAGATGTCTGATTGTGCGTGACATGGTGTTCTCTCGTCTCCGAGGTCTGCGCGCGATGCCGCTTGCAGGCCTGCAGGTTTGACCTTTCGCCGTCGCTCTCGCTATTGACTCGTACGGCGTACGATTCATTTACATCGTACGCCGTACGAGTCAATCGTTCAGGATCGACATCCGGCGCGTTGTCGGCGTAAATCGACGCTCAAATCAGTAGGGTAGACGCATGGCAGTCAAACGGAACGGCGGGCAGGGCAAACGCTCCCCACGGGTGGAGGAGGCGGCAGCCCCGGTCGGGCGGAAGCCGGGCGGCGAGCCGTCCCTGTCTCTGGAGCGCATCGTGGCGACCGCGGTCGAATTGCTGGACGCCGAGGGTATCGACGGCTTGAAGATGCGCCGTCTCGCCGACCGTCTCGGCGCGGGCGTCATGAGTCTCTATTGGCATGTCGCCAACAAGGAGGAGGTCTTCGACCTGGCGCTCGATGCGGTGTTTGCCTATCGCGCACCCCCGCAAAGGATCGAGCCTGCGGACTGGCGCAGGGATGTGGTTCACATGCTCGAAGACTGGCGCGCAATCATGCTGCGCCATCCCTGGTCGGCGTCGCTGCTGCCGCGCCGGGCGCTCGGCGCGAATGTACTCGGCCGCCTGGAAACCATGAGCGAGGTGCTGTCGAGAGCCGGCGTTGCCGACGCGGACATGAATGTCGCGATCTGGTCGCTCTGGAACTACGTGCTCGGCGCCACCGTCACCCGGGCGAGCTTCGCGCTTTCGCACGCCGACCAGGCAGCCGGACAGAAGCGCCTCTCGGCGCTCAGCGAACGCTATCCGACGATCGAGCGCACGCGCCTGCTCCTGGACAGCGATTGGGATGGCACGTTCCGGAAGGGCCTCGACGTCCTGCTTGACGGTCTACCGAGAGGGTAAGGTCTCGTTCGTATGCATCCGGGAAACACAGCGTTTCCCGGATGCGCATTTGCTGCTCATGTGTGCGCCAACTATCTGTTGTGCAAACAGAAAAAGGACAGACCTCATGGAACTCGGGCTTTACACATTTGCGGATGTCGATCCGAACGCGGATCACAAGGGCAGGGAGGGCCAGCGTCGCCTCAAGAACCTTCTCGAGGAAATCGAGCTTGCAGATCAGGTTGGCCTCGATGTTTTCGGGCTCGGCGAACACCATCGGCCTGACTACGCGGCCTCCGCGCCGGCGGTTATACTCGCGGCCGCAGCGGCAAAAACGAAGAATATCCGGCTGACCAGTGCCGTCACGGTGTTGAGCTCGGACGATCCCGTACGCGTCTTCCAGCAATTCTCGACCCTTGATCTGATCTCGGGCGGCCGCGCCGAGATCATGGCCGGTCGCGGGTCGTTCATCGAATCCTTCCCGCTCTTCGGCCAGTCGCTCGATGACTACGACCAGCTCTTTGCCGAAAAGCTCGACCTCCTGATGGCGCTGCGCGAAAGCGAAAAGGTCTCGTGGGCCGGCGAGATGCGGCCGGCGATCCATGATCGCGGCGTCTATCCGCGGCCGCTGCAGGAGGTGCTGCCGCTCTGGATCGCCGTTGGCGGCACGCCGCAATCGGTAGCGCGCGCCGGCGCGCTCGGCCTGCCGGTGGCGCTTGCGATCATCGGCGGCGAGCCGCGCCGGTTTGCGCCGCTATTCGACCTCTACCGCGAGGCCGCGCGCCGCGCCGGTCAGGATCCGGCAAAGCTGAAAACCAGCATCAACGTGCACGGCTTCATCGCCGATACGACCGATCTTGCCGCCGACCAGTTCTACGGGCCGCAGGCGGAAGTGATGAACCGCATCGGCCGCGAGCGCGGCTGGGGACCAACCAACCGGGCGCATTTCGACCAGGCGCGCAGCCCCGACGGCAACCTCTTCCTCGGTGATCCGGAAACGGTGGCCGAGAAGATCGTCGAGAACTGGAAGCTGTTCCGTAACGATCGCTTCCTGTTGCAGATGGCGATCGGGCCGATGCCGCACGACCAGATCATGCGCGGCATCGAACTCTACGGCACCAAGGTGGCGCCGCTCGTGCGCCACGCGTTGGCCGAGGAAAAGGCAGCAACGGCGGCGTCCGTCTGACCATTCGACGACCGGGGCTGGGGCCAGGCTCCGGTCGTCCCGCTCGACGCTGGCATAACGCGTTGCGACACGCTACATGTGAGCGCGAAAGCGAGATACGGATGACCCTCAACAACGAAGAAGATCTGCTGCGGCTGAAGGAAATCGGCCGCATCTGCGCCAATGCCCTGCAGACGATGGGCGAGGCGCTCGAGCCCGGCATTACCACTGCGGAACTCGATGCGATCGGCCGCAAGGTACTGGAAGAGGCCGGCGCGCGCTCGGCGCCGGAGCTTTGCTACAATTTCCCTGGTGCCACTTGCATCAGCGTCAATGAGGAGATCGCCCACGGCATTCCCGGCGGTCGGGTGATCAAGGCGGGCGATCTCGTCAACATCGATGTCTCGGCTGAAAAGGACGGCATCTTTGCCGATACCGGCGCCTCGTTCCCGGTACCGCCGGTCACCGCCGCGATCGACCGGCTTTGCCGCGATGGCAAGCGGGCCATGTGGGTCGGCCTCAAGCAGGTGCGCCCCGACCAGCCGCTGGCTGCCATCGGCAATGCGATCGGCGACTTCGCGCGCAAGAACCGCTATTCGCTTGTCACCAATCTCGCCAGCCACGGCATCGGCCGCTCGCTGCACGAGGAGCCGACCGAGATCGCCACCTGGCCGGATCCGCGCGAACGTCGCCGGATGACCGACGGCATGGTCTTCACCGTCGAACCCTTCCTGTCGATGGGCGCCCAATGGGCCGAGGGCGGCAACGACGACTGGACGCTCTACAGCGACCCGCGCGCACCGACGGTGCAGTATGAGCACACAGTTGTCGTCACCCGCGGTGGGCCGCTGGTGGTGACACTACCGGGCTGACCCAGGGATACGGCGGCGGCCTGCAGCCTCCGTCGTCCTCCAGACGATTTTTTGCTCCATCGCCGCGATGCATGATCTGCCGCCGTGATGTGGTGCATCTCACCTTTCCGGTGATTGGTCTAAGCCATTGAAATCGGCGATCGTTCGATTTCTTCAATAGATCCTTCAATTATTGTCGTTTGTCGTGCGTCGTGTTGCGGCGCAATAAAATGATATGACCACGCTCGACCGACCGCTGCAGACCAACATCTCCGCCACGGCAACCGCCGGTGCCATCGCCATGGCCGTCGCCATGGGCTTCGGACGCTTCTCCTATACGCCGATCCTGCCGGCGATGATGGTGGATCTCGGCCTGTCGCCGGGTGATGCCGGGCTCATCGCCTCGGCCAATTTCGTCGGCTATCTCGCCGGCGCCATTCTTGCGGCCTATGGCTGGGCCCATGGGCACGAGCGGCGGATCGGTCTGCTGTCGCTCGTCGCCACGACGGCTCTGCTGGCGGCCATGGGCCTCTCGTCCTCCGTCGTCGTGCTGGCGCTGATCCGTTTCCTCGCCGGCCTTGCCAGCGCCTTTGCGATGATCTTCATCTCCGGCATCGTGCTCGGCCATGGCGTGCTTGCGCGCTCGGAACACGTGCCGGCCGTCCACTTTGGCGGCGTCGGCCTCGGCATCGCGTTTTCATCGCTTTGCGTCTGGGCGAACCCGATCGCGGGTCACGCCGGCCTGACGACCTCCATGGGCGACTGGTTTACCGGCGCGCTGGTCGGATTGGTCGGGACGATCGTGGTTGCCGCACTTCTTCCCGGCGTTCCGTCGTCCGGTTCTGGTCCGGTGCGCGAAAGGCCGCTGCGCTGGACGCGGCCGCTGACCGTAGTGACGTTCACCTATGCGCTCTTCGGCTTCGGCTATGTGATCACCGCCACGTTCCTCGTCACCATGGCGCGCGATCCGAGCGGCGGCCACAGCATCGAATTTCTCGCCTGGCTGCTAACGGGGCTTGCCGCAGCGCTCTCCGTCTATCTCTGGCGCTTTGCCGTGCCGCGCTTCGGTCTTGCCGGTGTCTACGCGATCGGCCTTCTGGTCGAGGCGGTCGGGCTGGTGCTGACGGTCAGCCTGCCTTTGCCCTATGCGCCGCTTGCCGGCGGCCTGATGCTCGGCGCAACCTTCATGATGATCACTGCCTATGGCCTGCAGATCGGCCGGAAGCTGGCGCCCGAGAGCCCGCGCAAGGCGCTTGCGTTGATGACGGCTGCTTTCGGTATTGGGCAAATCGTCGGTCCGCTGGTCGCCGGCTGGCTTGCGGAGCGCACCGGCAGCTTCGCCGCACCAACCTTGATCGCAGCTGCCGTTCTTTTCCTGTGCGGTGGGGTCATCGTCGTCGAGCTGAAGCGGATTTCACAGGCATTGAGGGCCTGAGCAGCGGCGAAAAAAGACCCTCCGGCACCGGCGCTCGCCTGGATGAAATAACAGTAACGTTTACATTACCCGATTGTTGACGACGGCGCTTTGCCCTAGTTTCGGCGCTTCGGGAGGCGAGTTGTTCGTCTCCACCGAAACGAGAGTGCCGCACTTGTTCCTATCCTTCTTTCCGAAGCCGAAGCTCTTCTTCATTTCCTTTGTCGTCTGGTCGCTGGTTGCCATCGCCTTCTGGTATGGGGAAGGCGAGCAACTGGGCGCAGTCTTCGGCATGCCGCCTTTGCCGTCCGACGCGCCGCCGATCGTCGGCATTTCCGCCTTCTGGTCTCCGGCCTTCCTCTGGTTCTACATCTATTTCGCGCTGGTCACGGGGTTATTTGCGGCGTTCTGGTACGTCTACTCACCGCATCGCTGGCAGAATTGGTCGATCCTCGGATCCGCCCTCATTCTGTTCGTCACCTATTTTCAGGTGCAGGTCAGCGTCGCGATCAACAACTGGTATGGGCCGTTCTGGGACCTGATCCAGGCGGCGGTTTCCAAGTCAAAGGTCGTCACCGCGGAGGAGTTCTACGGCGAAATCGCCACCTTCCTCGCGATCGCGCTCGTCGCCGTGGCCGTGGCCGTCATGACGCGCTTCTTCGTTAGCCACTATATCTTCCGGTGGCGCACCGCGATGAACGAGTACTACATGGCCCATTGGGGCAAGCTGCGCCATATCGAAGGTGCCTCGCAGCGTGTGCAGGAAGACACGATGCGCTTTTCCACGACCGTGGAAGGTCTCGGCGTCAGCCTGATTGACAGCGTGATGACGCTGATCGCGTTTACGCCGGTGTTGATCCGGCTGTCCGCAAACGTCACCGAACTGCCGATCGTTGGCGCCATTCCCTATCCGCTGGTCACCGCCGCGGTGCTCTGGTCGCTGTTCGGCACCGTGTTCCTGGCTGTCGTCGGCATCAAATTGCCGGGGCTTGAGTTCCGCAACCAGCGCGTCGAGGCGGCCTACCGCAAGGAACTGGTCTATGGCGAAGATCACGCCGATCGCGCCCAGCCGCCGACCGTTGCCGACCTTTTCGAGAACGTGCGCCGCAACTATTTCCGGCTGTACTTCCACTATCTCTATTTCAACATCGCCCGCATCTTCTACCTGCAGATCAACAACATCTTTTCGCTGCTGATTCTGGCGCCGTCGATTATTGCCGGTAAGATCACGCTTGGCGCGCTGAACCAAATCTCCGGCGCCTTCGGCCAGGTCACCTCGTCGTTCCAGTATCTGGTTTCTTCCTGGCCGACGATCGTCGAGCTCCTGTCGATCTACAAGCGCCTGCGCGCGTTCGAGGCGACGATCGACGAAGAGCCGCTGCCGCATATCGATCAGAAGTTCATCGAGGTCGGTGGTGAAGAGGAACTGGCCTGAGCTTGGCCGAACGCATAGCAATCAGAAGGCGGTTCGACCCGCCTTCTTTTTTGCCTGCTCGATCAGCGGCAGCGCCTGGGCGTAGCTGACGCAGGCGACGTCGGGCTTGCCGCAGACTTCGCCCAACAGCCGATCGAGCGCGCGCCAGTAGGCGCCGCCGTTCATTTCGACGAAATGGAAGCCGAGCTGCAGCGGGATGCGGTCGCCCGCATATTCCCGGTCGAAGGCTTTCCTGTAGGCCTCGTAGGTGCGCTCCTCGAAGCGGGCGCTGTCCTTCTTGTTCTCCACACCCATGGAGTGGCGGACGAAGAGATTGTAGTCCATGCCGATGACAGGGCGCTGCGACGGCCCTTCGGGGATCAGCGGCAGTCCGAAACGCGGCAGGCCATCCTTTGTCGTCGGCCAGCCCGGACCCTTGGTCACCAGGCTTGCGTCATAGGTGAAGTTGTTCGCCTTGAGTGCCGGCAGCAGGCCGTCGCTCAGCGACAGATAGGGGGCGCGGAATCCCTTGATCCCGGTTGCGGCGAATTCGGCCCAGCCGGCCGGCTCGGCCTCGGGCTTGTCCGCCTTCTTCCAGGCGTCCTTGAGCGCCGCGTTGAAGGTCGAAAACTCGCTTTGCCAGTCGGCTTTGCTCCAGCCCTTGCCGTCGAAGTGGCCGCAGGCGTGGCTGGCGATGTCGTGGCCGTCGAGATGGGCCTGCCAGATGTGGCCGACGCGGGCCGCGATCTCTTCACGGCTCTGCGCGAAGCCGACATTCGAGCGGCCTGCCTTCTGGCCCGGCGGCTTGTAGAGCGTCTTGCCGTCCGCCCGGGTCATCAGAAAGGTGCAGGAGAGGAAATAGGTGAAATGCGCACCGGTGCGCTTGGCCATCGCCAGGCTTTTTTCCCATAGCGCGTTGTCATGCGCGCCGTCGAACGAGACGATCACCAACTGCCTGTCACCGGCGGGCGCGGTGGCCGGCGACGCCGGCTCGGCCCTGGCAAGAGCGGGAAGAAGGGCGAGCGAGAGGGCAAGCGGAATACGGATCATGATCAACTGCACTGTTTTGGTTTTGTCGCAAATGGTTCGAAAATGCGGCAATCCTTTGATCGGTCTGGAAAAAACGCGCTATCAAGGCTACTCCATAGCAACCTGGGCGGAATCGGTCCGGGAACCGAATACACTGGAAATCAACACGCTTCAGCGGCCAGCTCCCGTCTTTTCCGACGCGCGGCGCTGAGCTTGCCCGATACTCGAACAAAGCGGTGGCCCCATGGCGATACTCGTTCTCGGCATCATTCTTTTTCTCGGCCTGCATCTCATCCGCGTCGTCGCGCCCGGTTTCCGCGCCGGCGTCATCGAGCGCCGCGGCAAGGGCACCTGGATGGGGATCTATGCAATCCTCAGCCTCATCGGCCTCAGTCTGATCATCTATGGCTTCGGCCAGGCCCGCAGCGAAACGGGCATGCTCTACGATCCGCCCGTATTCATGCGCCACATCGCACTGCTTCTGATGCTTTTTGCCTTCATCTTCCTTGCTGCCGGCTTCCTCCCGGCCGGGCGCATCGCGGTTGCGGTCAAGCATCCTCAGGTGCTTTCGATCAAGGTCTGGGCACTTGCGCATCTGCTCGCCAACGGCGAGACGTCCTCCGTCCTGCTGTTCGGCTCGTTTCTCGCCTGGGCGGTGATCCTGCGTATCTCGCTGAAACGCCGCGAGCGGGCAGGCGAACGCGTACTGCCGGTGTTCAAATCGGCCTCCAACGATGTGCTCGCCATCATCATCGGGCTTGTCGCCTACGTGCTCTTCGTCTGGAAGCTGCACGAATGGTTGATCGGCGTTGCACCGGTCGTCATGGGCTGATGCAAAAGTGCACCGCGGTTTTGCGTCCGGAATTGCAGTAACAGAAAATTTAGAGCGACGGAGTCGGGCTCGTGTCGGCCATAGGCGCTCTAAATCGCGTCGGCCCCCTTACAAGCGCCGCAAAATCGGGTAGAAGGCGCAAAATCCATGAGAGTGCGGCGGGTGCGGCAAGGACCCCTCGTGCATGCTCGAACAGTTTGAGAGTGTCCGTTTCGCCGATGGTCATGTGACCGTTGGGGCGACGGGCCAGTGTGCAGGCAAGGCCGGGGCAATAGATGGCGAACCAAGACGACAGCTTTATCCGCGAGGTCAATGAGGAACTGCGTTCCGACCAGATGAAGAGCATCTGGGCCCGCTTCGGCGGCGTCATCGTGGCCATCGCGGTGCTCATCGTACTCGGCACCATCGGCAAGGTCGGCTTCGACTACTGGCAGGATGGCGCCTCCTCGAAGTCGGGCGATGCGTTCCTGCAGGCGCTCAACCTCGCCAAGGAAAACAAGACGGACGAGGCGCTCGCCGCCTTGAACACGCTGGAGAAGGACGGCTACGGCGCCTATCCGGTGCTGGCGCGTCTGCGCGCTGCCACGCTGCAGGCGCAGAAGGGCGAGACAGAGGCGGCTGCCAAGGCCTTCTCCGCTATCGGCAAGGACAGCAGCGTCCCGGCAGCTATCCAGGAGGCAGCGCGTCTGCGTGCAGCCTACCTGCTCGTCGATACCGGCGGTTACGACCAGGTTTCGGCCGAGGTCGAGCAGCTTGCGACGCCGCAGAACAACATGCGCCACTCGGCGCGTGAAGCCCTTGGTCTCGCTGCCTACAAGTCCGGCGACTACGCCAAGGCGAAGACCTGGTTCCAGCAGATCGTCGACGATGCGCAGAGCCCGCGCAACGTCACCGGTCGCGCCCAGATGCTGCTCGACGTGATCGCCGCGAGCGGCAAGGCCTAAGACGACAGCCCATCCACACCGGAAGGGCACAGGGTGAAAGACCCTTTCGAATCAGCGCATGATGCCAATGTCGGTCTCGACCTTGGGATTGTGCGCTAAAGCGTTTAAAGCAGTTTCAGCAAAAGTGCTCAGCGGTTTTGCGTCCGGAACTGCGAGAGGCAAAGCAAGCAGTTTCAGCAAAAGTGCTTAAGCGGTTTTGCGTTCGGGATTGCCGAGTACAATCGGAACAGTTCCTGCTGGAACTGTCGCTGCCCGATGCGGCAGAAAACGAATTTATGAGCGCAGCCGCCTTGTTGGCAGCAGCGCTCCAAGCGGAAACGGATAGATCCATGAGCTTCACCGTCGCCATCGTCGGGCGTCCCAATGTCGGCAAGTCCACCTTGTTCAACCGTTTGGTCGGCAAGAAGCTGGCGCTCGTCGACGATACGCCGGGTGTCACCCGCGACCGTCGCCCGGGGGACGCCAAGTTGATCGATCTGCGCTTCCGCATCATCGACACGGCCGGTCTCGAGCAATCGGGACCCGACACGCTGCAGGGGCGCATGTGGGCGCAGACCGAGGCCGCGATCGACGAAGCCGATCTTTCGCTGTTCCTGGTTGACGCCAAGGGCGGACTGACGCCGGCAGACGAGACGCTTGCCGAAATGCTGCGCCGCCGCGGCAAGCCGGTGGTGCTGGTCGCCAACAAGTCCGAGGCGCGCGGCTCCGACGGCGGCTTCTACGATGCCTTCACGCTCGGCCTTGGCGAGCCGTGCCCGATCTCGGCCGAACACGGCCAGGGCATGCTCGATCTGCGCGACGCGATCGTCGCTGCGATCGGCGAAGACCGGGCCTACCCGCCGGAAGACGACGTGGCCGAAACCGATATCGATCTGCGCCCCACGTTCAAGGACGACGGTGAAGACGAAGAGGTGGAGACCGCCTATGACGAGACCAAGCCGCTGCGGGTGGCGATCGTCGGCCGGCCGAACGCCGGCAAGTCGACCCTGATCAACCGCTTCCTCGGCGAAGACCGGCTGCTGACGGGTCCGGAAGCCGGCATCACCCGCGATTCCATCTCGGTCGAATGGGACTGGCGCGGTCGCACCATCAAGATGTTCGACACTGCCGGCATGCGCCGCAAGGCCAAGGTTCAGGAGAAGCTCGAGAAGCTTTCGGTCGCAGACGCACTGCGCGCCATCCGCTTTGCCGAAACGGTGGTCATCGTCTTTGATGCAACCATTCCCTTCGAGAAGCAGGATCTGCAGATCGTCGACCTCGTGCTGCGCGAAGGCCGGGCGGCCGTTCTCGCCTTCAACAAGTGGGACCTGGTCGAGGATTGGCAGGCGGTGCTTGCCGATCTTCGCGAAAAGACCGAGCGGCTGCTGCCGCAGGCCCGCGGCATCCGTGCCGTGCCGATTTCCGGTCACACCGGCTACGGCCTCGACCGGCTGATGCAGGCGATCATCGAGACGGACAAGACCTGGAACCGCCGCATCTCCACCGCACGGCTCAACCGCTGGCTGGAATCGCAGACGGTTCAGCATCCGCCACCGGCCGTTTCCGGTCGCCGGCTCAAGCTTAAGTACATGACCCAGGTGAAGGCGCGCCCGCCGGGCTTCATGATCTCCTGCACGCGGCCGGACGCGCTGCCGGAGTCCTACGTGCGCTACCTGATCAACGGTCTGCGTAACGATTTCGATCTGCCGGGCGTGCCGATCCGCATGCACTTCCGTTCGGGCGACAACCCGTACGAGTCCAAGGCGAAGAAGCGTCGCTAAAGAGGGAGCGGAAAACCAAACAGGCTTTCCGTCTGCATCCTTCCTAAAGTTCCTGAAAAGTGACCCCGCCGCTCACGCGGCAGGCAGCTTCTCCCGCGCCACGAGCGCGCCGTGATGGCCGATGACACCGGCAGCGACGCTTGCCGCAAAGGCGGCGGCCTGGGCTGGCTTGTCGCCCGCCACCAGGCGGGAGACGAAGGCGCCGTTGAAGCTGTCGCCGGCACTGGTCGTATCGACGACGCGCTCGACCGGGGTCGCCGGCACATGCTCAACCGGGGCATCGCCGAAGGCGAGCGTCACACCCTTCTCGCCATCCTTGACGACAAGGTTGGTGGCGCCCAGGCTCTTGTAACGGGCAATCGTCGCGTCGATCGATGCATCGCCGAAATGGGTCATCTCGTCGTCGAAGCTCGGCATCACCAGGGTCGCGGCGCGGGCACCGTCGGTCAGCGTGCGGCGCATGCGCTCGGCATCGTCCCAGAGACGCGGGCGAATGTTCGGGTCGAAGACCACCGTCTTGCCGGCAGCCTTGGCGCGGCGCAGTTCCGACAGCAGCGTTTCTACGGCATCGGGCGCAAGGATCGCCAGCGTGATGCCGGAGAAGAGGATGAGGTCGGAGGCTTCGATTGCGCGTCTGAGGTGCTCGGCGTCGTCGGCAAGCAGCTTGGCAGCCGAGTGCGAGCGCCAGTAGGAGAAGCTGCGCTCGCCGTCCTTCAGATGGATCATATAGAGGCCTGCCGAGCGGTTCTCGATGCGACGGACGGCCGAGGTGTCGATCGCTTTTTCCGCCATGAAGGCCAGCATCTCGTCGGAAACCGTGTCGGTGCCGACGGCGGAGCAATAGGCGACGGTCCAATCAGCAGGCATGAAGAGCCGCGCATAATAGGCGGCGTTGAACGTGTCGCCGGCATAGCCTTTGCGCAAGAGCCCGCCTTCCGCCTGCATGAGCTCGACCATGCACTCTCCGATCGCAAGCATCTTTCCGGCCAACGACTTTCCTCCTCACAAGATTTCGTCTGAGACGGGATAAGGGTCTCGATCGTTCTCGGCAAGAGATAGTTTCCGGCTGTTTGGTGGCGATCCGCGCGTGGCGGTGAATGGCGTTTACTCCGGCGCCGGGCAACGCTACACCTTTGCGCGACAGACCGTCTTCAGGGGGCTTACATGGCGTCTCGGCAGGTATCGGGTGACGATTGGTGGCGCGGTGCGGTGATCTATCAGGTCTATCCGCGCTCGTTCCAGGATACCGACGACGACGGCATCGGCGATCTCAAGGGTGTCACCCGCAGGCTGCCGCACATCGCCTCGCTCGGCGTCGATGCGATCTGGCTGTCGCCGTTCTTCACCTCGCCGCAGGCCGACATGGGCTACGACGTTTCGGATTACTGCGACGTCGATCCGATGTTCGGAACACTCGCCGATTTCGACGAGATGCTTGGCGAGGCCTATCGTCTTGGCCTGAAAGTGATCATCGACCAGGTGATCTCCCACACCGCCGATCGCCATCCCTGGTTTGTCGAGAGCCGCTCCAGCCGAACAAACGGGAAGGGGGACTGGTATGTCTGGGCCGATCCTAAGCCGGACGGCACGGCGCCCAACAACTGGCTGTCGATCTTCGGCGGACCGGCCTGGGAATGGGACGGTGTGCGCAAGCAGTATTACATGCACAACTTCTTAGGCTCGCAGCCGGACCTCAACTTCCACAATCCCGAAGTTCAGGACGCAGTGCTCGATGCTGCCCGCTTCTGGCTCGAGCGAGGCGTCGACGGCTTCCGTCTCGATACGGTGAACTTCTACTTCCACGACAAGCTCCTGCGGGACAACCCGCCGCTCGTGCCGGATCCGGATGCCACCAGCAACGATGCGCCCGACGTGAACCCCTACGGCATGCAGGACCATCTCCACGACAAGAGCCAGCCGGAAAACATCGCCTTCCTCGCGCGGTTCCGGGCATTGCTTGATCGCTACGAAGGCCGCATGACCGTCGGCGAGGTGGGCGACGGCGCCCGCTCGCTGAAGACCGTGGCCGCCTATACCAGCGGCGGCGACAAGCTCAACATGTGCTATACCTTTGACCTCCTGGGGCCGGACTTTACCGCGACCCATATCCGCCGCTGTGTCGAAAACTTCCAGGAGGCGGTGACCGATGGCTGGGTCTGCTGGGCCTTTTCCAACCACGACGTGACGCGCCATGTCAGCCGCTTTGCCCGCAATGAAGCGGAGCGGGAGAGGGTGGCGCGGCTGGCGATCACACTGCTTTCCAGCCTGCGCGGCTCGATCTGCCTTTATCAGGGCGAGGAACTGGGGCTGCCGGAGGCGGAGCTTGCTTTCGAGGATCTGCGCGATCCATATGGCATCCGTTTCTGGCCCTCCTATAAGGGCCGCGACGGATGCCGCACACCGATGGTTTGGGAGCACGCGGCGGCCAATGCCGGCTTTACCGCCGGCAAGCCGTGGCTGCCGGTGCCCGAGGACCATCGGCGGCTTTCGGTCGACGCCCAGCAGACCGGGGACACGGTGCTCGATCACTATCGCGCGACGCTCGCCTTCCGCCGATCGCAGCCTGCGCTCAGCGATGGCACGATGCGGTTCCTCGACACGAACAGCGATCTCCTGGCCTTTGTTCGCGAGAAAGACGGCGACCGGCTGCTCTTCGTCTTCAATCTCACCCGGGAACCGCTGGAGTTTCTGGCGCCGTCGGCGGTTGAGCCCCTGGAATTGCCCGGATATCCGGCACGGCTTGAAGCCGGTAGCATCAGGGTTGCCGGACTGTCGGCCTTCTCAGGGAAGTTCTGATGCGCGTATTGTTGATGGATGGCGAAACCATCGGCCGCTGGGTCGAGATGCGTCTGGCGCTCTGGCCGGATACACCGGCGGCGGATCATCGCGCCGAAGTCGAATCCAGTCTCGCGGAGGGCGACCGCTACGCTTCGTTCCTTTGCGAGGACGAAGCCGGCGTCGCTGCCGGTTTCGCTGAAGCGTCGATCCGCCACGATTACGTTAACGGCTGCGAGACCTCGCCCGTCGGCTTCCTCGAAGGCATTTACGTCTTGCCCGCCTACCGCCGTCGCGGCGTGGCGCGCGCCCTGATCACCGCGGTCGAACGCTGGGCGACAAGCCGGGGCTGCCAGGAACTCGCCTCCGACACGGCGACCGACAATCTGAGGAGCCAAAGCCTGCACATGGCGCTTGGCTTTGAGGAGACGGAGCGCGTCGTCTATTTCCGCAAGGAACTGGCGCCCGCCGTGGCCGACAACTGAGTGCCGCCGCCAATCACCCGATCAGCATGAACTTGTCGACATCGACCAGCCCGCGATCCGAGATCTTCAGATGCGGGATGACCGGCAGCGGCAGGAAGGCGAGCTGCAGGAACGGCTCCTCCAGCGTTGCGCCGAGCGCGAAGGCGGCGTGGCGCAGGTCGTGCAGCGTATCGCGCACGCTCTCATAGGGCTCGAGGCTCATCAGGCCTGCGACCGGAAGCGCGATCTCGCCGGTCACCTGGCCGTCCTCGACGACGACGAAACCGCCCTTGATCTCGCCGAGCCGGTTGGCGGCGATCGCCATGTCCTCGTCGTTGACGCCGACGATGCAGATGTTGTGGCTGTCATGGCCGACGGTCGAGGCGATCGCGCCTTTCTTCAGCCCGAACCCCTGCACGAAGCCATTGGCATGGTTGCCGTTGACGCCGTGGCGTTCGATGACGGCGACCTTGATGATGTCGCGGCCGAGATCGACGCCGGTCTGGTTGCCGACCGCCGGCAGGCGGTAGCGGCGGTGCTCGGTGATGATCTTGCCGGGCAGAACGCCGATGACCGAGGTGTCGCCGTCTGCGACCGGAATGCCGAAGGCGCTGGCATGGACTTGGCCGGCCTTGACGCTGTCGAGCCCGACGGGGGCGACCGGCTTGCGGGTGGCAAAGAGCGCGTCGGTGACGCGTCGGCCACCGGAGAACACCGTTTCGGCCTTGCAGTTTTCCAGGTTGTCGATGACCACGAGATCGGCGCGCCAGCCGGGCGCGACCAGGCCCCGGTCGCGCAGTCCGAAGGCGCGGGCGGCCGAAATCGAGGCGGCGCGGTAGATCGCCAGCGGCTCGACGCCGGCGGATATCGCCGTGCGGATCATATGATCGAGGTGGCCCTGCTCGGCGATGTCGAGCGGGTTGCGGTCGTCGGTGCAGAGCGCCAGGTGCGGCGACAGCCGCTCGGTGATGATGGGCATCAGCGCATGCAGGTCCTTGGAGACCGAGCCCTCTCGCACGAGGATGTGCATGCCCTTGCGGATCTTCTCCATGGCTTCTTCAGCGCTGGTGCATTCATGATCGGTGCGGATACCGGCTGCGAGATAGCCGTTCAGGTCCTTGCCTGAAAGCAGCGGTGCGTGGCCGTCGATATGGGCGCCCTGGAAGGCATCGAGCTTGGCCAGGCAGACCGGGTCCTTGTGCACAACACCCGGAAAGTTCATGAACTCGGCAAGGCCAATGACTTTCGGATGGTGGCGGAAGGGCAGGAGACGTTCGATCGGCAGGTCGGCGCCCGACGTTTCCAGATGCGTCGCCGGCACGCAGGAGGAGAGCTGGACGCGGATGTCCATGATCGTTTCGAGTGCCGAATCCAGGAAATACTCGATGCCCTCGGTGCCGAGCACGTTGGCGATCTCGTGCGGATCGCAGACGACGGTGGTGATGCCGAGCGGCAGGACGCAGCGGTCGAACTCGTGCGGCGTGACCAGCGAGGATTCGATGTGCAGATGGGTGTCGATGAATCCGGGCACGACGATGCGGCCCGTGATGTCGATTTCCTCGCGCCCCTCGTAGCTGCCGAAGGTGCCGACGATGCGGTCGCCGGAGATCGCGATGTCGGAGGCGACCAGTTCGCCAGTGACGAGATCGAAGAACTGCCCGCCCTTCAAGACGATGTCAGCCGGCTCGCGTCCAACGCCCTGATCGATATAGCGTTCCAGCGCTTCGGACATGAGGCAACTCCATTTCTTATACGCGCCCCGGATGCTCTCTCGGCGGGACGACGCTTGGTTTCATTGTTGCGGATAAGAGTAACCCTTCCCCCGTTGCCGGGGAAAGGGTTCTGACGGTCTCGACGAGGCCTGCTTAGATATTGCTGTTGAGAACGGCGCGCAGCTTGCCGAACAGCTCGTCGATTTCTGCCTTGCTGATGATCAGCGGCGGTGACAGCGCAATGATGTCGCCGGTTGTGCGGATCAAGAGGCCGCTCTCATAGGCCTTGAGGAAGGCGGAGAAAGCGCGCTTCGTCGGCTCGCCGGCGATCGGCTGCAGCTCGATCGCGCCGATCAGGCCGAGATTGCGGATGTCGATGACATGCGGGCAGTCCTTCAGCGAGTGCAGGCCCTCTTCCCAATAGGGTGCCAACTCGGCGGCGCGGGTCAAGAGGCCCTCTTCCTTGTAGGTATCGAGCGTGCCGAGGGCGGCGGCCGAGGCGATCGGGTTGCCCGAATAGGTGTAGCCGTGGAAGAACTCTATCATGTGCTCCGGGCCATTCATGAAGGCATCATGGATCTCGGAGGTGACGAAGACCGCACCCATCGGGATGACGCCGTTGGTGAGCCCCTTTGCGGTCGTAATGATATCCGGCTTCACGTCGAAATACTGCGCGGCAAACGGCGTGCCGAGGCGGCCGAAACCGGTGATGACTTCATCGAAAATCAGCAGGATGCCGTGCTTGGTGCAGATCTCGCGCAGTTTCTGCAGGTAGCCCTTCGGCGGGATCAGCACGCCGGTGGAGCCGGCCACCGGTTCGACGATGACGGCTGCGATGGTGGAGGCGTCATGCAGCGTAACGATCCGCTCGAGTTCGGTCGCGATATCGCCGCCATGCTCCGGCTCGCCGCGGGTGAAGCCATTCTGGGCCGGCAAGTGGGTGTGCGGCATATGGTCGACGCCGGTCAGAAGCGTGCCGAACATCTTGCGGTTGGAGACGATGCCGCCGACCGAAATGCCGCCGAAGTTGACGCCGTGATAGCCGCGCTCGCGACCAATCAGGCGGAAGCGCGAGCCGTCGCCCTTGGCGCGGTGATAGGCGAGTGCCACCTTCAGCGCGGTTTCTACCGATTCCGAGCCAGAGTTGGTGTAGAGAACGTGGTTCATGCCCTCGGGCGCGATGTCGACCAGGCGGTTTGCCAGTTCGAAGGCCTTGGGGTGGCCGAGCTGGAAGGCCGGCGCATAGTCGAGCTCGCCCGCCTGCTCACGGATCGCCTCGGTGATCTTCGGGCGACAATGGCCGGCGTTGACGCACCACAGACCCGCCGTGCCGTCCAGTACCGTGCGGCCGTCATGGGTCGTGTAGTGCATGTCCTTGGCGCCGACGAAGAGGCGCGGTTCCTTCTTGAACTGCCGGTTCGCAGTGAACGGCATCCAGAAAGCACGCAGGTCGTTCGGCGTGTTAAGGCGGTTCGACATTCCAGTTCTCCTCGGTCTCTCTTGTCGTCCGGGCGGTGCTGCCGCCCAAATTTTTACCCTTTGGTCAAACTATCAGGGCGCCGAGGCGCGTCAAGCCTCGCACCGGTCCGCCAGACAGGTCGCGACGGATCTTGGCGACAGCGAAATTTCGCCGCGCCGCCGGATCTTTTCTCAAGCTTAACTTGTTTGCGGCAACGCTCTGCTGCCATGGCTTGTCGGCTCCGTGGCGCCTTTTGAGTGGCCGGCGAGTTCGGAGTTGGAAACGTGTCGAGGTTCGGGATAGCACACGCGGCGATTGCCGCGCTCTTCCTGCCGGGCCTGGCAAGGGGCGCCGAACTGATTGCTGACGGCCACTTTGACAAAAGACAGGACACGTTCTGGGCGAGCGACGGGCTGGCGTTCGCGCGCGAGAACGGCCGGCTTTGCGTCGAGGCTGCACGGGGCGGTGAAGCCTGGAGCCAACTCATCGGCACCAATGGCTTGAAGCTCGAGCCCGGTCGCATCTACCGTTTGTCGATGAGGGTGATCGCCGAGCCGGCGCGCAGCGTCCAGGCAAGGGTGCAGCGCGCCGCCGATCCCTGGACCATGGTGGACGAATTCACGATGGAAGGCACGCCGGAGGGCAGCCTTTTTTCGGCGGAGTTCGCGGGGCAGGAGCCGGACGAAGCGCAGCTCGTTTTTCCGCTTGGCAGCGGCGAGAGCGGCCGTGTCTGCCTCGACGACGTCTCGCTGGTGGCGACCGGGGCTTCCTCGCCGGCGGCGCGGCGGGCGGCCGAAGGGCCGGCCATTCGCGTCAACCAGCTCGGCTACCTGACGGATGGCCCGAAGCGGGCGACCTTCGTCGCCGATGCGAAACAACCCATCGATTTTCGACTGTTGGATTCTGCGGACAGGATCGTCGGCAAGGGCAAGACGCAGCCCCACGGTTTCGATCCGACGGCCGGGGTCGAGACGCAGGTTGCGGACTTCTCGGCGTTCAAGACGCCGGGCGACGGCTATCGACTGGTGTCCGGCGACTGGGCAAGCGACCGCTTTTCGATCGGCGAGGATCTCTACACGCGGTTGCGGGTCGATGCGCTATCCTGGTTCTACCCGCAAAGAAGCGGGATCGAGATTAAGGGGGCGATCGCCGGCAAGGCCTATGCCCGATCGGCCGGCCATGTCGGCGTCGCGCCGAACCAGGGCGACAAGACGGTTCCGTGCCTTGGCGGCGCGCAGGCCGAGGCGCTCTACGGCGGCTGGTCCTGTTCCTACCAACTGGACGTGACCGGCGGCTGGTATGATGCGGGCGACCACGGCAAATATGCGGTGACCGGAGCGCTGGCTGCTGCGCAACTGCTCGCCGCCTACGAACGCGGCCTGACGTTTGCGCCCAAATCGGCGGTGATGCGCGACGGGCTGTCGCGCATTCCGGAAAACGGCAATGGCCTTCCGGATATTCTCGACGAGGCGCGCTGGGAGCTGGAGTTCCTGCTGCGGATGATGGTCCCGGATGGAGAACCGCTCGCCGGCATGGTGCACCACAAGATCCACGATACGGCCTGGACCGCCGCACCGATGCTGCCGGGCGACGACCCGCAGCCGCGCGCGCTTTACCGCCCCTCGACCGCGGCGACGCTCGATGTTGCGGCGGTGGCTGCCCAGGGCGCGAGGCTCTTTGCCGAGCATAACCCGACATTTTCTGCGCGGCTGCTTTCGGCGGCGCGCAAGGCGTGGGTGGCGGCGAATGCCAATCCGGCGCTCCTTGCCCCCAAGTCCGATGGGTTCGGCGGCGGCGGCGACTACGACGACGACAGCATTTCCGACGAGCTTTTCTGGGCGGCGACCGAGCTTTATCTGACGACCGGCAACGGCGAATATCTCAAGACCCTGCGGGCCTCGCCGCTCTGGGAGGCGGATGTGTTTTCGCCCGGCGGCGCTTTCAACTGGCGCGACGTTGCCGGCTTCGCGCGGCTGCAACTCGCCCTTTATGGCAGGGCGCTGCCGGCGGTCGATCAGGAAACGATCCGCAATTCGGTGCTCACGAGCGCTCAGCACCTGCTGTCGCTGCAACAGGCGGAGCCATTCGGTATCGTCTACCGGCCGAACGAGCGCCGCTACGACTGGGGATCGAACCAGTTGATGCTGCAGAACATCGTCGTGCTGTCGGCCGCCTATGATCTCTCCGGCGACAGTGTCTTTCTCGACGGCGCGCGCGAGGGCATGGACTACATCCTCGGGCGCAATGCGATGGGGCTTTCCTACATAACCGGCTATGGCAGCCGCTCGCCGCAGAACCAGCACAGCCGCTGGTATGCCCGTCAGCGCGATCCGCAGCTGCCAAATCCGCCCGTCGGTTCGCTTGCCGGCGGTCCGAACTCGACCTTTGTCGACGACATCGCCAGGGAGCGGCTGCGCGGTTGCGCGCCGCAAACCTGCTATGTCGACGATATCGAAGCCTATGGGTCCAACGAAATCGCCATCAACTGGAATGCGCCGCTCGTTTACGTCGCGTCGTTCCTGGCCGACGCGCGATAGGAGACTGAAAGCGTGACCGGGATTGCCTTTGTCGGAACCGGCTTCGTCGCCGACTATTACATGACGACGCTTGCCAACCATCCGGAGCTGCGGCTCACCGGCGTCTGGGACCGCGATGCCGAGCGCCTCGACGCGTTCGCACGCTACTGGAAGGTTTCGCCCTATGCCTCGCTCGACGCCGTGCTTGCCGATCCCGCGGTGTCGATCGTCGTCAATCTGACGACGCCGGAGAGCCACTATACCGTAAATTGCCGGGCGCTTTCGGCCGGAAAGCACGTCTATTGCGAAAAGCCCCTGGCGATGACGGTGGAGCAGGCGAGCGAACTCGTCGACCTGGCAAGGGCCAAGGGGCTTGTTCTGGCCGGTGCACCGGCCAATGGGCTCAGCGACGCGCAGGCGCTCTGCGCCCGTCTGCTTGCGGACGGTGCCATTGGCACGCCGCGGCTTGTCTATGCCGAGATGGAAGATGGCCCGGTGTTCAAGGCCAACTGGCGCGCCTGGCGCAGCCGCTCGGGCGCCCGCTGGCCGGGCGTGCATGAGTTCGAGGTCGGCTGCACGCTCGAACATGCGGGTTATGCAGCAAGCTGGCTTGTCTCGCTCTTCGGCCCGGTCGCCGAAGTCAGTGCCGTCTCGGCGCTGACCTTTCCGGACAAGGGGCCGGGAACCGAGACGCTGGCGCTCGGGCCCGATTTTTCCGTGGGTTGCCTGACGTTCCGCTCCGGCCTGACGGCGCGGGTCACCTGCGGCCTGGCGGCGCCGCGCGACCGCTCGCTGACGATCATCGGCGAAAAGGGCATGATCGCCGTTCGCGATCTCTGGGACGATCGCTCGCCGATCCATCTGGAGATCTTCGGGGCGAAGCGGCCGCTCCTGCATCGCGGGCTCGACTGGCTGGAGTGGAAACTCGGTCGCAAGCTTCCGCTTCGGCTCTATCCCGGAACCAAGATGCGCTATCCGACGGCGCCATCGGCAAGTGCGCTTCCGGCCTTTCCGTCGCAGATCGATTTCGTGCGCGGCATTGCAGTGCAGGCGCACGCGCTCAAAGGCGGCGAAACACCGTTTTTCTCCGGCGCGACGGCGCGACATCTGACGGAGGTGGTGTTGGCGCTCAACGGCGGCTGGCGGGACTACCGTCCGCTCGACCTCTAGAGGCGCAGCGTCGGCCACGTTTTGCGTTCCGTTTCGAGGTAGAACTAGCCTACCTCAGGTGTCCTTGAGCGGACCGTCTCGATGATTTCCAGGGCCTTTATGCTGGCCGATAGCGGCATCAACGGATGTTCGCTGCGGCCATCGATAATCGCCGCGCTTGCCGCCTCGATCTCGAATTGCAGGCCGCTCCCCGGGAAGTGATGATCGTGGCGGGTAAGGCCGGGCAGGGGGATATGCCGGGCCAGCCGGTAGGCCGTTTTTCCGTTGAAAGCCAGTAGCTTGCGCGCCGCGCCGCCGGTGGAAACGAAGAGGCGGCTTGCCTTCAGAAACGGTGTGTCGATGACCAGCGTGCCGCGCTCGCCCTCGATAACGAAGCGATTGTGCCCGTTCCGATCGAAGCCGCAGCCCAGTTCAGCGTCAAAGCCGTCATAGGCCAGCTTGATCTTGGCTGAACTGTCGACGCCGGTCGGCGCGCGCTTCCATGTGCCATCGACGGACCCGGGGTGCCCGAACAGATTGAGGCAAAGGGCGATCGGATAAATGCCGAGGTCGAGCATCGACCCGCCGCCGAGCACCGGATCGAAGAACCGGCTGCCGGCATCGAACGGTTTCTCGTAGGCGAGGTCCGCCCGGACATGGCGGATCGCGCCGAGCGTTCCGGCCGTGAGCAGTTCGCGACCCCTGGAAATCGCCGGAAGGAAACAGGTCCACAACGCTTCCATGGCGAAGGTGCTGCCGGCGGCAGCGGCGTTTGCAAGCGTGCGCGCGTCGGACGACGACGTCGTCAGCGGCTTTTCGACGAGCACGGCTTTGCCGGTGGCCAAGGCGAGGGTGGCCTGTTGAAGGTGCTCAGCATTGGGTGAGGCGACGTAGATCGCGTCGATATCGGGAGAGGCCGCCAGTGCCTCGATGCCCTGATAGCCGCGGATGCCGCCGAAACGCCCAGCGAAGCTCTCGGCCTTCTGCGCGCTGCGGGACGAGACGGCGACGAGGCTCGCATGGGTTGCGAAGCGGAAGTCCGAGGCAAGACTGTTTGCGATCGTGCCGGTTCCGGCGATGCCCCAGCGGACCTTGTCACGCATATCCCGATGTCCGCTTTCCGGCTGATTCTGTCGCGGCGCATCGTGCCCCGGAAGTCTCAAGGCTCGGTAAATGCCAGCAAGCGCCGGCACCTTTCGCGTGCAAACTGGGAAGACTATCCGCCAAAGAATAAGCCCCGCGCGATTTCTCGTGTGGGGCTGTTCGAACGGGTCCGCAGATGCGGACCGAATATCAGGCCGATTTACGGACCGGAGTCTTTTCTGCAGTGGCGCTCTGGTCGTCACCGTAGATTTGATTGAGCGTGCCTAGAATCCGCATGACCGCGTCGGATGAGCTCGAATAGTAAATCGTCTGCGCATCGCGACGGGTGCTGACGAGATTCTGAGCACGGAGCTTAGAAAGATGCTGGGAGAGAGCCGACTGGCTCAGCCCAACCTTGTTGGCCAATGCGCCGACTGCCATCTCTTCCTTCACGAGGGAATCGAGGATGAGGAGGCGCTTAGGATTTGCCATGGCCGAGAGGAAACCGGCTGCTACCTCGGCTTCATCGTGTTTTTCAGGCGAAAGTGGCTGCATTGCGTGCTCCATGCGAAAATTACATCACACGTAGTTATGGTTGACGAAGCAAGATAATTAGTCGTGATGCATAAAAGGGCAACCACCTACTGCAAGAAATGGGGGTAGCTCTCCAGCGATTAACCGTTAAGTTCACGCAAAATTGCCCGTAAATTGGAACTATCTTCGATAGGTGTCGGGAACTCAAGGCGTTTTAGCTGATCGCCATCTGCAAGATCGAGCCCCGCGGCGTCGATACCCACGACTTTCCAGTTGCCTTCCGGTGCCTTGCAGAGCTTCACCGCATAGCGCTGAACTGCGTCAGAATGATCCGTATTCATGTGATCGATCGCGTTCGCCTCCATCGCGGCGAGCGAGGCGATGGCAGGCGTGTCGATCAGAAGGTCTTCGGCGGTCAAAACATAGGCGCGGCCGAAGCCGCCGTTGAGACTGGCACGCAGCGGCGACAGCCGGAAGAAGCCGAAATCGGGAAAATCGACGTAGAGTTTCGACTTGGGGTGGCGGCGGACGAATCGCTCGCGGATGCGGATATGTGCTTCGCTGTCGCGCGCAACCTGTTCGGCGGTGCATTGCACGGTCAGGCGAGGATGGGCGAGGGGGTCGCCCTTGCCAGGCTCGCCGGTCAGGAGCGAGGCCCTGGCGTCGGCCAGCAGCGCCTGCGTGTGTGTCGACAGTTTCGAGATCAGGATGACAGGCACCCCGTCGACATCCATGCCGACGAGCACGCGGCTGACGAAGGGGAAGCCGCCGCTCTCCGGCTCGATCGCCGCAAGCGATGCGCTGCGCGCGCCCCGCAGAAGCGTGCGGGCCAGCGTGCGGGCTTCGTTATCGGTGTCGCGCAGAACGTTCGGCTTGTCGCTCATGGTCTTTCCCTTTTCCTGCCATGCGGTCGTTGCCGGGACGAAAAAAGCCCGGAACGACGCTCCGGGCTTTTATTGGCTTGTTGAGCGGCTTCGTCAACTTTTGTTGCGGTGGCGCGTCAGTCCCTGGACGATATCCTGGGCGTCGATCGTACCGACCACGGAACCGTTGTCGACGACCCCGATGCTGCCCGGCTGGCGGGACATGGCGTCGAGGATGTCGACGAGCGGTGTCGTGGGCTTGGCCGTCGCGGTCACGCCGGCAACAGTCACTCCGCGCTGGACGCCGGTCTGCATCACGTCTTTCGCCGTCAGCATGGTGATCGGGTTCATGTGCTGGACGAAATCGGCGACATACTGGTTGGCCGGGTTCTTGACGATATCTTGCGGCGTGCCGCACTGGATGATGCGCCCGCCCTCCATGATGGCGATGCGGTTGCCGATGCGGAAGGCCTCGTCGAGATCGTGGCTGACGAAGATGATGGTCTTCTTCAGCCGCCGCTGGAACTCCAGCAACTCGTCCTGCAGGCGGGTGCGGATCAAGGGGTCGAGGGCCGAGAACGGCTCGTCCATCAACAGGATCGGTGCACCGGTCGCAAAGGCGCGGGCAAGCCCGACGCGCTGCTGCATGCCGCCTGAAAGCTCGTTGACCTTGCGACCCGCCCATTTCGAGAGATTGACGAGTTCGAGCTGTTCGCCGACGCGCGCCTTGCGTTCGGCGTCCGGCATGCCGGCAAGCTCAAGCCCGAAGCCGACATTGTCGGCGACGGTGCGCCAGGGCAGAAGCGCGAACTGCTGAAACACCATCGAGACCGTGTGCATGCGGAAGTCGCGCAGCGACTTCGGATTGGTTCGATAGGGATTGAGCGCACCATTTGCTGTCTTCACCTCGACGTCGCCCCGCACGACCGGGGCAAGGCCGTTGACCGCGCGAAGCAGCGTCGACTTGCCGGAGCCCGAAAGCCCCATCAGCACGAGGATCTCGCCCTCGGTGATTTCGAGCGAGGCGCCGGCGACGCCGAGCACGAGGCCGGTTTCGGCGCCGATCTCGTCGCGGGTCTTGCCCTGGTCGACCATCTGCAGCGCGACTTGAGGGTTGTTGCCGAAGATGATGTCGACATTCTTGAAAACGACGGCGTTGGTCATGCGCCTTCTCCTTCGTCGGACGAGCGGAAAAGGCGGTCGAGAATGATCGCCAGGATGACGATGCAAAGGCCAGCTTCGAAGCCCTTGGCGATGTTGACCGTGTTCAAGGCTCTCACGACCGGAACGCCGAGGCCGCTGGCGCCGACGAGCGCGGCGATGACCACCATCGACAGCGACAGCATGATGGTCTGGGTGAGGCCAGCCATGATCTGCGGCATGGCAAAGGGCAGCTCCACCTTGCGCAATACCTGGCCGGGCGTCGCGCCGAAGGCCTGTGCGGCTTCCACCAGCGACGGCGGCGTCGAGATGATGCCGAGGCGCGTCAGCCGGATCGGTGCGGGAATGGCGAAGATCACGGTCGCGATTAGACCCGGAACCATGCCGAGGCCGAAGAGGATCAGCGCCGGGATCAGATAGACGAAGGTCGGGATCGTCTGCATGAGGTCAAGGATCGGCCGCATGACGGCGTAGACCCATGGGCGACGGGCGGCTGCGATGCCGAGCGGCACGCCGACGGCCATGCTCACGGCGGTGGCAGCGAGCACAAGCGCCAGGGTTTCCGTCGTTTCCTTCCAGTAGCCCTGGTTGATAATCAGGAGCAGGCCCAGGCCGGTGAACAGCGTTATGCCGATCGAACGGCGGAACCACCAGGCGAGCCCGGTGATGACGGCGACGACGATCAGCGGGTGCGGGGCATAAAGCACCCAGAGCAGCGAGTCGGCGACGGCCTGAAGGAAGCGGGCGAGCTGGTCGAAGAAGAAATCGAAATTCGTCGTCAGCCAGTCGACGAATGCCTTGGCCCAGCCGCCGATGGGGATGCGGTTATCGGTCAGATATTCCACGAAGGTAATCCGTCTCGTCAGGTCAAAAAGGAGCGCATGACGCGGTGAAAAAAGGCGGGGTCATTCCCCGCCTTGATGCCGATCAGAGGCCGAGCGCGGCCTTGACTGCGGCCAAGCCGTCGCCGCCATCCTTGGCGGTCACGCCGGCGAGCCACGGGTCGACGGCAGTCGGGTTGGCCTTCAGCCATTCCTCGGCCGCCTTGTCCGGCTCCTGGCCGTCGTTCAGGATCTTGCCCATGATCTCGTTTTCCATCTGGAGCGAGAACTTGAGGTTGGTCAAAAGCTTGCCGACGTTGGGGCACTCGGTGGTGTAGCCGGCACGCACATTGGTGAAGACTTCCGCGCCGCCGAAATTGGCGCCGAAGATGTCATCGCCACCCGAAAGGTAGGTCAGCTTGAAGTTGGCGTTCATCGGATGCGGTTCCCAGCCGAGGAAGACGACCGGCGCGCCGTCCTTTTCGGCACGGGCGACCTGCGCCAGCATGCCCTGCTCGGAGGATTCGACCACTTCGAAGCCCTTGAGGCCGAAGGTATCCTTGTCGACCATGTCGATGATCAGGCGGTTGCCGTCATTACCCGGCTCGATGCCGTAGATCTTGCCGTCGAGTTCGGTCTTCTTGGTGGCGATATCCTTGAAGTCCTTGATGCCGAGCTCGGCGCCCTTGGCGTTGGTCGCCAGCGTGTACTTGGCACCGACCAGGTTCGGCCCGAAGGATTCGACCGACTTGTCGTCGAGGAAGGGACGAACATCGTTTTCCTGGGTCGGCATCCAGTTGCCGAGGAAGACGTCGATGTCCTTGTTCTTGAGCGAGGTGTAGGTGACCGGAACCGAGAGAACCTTGATGTCGGTCTGGTAGCCGAGGCCCTTTAGAACGGTGGAAACGGTGGCAGTGGTCGCGGTGATATCCGTCCATCCGACGTCGGAGAAACGGACGGTGCCACAGCTTTCCGGCTCGGCAGCTGCAGCCTGCTGAGCGGTGATGGCGACGACCGAAACGGCGCCTGCCAGTATCAGTTTGAGAGAGAGTCGTTTTTTCATCGTTGTCGTTCCCCTGCCTCGATTATTGTTTTAGCCAAACACCATTGGATAGCGAATTCAAGCGCTTTGATGTCGGAGGAAGTGTATTGCGTCAATATGCTGGCGGGGTGCACGATGCGACGCTCGATGTCGCAATGTCCACGAAATAGTCTAGTCCGCCGAAAAACTGTGGGTGCTGCAAACGGGCTCTGGCCTTCCCGGCCAAGCCTCGTCATTACCCAAAAAACGGAAAAACCGGACGCGGTGACTATGGCCAAACTCTATTTCAGCTATGCGACGATGAATGCGGGCAAGAGCACGATGCTCCTGCAAGCCTCCTACAACTACCAGGAGCGCGGCATGCGCGTGGTGATGCTGATCGCCGCCCATGACGACCGGGGCGGCGTCGGCCGCATTTCCTCCCGCATTGGTCTTGGTGCGGACGCCATTCCCTTTCACGGCGACGACGATCTCTATGGGCTGATCGATCGGTTGCACTCGGATGGCGAAGGCGAGATCGCCTGCATCTTCGTCGACGAGGCGCAGTTCCTCAATGAGGGGCAGGTCTGGCAGCTCGCCCGCGTCGCCGACCGCATCGGCATTCCGGTCATGGCCTATGGTCTGCGTACGGATTTCCAGGGCAAGCTGTTTCCGGGCTCGATGGCGCTGCTGGCGATTGCCGACGAGCTGCGCGAAGTGCGCACCATCTGCCATTGCGGCCGCAAGGCGACGATGGTCGTGCGCCTGGACGGTGAGGGCAAGGTCGCACGCGAGGGCGCCCAGGTCGAGGTTGGCGGCAACGAGAAATATGTCTCCTATTGCCGGCGCCATTGGGACGACCTGATGCGCTGCGAGTGAGTGCGGCGTCGTGGCGGCTTGAAACCGCCACGCGCGCGATGCCATTCTTCGCCTCTATCGCACGCCAGGGGTCTTCGATGTTGCGTCTCGTCACCAGCCTTTCCATCACGCTCTGTCTTGGCACGCTCTGTCTTGGCGCAACGGTCGCCCATGCCGGCGGCGACGCTACGGCTGGCGCTGCCGTCTTTCGCAAATGCGCGGCCTGTCACACGGCAAGCGAGCCGACAAACCGCGTCGGCCCAAGCCTCATGGGTGTCGTCGGACGCCCGGCCGCATCCGTCGCCGACTACAACTACTCCGATGCAATGAAGGCCTTTGGCGCTGAGGGTCGCGTCTGGGACGAAGCGACGTTGAGCGAATACCTGCTGAGCCCCAAGGCAATGGTCGGTGCCACCAAGATGGCTTTTGCCGGTCTGAAGAAGCCGCAGGACATCGCCGACGTGATTGCCTATTTGAAGGCGTCGCCGGCTGCCAAATAGGGACGACGCAAACCCCGGACGGAAAGCCGTTTCCCATCTTTCCTGGACCTACGCGCGGCAATGCCGTCGATATCTCAAGCACTTCGCTGTGGTGGCTGATCAAAAAGCTGCCGGGAAAGGCTTGTTCTCTTTCGGTAAACACCCTTTATATAACTGCAATCGAAGGCTGAATAATTCAGCCGGGCTGGCGGATATCGCCGCGGTGGACCGAGGGGCAGGACATGGCGACTCTTCAGAATTTTGACGCGGAGATCGAAAAGACGAAGGGCGTGGTCGAGCAGATGCGCGGCAAGCTCGAACAATCAGGTGTCGTGCTCGAACAGTTCGCCAAGGCCGAAACCAAGCTTGGCGACGTCAACTTCGACATCGAGAATGCCCGCATCCAGGACGTGATCAACCAGCAAAAGGTGATGGAAGCCAACATCGCCGACCTGATCATCGGCCTCGAAGACGCGACCAATGTCTTCGGCTCCGAATTCGAGAGCATGAAGAACTATACGGGCTACGAGAAGTTCATCGGCATCTTCTCCAAGCAGAAGATGCAGCGCATGCGCACCGACCGCGTGCGCAACATGTCGCTTGCCGGCAACCTGCAGGAACTGCTTTCCAAGTCCGACATGATCGTCGGCATCCTCAAGGAACAGAAGTCGATCCTAGACCAGCGCTACAAGACTTCGGAGCAGAGCCTGATCCAGGTGATCGAGCGCCGCAAGGGCACGATGGCGAACCTCGAAGCGGTGCAGAAGCGCATCGAGGAACTGAACCCGCTGCTGCTCGACATCGAAAACCGCATCGCCGCCTCGACCGAGCAGAAGGTGCGCACCGAGCTCGAAGGCGAGCGCTCCGCGCTTGCGACCGAATATAACGAGAAGCAGGCCAAGGAACAGGAACTGCTGGCCGAGAGCCAGACGCTCGAGCGCTATACCTCGATGTTCCAGACCTTCGTCGATTCACTCAACAACCAGATCGCCGCGCAGAACACGCTGATCAACAAGCTGACGATCGATACCGAGCAGCGCATCGTGCTCTACAAGGCGCTGGAAGATTCGCTGAAGACCGCTGCCCAGCAGGACGTCGCGCACAAGATCAACACGCTCGGCAGCCAGGTCGATACGGCCGCCGAGGAGACGATGGCCGGCATCGGTGCCGCAGCGCAACGCCACATCGGCGATCTCCTGGAAATGCATGAAAAGAACATGCTTTCAACGCAGGATATCCAGCGCCGCAAGAAGCTGGCAGACGATGCCTTTGCCCGCCGCTTCCAGGCTGTCATGGACAAGCACAACACTGCCAATTACGTGAAGCAGTGAACGGGCGGCGCATGATCCGAACCGAGTTTGCCTTTCGGCACGCGCCACGGGGATTTGCATGAAGGTCGCGGCTTCATCCGCTGTCGCACAGTATTTCGCGTCGATCCACGCGGCACTCGCCGGGCTTGAGCTCTTTCTCGG
This sequence comes from Ensifer sp. ENS08, assembly GCF_014852195.1. Taxonomy (NCBI): domain Bacteria; kingdom Pseudomonadati; phylum Pseudomonadota; class Alphaproteobacteria; order Hyphomicrobiales; family Rhizobiaceae; genus Ensifer; species Ensifer sp. ENS08. The sequence goes on from NZ_JACVBF010000006.1 coordinate 250,326, forward strand.
CGACCGCAACTCGCCGCTCTATCGCAACACCGTCGTCGGCGAAGTGATCGTTCCCTATCTTGGCCGGCTGAAGGCCTCGATCGACTGCTGGGAGAACCGGATCGGCTTCGTCGACCAGTTCCGGATTTCGCGCGCCGAAAGCGGCTTTCCGGTCTTTCAGAACGTGCTGGAACTGGAGAACGATCGCCAGACGGCGACGAAGCGCCTGGCCGATATTCCATCGGCCGATGCGCTGCGCGACGAGATGGTCGACTTCATCCTGCGCCAGAAGGCGTTTCCGGAAGCGCTGCAGACGCGCATGGCCGAGCGGCTCTATCTGGAGCAGATCGGCAAGGGCGAGATCTTTTCGCCCTTCATCCTGCCGGAGACCATCCGTGTCGCCGTCAATTCCAAGACGATGCGGCCCTATTACATCGTGAGCTGGGGCGCCTTCGACGGGGCCAATACTCTGCCGATGGTCTACATGGCGACGATCGAGGATTCCTCGGAAAAGATCGTCGACATGCTGGTGACCGCTGATGGCAAGCTCAACCCGCAGGTGGAAATTCCTCTGCCGGTTGGCGGCCTGCTCAATCCGGAGCTTGCCAGCCGCTTTGACGATTTTGCGTCCAAGAACAGCAGCTATTCGCTGACACCGGTGACGATCGCCACCAATCTCGACAAGGATTTTGACGAGCTGCATCCCAAGCAGTTGCGCCGCATCGTGCTCGGGCCGTTCTACTCGTCCGGGATCACTGAGAATAATGCGCGCATCAACGACATCCTTTCGAAGGTGCGGAAAACCGAAAATGCCTGGCTCCTGACCTGGACGGTGCAGGAGGTCTTCTCGAAATCGGAGCGGCCGGCCAAGCGCGGCTTCTGGTCGTCGACCCCGGCGCAGGAAGAATTCCACATCGACACCGCAAATCTGGAAGCGACGCGCATGGGGGTTTCTTCCTACGAGAAGCACGCGCTGGTGCCGCACGACGCCTATCAGGCGCTCTATGCCGCCGGCGAGGCGGAACAGGTGTTCGGCGACTACAAGGTCCACGTCATTTCGGGCAATCAGGTCGTGAGCGAGGTTTGACGATGACACTCAATACAGGCCTGACGACGCTGCACGAGGACGATATCGCCAAGCACCAGGCGGTGGCGCAAGGGTTGGTGACGAAGCTCATTATCCTGGAGCGGGAAGATGCCGCCGCCGGAACGTCGCTTGCCGGCACCGGCCGGCGCTTCGTGTCGACAGTTTCGACTGGCGGCCAGCGGCGCACGCGTGAGGTGGAGCTGACGAAGACGATCCAGGCGGTGCGCCAGGGCGACCCGATGTTCTCTCCGGCCCAGCACGCCGTGCTCTACCGGACGCGGCGCGGCATCCAGGTGGCGCTGGCCGTCGCCGATGTCTTTGCCCGCCAGACGAGCCTCGAACAGCTGCAGGCGAAGAACGCCACCTCGCCGCTTGGCGGAGAGGAGGCGAACCAGTTCAAGGCGCTGCTGTCGGCTTCGGCTTACGTCGCGGCCTTCACACTCGCTGCCTATCTCGGCGCGACCTTGGCGGGCGAGGGCGAGCCGGTCGACGATGCTGTCGAGCCCGACTTCCTGTTCGACACGCCGCAGGACGCGCTGAAGAGCCTGATTTCGGCGCTCGATCGTGGTCTTGCCGGGGCCCCCGATGATCTGGCGCTGACCGCCCGGGCGCGGGCCTTCTCGCGGGTGGCGATCGAAGGGCTGATTGCCCGCAAGGCGCGCTTTACCGGGCTGCAGAGCTTCGAAACCGTGCATATCCGGCTCGACCAGGACGATTTTACGCTGAACGGTTTGGACGTCGCACCCGGCCAGAAGCGCAAGCCACTGGTCATGACCTTCAAGAAGCCCGAGGAGATCATCGGCAACCACATCGCCAAGTATCAGGCGCTGAAGCTTGCCAAGATGCTGATGGCCTACGACTTCGACCGGCAGATGAACCCGTTCGTCGAGCTCGGCGGCTTCCTCTTCACCTTCATCGGCGACGGCATGCCGGGCACCGGCAAGACGATCCTGATCCAGATGCTGGCCGGCATGCTCAACGATTATTGCGAGATCGCCGGCTACGCCTTCCACTACGAGAACTTCGGCGTCGACCAGATCTCCTCCTATCAGGGCAAGTCCGGGCAGAACTGCAAGGAGTTCGTCAACAACGTCATCAATCCGCGGGCGATCGGTTTCGGCACGATCGACGATATCGACCAGGTGGCGGCGAAGCGCTCCGACGATCGAGCCTCTGCCGGCCAGCACGAGGTGACGGCGGTGTTGATGGAGAGCTTTGCCGGCGCCTCTACCGTGGTGCGCGGCAACTGCACCTTCGGCATGTTCTCCAACTACCCGGAGAATGTCGACGACGCGCTGCGCCAGCGCGCTGGCGCCCGCTGGCTGGTCGATGGGCCGCAGACCGAAGACGACTACATCGACATCTTCGCGCTGCTCGTCGGCAAGAACCACAAGATCCCGCTTGGCGAGCACCAGCTTTTCGAGGGGCAGGAGATCAAACGCGCGGTTGCTCAGTCCTATGCTGAGCACGCGCGGCCGAAGGAAGATGGCCTCGTCGCTGTCTGGGAGCGTTACGAGAAGGAGAAGGGCGCGATCGCCTCGCTTGCCGATGTCGGCGCCTATCTGCACATGATCAAGGAGGCCGAGCCGCGCTTTACCGGTCGGGCGATCAAGAACATCACCGACGCGATCAAGCTGAGAGCAATGGACGTGGAACTGCCGGATGACTGGTTCAAGGACGCCGGCTCCTTCATGCACAAGGGCTATGACGAGAAGAAAGCGATGATCGAGGCACTGCGGGGTCCGATCACCATCGACATGGTGTTGCAGGAGATCAACCGCTACGCCGACAGCGAATTCCGCTACACCGACAAGTCGGACGATGCCGCCGTCACCGACATCATCCGCCGCGAGCGCCAGCGCGAAAAGGCGGTCCGCGAGATCGAGGCGATGAAACGCGACGGCCGGTGGCAGGGGTGATGCTAGGAAAAACTGACCGATGAAACGCCTGCTTGAAGCGGAACTCATCTATGGACGGCTGCTCGATATCTCCGAGCCGCATCTGATCGCGCGCTACAACAAGGCGCTCGAAGGGTTTGGCCTGCGACCAACGGCGCTGACCCAGTTCAGCATCGACATGACCGGCTTTTCGCCCGAGATCGCCGAGGAACTGGGGGATCGGGACTACCTCGATCCGAACCGGGTCAACCGCCGCTTCATCATCATGACGCCGGAGCAGGCGGAGCTGCCGGTCGTGCATACGAGCTTTTCCAACACGGCCGCGCTGATGCACGAGTTCTTCAACGCCAACAGCCGTGCGATCAACGCGATTACCATCAAGGATGCGCTCTATGGCGAGATCGAGGATTCGGTCTCGGTCGTAAACGACATCGACGATCTCTTGTCGATCAACGAGGTGCGGTTCCGGGTGCTTTCGGCCGAGGACATGCTCGGCAAGGCGGCCGAACTGCGTGGTCTGGTCGACCGCTTGAAGAAGGTGCCGACGGCCTGGGCCGACGACGAGATGCTGACGCGCATGGTCGAGCTTGCCAAGCAGACCGGCGATATCCGCCAGAACGCACTGGTGCCGGATCAGCTCGTCTTCCATCACGAAGCCTTCTGGGCCAATCATTTCGGCGGCGTCTATGTCTTTCTCGACGACAAGACGACGACAGTCATCTGCGACCCCTCGGTGCCAGGCTTCCGCCGCTCGCGGCCCTGGCAGGTGAGCTATATCGCCATAAACGATCACGCCCGGATCTACGATTTCCTCGCCTCGACCAAGCGGCTGCAACTGCCGCAGGCCTCCTGGGTCGAGGATTCCGGGCTCTATCAGCACCGCGCAGACATGGTGGTGCGCGGGCTGATCAACGAGAGCGACCCGACGGCCGATCTTGCCAATGCCGACCGGATCTGGCTGCAGACCTGGATGCACCGATATGCCGCCGCGGTCGCGAAAGACGGCGCCTATCCGTTCCTGCAGGAGATGATCCGCACGGTCGCTGCCACCGGCACGATCAGGATGCAGGACGTGGCGCCGGCAAATCGCTTCATGTTGGTGCGCGCAGCACCCACCCATCCGGACCAGTGGCTGGTCAACCGGTTGATATCCCAGCTCGTGCCCCGCGATTTCGTCTCGCGCTTCGTCTTCGACAAGCAAGGTTTCTACGACGCCTACGAGCGTTATAGCGAAACCTTCAAGGAGTATGTTGTGGCGACGCTGACCGGCACATATCTGAAAGACAAGGCGGCCTTCCGCCACAAGCTCTATGGGCTCAGAGAGGAATAGGACATGTTCGATCCGATCGTTGCGTTTTTCCAGCGTGTCTTCACCGCGATCGGGCGCGGCATCGGGCTCGTCGTTGCCTGGCTGCTTTGGCCCTTCGTGGCGGCGGGCAACTGGTACCGGCAGCGCAGCTGGCTGCTCAAGGGGCCGATCGGCCTCATCCTCATCGGTCTGGTCCTGTTCTACGGCTACTTCATCTGGCAGACCCAGGCCTGGACGAACTTCAACGAAGACTACATCGACCAGTACAAGCTGGCAGAGCGCAAGGTGCCCGCCGGCTCGCCGATGGGCGGCCCCGGTGCGACGTCGACGGGACAATCGACGACCGGCGGCACTGCCAACAACCTTGCGGGTGTCGCAACGCAGCCGATGGAATCGACGCCGGAGGCGCTCGCGGCCGTTCAACTGCCGGCCGGCACCGTGTGCCAGACGTCGGCGATCGTCGATGTCACCGCCGACCTCATCGATTTCAATGTGAACGAGAATGCCTGGATCTCGTCGATGCTGCTCTACAAGGTCGGCCTCTTCGGGCTCGACTGGGACGACACGCCCTGGCTCGACAACAAGGCGTCGTTCCAGCGCGGGGTCAACCAGGCGATCCGCCGTACTTCCGTGGAACTCGTCGATTCGCTCGGTCGCATGCGCGGCACCTCGGGCATCAACAACGCCCTGCAGAGCGCGCGCGGCAACATGCAGTTCGATGAAGAGACCTGGTATTTCGGGATCAACCCGTTCGGTCCGAAAACTCCGACGCCGAGCTTCTATCGCGCGGCGATGAAGGATCTGAGGTCCTTCAACACCTCGCTCAGCAAGTGTGAGGCGATTTTCGACGGCCGCTCCGATAACCTCGTCGAGTTCCTCGACCGTGTCGCCAACGACCTCGGCAACACCTCGGCGATCCTGCGCGAGCGCTCGGAAAACCACAATGGCGGCTGGTTCGACACGCGTGCGGATGACCGCTTCTGGTTCGCCTATGGCCAGCTCTACGGCTACTACGGCATCCTTTCGGCTGCCGGTGCCGACTTCGACAACGTCGTCGCCCAGCGCGGCCTGTTGCCGATCTGGACGGAAACGATCAAGCAACTGCGGGCAGCACTCCGCATCCAGCCATGGATCATCTCCAATGGCGAGGAAGCCGGCTGGATCATGCCGACGCATCTGGCGACGATGGGCTTCTATACGCTGCGCGTCCGCTCCAACATCGTCGAGATGCGCGACATCCTCGCGCGCTAAGACCGAACGGTAAGGTGGCGCCCGAGTATCCGGGCGCTGCCGATTACTTGAGTTCAAGCGGGACGCGGGTCGAAAACCGCAGACGCGTTTCCTCATCCCGCTCCGGTATCATGAACTGCGCCTTGAAAGGCGCGGGTAAAAACGAGACCCTGGGGAGGGGACTGTCATGGCGGAGGTCAAGTCCGATATCGAGATTGCGCGCGCGGCGAAGAAAAAGCCGATCCTGGAGATCGGGGCCGCACTCGGCATACCGCCGGAGGACCTGTTGCCCTACGGCCATGACAAGGCGAAGATCAGCGCCGATTTCATCGCCCGCCAGCGCGGGAAGAAGAACGGCCATCTGATCCTGGTGACGGCGATCAACCCGACGCCGGCAGGCGAAGGCAAGACGACAACGACCGTGGGCCTCGGCGATGGGCTGAACCGCATCGGCAAGAAGGCGATCATCTGCATCCGCGAGGCGTCCCTCGGGCCCTGCTTCGGCGTCAAGGGCGGTGCTGCCGGCGGCGGTTATGCGCAGGTTGTGCCGATGGAGGACATGAACCTCCACTTCACCGGCGATTTCCACGCGATCACCTCGGCGCACAATCTGCTCGCAGCACTGCTGGACAACCACATCTACTGGGGCAACGAGCAGAACATCGACGTCCGTCGTATTTCGTGGCGGCGGGTGATGGACATGAACGACCGCGCACTGCGCAACATCGTCGGCTCGCTCGGCGGGATCGCCAACGGTTATCCACGCGAGACCGGCTTCGACATCACCGTCGCCTCCGAAGTTATGGCGATCCTCTGCCTTTCGGCGGATCTTAGGGATCTCGAGCAGCGGCTTGGCAACATCATCATCGGCTACCGCCGTGACAAGAGCCCGGTCTTTGCGCGCGACATCAAGGCCGATGGGGCGATGGCGGTGCTGCTCAAGGATGCTATTCAGCCGAACCTGGTGCAGACCCTCGAAAACAACCCCGCCTTCGTCCACGGCGGCCCCTTTGCCAATATCGCCCATGGCTGCAACTCGGTGATTGCGACGACGACGGCACTGAAGCTTGCCGACTATGTGGTGACCGAAGCCGGCTTCGGCGCCGATCTCGGCGCGGAAAAATTCTTCGACATCAAGTGCCGCAAGGCCGGGCTGAAGCCGGATGCCGCGGTGCTGGTCGCGACCGTCCGCGCGATCAAGATGAACGGCGGCGTCAAGAAGGACGACCTCGGGAAGGAAAATCTGGAAGCGCTGCGCAAGGGCTGCGCCAACCTTGGCCGGCATGTGCAGAACGTCAAGAAGTTCGGCGTACCCGTCATCGTCGCGATCAACCACTTCACCTCCGATACCGAGGCCGAAGTGCAGGCTATCAAGGATTATGTGGCGACGCTTGGCGCCGAAGCGGTGCTCTGCCGCCATTGGGCCGAGGGCTCCGCCGGCATCGAGGAGCTGGCGATGAAGGTGGCGGCACTTGCCGAGGGCGGACACTCGCAGTTCTCGCCGCTTTACCCCGACGACATGTCGCTCTTCCACAAGATCGAGACGATCGCCAAGGACATCTACCATGCGAGCGAGGTGATTGCCGACAAGTCGGTGCGCGACCAGCTGCGCAGCTGGGAAGATCAGGGTTACGGCCATCTGCCGATCTGCATGGCAAAGACGCAGTATTCCTTCTCGACCGATCCGAACCTGCGCGGTGCGCCGACAGGCCATGCTGTGCCGATCCGCGAAGTGCGGCTGGCCGCCGGCGCCGGCTTCATCGTGGTGATCACCGGCGAGATCATGACGATGCCCGGCCTGCCGAAGGTGCCTTCGTCGGAAAAGATCTTCCTCAATGATCAGGGCTACATCGAAGGGCTGTTCTAGGCGCTTCCTGCCTGCCTGAAAAACAATGCCGCACATCCGGATGGATGCGCGGCATTCTTGTGTCCGGGGTCTCCCGAGGCGGAAATCAGGCGGTGAGGCTGAGGAAGTCTGCCTTGCCGAGCGGCACGCCCTTGTGGCGCAGGATGTCGTAGGCGGTCGTCAGGTGGAAGTAGAAGTTCGGCAGCACGAATTTTTGCAGGTATTCCTCACCCGTGAGCGTCACCTTCAGGTTCGGGAAATTCAGCACGACTTCGCGACTGTCGCTGTCTTCGAGATCGACAGGGCGCACCGTTTCAAGGAAGGCGACGGACTTGGCGATGCGCTGGCGCAGTTCGTCAAACGTCTTTTCCTCGTCCGGGAACCGGGGCACTTCGATCGACGTCAGCCGGCCGACCAGGCCCTTGCTGGTGTCGCTGACACGCTGCACCTGGCCGGCAAGCGTCAGCATATCGGGCGCCAGCCGGGCGTGGACGAGATCATCCGTGGGGATGCCCTTTTCCTCAGCGAAAGCCTCTGCCTTGTCGAGCAGCTTGGTGAGGACACCAAGGCCGCGAACGAGTGCGGGAATGGAGAGCTGGTACATCGTCAATGCCATGACAGATTTCCTTGAGATTAGGCGCAAAGCGGGTGGATTTTCCTCGCGCCGTATTTGGGAGCCGGGGCGGGCTCCTGCAAGGCGCGCAGCCCGGTATCTTTTGGGCTACGAGGGGCCTGCGGGAGACGACAGGACGCAGGCGCCTTGCTCTGGTCAGGACATGTGGTCTCGTGCACTGATCCGCGCAGGAACGCATCAGGGATGCCACGATGACGCCAGAGGAACTCCAGTCCTATCTTCATAACCACATCCCGCTGTCAGCGGCGATGCAGGTCCGCGTGGATGCGGTGAGCGACGATCATGTGCTGCTCTCGGCGCCGCTTGCACCCAACATCAACCACCGTGACACGGTGTTCGGCGGCAGCGCCTCGGCGCTCGCGATCCTGTCGGCCTGGTCGCTGCTGCATGTGCGCATGCGCAAAAGCGGCGTTGCGGCGCGCCTGGTGATCCAGAGCAACCGGATGGATTATCTGAAGCCGGTCGCCGGCGCTTTCGCCGCGCGCTCGTCGCTGGCGGATGCCGGGCAATGGCCGGGCTTTCTGCGATTGCTCGAACGTCGGGGCAGGGCGCGCGCCGTGGTCGTTGCCGACCTCCTCGACGGCGACACCTTGGCCGGTCGCTTCGAGGGCGAGTTTGTCGCCCTTGGCTACGACAACGCCTGACGAGCGCCAGCGCAAGGAGGCTCATTCCTAGCGGCAGTAGCGGTAGTCGTTGCGGCGCTCGATGACGTCGAGATGCAGGTGGGTTTCGTGGGCGGCGTCGCTGCCGGGGTCGAGCACAGTCTTGAAGTAGAGGCAGGCGGACGCAGTGACCGCGCGCTGGAAGGCACCGTCCATGGTGCCATCCTCGTCGCGCGGCTGGATGGCGATCGTCGCGCCGTTGCTTAACGTGAAGGACGCGATGTCGACGGCGTTGCCGTGGGCGTGCTCGGAGATTTTGCCCGTCGTCGCATTGTTGCGCAGGCGGCAGATATAGGTCGATGCCTGGTTCAGCGCCTTGATCTTGATGGTCTTGTCGAAGGCGACTTCGGCGGCCGGCTGGGCGGTCTCCTTGGTCCAGCGTGCAAGCGCCAGCGCCGTTTCGCACCGCATAAGCCCCTTAGGCGCGAGTGTGACGGCGGGCAGGATGCTCGTGACCTCCAGTGGCTTGTCGATGCCGCAGCCCTTGCCGTCGTCGATGCGTTTGGCTTCGACAAACGTCGCTCCGATCGCCTTCAGGTCGGCGACACACTTTGCATAGTCGGCGGCGTCCTCCGCTTCGACCGGCGGATAGACGATCGGTGCCGGCTTTTCCTCTTTCTTGTCGTCGGCGGGCTGGTCCTTTTCGCCTGTGGCCGGCTTTTGATCCTTCGCCGCTCCTTCACTCCCGTCCTTGGGCTTTGGCTGCGGCACGGGCTGTTCGTCGCCAGTCGGCACCTCTGGCTGATCGGCCTTGCCACCGTCCGTAGGCGTCGCCGGTTTCTCTTCGGGTGTGGGAGCAGCCTCTTTCTCTCCCGCCTCGCTCGGCGGTTTTTTTAGCGGGATCGGTCCGGATTTCGGCAGGCTGGCGCCGGTGAGGATCAGGAGTGACAGCAGGATCAAGGGAAAAGAGCGACGCATCCGGGTCCTTTCGCATTGCCCCCGCAGCGGGGCCTGGAAGGGAGGGAACGCACGGAACCGGATCTGGTTTCATCCGGCCCTCGGCAAAAGCGTTGCAGTTTAGCAACGCCTCGAATTGGCGCGACCCCATAAATTGTGGGGACTGCCTTTGTATGTTGACAAGAACACTCATGTTTTTTATGCGGCTTAAATGAGGCGACGACATGTCGCGCCGCTCTAGAATCTACCGCCCAGCCAGCCCCTTGAGTTTGCCGCTCAACAGCAAGCCCGGCCTCCGAAAATCAAAGGATTGGTCCATGCTCACCCGGCATCGTCGCCTGGCTCTTTTGGCTTGCACGACAACTCTTGCAATTTCAGTCGCTACCGTCGCATTCGCGCAAAGCGCAACAACCCAGGCTAAGTCGGAAGAGAAGGCCGAGGAGACAAAGAAGGGCGAAACTTACCTCTCGCCGATCGTTGCCAAGGGCGGGCGCACCGCTGACCCCTATGCCAAGCCCGGCCCCGTCAGCGTCGTCACGACGGACCAGATCGATCTGCAATCGGGGCAGGAGACTGACGACCTGTTGCGCAGCGTTCCCGGCACCTCGACCGCGAACAACCCGCAAAACCCGGGCGTCGCGGTCAACATCCGCGGTTTCGAGGGTTCCGGCCGCGTCAACATGATGATCGACGGCGTGCGCCAGAACTTCCGCTTCACCGGCCACGAAGCCCAGGGTTTTGCCTATTTCGACCCGGCATTCCTTTCCGAAATCGATGTGACCCGCGGCGCCGTGACCGGGGTTGGCGGCGGTGCACTGGCCGGTTCGGTCAACTTCCGGACCTATGATGTCGAAGACCTGATCCAGGACGGCAAGAACTACGGCGGCATTGCTTCGGCTACGTACGGCACAAACGGTGCCGGCTGGTCGGAATCACTGATCGGCGCCTACCGTTTCAATGACGTCTTCTCCGTGCTCGGCGGCATCAGCAAGGCTGATCCCGGCAACTATGACAACGGCAACGGGGTCGAGGTACCCTTCACCGAGGAAGACCTTCTGTCCGGCCTGTTGAAGTTCGAAGTGACGCCGGACAAGGATCACACCTTCAAGCTCACCGGCCTCACCTATGACAACGACTTCTTCGCGAACTCCTACTTCCAGAACGTGAAGAACCAGACGGTTTCTGCAAGCTATTCCTACACGCCGGACAACGAACTCATCGATTTCCGTGCGAACGCCTACTGGAACCGGCTAAAGATGAAGTACGACACCGACATTCGCGGTGGCGGCACGGCGGCCGGTCGGCGCATCACCGACACGGGTAAGGGCTTTGACATCTCGAACACCTCGCTGTTCGACCTTGGCGATGTTGCCGTCAAGGCGAACTACGGCGTCGAGTATTTCCGCGACGACTACGATGTCATCAACAGCACGGCCCGGCCGGGGGCCGGCGTCAACGGCAGCGGCACCAATGCCACCACCGGCGTCTTCAGCAATACGACCTTCACCTATGGCATGCTGGATCTGACGGCAGGCCTGAGATGGGATCACTTCAGCCTCGATGGCTCCGGCGCTGTCGTTGCCGGCAACCCGATCGGTCTGCCGGCCGGCCCTTACACCGTCGATAAGTCCGAAGGTCGCCTCAACCCGAGCATCACGGTCGCGCTCAACCCGACGGAATGGTTCCAGCCATACGTTACATACGCGGAAACCTCGCGTTCGCCGACGGTCAACGAGACCTTCGCCGGCGGCACACATCCGGGACCGTCGGGCCAGTCGTTCTTCCCCAATCCGTTTCTTGAGCCGGAAACCTCCAAGGGCTGGGAAATCGGTGCGAACTTCGCCTTCGACGGGCTGCTCGATCCCAGCGACAGCCTGCGGGTCAAGGCCAACTACTTCCATAACCGCGTCGACAACTACATCACCGCAGCGATGCTCAACGGCGGTCGTCAGATCTTCTTCGTCAACAATCCCGGGATCTCGACGGTCCAGGGTTTCGAGTTGCAGGCGGCGTATGACGCCGGATACGTCTTCGGCGACCTTGCCTACACCTACACCGAGAGCGATCTGCCGTCGCAGATCAATGGTTTCGGCGTGCAGAGCTACCTGCCTGAAAACATTGTCAGCGCAACGCTTGGCGCCCGCTTCCTCGAAGACCAGCGCCTGACGGTCGGTACGCGCCTCTACGCCGTTTCGAACGCGTTTGTCGGCGAAATCAATCGTACGCCGCCGAACGTTCCGGGCTACGGTCTCGTCGATCTCTTCGCCAACTACAAGTTCGAAAACGGCTTTGAAGTCACGGCCCAGGTCACGAACCTGTTCGACAAGACCTATACGCCGTCGTCGAGCACCATTGCCGGAAGCACGATCGATACCGGCCGCGGCCGCACCTTCCTGGTGACGGCGAAGGCGAAGTTCTGATAGGATCAGACCAATTCCAGTCGGGGCGGCTCTTCGGGGCCGCCTCTTTTTTTGGCGCAACCGTGACGATGCGCGCCGCTTTCCCGCTTGCGCAAGTCCGCAACCCAAGCTAACACTTTCGCCCATGGAAAACGCACGCAACATTTCGATCTGGTGGTGGGCTCGCTGAAGCGGCCTTGACCAGTCATGCGTGATTGAGAGATGAAGCCGCCCGGAGATTTCGAGGCGGCTTTTTTGTATCCAGGCCGCTCAAGGACCGGGCTTTTACGGAGCGAGGCGAATGGCAACGGTAATTCTCGAGGACGGCTCGGAGAGCTACACCACCAAGGGCGGCATTACGGTGACGCGCCGGCGGCGGGAAGCGTCCTATGGCCAGGCGATCGCGAGCTATGTGGACAAGCTCGACGAACGCCGCGGCGCAGTGTTCTCCTCCAACTACGAATATCCCGGCCGCTACACTCGTTGGGACACGGCTGTCGTCGATCCGCCGCTCGGGATCTCGTCCTTCGGCCGCTCGCTCTGGATTGAAGCCTATAACGGCCGCGGCGAAGTGCTGCTTGCGATCATCGCCGAGCATCTGAAGACCGTCGCCGACATCACGCTCGGCGCTTCGACCAGCCGACGCCTCGACCTGACGATCAACGCGCCGGATCGCGTCTTCACGGAAGAAGAGCGCTCGAAGATGCCGACGGTGTTCAGCGTGCTGCGCGCCGTCACCAATCTTTTCCATTCGGCCGAGGATGCGAGCCTCGGGCTCTACGGTGCCTTCGGCTACGATCTCGCCTTCCAGTTCGATGCGATCGACCTGAAGCTGAAGCGTCCCGACGACCAGCGCGACATGGTGCTGTTCCTGCCGGATGAAATCCTCGTCGTCGACCACTATGCCGCCAAGGCCTGGATCGACCGCTACGATTTCGCCAAGGACGGCAAGACCACCGAAGGCAAGGCGGAAGAGATCGCCAGCGAACCCTTTAAGACCGTCGACAGCATTCCGCCGCATGGCGACCATCACCCGGGCGAATATGCCGAACTCGTCGTCAAGGCGAAGGAGAGCTTCCGCCGCGGCGACCTTTTCGAAGTGGTGCCCGGCCAGAAATTCTTCGAGCGCTGCGAGAGCAAGCCGTCGGAGATTTCCAACCGGCTGAAGGCGATCAATCCGTCGCCCTATTCCTTCTTCATCAATCTCGGCAACCAGGAATATCTCGTCGGGGCATCGCCGGAAATGTTCGTGCGTGTTTCCGGCCGCCGCATCGAGACCTGCCCGATCTCGGGCACGATCAAGCGCGGCGACGATCCGATCGCCGACAGCGAGCAGATCCTGAAGCTGTTGAACTCCAAGAAGGACGAATCCGAACTCACCATGTGCTCGGACGTCGACCGCAACGACAAGAGCCGGGTCTGCGTGCCGGGCTCGGTCAAGGTCATCGGCCGCCGCCAGATCGAGATGTATTCGCGCCTGATCCATACGGTCGACCATATTGAGGGACGCCTGCGCGATGATATGGATGCCTTCGACGGCTTCCTCAGCCACGCCTGGGCGGTGACCGTCACGGGTGCGCCGAAGCTCTGGGCCATGCGCTTCATCGAAAGCCATGAGAAGAGCCCGCGCGCATGGTATGGTGGCGCGATCGGCATGGTCGGCTTCAATGGCGACATGAACACGGGCCTGACGCTGCGCACGATCCGCATCAAGGACGGTATCGCCGAGGTGAGGGCAGGGGCGACGCTGCTCTACGATTCAAATCCGGAAGAAGAAGAAGCCGAAACCGAACTGAAGGCCTCCGCCATGATCGCTGCCATTCGCGATGCGAGATCCGCCAATGCCGGCAAGGCCGGTCGCGACGTTGCCGCTGTTGGCGCCGGCGTCAACATCCTCTTGGTCGATCACGAGGACAGCTTCGTCCATACGCTTGCGAACTATTTCCGCCAGACGGGGGCGACCGTTACGACGGTGCGCTCGCCGGTGGCCGAAGAGATCTTCGATCGGGTGAAGCCGGATCTCGTCGTGCTTTCGCCCGGACCTGGCAATCCCAAGGATTTCGACTGCAAGGCGACGATCAAGAAGGCGCGGGCGCGCGACCTGCCGATCTTCGGTGTCTGCCTCGGGCTGCAGGCGCTTGCCGAAGCCTACGGCGGGGATCTCCGCCAACTCGCGATCCCGATGCACGGCAAGCCGTCGCGCATCCGCGTGCTGGAGCCGGGCATCGTCTTCTCCGGCCTCGGCAAGGAAGTGACCGTCGGTCGTTACCATTCGATCTTTGCCGATCCGGCGAGCCTGCCTGCGGAGTTCATGATCACCGCCGAAAGCGAAGATGGCACGATTATGGGCATCGAGCACACGAAGGAGCCGGTGGCGGCGGTGCAGTTCCATCCGGAATCGATCATGACGCTCGGCGGCGACGCGGGCATGCGGATGATCGAGAACGTCGTGGCGCACCTCGCCAAGCGCGCCAAGATCAAGGCCGCCTGATTAGCCCGGCAATCCCCTATTCCGGGATGGAGCTGTTGACGAAGACAAGGTGCCGCTTCCACCGTGGAGGCGGCACTTTCTGTTCCTACTGTGCCGCCTGAATGGCCGGCACATTCTCGCAGCGATCGGCAAACAGTCGCTCGCTCAGAAAATCGACGAAGACGCGGACCTTGGGGGAGAGGTGACGGTTCGACGGCCACAGCAGGTGGAACTGTCCGGGCGCGTCGAGATGGGCGTCGAGCACTGTGTGCAGTCTGCCGTCGCGAAGATGGTGGCGGGCGAGAAAGTCCGGCAGGCAGCCGATGCCGAGGCCGCTAAGCACGGCGCCGCCGAGCGCTTCCATGTTGTTGCAGTTCAGCACGGTCTTGAGGCGCGGCTCCTTTCCCTCAGGCGGCAGCGTGATCGGCCATTCCTGCAGCTTGCGGCTGTTGGGAAAGCGGAAGCGAACCGCATGGTGTCCTTCGAGGTCGCGGGGGCATTCGGGCCTGCCATGCTCTCGAAGGTATGACGGAGCAGCGCAGAGCAGAAGCTGGAACGGCCTGAGCGCGCGCGTCATCAGTCGTGAATCCGGCAGCACGCCGCTGCGGATCGCGACATCCACTTCCTCGTCGATCAGGTCGACGATGCGGTCGTTGAAGTCGAGGTCGAGTTCGATTTCGGGATAACGCCGTACGAACGCCGGCAGCACCGGCAACAGCAGGTGGTAGCTGACGATCGGCACGCTGACGCGCAGCCGACCGCGCGGCGTCGCCACGGCGTCCGCCAATGACGCCTCGGCGTCGTCGAGATCATCGAGGATGCGGCGGCAGCGCTCGTGAAAGAGGCGTCCCTCCTCGGTCAAGCGGATACTACGGGTCGAGCGCTGCAGCAGGCGGACGCCGAGTTCTCGTTCGAGAGTGGTAACAGCCTTTCCGACCGCGGAAGCGGACAGGCCGAGCACGCGACCGGCCGCGACGAAACTGCCGAGGTCGGCGGTGCGGACGAAGGCGGTCAAGCCGCTCAAGCGATCCATGCTACCTCCATTCGAGCGTTTTGTTCCGGTATGATCGGAGCATTGATGCCGTTCTCATCGAATTATGTCGAAACTATCCTGCATTCGTCAATCGATACCCGGCAAGTGTCGACCTCAAGACGCAAGGTCCTACCGGGCCTGCGCGGGTATCCCCTTTGCTCGAACGGATGGAACGGGGAATGAGAACCGAAATTCAAGAACCACGCGGGCGCCGGCTCGTCCTTCTTGCGGTCTGTTGCGCCGCGGCGGCAATGCCGCTCACCTTCACCGGACCGGCGGTGGCGCTGCCGTCGATCAGTCGCAGCCTCGGCGCCGATCCAGTTGCCCTCAACTGGGTCACCAACGCCTTCATGCTGACCTTCGGCAGTTCGCTGATGGCGGCCGGTGCGCTTGCCGACAGTTTCGGTCGCAAACGCGTGTTCCTGGGTGGTCTGGCGGCCTTCGTGCTGTTTTCGGCCGGGCTCGCCTTCGCTCGGGATATCCTATGGTTCGATGCCCTGAGAGCGCTTCAGGGTATTGGGGCAGCCGCCGCCTTTTCCGGCGGCATGGCTTCGCTCGCACAGGAGTTCGACGAGAACGAGCGGCTCCGGGCCTTCAGCCTGGTCGGCGCCAGCTTCGGTGTCGGCCTTGCCTTTGGGCCGATCGCCTCCGGCCTGATGGTCGAGGCCTTCGGCTGGCCGGCGATCTTCGTCCTGGTCGTGGCGCTCGCCGGCCTGTCTCTGGCACTCGGTGCGGTCTTCCTGCGGGAAACACGCGATCCGGACGCTGCTGGCCTCGACTGGAAGGGAGCGGCAAGTTTCACGGCGGCGCTCACCGCACTCACCTTCGGCATTCTGCAGGGTCCGGAAAACGGCTGGAGCCATCCGCTCGTGCTCGCGATGCTCGCGGCATCGGTGTTCTTCTTCCTGGCCTTCTGGCGGATCGAGCGTTCGGTCGCGCGGCCGATGCTGGATCTGACGCTGTTTCGATATCCGCGTTTTGTCGGCGTGCAATTGCTGGCGGCAGCCCCCGCCTACGGCTTCGTGGTGCTGCTCATCCTGCTTCCGGTCCGCTTCATCGGTATCGAAGGCATGAGCGCCGTCGCGGGCGGGCAGATGATGATCGCCATGTCCGCGCCGCTTCTGATCCTGCCGATCGCGGCGGGCCTTCTGACGCGCTGGTTCACGCCGGCGGTTATCTGCGGTGTGGGCTTGCTGATATCGGCGGCCGGGCTCCTCTGGCTCAGTCTGTTTCCGGCGGGGTCCGGGCCGGCCACGCTGCTTGCACCACTGATGATGATCGGTCTCGGCATCAGCTTGCCTTGGGGGCTGATGGACGGGCTTGCGGTCAGTGTCGTGCCGAAGGAGCGCGCCGGGATGGCGACGGGCATCTTCAGCACCACGCGCGTGGCCGGGGAGGGCATTGCGCTGGCGATCGTGACCGCCATCCTCTCCGCGCTTACGGCCTGGAACCTCGGATCGGAAGCCGGCGCCACTGCGGCTCCCATGGCGCAGCGCATCGTCACCGGCAATCTGCCCGCGGCGATGCAGCTTGCCCCTGAGACATCGCACGCCGCGCTGCTGCAGGCCTATGGCGACGCGTTCAGCGTCCTGCTTCTGGTTTTGACCGGCATCACTGTCGCAACTGCGGCCGTGGTATTCTTCTTCATCGGCAGGGGCGATAAGGCCGCCGGTGATGCGGAGATCGAAGCCGGTGCTCTGCCTTTCGAGGCGATTGCCTGCGGAGAAACCGGAACCGGCCGATCCAATCTTTGACAAGCGCCGCTTAATCCAGCATATGCTTGTCCATCGACCGCCTGCGCGAAAATTCGCGCGGGCGGTTTTGCGTTTGAATGGGCTTGCGTTTGCAACTCGTTTGCATCTGCACGAGGAATGACAATGACGACTGGAACCGAAAACCGCACCGTGCTCCGCCTTGCTTTCTGGGGCATACCGCTCTCGCTCGCTGTGCTCGGCCTGAAGCTGCTTGCCTGGTGGCTGACAGGCTCGATCGCGCTTCTCTCCGACGGGCTGGAGTCGACCGTCAACGTGATCGCGGCGGTCATCGCCTATCTGATGATCGGCTATGCTTCCAAGCCGGCCGACGCCGGCCACCCCTTCGGTCACCACAAGGCGGAGTATTTCTCGGCCGTTATCGAAGGCGTTCTGATCGTCGTTGCGGCACTGCTCATCGTCTGGGAGGCGGTGCCGGCAATGATGGCGCCAGTGTTGATGGAAGCACCGGCTCTGGGCCTGGCGATCAACTTCGTCGCCGGCGTCATCAACGCCATCTGGGCCTATGTGCTGATCACCGCCGGCCGCAAGCACCGCTCGCCGGCACTCAGCGCCGACGGCCACCACATCCTGTCGGACGTCGTCACCTCGATCGGCGTTCTCGTCGGCCTCGTGCTTGCGATCTCCACCGGCTACGCGATCCTTGATCCGCTGCTGGCCGTCATTGTCGCCTGCAACATTCTTTACCAGGGCTGGATGGTGATCTCGCGCTCGATCGACGGGCTGATGGACCGGGCCGTCTCGGGTGAGGAAGAAGAAGCGATCAAACAGGCGATCGCCGCCAACGCCGCGGGTTCGCTCGGCGTGCACGATCTGAAGACCCGTCAGGCCGGTCCGGCGATCTTCGTCGATTTCCATATGGTCGTGCCGGAGTTGATGCCGGTCGGCGAGGCGCATGACATCTGCGACCGGATCGAGGATGCGATCCGGGACGTGCATCCCGGTGCCAAGATCGCGATCCATGTGGAGCCCGAAGGTGAGAAGGCGCATGGTGTGCGCGTCAAGACGACGGTCGGGCGCCACTGATTCAAGGTCGACGGCACTTCAACCGTGACGAGGTTTCCTTCTTGAGGCAGTTCTGATTTAAGCGCCGCAAACGGAGCGGGCCGACGAGGGCAAAGGCCAGTCGACCGCACCCACGCGCGGATGTTCTCATGGAGCAACAGGCAAATGAGCAAGACTGACGTATCCGGCCTTTCGCAACTAGGCGCAAAGGTCGATCTACCACAGAGCCCGGAAGACGCGGTGCTGGAGCGGGTCCCGAGCGGCAACAAGGGCAAGGACTATCTGGTGCGCTTCACCGCGCCGGAATTCACCTCGCTCTGCCCGATGACCGGCCAGCCGGATTTCGCCCATATCGTCATCGATTATGTGCCGGACGAATGGCTGGTGGAATCGAAGTCGCTGAAGCTGTTCCTGCATTCCTTCCGTAACCACGGCGCATTCCACGAAGATTGCACCATCGAGATCGCCCAACGGCTGGTGTCGTTGCTTCAGCCACGCTGGCTTCGCATCGGCGCCTATTGGTATCCGCGCGGCGGCATCCCGATCGACGTCTTCTGGCAGACCGGCAAGCCGCCCGAGGGCCTGTGGCTGCCCGACCAGGGCGTGCCGACCTATCGCGGTCGCGGCTAAAGCGGGAGATCCCCCCGCTACGGTCTGAGTGACTGGCGTTTGAGCCAGGCGTCAACGATGCGCGCGGCGATCTGATCGGTCGGGTCGCGCGTGTCCACTTCTAGGTCGTAGGCGCAGTAATCGTGCGTCTTCAGGTGAAAGCGGGCTTCGCCGATCGTGCGGTCGCCGCGCTCGCGCTCGCGACGCTCCAGGTCTTCGATCGGCGCGTGCACTCCGACCCAGAAGGTGTCCAGATGCGCGGTTTGCCTTCTGATATCGTCGGACCAGCTTTTCTCCTCGACGATGTGCTCGACGATCAGGTCGTTGCCGGCCTCGGCGAAGGCTGCGATCGAGCGATGAAATCCGTCGAAGAACCTCGCACGCTCGCCGCGCATTCCAGGATGCATGCCGCGCCTAGGGACCCGAAATCCGGCGTCGGCAAGCTGGTCGGAGGCATAGTAACAAAAGGGCTCCGGGAGGATTTCCCGGAGCGCCTTTGCCAGCGTTGACTTTCCGGCACTCGACGTGCCGTTCAGAAAGATAATTCGTCCGTGCTGCATGCCCGTTTGATTTCAGCCGAAGATCAAGGCAGCGCCGGCCAGAGCCGTGAGACCGCCGAGGAGGCGGGCAAGCAGGCCGCCGCCGGAGAGGCGCTGAAGGGCGATGCCGAGGCCGATGCCGGCCACGTGCAGCGCGGCGGTGGCGAGGATGAAGCCGACCGAGAAGGCAAGCGCCCCGGCGCTGCCGAGTTCGCCGCCATGGGCATGGCCGTGGAAGAGGGCGAAGACGCCAACGATCGCAGCGGATGCCGCCGTGTCGAGCCGCACCGCCATGGCAACAAGCAGGCCGAGCGCCACCACCGAGGCGAGGATCGCCGGCTCGACGAAGGGCAGGCCGACACCGGCAACCGCCAGCGCGAAGCCCGCTGCCATCATCGCGACGAAGGCCGCCGGCACGACAACGAGCGCCCGGCCGCCGATCTGCGCCGCCCAGAGGCCGACGGCGACCATGACGAGGATATGGTCAAGTCCGAACAGCGGATGCGAGAAGCCGGCGGCAAACGAGCCGTGCTCTGCCGGATTGAGATGGGCGAAGGCGGGTGCGGCGGAGGCTATCAGCGCGGCAGTGGCGATCAGGATGCGTCTGTTCATGCGTGTCCCCATGGATGGGCGGGACCTGGGAGGCTGGCCCCACTCTTGAGTGTTTGACGCGACCGATCTTATTGGCCTCCGTCCCCCTGTCTATACGGCATTTGGCGGTAGGTGTTTTTACCATAAGCATAGTCGACCTTGCTGCTTTGTCGCCGCTTCGGTTTGTTGCATTGTCTTCGGCGTCGAGTCGCATTATCTGACTTTGACTGAAGACTTCATGAGATGCCGGAGAAAAACGGATGATGAACGACGACGAGGACGACAAGAAGACCGAATTGCCGCTCGGCAAGGAAACGGAGGCGAACCTTTTCAAGTCGCGTTCGATTTTCATCTACGGGTCGATCAATCAGGAACTGGCGCAGAAGGTCTGCTCGCAGCTCGTGGCGCTTGCCGCCGCCAGCGACGAAGACATCCGCATCTTCGTCAATTCGCCGGGCGGCCATGTCGAATCGGGCGACAGCATCCACGACATGATCAAGTTCGTGAAGCCGAAGGTCTGGACCATCGGCACCGGCTGGGTCGCTTCCGCCGGCGCGCTGATCTTTGTCGGCGCTCCCAAGGAGCGTCGCATTTGCCTGCCGAACACCCGCTTCCTGCTTCACCAACCGTCGGGCGGCACCCGCGGCATGGCGTCGGACATCGAGATCCAGGCACGCGAAATCATCAAGATGAACGATCGCCTGAACAAGATCTTCGCCGACGCAACCGGCCAGCCGGTCGAGAAGATCGCCAAGGACACGGACCGCGATTACTGGCTTTCCGCTGAGGAAGCGAAGTCCTACGGCCTCGTTTCGCGGATCATCTCGTCTGCTGCGGACATCTGAGTTCGCAAGCAAGTCAAGGATTTGGAGGGCATCGGCATTTCGCTGGTGCCCTTTTCTTTTGCGGTGATCCTCGCCATCGCGTGGCTTGCTCCACTCTGGCAAGCCGTGTATAGGCTTTGAGCATGACCAAGGCTGACGCATATCGGATCGCCTCGATCCCCGCCGGACACGATACCAATCGTGCGCCGTCGCGCGCCTTCGCCTCGCTTCTTCTTCTCGGCCTTACTCGCGGTTGCCGGGTTCGCTGAGGAGCGCCCGGCGGCCGAAAAGCCACGCCGGCGGATGCTCCTCGACCCCATCAAGTGTTTTAGGATAAAGGCGCGTTCGGCGCGGCATTAGCCATCGCAATCCGATCCCCGATCGGGTATGGCAAGGCGGCCAGGACGTCCAGTGATGAAGAGAAGCTGCAATGATCCAGAAATCCCATCCCGTTAAGATTGGCATGCCGGAAGCGGCGGTGAAGTACCAGGCCTATCCGCAGATCGCGCTCACCGACCGCACCTGGCCGTCGAAGACGATCACCAAGGCACCGATCTGGTGCTCGGTCGACCTGCGTGACGGCAACCAGTCGCTGGTCGACCCGATGGGGCACGATCGCAAGGCCCGCATGTTCCAGCTGCTGCTCGACATGGGCTTCAAGGAAATCGAAATCGGCTTCCCCTCGGCCTCGCAGACCGATTTCGATTTTGCCCGCTGGTGCATCGAGGAAGGCAATGTCGCCAAGGATGTGTCGCTGCAGGTGCTGGTGCAGTGCCGGCCCGAGTTGATCACCCGCACCTTCGAAGCGCTGGAAGGCGCGCACCAACCGATCGTGCATTTCTACAATTCGACGAGTGAACTGCAGCGCCGTGTGGTGTTTGCCAAGGACGTGCGCGGCATCAAGCAGATTGCGACCGACGCCGCCAAGATGATCACCGACATGGCGGCCAAGGCCGGCGGCGGCTACCGCTTCGAGTATTCGCCGGAAAGCTTTACCGGCACCGAGCTCGAAGTGGCCTTGGAGATCTGCAACGCGGTCACCGAGATCGTCAAGCCGACGCCAGACAACAAGCTGATCCTGAACCTGCCCTCGACCGTCGAGATGGCGACGCCGAACATCTATGCCGACCAGATCGAATGGATGTGCCGCAACCTCGACAACCGCGAAAGCCTGATCATCTCGCTGCACCCGCACAACGACCGCGGCACCGGCATCGCCGCTACCGAATTGGGCCTGATGGCTGGCGCCGACCGCGTCGAAGGCACGCTGTTCGGCAATGGCGAGCGCACCGGCAACGTCGATGTCGTGACGCTGGCGCTGAACATGTTCACGCAGGGCGTCGATCCGCAGCTCGACTGCTCCGATATCGAGCGGATCAAGGAAGTCTACGAATACTCCAACCAGATGGTCATTCCCGAGCGCCATCCTTATGTCGGCGAACTGGTCTACACGGCCTTCTCCGGCTCGCACCAGGATGCGATCAACAAGGGCATGAAGGCGATCAAGACCGCCAACAAGCCGCTCTGGGAAGTGCCGTACCTGCCGATCGATCCGCGTGACGTCGGCCGCTCCTACGAGGCGATCATCCGCATCAACTCGCAGTCGGGCAAGGGCGGCATCGCCTACATCCTGCAGGAAGACTACGGCATCAACCTGCCGCGCAACCTCCAGGTCGAGTTCCGCGAGGACATCCAGCGCATCACCGACGAGGAAGGCAAGGAGCTGCCGTCCAAGCGCATCTACGAGCGCTTCATCGAGCGCTACGTCGAGCAGCCGGGCGCGCGCATCAAGTTCGTCGACCATCACACTTATCCGGTGGGCGAGCACAAGGGCGTGCGCGTGGTGGCGGCCGAGATCACCGACAATGGCGAGGTCAAGCGCATCGAAGGCAAGGGCACCGGCCCGATCGACGGCTTCATCAATGCGCTGTCGATCTATCTCGGCATCGACCTCTCGGTTGCGGATTACTCCGAGCACTCGCTGCAGCACGGCTCGAACGCAGCCGCGATCGCCTATGTCGAGATGGAGCACCCGGGTGGCAAGCTGTTCGGCGCCGGTATCAACACCAACATCGTTGCCGCCTCGCTCGAAGCGATCGTTTCGGCGGCAAACCGCGTACTCGAGATGAAGCGCGGCTGATACGCTTTAGCGTGACGAATGAAGCCGCGTCGGGGAAACCCGGCGCGGCCTTTTCGTTTCAGGGGTAGGGGAATGCCGTCGATCTCAGATCGTCGCGGCGACGGCTTCGGCGATGTCCTGGATGCCGACATGGGAAGACGGGCCGACGAGCACGAAAGAGGCGCCGCCTCGCTGCCAGGAGACCATGCCGAGATCGTCGCGGATGCTCTCGTCGAACTGCTCCGCCTGCGGGCCGGTGGTGTTCTTGAGGAAACAGATCGCGAAGATTTCGCCTTCGGTGCTTCGGTAGACGAGCTGCGCCACGGGCTTGCCGTTGGCGACGAGCAGCCGGGCGCCCTCGAAGGTCAGGCCCTTGCCGGAAAGCTGCGGGACCTTGAAGGGAACGCCGACGCTTGCGGCAAGCCAGGTCTCGATCTTCGGTCCCTCTGTCGCCGGGACCTCGACCAGATGCTCCTTCTGCCGCGAATAGATGCGGTGATAGTCGGCGATGTCGTCGAGCCAGCCACGCGCCGCGGCGAGCTTGGTCGGCTCGCTCCCGGTGTTCGCCGTCCCGACGATGAAGCCGGCGCCGCCGCCGAGCAGCAGCAGGGCCACCGATGCGGCAAGCATGCGCGGCCAGACCCGCGCGTGCCGGACAGTGGTCGTCGTTGCCGCAATCCGCTCGGTCTTCGGATTGACCCCCGGACCCTGCTTGATTTGCCGGACAAGAGCGAGCGGCACGGGATCGTGCAGGAAATCTTCGAAGGCGGTATCGCCGAAACTGCTGCCGGCCTTCAGCCTCTCGAACAACGCCTTGGCGTCCTCGTCGCGGGCGAGAATCGCGTCGAGTTCGGTTCGTTCAGCTTCGCCGATCTCGCCGTCGATATAGGCAGAAAGGCGCACTTCGAGCGCTTGACCCCTTGTCTGTTGCAACGGTCAGGCCCTCCTTTCGGTATTCTCTGAGATCATCGCCGCGAGCCTGAGGCGCGCGGTCGACAGTCTGCTCATGACGGTGCCGATCGGAATGCCCAGGATATCGGCGGTCTCGCGATAGCTGTGGCCTTCGACATTGACCAGCAGGAATACGCTCGCCAGCCCCTCGGGCATCGACAGGATCATCTTCTGCAACTGATTGGCGTAGACGGCTTTTTCGGCCGACGGCTCGATGCTGAGTTCGTCATGTCCGAGCGCATCGACGGTGCCGCTGCCGGTGCGAACCTTGCGCTTGCGGATTTCGTCGACCCAGAGATTGCGCGTCATCGCGTAGACCCAGCTTTCCAGCCGGCCCTCTCCGTTCCAGAGGTGGCTGCGGGTGATCGCGCGCTCGCAGGCTTCCTGGACGAGGTCGTCGGCGTCATTGGCATTGCGCGTCAGCGTCATCGCGAAACGGCGCAATTTGGGCAGCAGGCTGACCAAGTCGCGTCTGAAGTCCTTCGTTTCTGCCGCTGGACGCATTTCTCTTCCAATGAAACGTGCCGGATCATGCATTTATTCGCCGTGCTGCGCACGAGCGGATGATATGAAACATTTGCTCCTTAGTCTGCAAGGGAAGTCCCGGAACGGAAAGCAAATTCTGCTGCTTCATGGCGCCTTTTCCCAAAAAGCTTTCGCTTGCCCGCGGCCGTTAATCACGCGCTTCGTTACCGTTAACTGCAATGGTGGCCGGAGATCGCGTCAAAGTTCGGCCCGAATCTGGCCGGACCTCATGCACAACTGCAGGTCGACGTCGGGGACACGCCAATGAACGCACAGCATCGCAATGGCATGAGTATTGTCAGGTTTGTCGGGAGACATTGTGGCGGACGCCGCATTCGGGGAGGTGCGGCCGTCATTCGCACGGCTGCGCTGGTGCCTTTGTTTGCGGGGCTCGCCGCCTGCCAGAGCGCCCAGGTCATGGAAACGGGGTCTCTATCCTCCTACAAGGATTTCGTTGCCAGCGACGGGATGGTGACCAAGACGAAGTACCGGGTGGATTCTGCTGCCACCAAGAACGTCAAGACGGTGCATGTGATCCCGACGACCTTTGCCGCCACCGCGGATCTCGACAAGCTCGGGGATCCGCAAAAGAAGCTGGTGGCCACGGCGATCGACCGGTCGCTCTGCGAAGCCCTGAGCGAGCAATTCGACGTCGTGCCGATCTCCAAGCCCGCCGACATGGCGGTGCGCTCCGTGATCAGCAAGGTCAAATCGACCAATGCAGTCGTCGCCGGCGTGTCGACTGTCACCTCGGCCGTCGCTCCGATCCCGGTTCCGCGCATTCCCATCGGCCTTGGAAGTCTCGCGGTCGAGGCGGAGGCATTCGACCCGATGGGCAAGCAGATCGCCGGGCTGGCATGGGCGCGTGGCGCCAACATCCTCACCAACGGGTCCCGCGCCTCGACGGCTGCCGACGCCTTCGAGCTTGCAGGCGACTTCTCAAGCGACTTCAGTGCGCTGCTCGAAAAATCGGGTGACCCGATGAAGTCCGATTTTGAGCTGCCGTCGATGAAGAACGTCAAGAACAGCGTCGCCTATGCCGTCACCGGCAAACCCACCGATCCGGATTGCGCCGTGTTCGGCAAGGGATCCGGTCTCGGCGGCATCGCTGGCGGCGCGCTCGGCCTGCCGCCGGAATGGTCGGAGAAGAAGAACGAGGCAAAGTCGATTGCTGACGGCACGACGGGAGGCGGTCCCTCAGCAGGCGGGGCGAAGGGAAATGCAGCCAAGGCAAGCGAGCCCAAAAAGAACGGGCCGGCGGCAAGCGGGTCGAAGAAAACCTAGCGTCCCAGTCCGTGTCTGTGGCACGTCGGATCGAGGCGGCGCCTGGCGCCGCCCGTCCATGTTACCGCCCGGTCAGTACTGGCGGACGCCGCCGAGCGACTGCAGCAAGGCGCGGTAAGCCCAGGTGTTTTCGCCGCCGCGGTCGCGGATCTCGACGAGTTGCACACGCGCTTCCTCGACGCGGCCCTGTTCGATCAGCGCCTGGCCCATGTAGGAGCGGGCGAGGATGTAGTTCTCGTCGGCCTGGAGCGCGCGTTTGTAGTACTGCATGCCGAGTTCCATGCGCCCGGCCTTGCGGTTGGCATAGCCGAGGTAGTTGAGCACCCGGGCGCTCTGCTGGTCCTTGACGGCGCCGAGCACCCTGATCGAATTTTCATACTGGCCGGCATAGGCGAGTTCGCGGGCAGCCTGGAACAGGATATCGTCGCCAAGGTCGCTCTTCTTGGCGTCAACGCAGGCCTTTTTCTTGGCGTCCCATACCTTGCCGTCGGTGCATTCGCTGGTCGTCTTGGTTTTCTTCGGCGGTTCGCTCGTATCCTCGCCGGCGGCCATCACCGCATGCGCCATGAAGCTGGTTGCCCCGGCGGCAAACAGGGCGAAAACGAGGTTCTTGTGGTTCATCATGCCATCTCCCATTGCTGGCGCATGACCGCGAAAGCCTCGCGCTGTTTCAAACGACTGCGTGTCCTGCATTCGCGCAGAGGCGGGCGCGCTGCCATGCGGCGGCGGACCGGAGTATGACGCAGCAGGGCCGGGGTTTATTCGCCGGGCGATGAATTTTCTGCGGAGGGAGGCTGCGTTCGGCTAGAAGCGTGTGGTTTCGGCGAGCGACACCGTGGTGGCATCGTCGTTCAGGGCGTAGCGCTCGCGCGTCAGGTGCCAGTTTCCGGCTTCACCGGCGACGGTGAACAGGTTGTAGGCTGCCGGCGGCTTGTGGCCGCCAGGACCTTGCGAGGCCGAGGCGATGCCGACAACCGGGACAGGGGCATGCTGGCCCTTCAGCCAATAGACAGTGTTGAGGTGCGTGTGGCCGTGGATCACGAGTTCGGCGCCGCCGGAGGAGATCGTCGCAGCAAAGCGGCGAATGCCGATCATGCGCTTGTGCATCGAGGTCGCGCCGCGGATCGGCGGATGGTGGATCATGACGATGCGGAAGAGGCCAGCCTCGCCGGCCTGGCGCAGCAGATTGACGGTGGCGCGGGCCTGGCGTTGGCCGAAATAGCCGCTGGCGGCAAAGGGCGGGGTCGCAACGGCGGTCGAGCAGCCGATCAGCGCCACCGGGCCGCGCACGCGCATGTAGGGAAAGCAGCGGTGCCGGTCATGCCAATGCGCCGGCGCATCGTCGCCGCGCATATAGGGATACCAGGCACGGGTGGTCTTCTCGTAGGCGCCCGGAACATAGGCGTCGTGGTTGCCCGGAACGACGGAGATGTTTTCCGGCTTGCCCGCATCCTCCAGCCATTCTGTCACCGCCTTGATCTCGAGCGAGGAGGCGAGATTGACGAGATCGCCCGTCATCGCCAGATGGTCCGGATCCTTCTTCTCGATGTCGGCCAGCAGGGTGTCGAGCGTACCGGTGAAGAGATGGCGGCTGCGGTTGCGGTGCCAGTTGACGAAACCGGTGATGCGCTTGGAAGCGAGTTCCCTGAGGGATAGCTCGGGCAAGGGCCCGAGGTGGACGTCGGAAATATGGGCGAGTTTGAACATCGACCCCGTCTAGCGCATATTCCGGCCGAGGGGAATCAGGTCGCCCGATGAATCGCGTGTGGCCGGGACGAGGAAGGAAAAAACGCCTGGAACAGGATCGGCCACCGGAGATGCGGCGCTGGTATCTCCGGCTGCTGATGTGGCTTGCGCATGGCTACTACGCTGTTGCGCGCGGCATGACGATGGGTGTGCGGGCGGCCTGTTTCGATGGCGAGGGCCGCGTTTTCCTCGTCCGCCACTCCTACCTGCCGGGCTGGCACCTGCCGGGCGGGGGGCTCGACCGCGACGAGGCCTCGATCGACGGCTTGCTGCGGGAGTTGCGCGAGGAGGGGAACCTCGAAGTTTCGGCGCCGCCGGTGCTCATCCAGGTCTACTACAACAGGCGCACGAGCCGCCGCGACCACGTCGTCTTCTACCGCTGTGACGGTGTCAGCCAGAGCGCGCCGAAAACGCCCGATCTCGAGATTTCCGAAAGTGGCTTCTTCGCACTGGACGCGCTGCCTGACGACACCACGCCGGCGACACGCCGCCGGCTTGCGGAACTTGCCGGCGACGTCGCAATCGATCGCTACTGGTAGCGATCGATTGCCCTTTCAGTGCAGTGTTACAGCGCCTCGCGGGCGTGCGGGGCGGTGAGGTCGAGCACCGGACCTACCGGCACGACGCCCGTCGGGTTGATGGTCGTGTGGCTGCGGTAGTAGTGCTCCTTGATGTGGCGCATGTCGACCGTCTCGGCCACGCCCGGCACCTGATAGAGTTCCCGCAGATACCCTTGGAGGTTCGGATAGTCGGCGATCCGGCGGATGTTGCACTTGAAATGGCCGACATAGACAGGATCGAAGCGCACCAGCGTCGTGAATAGCCGCCAGTCGGCCTCGGTGAGGCGGCTGCCGGTGAGGTAACGGTGCGAGCCGAGGCGCTCTTCCAGGTTGTCCAGCCGCGCAAAGAGTGCCGTCACACTTTCCTCGTAGGCGGATTGCGTGGTGGCAAAGCCTGCCTTGTAGACGCCGTTGTTGACGTCATTGTAGACGTCGGTGTTCATCGCATCGATCTCGCCGCGCAGCTCTTCCGGATAGAAATCGAGCGTCGAGCCGGTCAGGCCATCGAAGGCGGAGTTGAACATCCGGATGATCTCGGAGGATTCATTCGAAACGATGGTGTTCTGCTTCTTGTCCCAGAGGACGGGCACGGTCACGCGGCCGGAATAGTTGGCATCGGCGCGGGTATAGACCTGCCACAGCGCCTTCGAGCCGAAGAGATGATCGCCGGTGCCGATGCCGCCGTCCTTGAATTCCCAGCCCTGGGTGAGCATCAGCGGATCGACCACGGAAACGGAGATCAGGTCCTCGAGCTTTTTCAGCTTGCGGAAGATCAGTGTACGATGGGCCCATGGGCAGGCGAGCGAAACATAGAGGTGATAGCGATCGGCCTCGGCCTTGAAGCCGGCGTCGCCGCTCGGGCCGGCCGACCCGTCCGCCGTCACCCAGTTGCGGAACTGCGAAGCGCTGCGCTTGAAGTGGCCGTTCGTTGCCACCGTGTCGTACCAGACGTCCTGCCAGACGCCATCTACCAACCTGCCCATCGGACAAACTCCTTCGTGATCGTTGCGTCAATAGATAGCGCTTCCAGCGACATTCGATAGGTGGCGAAATCGGAACAGTGCGTTTTAGGCTTTGACAGAGGGCAAATTTCTGCTATCGGCGATTTCACAACTTTTTTCGTGTCTGGAAGAATCCGCACAGATGATGTTCTCGGGAAACCTGCGACGACGCTGATGCTGCCAACGCCCTCATCGGGCGAAGCCATCCCTATGTCTGTTCGCATGCCTGGTTTCTCGATCTCATGAAAAAGCACGATCTCGTCTATCTGACCGAAGACGCGTCCCATGACGCAGCCATCGAAATCATCAACGAAGAAGCTTTCGGCCCCGGCCGGTTTGCCCGGGCGGCCGCGCGCATCCGCGAGCAGGGGCTGCATGACCGGTCGCTGTCCTTCATCTGCGCCGACAATGGCGA
The DNA here is from genome assembly GCF_014852195.1 of Ensifer sp. ENS08. Classification (NCBI taxonomy): domain Bacteria; kingdom Pseudomonadati; phylum Pseudomonadota; class Alphaproteobacteria; order Hyphomicrobiales; family Rhizobiaceae; genus Ensifer; species Ensifer sp. ENS08. The sequence goes on from NZ_JACVBF010000006.1 coordinate 279,711, forward strand.
GACGATCGCATCGGTCCGGATGACGCCGGTCATGGCGGGCTCGATCAAGGGCCACCTGCTCGGACCGCTCGCCGTCAGGCCGTCGCACAAGAACCAGGGCATCGGCCGGGAACTGGTGCGCATCGCGGTCGAGGCGGCGCGGCGCAAGGGCTCACACGCGGTGATCCTTGTCGGCGATCCGCCCTATTACCAGCCGCTCGGCTTCGAGAAGGTGCGTTACGCGGCACTCGAGTTCCCTGGGCCGGTCGACCCGGCGCGGGTGCTCGTGGTGCCGATGGCAGAGGGTGTGCATGCCGGACTTGCCGGCGTTATCGCCTGGCGGGATGATAGGCTGATGCAGGCGGAGCCGATTGCGTTGCCGCTGGCCGTCTGATCCCGGACCTTATCGCGCGACGAGCGATTTCTTCAGAAACACCCGGGTTCGGCCAACAGGGAAATCCGGCAGTTCACCGAAGGCCGCATAGCCCTGACGCTCGTAGGCGCGCAGGGCCTGCGGGTTGAAGGTGTCGATCCAGGCGCTGTGGCAGCCGCGATTGCGCGCTTCGTCCTCGGCCGCCTGGAGCAACTTGCCGGCAAGCCCCTGTCCGCGAAGATCTTCCGGTAACCACAGCCATTGCACGAATAGCCAGCCCCAGCCCGTGTAGCCGTTCAGGCCGCCGCGGGCTCCCTGTGCCTCGAGGCCGCCGACAAGGACGGCGAGGGGGCGTCGCTCCGACGGGCCGACGTCGGCGGCGTTGAAGGCGGCAAGACCGTTGCCGATTGCTTCGATCGCCTCTGGCGGTGGGGCGTCGGTGACGACGAACATCGGCCTTTACCTTTCGACACGGCGCATGCTGAAGACATCCAGGCGGTCTTCGCCGACATCCGTCTCGTCGAGCTGCCAGCCGAGACGCTCGTAGAAGGCGCGCTTGCCCGAGAGGGCGCAAAGATGCACGGCTTCGGCGCCGGTATCGAGCGCCGCCTGCGCTGCCTTCAGCACGATGTCGCCGCCGATACCTGCCCCGCGGAACGGCGGATCGACCCAGACGGCAGCAACCCACGGCGTGAGATCCGGTCGCTCCTCAAGATCGGAGGCGATGACCGAGGCGGTGCCGACGAAACGGTCGCCGGCATGCGCCACCAGACACAGCGGCTCGGCATCGTCGGCAAGGCTCGCATGAAGCAGGCCGGTAATGTGTTCCAGCGGAAAGCCATGCGGTTCCCACCAGGCGCGCCAGACGCGGTCGGCCACGGCATCGAAGAAATGCGGTGCGTCGCGAAGGTCGCTGACGACCATGGTGCTGTCGCTCATCGTCCCTCGCGATACCAGGTGGCGGAAATCAGCAGCAGCAGCGCCGCAAGACCAAGGAAGCCGGTAAACAGCGGCACTGAATTGACGCCCTTCAGCACGGTTTCGTCGGTCATGCGGATCGAGAGCCGCTGGTCGTCTGCCGCTCGGATCGAGCCCCTGACCGGCAGAACCGTGGGCAGGTCGAGCGGTCCATCGGCACTTGCGAGGCGCCGCACGATGCCCTTGGTCTTTTCCGCCCAGGGACGCAGCTTGTCCTCGGTCGAGATCGCGGCCTTGAATTCCGGAGCGTTCGGGTCGCCGACATGGGCAAGAGCCGTGAGGTCGCCGTTCGACATCTCGAAGAGCCCGGTTTCCGTGGTGGCGACTTCGGCCGAGTAGAGGCCCGGCTGGCGTTCGGTCAGCTTGACGTCCTGCTTCCCGCCGGAGGGAGCGACCAGCGTCACCGGACCCGGATCGCCATCAATCGTCTGGCGGGTGATTTCGAGCGTCCGGCCGCGCGCGCGTGCCGTCAGCGCCTCTTCTTCGAGCGAGGGCTCCTGCATCAGCCAATGGGCGGTGCGGCGATAGAGCGACACGTGGGGTCCGCCGCCTTCGAAGCCGCGAGCCCAGAGCCAGCCCTGATCGGAGAGCAGCATGGCGACGCGGCCCTTGCCGACACGGTTGAGCACCAGCAGCGGTTTGCCGTCGGCCGCTTCCATGACCGTATGGCCCTGCGGTCGGTTGACGTCGACGGTGCGGAACCAGCGGCCCCAATGCGGCGGCTCGCTGTCGGAGCCTTCCAGACCGCGGGTCACCGGATGCTTCTTTCCTTCCTCCGACAGGCGCGGGAAGAAGGCCTTTTCGTTCATGACGCCCGTCGGCGCGGCCGGCAGCACTGCCTCAAGCGGTGTCGCTGCAATCGAATCGTCGCCGGCATGTTCGGGACCTGCCGCGATTAGCAGCGCGCCGCCGTTCTCCACATATTGCGCGATGTTGTCGTAGTAGAGGATCGGCAACAGACCGCGGTGCTGGTAGCGGTCGAGGATGATCAGATCGAACTCGTTGATCTTGTCGACGAAGAGTTCGCGCGTCGGGAAGGCGATCAGCGATAGCTCGTTGATCGGCGTGCCGTCCTGCTTTTCCTGCGGACGCAGAATGGTGAAATGTACGAGATCGACGGCCGCATCGGATTTCAAGAGGTTGCGCCAGGCGCGTTCGCCGGCATGCGGCTCGCCGGAGACCAAGAGCACGCGCAGGTTCTCGCGAATGCCGTCGAGCACGTGGACCGCGCGGTTGTTGGCCGTCGTTACTTCGCCGGGAACGGCGTCGACGGCGAATTCGAGCACGTTGTTGCCGCCGCGCGGAACGTTGAAGGCGAACGGCACGTCCGTGCCGGGCTCGGCCCGCTCGCGGGCGATCTCGTTGCCGTTGAGGCGGATCGTGACTTCGGCGCTGCCGCCGGGTGCCGCCCCGTCGTCGACCACCCGGAACGAGAGCTTCTGTTCCTCGCCGACGATGCCAAAGCGCGGCGGGTTGATCAGTTCGACACGCCGGTCGAATTCATCGGGCTTGCCGGTGATCAGCCCGTGCACGGGCGCGTCGAAACCGAGCGCGCGAGCGACATCGGGCACATCGTGGATCTGGCCATCGGTGACGAAAATGGCGCCGCCGATGCGCGCCGGGGGAACGTCAGACAGCGAGGAGGCAAGCGCGCCAAAGAGATTGGTCGACGGCGAGACATCTGCCGGATCGGTGTTTGCCTCGATGATGCGCGGCTCGATCAGCGGTATGGCCGCCAGCCGTTCCTTCAGGCCCTCGACGGCGCGATCGGTCTGCGCGGTGCGGTCGCCGTTCTGCTGGCTCTGGCTGCGGTCGACGACGACGGCGACGATGGTCGAGAGCGGATCGCGCAACTCCACGAAAATGGAGGGGTTGGCGATCGCCAGTCCGAGCGCTGCGAGTGCGGCCAGGCGCAGCCAGGCGCCGCGCACCTTCTGCCAGAGGCCAAAGGCGATGAACAGCGCCGCGATTGCGAGCAGCGGGACGAAGTAGATCCACGGGATCAGCGGGGCAAAGCCATAGGTCATCGATCGGCCCTCACTGTCCAAGCCTTTGCAGAAGGTCCGGCACGTGAACCTGATCGGCCTTGTAGTTGCCCGTCAGCATATACATCATGATGTTGACGCCGGCGCGGTAGGCATATTCGCGCTGCATCTCATCCGGCGGCACTGTCGGCAAGAGCGGCGCGCCGTTGACGTCAACGGCCCAGGCACCGGCAAAATCGTTGCCGGTGATCATGATCGGCGTGACGCCGTCGCCGCCGCGCACGGGGCGATTGCTGCGGTCTTCGTCGTCATTGGGGGCGGCCTCGACCCAGAGCTGGCTTTCCGCATAACGCCCGGGGAAGTTCGGAAGCAGATAGAAGGCCTTCGTCAGCACGTGGTCGGAGGGCACCGGCTCCAGCGGCGGAATGTCGAGCCCGCTCAGCATCGCCTGCAGGCGCTGCACGTTGGGACTGTCGCCGGCGTCCGACGGTGTCAGCGAGGAAAACTGGTCGCGCGTGTCGAAGAGCACGGTGCCGCCGTTGCGCATATAGGCGTCGATCCGGCTCATGACCCGGCTGCTCGGCATCGGGGCGGTGGCCGAAACCGGCCAGTAGATGATCGGATAGAAGGCCAGTTCGTCCTGTTCGAGGTCGACGCCGACGGGCGCTCCTGGTTCGAGCGCCGTCCGGTAGGTCAGATAGTTGCTGAGGCCGATGAGGCCCTGTTCGGAGAGGCGGTCGACCTCCTGCTCGCCGGTGATGACGTAGGCGAGATGGGTCGTGTCCAGCCGCTGCAGCGTCTGCTCGTCGCTCGGCTGGCTGTCCTGCGCATGTGCGATCGCCGGGGCGAGAGCGGCTACAAGGCCGAGCGTCGCAAGGCCAAGGGTTGCGACCAGTGCCGCGGCCGCGGCGCCGCGGCCTGCGCGCCGGCGCAGCCCGGTAAGACCGCCGGCCATGTAGAGAACGATCAGCGTATCGAGGACGAAGAGCGCCAGCGCCAGCCCGAAGAGGTAGGGTCGGATCGAGAAGGGCCGGGCGCCCTCCAGTCCTTCGGCCCGCGCTCCGACGAGATTGCCTGCAATCGGGGTGAGCTTGCCGCCGTCAGGCAGCAGATTGTTGGCGACGAAACCTTCCTCCGAGCCGTAGAGGCCGGGGGGCGTGTCGGCGGAAACGGTGGGCGCGATGCCGGGTGCGATTTCGAGCGGTCGAGCGCTGCCGGTGTCGCCGGTCAGTTCGCCGCGGGCGCTCACCAGGCGATAGGGGGGCAACGTCTGCGCCTTGCTTGGCTGATCGCCGGCAACGCCGCCGGCGCGCGACAGCTGGATGGAGCGGCGCAGCATGTCGACGAACGAGCCGGAGATCGGCAGGTTCGACCAGTTCGGATCGGCGCTCACGTGGAAGAGCACGATGCGGCCGCGGCCGCGCTCGGCGGTCGTCACCAGCGGTGTGCCGTCGGCGAGGTTGGCCCAGGTCCGCTCCGTGAGATCGGGTGTCGGTTGCGCCAGCACCTGGCGCTTTACCAGGACGTCACGCGGGCGTTCCAGTCCGGCAAAGGGGCTCGAGGACGGATAATCGGCAAGCGGCTGCGGTTCCGACCAGGAAAGCGCGCCGTCGAGCGTACGCTCGCCCTGCCGGAGCACGACCGGTACGAGCGGGTCGTCGGCGGGCGCGCTGGCGAGCCTCGGGCCGGCGAAGCGCACCAGCATGCCGCCATTTTCCAGCCAGCGCGTGACCAGCGGGTAGCTTTCGTCCGGCAGACGGCCGACGTCGGCCATGACGAGGATCGACGGATTTTGCGCCAGAAGCTCGGCGATTGCCTTGCCGACCGCCTCTTCGCGGGGTTCGATCAGGTCGGCATGCGGCTCGAGCGCGCGCTTGATGTAGTAGAGCGGCGAAAGCAGCGGCTGCGACTGATGAACCTCGCCGCTGAGCAGCGCGACCCGGCGGCGGCGGTTGCCGTCGTCGAGCAAGTGCAGGCCGCCGGCCGTCGCCTGGCCCTCGATCGTCAGACGTGCGAAGTCGTTGCGCAGCTCGAAGGGCGCCTTCAGCAAGGCATCCGCCGTCGTGGCGCCCGTCGCGAAGCGAAGCTCGCCCTCGGCGATCGCCGTGCCGCGAATGTCACGGGCAAGCACGTAATAGGCGCGTGGCTCGCCGAGCGGCAGGCGCGAGGCGGTAACCCGCATTCCGTCGGTTTCGTTGGTCGCTGCCGTCAGCGCGATGGCGCTTTCCGCATTGCCCTCGACCCGGCGGACATTCGTAGCGCCGAGCTCTGCGATCTGCTGCATCGTCCCGCCATTCGACGCTTCGATGCCGTCGCTGAGGAAGGCGAGGGTGCCGGGCGGAGAGCCGGCAAGCGCGGCCTTCATGGCAGCGAGTGCCCGCTCTCGGTCGGCCGGCAGCGGTTGCGGCTGGGCGGCGGCCAGGCGGTCGCGCGCCGCGGCGGCGGAAGCGGGCGTCGCGTCGTGCTGGCGGTCGGTGGTAAAGACGATCGAAACGGGAAGCTCCTTGGCTTCCGCGTCGTCGATCAGCGCAGCGGCGGCTTCGACCCGCTGGTTCCAGTCGGAGACCGTCGCCCAGCTGTTGTCGATGACGAGGGCAAGCGGACCGGCTGACGAAAGCGTGTTCTGCCGCGGGTTGATCACCGGATCGGCGATCGCAAGGATGAGGGCGGCGGCCATCAGCATGCGCAACAGCGTCAGCCACCACGGGCTTTGCGCCGGGGTCTCCTCACGCTTCATCACCGACGCGAGGATGCGCAGCGGCGGGAAGACTTCGGCCGACGGCCTTGGCGGCGTCATCCGCAGCAGCCACCAGATGACCGGCAGGGCAACCAGGGCGGCAAGGATGGCCGGATTGGTGAAGAGGAAGGCGAGGCCGCTCATAGCTGGCCTCCGTGGGTAGCGCGTCCCGGCATGCCGGAGAGATAGGTGTGCACGGCGACGAGCGCCTCGGAGGCGGGCCGGTCGGTCTTGTGCGGGGTGAAGGTCCAGCCGAGATGGCGCAGCGTCACGCCCAGCGTGTCGCGGCGGCCAATATAGGCGCGCTGATAGTCTTCACGCAGCACTTCGGCGCGGCCGGCGGTCAGCTTCTCGCCGGTCTCCGGGTCGGTGAATTCGGTCCGGCCGGAATAGGGAAACACTTCTTCGGCCGGGTCGGCGATCTCGACCACATGGCCGCGCAGGCCGCGTCTGGCCAGCGGGCCGAGGCGGTCCATGATCTTTTCGGCAGGATCGAGAAAATCGCCGATCAGCACGAGGTCGCTGGCGCTGCGGATCATTCCGGTTTCCGGCAGGCCCTCGGCAAGTGGGCTCAGCATGATGGCGGTCGCCAGCCGTTCGGCGGCGTTGCGCGCCGAGACCGGCTCCATGATGCCCGGGCAGCCGATGCGCTCGCCCGAGCGCGCGAGGATTTCGGCGAGCGCCAGCATCAGTACCAGCGCACGGCTCTCCTTGGACACGGTGCCGAGCTTCGACTTGTACATCATCGACGGCGAAAGATCGGCCCACAGCCAGATGGTGTGGGCGGCTTCCCATTCGCGGTCGCGCACGTAGGTATGGTCGTCACGGGCAGAACGCCGCCAGTCGATGCGCGACATGCTCTCGCCGTCCGAATAGGGCCGGAACTGCCAGAAATTCTCGCCGATGCCGCGCTTGCGCCGGCCATGCCAGCCGGAAATTACGGTGTTGGCGATCCGTCGCGCCTCGACCAGGCAATCGGGTACGAGCATGGCGCGCTGCTGCGCTCGTGAAAGCACTTCACTGGCGGGAGTACGCGAGACTATGTGCCCGACGGTGGCCATGCGTCAGCCTCTGGCCTGCTTCACCAGATCGGCGACGACGTCGCGCACGGTCATGCCTTCGGCGCGGGCGGCGAAGGTCAGCGCCATGCGGTGCTGAAGCACCGGTTCGGCCAGCGCCAGGATATCGTCGATCGAAGGCGCCAGACGACCGTCGTAGAGCGCGCGGGCACGGGCGCAGAGCATCAGCGCCTGGCCGGCGCGCGGGCCTGGCCCCCAGGCGACGTTCTTGTCGGTCGCGGCATTGCCGTTGCCGGGGCGAGCGGAGCGCACCAGCGAAAGGATCGCGTCGACCACCTTCTCACCGACCGGCATCTGGCGGATGAGGCTCTGGATCTGCAGCAGCCGCGCGGCATCGATGACCGGATGGGCGGTCGCTTCGCCGACACCTGTGGTTTCGAGCAGGATCTGCCGCTCGGCCGTTAGGTCCGGATAGCCGACGTCGACCTGCATCAGGAAGCGGTCGAGCTGCGCCTCGGGCAGGGGATAGGTGCCTTCCTGCTCCAGGGGGTTCTGGGTCGCGAGCACATGGAAGGGCGCCGGCAGGTCCTTGCGGGCGCCGGCAACCGTGATGTGGTACTCCTGCATGGCCTGCAACAGTGCCGATTGGGTGCGCGGCGAGGCGCGGTTGATTTCGTCGGCCATCAGCAACTGCGTGAAGATGGGGCCGGGAATGAAGCGGAACGAGCGATGGCCGGCCCCGTCCTGGTCCATCACTTCGGAACCGAGAATATCCGACGGCATCAGGTCGGGCGTGAACTGTACGCGGCTGGAATCGAGCCCCAGCACGGTGCCGAGCGTGGCGACGAGCTTCGTCTTGGCAAGGCCGGGAACGCCGACGAGCAGCGCGTGACCGCCGGAGAGCACCGCGAGCAGGGTCTGCTCGACGACGCTTTCCTGGCCGAAGATGACTTTGCCGACTTCCGCACGCACCCGGGCGATTTCGCCCAGCGCACTTTCGACCGCAGCGACAATCGCCTTCTCGTCGATCGCGTCAGCCGCGCCCTTCATCACACTCATGGTCATACTCCCCGGTCGCCCGTTGTTAAACCGAATCGCCCCTACAGCGCCGCGCGTCCTTATAGAGCGCGCCAGGCTCGCTGTAATATTGAGCCGCCGCATGACGCCTGTCCTTAGATCGATCCCGATTCAAGGAATCATGCGGTAGCCTGGATTTCAGTCGCCAAAATCCAATTTAGACCCTGCCGGACGGCTGACAAGTCGGCGCCGACGCACTATCTCGTGAGATATCAAAGGTCTCGATGCAAAATCGAGGTCAAACGGGACGGAACAATGGCAGAAGCCGAAATTCAGCAAACCGGCGATGCGGCCGGACTGGCGGCCCTGATTGCGCGTGCCGCCGGGCAGACTGGCGAAAAAGCGCGCGGCCTGCCACCGGTGGACCGCTGGAATCCGCCGTTTTGCGGTGACATCGACATGGAGATCCGCGCCGACGGAACCTGGTTCTATCTGGGCACGCCGATTGGCCGGCAGCCCTTGGTGCGGCTGTTTTCCACCGTTTTGCGCAAGGACGAGGATGGGCGCACCTATCTCGTCACGCCTGTGGAAAAGGTCGGCATCCGCATCGTCGATGCGCCCTTTGTCGCCGTCGAGATGAGCGTGACCGAGGGGGAGGAGGGGCAGGTCCTGACCTTCCGCACCAATGTCGGCGACGTGGTCGAAGCCGGGCCGGAGCATCCGCTGCGCTTCGTCATCCATGGCGAGAACCGCGAGCTGAAGCCTTACCTGCATGTGCGAGGGCGGCTGGAAGCCCTGGTGTCGCGGCCGGTCATGTATGACATCGTCGAGCTCGGCGAGACGGTTGCGATCGACGGCACCGAGATGTTCTGCGTGCGCTCGGGCGGTGCGGTCTTCCCGATCATGCCGGCAGCCGAGCTGGAAGCGCTTTCCCGATGAATGCACATCCCTTCTCAGCCGACGAGTTTCGTCGTCGGGCGCTGACCCAGATGGGTGGGCCGATCGAGACCTCCTGGCGCGAGCACGGCGACTTCCTGCTCAATCCGGGCATCGTGCCCTATCTGGAGACGCTGAAGCTGAAGGATGCCGCGGTCCTGGTGCCTGTTGTTGATGATGGCGACGATGCTACGGTTATCTTGACGCAGCGCACCACCAGCCTGCGCAAGCATTCCGGCCAGGTCGCCTTTCCGGGCGGTGCCGTGGACCCCGAAGACCGGTCGGTCGAAGTGGCGGCGTTGCGCGAGGCGCAGGAAGAGATCGGGCTCGATCCGCGCTTCGTCGAAACCATCGGCCGGCTTCCGCATTACATGGCCATGTCCGGTTTCCGCATCACCCCGGTGCTGGCGGTGGTCAAGCCGGGTTTCGAGCTCGTGCCCAACCCGGAAGAGGTCGAAAGCGTCTTCGAGGTGCCGCTGTCGTTCCTGATGAACCCCGGCAATCACGATCGCGGCAGTGGCCACTGGCAGGGCGAGGAACGGCATTTCTACCGGATGCCCTATGGCGGCCGCAACATCTGGGGTATCACCGCCGGAATTCTGCGCATGCTCTATGAAAGGCTTTATGCATGACCTCGGTTGCTGGCGAAGGCTGGTTCTCGACGCCGTCTCTGCGTCGCGTTTTCGATGTGCTCAATGTCGACGGCGGCGAAGTCCGGGTCGTCGGCGGCGCAGTGCGCAACAGCTTGATGGGCTTGCCGGCCGGCGATATCGACATGGCGACCACCTGGCGCCCCGACGAAGTCGCCGAGCGGGCGAAGGCAGCCGGCATCAAGGTGGTGCCGACCGGCATCGACCATGGCACGGTGACACTCGTCATCGACGGCACGCCCTATGAGGTCACGACGCTTCGCCGTGACGTTGCGACCGATGGCCGCCGTGCGGAAGTGGCCTTCGGCACCGACTGGAAGGCCGATGCCGAGCGGCGGGACTTCACCATCAACGCACTCTACGCCAACGACCGCGGCGAGGTCTTCGACGATGTCGGGGGGCTCGCCGACATCGAAACGCGGACGCTGCGCTTCATCGGCGATGCCAGCGAGCGTGTCGCCGAGGACTATCTGCGCATCCTGCGCTTCTTCCGCTTCTTCGCCCATTACGGCCGCGGCCGGCCGGATGCCGACGGTTTGCGTGCCTGTGCCCGTGCGCGCTCGAAGCTTGCAACGCTTTCGGCCGAGCGGGTCTGGGCGGAAACGAAGAAGCTGCTTTCGGCCGATGATCCCGGCCGCGCGCTGCTCTGGATGCGCCAGGCCGGCGTGCTCACCGAAATCCTGCCGGAAACCGAGAAATGGGGCATCGACGCAATCCCGGAACTCGTTGCCGCCGAGCGGGCCTTCGGCTGGAAGCCGGACCCGCTTCTGCGCCTTTCCGCGATCGTGCCGCCGGATGAGGAGCGTCTGGAGGCGATGGCAGAGCGTCTGCGTGTCTCGAAGGCGGAGGCTGCCTATTTCAGCCGCTGGGCGAAGGCGCCTGCGGTCCCGGCGACGACCGTCGACACGGCATTCGATCGGCTGCTCTATCGTCATGGCGTGGAAGGGATCGTCGTAAGACTGCGACTGGCGCTCTCAACAGCGCGGCGCAAGTCGGAAGGCGACCCGGCGTTTTTGTCCGAGACCGCTTCGCTGCGGCGGCTCCTGGCGCGGGCCGAGGCCTTCAAGCGGCCAAGCTTCCCGCTGAATGGCGGTGACGTGCTGAAGGCCGGCGTGCCGGCCGGCCCGCGTGTGGGGGAAATCCTCGGCGAACTCGAAAATGTCTGGATCGAGCGCAACTTCAATCTCGACCGGGCAAACCTCGTCGCCCGGCTCGAAGCCATGGTGCAGCCGTCCTGATCAGGCCGCCTTGGCCGGACGGCTTAAGCCGCCTTGGCCGGACGGCTAGGCCGCCTTGGACTCGTCGGTGATCCGGGCCTTGATGTTGTCGATCATATTTTCGCGGATGACGGTCTCGCCATGCGTTTCACGCATGTGGTCGACGACGCGGCGCACGATTTCGGCATCGTTGTCGGCGCGGGTGTGCCATTCGCAACCCGGGACGAGGGAACCGCATTCAAACAGGCGCATGGTTGCTTCCTTCCCTGTGTAAGTTTGATGCGAGAGCGCGGCGCGCCGGTCGGGCGACCGCACGGTCAGAGTAGCATCAACCCCCGGCACGGCCAATTGTTCCCGCCGAACGCGCGACAAGAAACCGTTATAGACAAGCGGGCCGATGGTGTTATGGGTTTGCGGTAACAAGAGACGCAAAGGCCCTTTTGCCCATGACCTCCACCGTTCAATCGGAACTGATTGCCGCCATCCGGAACATTCCTGACTATCCGAAGCCGGGCGTGATGTTTCGCGATATCACCACGTTGCTCGGCAATCCGCGCGCCTTTCGCCGCGCGATCGACGAACTGGTGCATCCCTATGCCGGCACCAAGATCGACAAGATCGCCGGCATCGAGGCGCGTGGCTTCATCCTCGGTGGTGCGATCGCGCATCAGCTCTCGTCGGGCTTCGTGCCGATCCGCAAGAAGGGCAAGCTGCCGCACGACACCGTACGTATCGCCTACAGCCTGGAGTATGGCGTCGACGAGATGGAGATGCACAAGGATGCGATCCAGCCAGGCGAAAAGGTGATCCTGGTCGACGACTTGATCGCGACCGGCGGTACGGCGGAAGCGGCCACCAAGCTCCTGAAGCAGATGGGCGCCGAGATCGTCGCCGCCTGTTTCGTCATCGACCTGCCTGAACTCGGCGGGCGCAAGAAACTCGAAGCGCTCGGCGTCAATGTCCGCACGCTGATCGAGTTCGAGGGCCACTGATCGGTCGTTGCGGGATGGGTGCGGAGAACCGCGCCCTTCCTTTGGCCTACATGCGGTTGATCGTCCGCAGCATCAATTGCACTTCGCGCTGGGCTGCCGGCGACAATGTCTCCACTTCGGTGAGCCAGAATTTTTCGGCTTCCGGCGGCTCGTCTTCCCAGCTTCTGACCGATGTTTCGTTATCATCGATGACGACGCGACGGTGACCGCCAAGACGCAGATATTCGTCCGCCAGTTCGCGGGCGTGGGTTTTTTCCATAGCCGCTCCTCCGCTAGCAATGGTCGCTGCCCGCAAGCCGCTTGAGCGCGGCCAAGGGCGCGCAACCTTTATCCCGAGAGTGTACACCCGGCGAAAGGCGATTTTAAGAAATGATGGTGTTTGGCCGGTTTCGTCCGGTCAGACGAACTCGATGACCTTGCTCTCGAAACGGATCACCGCTTCGCCGTGCTGGTTTTCGCCTTCGCACAGGATCGTGTTGACCCGCCAGCCGGGCTTTGAAGCAAGCGACCGGCTTTCAAGAAACGTGACGAAGTAGGTGACCGTGTCGTCGGCATAGACGGGCTTCAGCCATTTCAGGTCACGAAATCCGGGCGAGGGGCCGAGGTTCGGCGCCTTCAGGCCTTCGGCGGTAAGCCGGCGTTGCTCGTTTCGCCAGAACTTGACGAAGCACTGCATCCACCCGGCGCAGGTATGCCAGCCCGAGGCACAAAGGCCGCCAAACAGCGAATGCCGCGCCGCTTCCGCATCGAGATGGAAGGGTTGGGGGTCGAAGTCGGTGGCAAACCGGATGATGTCCTCGGCCGTAAAGGTCAGGCTGCCGATCACGGTCCGGCTCTTGGCCGCGTAGAATTCTTCCATCGTCATCATCAGGCTTTGCCCTTGTCGCGGCAGCGAAAGAGAACCGAGCATTCGGAAACCGCCACGGGTTCACCGGCCTGGTTATTGATTTCGTTTCGGAATTTGACGATGCCGAGATCGGGTTTCGACTTCGAACGGCGCGCCTCCAGCACGAGGCTGAAGCCCGAGAGCACGTCGCCGGCAATGACCGGCTTCCTCCAATCCATGAAATCGATGCCGGGCGAGCCCTGGGACGTGGAATTTCCCATGAAGGCATCGAGCATCATGCGCATGCCGATGGCGCTGGTGTGCCAGCCGGAGGCGGCGAGACCACCAAGAATGCTGCGTTTTCCCGCTTCCTCGTCGAGGTGCATCGGCTGCTGATCGAATTCCTGGGCAAACGCGATCATCTCCGGTGGCTTCATCTCGACCGGCTTGTAGTCGAACCGCCGGCCTTCGGAAAAATCCTCGAAGTAGAGCATGCTTGCCTTGTCCCGTCTGATTTGTTGCCGCATTACCTACTGCATAATTTCCGGAAGCGGAATCGATTTGCGCGGAGATGCGCAACATCGCGGGTCCCCGCGGCGTTTCGCGGTTGCGCTTGGCTCTTGTCCATGCAACCAGCTGATAATCCGTCCCATCCGCTCGTGTCTTGATTGAGGAAAGCGCGTGACCGAACTGAACAGAGCGCTCGCGGGCGCAGCCGAAAAAGGCATCATATCCGCGCATCAGGTGCGCGATCTCGAAGTCTATCTGGCTGATCGCGGCTTCCGTTTCGGACCGGCGGCATCGGATGCCGCGGCCGACAGGGCCGACGCCGCGCTCGATGCGCGGGCGGCGGAAGACAGCGAACAGCCGCGCTTCATCAGAGGCTTTCACGACATCCTGATCACCATCGGCATCGTGGTCGTGCTCATCGGCCTGTGGGGCCTGACCGGTCCGCTTGCAACGCTGCCGGTCATTCTCGTGCTTGCGGAAATTCTCGTGCGGCGCCAGCGTCTGGCGCTGCCTTCGGTGGTGCTGACGCTCGCGCTCGTCCATTGGGTCGCAATGACGTCGATGTGGCTGGTGGACGATCATGAGGACAGTTGGCACCCGCTTACCTTCACCCTGGTCTACGTTGCTACCTTCCCGATCCCGCTGGCGCTGTTCTACTGGCGCTATCGCGTTCCGCTTGCGCTGGCCGGTCTGGTGCTGTCGATCGCGCTCACCTGCGTGGTGGCGGTCCTGCTCGCATTCGAGAGGGCCCTCGGTATCGACGTGGCCAACCCCGATTACGTCCTGCTGCTTCCATTGACCCTGCTCGTCGGGGCACTGGTTGTCTTCGCGATCGCCATGCGCTACGACGTTTCGGACCCGCAGCGGCTCACCACCCGTTCGGACATCGCCTTCTGGCTGCATCTCGCAGCCGCGCCGGCTCTGCTTTACTCGCTGATGGGACTGGTGTTCCTGGTCAATGGCGGTGCAACGTGGTGGGACGGACAGGCGAGCTTCAATCAGGCCGCTTCCGCCATTGTGATCGTCGCCGTGTTCATGCTGGTCGGGCTCGTCATCAACCGCCGCGCCTTCGTCACATCGGGGCTGTTGTCGCTGGGCGGCGCGATCTGGACCGTGCTGAGCAAGACCAATGCATCGCTCGACAGTTACGTCTTCATCGCCCTTGCGGTCGTCGGGGTAACGGTCTTGTTCATCGGCATTTTCTGGCAGCGGCTGCGCCGCATGGTCATCGACCTCTTGCCGGAAACGATAACGGCGCGGTTGCATGCCGCGCCGTAGTATCAAGTTCTGATGCGCTCCGATCCCGCGCCTTGAGTGCGGGATCAGACCGACAGGTCTTACGTGTTGAAGCGGAAGTGGATGACGTCGCCGTCCTGGACGACGTATTCCTTGCCTTCGTCGCGGGCCTTGCCGGCTTCCTTGGCGCCCACTTCGCCGCCAAGTGCGATGTAGTCTTCAAAGGCAATGGTGTTGGCGCGGATGAAGCCGCGCTCGAAGTCCGTGTGGATGACGCCGGCGGCCTGCGGAGCCTTGGTGCCGCGCTGGATTGTCCAGGCGCGCGTTTCCTTGGGGCCGACGGTGAAATAGGTGATGAGGTCGAGCAGCTTGTAGCCGGCACGGATCAGTCGGTCGAGACCGGCTTCTTCGAGACCGAGCGCGCTCAGGAACTCCTTGGCTTCTTCTTCCGGCAGTTGCGCCACTTCCGACTCGATGGCAGCGGAGATCACGACGCTTTCCGCCCCTTGCGCCTTGGCCATTTCGGCCACCGCGCGCGTGTGTTCGTTGCCGTCGACGGCATCGCTTTCCGCGACGTTGCAGACATAGAGAACCGGATGGGCGGTCAGGAGGTTGAGCCCCTGCAGGATGCGCAGTTCTTCGGCATCGAGCGTCGAAAGCAGCGTGCGGACCGGCTTGCCGTCCTGCAGAAGCTTCAGCGAGGCTTCCATGATCGGAAGCTGTGCCATCGAATCCTTGTCCTTGCCGCCGGCGCGCTTGCGGGTCTGCTCGGTGCGGCGCTCGAGGCTGTCGAGGTCGGCGAGCATCAGCTCGGTCTCGATCGTCTCGGCATCGGCGACCGGATTGATGCGGCCTTCGACGTGGGTGATGTCGTCATCCTCGAAGCAGCGCAGCACGTGAACCACGGCGTCCACTTCGCGGATGTTGGCGAGGAACTGGTTGCCGAGGCCTTCGCCCTTCGATGCGCCGCGCACCAGGCCGGCGATATCGACGAAGGAGATGCGCGTCGGGATGATTTCCTTCGACTTCGCGATGTCGGCCAGCTTGCGCATGCGCGGATCCGGCACCGCCACTTCGCCGGTGTTCGGCTCGATGGTGCAGAAGGGATAGTTGGCCGCTTGCGCCGCTGCCGTCTTGGTGAGTGCGTTGAAGAGCGTGGACTTGCCGACGTTCGGCAGTCCGACAATACCGCATTTGAAGCCCATGGGGTCTCGTCCGTATCTTAAAATTCCGTTGGCGTGGCTATGCGGGAAGGGCGCTCCCCGGTCAAGGGCGCAGGCCCTGTTCACGGTAAATAAGGGGTCGAGGCCGTTGAACGCGTGCTCTTCGGGCCGCATATGCGCTCGGATTTCCGCCGGCCCTGTTCGGCGGCCAAGAAATTGAGGAGCCCCGCATTGATCGACCAGAAGTTCTTGTTTCCGCGCGTGCCGGTTGCCGTCGTCGATATTGGCGACACACTCGAGGCGCTGTTGATCCGCGCGACGCTCGAAAGCATGGGCGCCGTCGTCACGCTGCATCTGCCGGGGACACCAGGCGATTTCCTGACCTTGCTCGCTGGCGGCGAGCTCGTTCACCAGCACCTGATCATTTCCGGCCACGGCGACGGGAACGGCTTCGTCTTTGGCGAATACATCGAGGAAATCGACACCTCGATGCTCATCGAGGGCAGCCTGCCGCCCGCCGTTATCGCCGAACATGCCAGGCTTGACGGCAAGATCGTGCTCAGCACCTGCTGCGAGACCGGTAGCAAGCGCTATGGCGATGCCTTTGTCAAAAAGGGAGGGGCGGCCCTCTACGTTGCGCCTGACGGTTCGCCGGAGGGGGCGGACGCCCCGCTTTTCGTGCATTGCTTCTTCCATGCGCTGCTGGCGCGCAAGCAAGAGGCAAGGGCGGCGCTGGAAAAAGCCCGCTCCTATGACGAAGCAGCAGCGATGTTCGTCGGCCATTGGGGGAGGCGCTGATCTCCGCCTGCGTCCGTGCGCTTGCTTTTGCTTGATCGGCACCTGCGCCCGTAGGATAGTGCGCCTTCGGCGCCGGTGCGTCTGACGGTGCGCCGAGGCGGTTCTGCCCCGCGGTGGTGCCGGCCAATCTGTCATCAACGGGGTGGTTCCGATGAGTGACAACGAGGTTGCCAGAAAAGTCAAAGTGAGGGTGAAGCCGAAGCTCGATCGGCCGAAGCTTTACAGGGTCATGCTGCTCAACGACGATTACACGCCGCGCGAGTTCGTCGTCGGCGTGCTCAAGGCCGTGTTCCATATGAGCGAGGAGGCGGGCTACCGGGTGATGATGACGGCCCACAAGATGGGGAGCTGCGTGGTGGTCGTCTGCGCCCGCGACATCGCCGAAACCAAGGCCAAGGAAGCAACCGATCTCGCCAAGGAAGCGGGTTTCCCGCTGCTTTTCACCACCGAGCCAGAGGACTAGCAGGCCTCATGAATAGTGAGTGGCGGCCGGAGAACTGCCCCGCGGCCATCGGCCTGCCTCATGGCTTCCTGTGCAGGCGAAGCGGCTTGCTCGCTTCGCGCTCGATCGTGCCCTTGGCTTCGAGATCGAGCTGTACAGCCTTTAGCCACCAGCCCGCCTTCGCTCCGCCGGGGAAAAGGTCCTGCGGCAGCAACGGCAGCAGCTGCTCCTTCGCGTCCGCCACGCTCAGGCCCGGTGCTGAGGGCGGCAGCACCGCGAGCAGGGCTTCACGCATCGCCTCGTATTTCACCCGGTCGACGCGGTACTTGTGGCCGGGCGAGACGATGTTTTCGATCTCGATCTTCTCAGCCTGGGATGCCATTGGCCTCGCCTTTCACATAGTCGATCTTCGGCGCCTTGAATCCCATCGCCGCCCAGGCGGTCAAAAGCCGCCACATGAAGCGGCCCGAATGTGTCTTGTAGCTCGGCAGCGTGTCGGCAAACTCGACGCCGGCCTTGCGATCCTTCGTCATCGTGCGCATTTCGAGCGGCGGCTGTTCGTCCGGGGCAAAACGCTGATTGTAGACGCTCAGCCAGTGACCGCCCTTGAATTCCAGGAATATGGCCGAGTTGCAGCAGCTGGCGATGACCCGGCGCGTCGGCGCTTCCGGCGTCAGCCGGTGTTCGCGCAGAAGGTCGCTGCCCCTGACGCAGCGGATCCGGTCCTTGCGATAGAGCGCAAACCGCGTCGAGCCGTCGGCTTCCATGACCGGCGACGCCTCCGGCAAGGCCTCGAAACGCTCGCCGGCGGTGCGGCAACTGGTGCAGTAGCAGGCGGCGCCGACGATCGGCTCGCCGGCGGCTTCAAAGGCAACTAACCCGCAGCGGCAGGCGGCAATGCGATGTCTTTCCTGTGGTTTGGCCATGGCCATCTCCTGATCCGACTTCGCGAACTAGACTGGACCGTCCAGTTTGATTTGTCAATCCGACTGGCCTATTCTGTAAGCCAAGTGATTTGGTGAGATACGGCAGGGGGAGGGCAGGTTTGAGCAATGGCGCAAAGACGCGCATGGAGCGCACCCGCAAACTGATCGTGGCTGCAGCCAGTGATCTCTTTCTCAAGCACGGCTTTCTCGGCACCAACATGGACGAGATCGCCGCGACGGCGGAGGTGTCGAAGCAGACGGTTTATTCCCATTTCCAGAACAAGGAGGCGCTGTTTCTCGAAGTCGTGCGCAGCATGACGGGGGGAGCAGGCGACGAATTCCAGGAGCAGGTGGCCGATCCCGATGGCGACGAGCGGATCGAGGACTTCCTGCTCGACTATGCCACGCAGTTGCTGACGATCGTGATGACGCCGCGGCTGATGCAGGTTCGCCGTCTCGTCATCGCCGAGGTGGAGCGGTTTCCGCAGCTTGGCGAAGCGCTGTACGAGCGCGGGCCGATGCGCTCGATCCGGCGGCTGGCGGTCGCCTTCAGGCGCTATGGCGAGAAGGGCGACATTCGGGTGAAGGACGCCGAGGTCGCCGGCGGGTTCTTCAACTGGCTGGTCATGGGCGGGCCGGTAAATGACGCCATGCTGCTCGGAGACAGCGCCATTCCGACGCCGGAGGTGCTCCGAGCCCATGCGTCGGAGGCGGTGCGGATCTTTCTGGCGGCCCATAGGCCCGGGTGAGTGATGGATGCGGACTGCGCTCAGGCGCGCCGCCTTCACCGCAAGTGGGCGTCCCACCATTTGAGCACGCGCATCGCCTTGAGCGTCACCCACCGCGAAGGGGCATCGACCCCGTCATCGACGTCGAACCACACGCGTCCGGCGGGGCGCCAGTCGAGTGGCCATGCGCCGTTTTCGAGTCGCCTCGAACGCAGATGGCCGATCGCTTCGCTGAGCCGTGGATCAGGTGCCGCACCGCAAAGGAGCGTCGCGGCGCGAAAGTAATCGAGCGCTCGCAGGATGTCGTATCGCCAGCGGCTCGGGTGGCAGAGGCACAGGAAGCGCTTGTCGGCGGCTTCGCCCGTGCTCAGGCGGCGGAAGAGATGGCGCTTGAGCAGATAGTCCTCGCCGGCCCGGCGCGCCACCTTGGACTGTGGCGTGCCACTGGTCGACCTTTCGAACGCAAGCAAGCCTTCGAGCACGTTGATGGTGGTGGCAAAGGAGGACCGGAGCGAACCGTTTGCCCGTTCGCAGTTCCAGCCGCCATCGGCCTGGGCCTCGCCGACGAGCCTGTCGACGATCCGCGAAACGTCGACGCCGAAATAGGCGCCGTCGGCAACGGTGCGGCCGTTGATGCACTCCTCGACTTCGCCTTGCCAATAGGGCTGGCCGCCTTCGTCCCAGCGCGAATTGGCGCCGATCAGGTCGACGGTTCGTCGGGCCCGATCGGACGAAGGGTCGAGACCGAACTCCCGCAGCTGCGACAGCGAAAAGCACGTTGCCGTCCAGGGCTGGCCGTGCTCGGTCCACTCGTGCGCGTCGAAACCGGCGGGAATGAAGGCGCCTGCCGCCCATTGCCCATCGTCATCCTGATGCGAGAGAAGCCTGGCGCCCCAGCCTTCGGTCTCCACCTTGGCCCGTTCGGCTTTCCATAGAGACTCTGGGGCGTCCAGCAGGTCGCGCATCACCTGCCAGCGAATTGCGGGATCCGATGCGAGAAGCCAGTCAATCACCGGGTCGGTCACGGGCGTACTCCAGGCTTGTGCCATCGGGTCGATCTGACCCGTTTCGACTGCACAAGCTAGGGCGCGTTCCGGATTGGGGAAGCTAGTCGTTCTTCGAGCCGAACATCTTCTTCAGCATGTCGGCCATTGGGCCGGTTGCCGGAAGCTTCTTCGGCTGGGCGGAATTGCGCGCCTGGCGGATATGTGATTGCGCGCCCTGCTTCTTCGGGCCTTCAGCCTTTTCCGCCTCCGGCTTACCGCCGGTCGCGAGCGCGATCTTGTTCAGAAGCTGGGAATCCTCGCCGCGCACCAGCATGTCGGCATTGTCGGCGATGGCGTCGAGCAGGGGCACCAGCCAGGCCTGGTCGGCCTTGGCGAAATCGCCGAGCACATGGGCATGCACCAGATCCTTGACGCCGGGATGGCCGATGCCAAGCCGCATGCGGCGATAGTCCTTGCCGCAATGGGCGTCGATCGACTTGATGCCGTTATGCCCGCCATGGCCGCCGCCAACCTTGATGCGCGCCTTGGCGGACGGCAGGTCGAGTTCATCATAGATGACGGTGATGTCCTTCGGCTGCAGCTTGTAGAAGCGCATGGCCTCGCCGACCGCTTCGCCGGACAGGTTCATGTAGGTCTGCGGTTTCATCAACAGGACGCGCTCGCCGCCGATGTCGCCCTCGGCGATCTCGGCCTTGAACTTCTTCGACCAGGAGGAAAAGCTGTGCCGGCGGTGAATGACGTCAACCGCCATAAAGCCGATATTGTGCCGGTTGGCGGCGTATTTCGAACCTGGATTGCCAAGCCCTACGATGATCAACATGGTGCTGCGCATTCATGATTTCGGGGTGATGCCATCCAAAAACACCGCACCCCCCGGAAGTCAACGCCTATTTCTCCGCCTGCAGGCTGGCATTGGGCTTGAGCCCATATTGCTTGAAGATCACATCCTGGGTGCCGTTGCCGATCAGCCGGTCGAGTTCGTATTGCATGGCGGCGACGATATCGCGGGGAAAGTCGCGATGGCAGGCGATGCCGTAAAGCTTGCCTTCCAGCACCAGCGCGGCCTCCACCGGTTTGCCTTCGCTGCGCATGCTTTCGAAGGTCTTTTCGGACGTCATCAAAAGATCGACCCGGCCGGCGAGCAGCTTTTTCAGGCTGGAGTCGAGATTGGCCGCATAGTCGATCTTGGGGAAGCGGTGCTCCTTGAGATAGGACGCCGAAAAATCCTCGCGCTGCGTGCCCACGGTATATTGGTGCGCGTCCTCCAGCGATGCCGGCGCGATGGCGGATCCGGCCTGCCGGACCATGACCATGTGGTCGATCAGCAGCGGCTCGACCCACTGGAAGTTTCGGTCGCGCTCGGCGTCGTGGCCGGTGGTGAAAACACAATAGGCGGGATCGGTCTCGGCCAGCATGAAAGCCCGCGCCCAGGGTAGAACCTCGATCGTATAGGGCAGCTTCAGGCGCTCCATGATGAGCTTGACCTGGTCGACGGCCGCACCGCTCGGGCCGGCCCCGGTCGAAAAGTTGTAAGGCGGATACTCCTCGGTGACGAACTTGATCGTCTGAGCCTCGGCCGTCGTTGCAAGACCAAGGAATAATGCTGCGATCAGCGCCTTCACATCTTTTCCTCCTCTTCTGCGTCCGCCTTGCGACGGATCCTTCTTTCTATCCCCGGCCTGTGCTCGACCTTAGGCCCCAAAGCTCTCCCGCGCCCCAGGGAACCAGGTGGGTGAACTCATGCCCGCATGCTGGGTGCGGAAGCCGCTTTTGCCTCGGAGTCGCTTTCGAGCATGGCCAGCATCCGGTCGACCGGCATCGGCCGGCTGAAGAGATAGCCCTGGCCGCAATCGACGCCGAGCTTGCGCAGCAGCTGCCACTGTTCCTTCGTCTCGATGCCTTCGGCAACGACGGTGCAGCCCATCTGGTGCGAGATCGTGCGGATGCCCTTGATCAGCATGCGGCTCTTGCGGCGGATATCGGCGGTGCCGGAGCTCAGCGACCGGGTGAAGGACTGGTCGACCTTGACGATATCGACCGGGAAACGGTTGAGATAGCTCAGCGACGAATAGCCGGTGCCGAAATCGTCGAGCGCGATGCGGCAGCCGAATTCGTTGAGCTGCTTCAGCACCGAGTGAACTTCCGGATTGTCGAGCATCAGCACCGCTTCGGTGATCTCGACGACGATCCGGCTCGGCGAGATATGATGCTTCAGAAGCAGGGCCGCGAGCTTGTGCGGCAGTGTCAGTTCGAACTGCAGCGGTGAGAAGTTGACAGCGAGATAGGTGTTCTGGGTGCCGTCGAGCTCGGAGATCGCTGCCAGATGGCGGATCGCCTTTTCAAGGATCTGGTCGCCGATGCGGGCGATCATGCCGGTTTCTTCGGCGATGCCGATGATCTTGCCGGGCGCCATCAGGCCCTTTTCCGGGTGGTTGAGGCGCATCAGCGCCTCGAAGCCGGCGATCTGCCCGTCGGCGAGGCTGACGATCGGTTGCAGCCAGGCTTCGAAGTGATCGTCCTTCAGGCCGGCTTCGATGCACTGCTCGATCTCGTGGCGCTCGCGCGAGGCGTCGAGCATGCCGGCGTCGAACACCTGCAGGCCATTCTTGCCGTCGTGCTTGCGCGCATACATCGCCATGTCCGCCTTCAGCAGCAGGTCGGAGGCGTTTTCGGCATGAGTCGGGTAGACGGCGATGCCGACGCTGGCGCTGACGAAAAGCTCGTTGCCGGCGATCGCCATCGGTTCGTGCAGCGCCGTGACGATGCGCTCGCCGATATCGGCCGCAAGGTTCCCGGCGTTCGGATCGGAAAGCAGGATGGCGAATTCGTCGCCACCGAGCCGGGCCATGATGTCGCCGGGCGGCAGGGCGGCCTGTATGAGCTCGACCGTCTGGCGCAGCACTTCGTCGCCGGCGGCATGGCCGAAATTGTCGTTGATCCACTTGAAGCGGTCGAGGTCGATGAACAGGCAGCCGAGCTGCATGCCGCATTGATCGGCCTCGGTGATCGCCTCGTCGAGCGCGGCCTCGAAGCCCTGGCGGTTCAACAGACCGGTCAGGTGATCGGTGATCGCCTGGGTGTGGTTGCGGCTTTCCGCCTGCTTCAGCGCGGTCACGTCGGTCATGACCGAGAGCGACAGGCTGCTCTCGCCGGTTGCCTTCGTCTCCTGGATCAGCACGGTCATCGCTTCGCCATCCGCCTTGCGGAAGGGAACGGTCACTTCGCGGATGGCGTGATCGGCAACGGCGATCGTCTTGGCGTGGCTGCGATAGGTTTCGTGCCAGTGCGGATCGACGAAATCGATGAAGTCGCGCCCGACGACGTCGTCGCGGCTGTAGCCGGTGGCCAGCAGCCAATAGTCGCTGACGGCGAGCAGGCGCCCGTCGACATCCAGCGAAAACAGCATCGCCGGCGTCAGGTTGTAGATGTCGGTGACGCGCTCATGGGCGTTTTTCAGCTCGGTCTCTTCGCGCTCGAGGCGGTCCTGCATCTCGTTGAAGTTGGCGGCGAGTGCGCCCATTTCATCGTCGGAGGTCCAGTCGACGCGGTGGCGAGACCCGAGCCGGCGCGTAGCCTCGATCGCGGCGGTCAGGCGCATCAGCGGGCGCATCACCGTAAAGCGATTGCCGACGAGCGCAGCGGCAAAGACGATCGCGACCGCAAAAAGCAGGATGGCGAGAATCGCCAGTTCGTCCTTACTGAATTGCGACAGCAGACCCGGCGTCGGGACCCTGACTTCGATGCGTCCGACCTCTTTCATGCCATCGACCGACTGGTAGGAAATGGGCAGGATGAGGACCCGGTCCTTGGTGCTCGGCAACACGCCGCCCAGCGGCATCTGCGCGAGGATCGATCCGGATTGGTCGCGGATGGTGACGGAGAGGATGTCGGTGCCGTTTATCAGCGAACGGGCGATGTGCTTGATGGCGTCACTGTCAAAGTCCCAGATGGGCTTGCCGAGCGCCTCGGCGCTCGCGGCCATCAACAGTTCGATGTTGTGCAGGCGCTCGCGTGCAATGCGATCGCTGGAGATGCTGAGAAAGAGTGCAAGCAGCGGGGCAATGAAGACGAGCATCGCGCCGCAGACAATCGCAATAAACCGGTTCTCCACGGAGTGCATCATCGCATGCACGCCTCAGAAGCAGCTGCCACCCATCTCATATCAGGATTCTCTTCAGACAAGCCCATTTTCCCCGTCAGAAGAACATCATCAAAATCTTAAATGTTGCTGAAATCGCTTCATGATAATTCGTGGGGCGCGGCATCGATGCGGCCGGGTGCCGGCGGGCAGCCGCCAATGCAAAAAGCCCGCCCCAAACGAATGGGACGGGCTTTCGATGAAGTGCGGCGGGACCGGCTTTCGCCGGTCGCCCAGAGGCCAATCAGGCTTCTGCTTCGCCTTCGGCTTCTTCCTTCACGCCACCGGCCGGTGCAACGATCGTTGCAATGGTGAAGTCGCGATCGGTGATAACCGGGGTCGCGCCCTTCGGCAGCTTGATGTTGGAGATGTGGATGGCGTCGCCGACCTTGAGACCGGAGAGGTCAACGGTCAGGAATTCCGGAATGTCGTTTGCCGAAACGTTGAGTTCGACGTCGTGACGAACGATGTTGAGAACGCCGCCAGCCTTGAGGCCCGGGGACTTCTCTTCGTTTTCGAAGTGAACCGGAACTGCAACGGTAACCTGGCTGTCCTTGGAGACGCGCAGGAAGTCGACATGCATCGTGAAGTCACGGACCGGATCCAGCTGGTAGTCCTTCGGCAGGACGCGGATCTTTTCGCCGTTGACGTCGATGGTTGCGACGGTGGTCATGAAACCGCCGGCGTGGATCTTCATCGTCACTTCCTTGGTGGAGAGCGCGATGGAAAGGGGGGCCTGCTTGTCACCGTAGATGACAGCCGGGATAAGACCGTTGCGACGAAGTTCACGGGAGGACCCCTTACCAACCCGTTCGCGCGTCTCGGCCTTGAGCTCGTAGGATGCGTGGCTCATGGATAGACCTTTCTGTGTCTAATGCTGGAGAGTTCGACCGCCATGCGGAAGAACTGAAGCCGCAAGGACTTCATCCGCGTTGCCTCCAAGGGTGTCTACGCGGACGGGCGCTCCATAGACGAGATCCCCCGCAAATGCAAGCTTTGCCGCGGTTTCAGCTCTTTTTACCGGTGAAACGTGCGAGCGCCAGCATGGCACCGCCGGCAATCAGCCCCCAGAAGGCGCCAGAAACACCGCCGAAGCTGACGCCGGACGCGGTCACCAGGAAGGTGATTGCGGCCGCCTCGCGGGTCTTCGGGTCCGTAAAGGCGGCCATGGCGGAGCCGGCGAAGGCACCGACGAGGGCAAGGCCCGCCACAGCTTCGATCAGGATCGACGGCGCAAGGCTGACGAAGGTGGTGACGACGCCGGCAAGCAGGCCGAAGAGAATGTAGAAGGCACCGGCATTGATCGCCGACCAGTAGCGCCGGTTGCGATCCGGATGGGAATCGCCGCCGGCGCACATGGCAGCCGTGATTGCAGCCAGATTGACCGCATGGCCGCCGAAGGGGGCGCTCAACATCGAAAAGACGCCGGTCGTCGCAAACAGCGGTCCCGGCTCCGGGTGATAGTCGTTGACCTTCAGCACGGCGACGCCGGGAATGTTCTGCGAGGCCATGGTGACGATGAAGAGCGGCAGGGCGATGCTGATCATGGCCGCGACGTTGAACTGCGGCATCACGAATTCCACGGTCGGTACCAGCGCCGAGGAGAGGGCGGAAAAGGCGCCGGCCGGGATTTCGACGCCGAAGGTGATGACCAGCACGAAGGCGATCAGCGCGGCGGGCACTGCATAGAGCTTGTTGATGCTGCCGACGAGTGCCCAGGCGATGAGAATCGGCAGGCCGAAAAGCGGATTGAAGGCGATCGCCTTGACAGGGGCAAAGCAGAGGCTGAGCAGCACGCCGGCCAGCATCGCATTGGCAAGCGGCGCCGGAATGGAAGAGACCAGGCGGCCGAGCGGTTTCCAGAGGCCGGCGACGACGACGAGCAGGCCGCAGACGAGAAAGGCGCCGACAGCGGCATTAAAGCCACCTTCGACGATGCCGGCGCTCGCAAGCAAGGCGGCGCCCGGCGTCGACCAGGCAATGCTGACCGGCAGCCGCGTCACCGCGCTGATGACGATGGCGCAGAGGCCCATCGAGATCGACAGCGCCATCAGCCCGGAGGCAGCCTGCGCTTCGCTGGCGCCGACGCCGGTCAGCCCGTGCAGCACGACGGCAAAGGAACTGGCGAAGCCGACGAAGGCGATCAGCAGGCCCATGAACAGGCTCTGGAGCGAAAAGTCACGAAGCATGGCGGCAACCGGCTGTTGTGAGGTTGAGTCGCGGCAATTTGATCCTTTCGCGTAGCACATTCGGGCGCTCTGTCGATATCGGCGGCGTGATCCACCGATCAAACTCGTTGACGGGCGCCGGCTCTCGAACCTTCGTCTGGCTGGACCTTCGCGGAAAACGACGGCTATAGTGGCCCCCGTGGATGCGGCTCGCTTGGGAGATCGGCCGTGTCGACATTTCGCCGGACGACGCTTTCAGGGAGGAAGCCGATGGCTGCCGTCAGGGAACATTCGGACTATGTCTACAAGGTTGCGCACCAGCCGTCGGCGGCTGCCAGTTCGCCGATCGCCGCTTCGTGGCGCCGGTGCATGACGCTGCATGGGCTGGCACCTGAGGAGGGGCGTCAGCCGCTCAGACTGTCCGGCATGGAGTTCGAGCTTGCCCGGCAGAGGTCGGCCGAGCTGATCCTGGAAGCGGGCGGTGAACTCGACCGGCTGTTCGCCACCGTCGGCCGGGCCGGCTGCTGCCTGCTTTTGACCGACGACAAGGGCGTGGCGCTGGAACGCCGCGGCGCCGTCGGCGACGATGCCGATTTTCGCGATGTCGGGCTCTGGTCGGGTACGGTCTGGAGCGAGGCAAGCGTCGGCACCAACGGCATCGGCACGGCGATCGCCGACGAGCGCGCCGTCGTCATCCAGCGCGACCAGCATTTCCTCAGCAGCAATATCGGCCTCAGTTGCACCACGGCGCCGATCCGCGACCATCTCGGCCGGTTGGCCGCGGCCATCGATATCTCCACCTGCCGCTCGGACGCCTCCGAAATGACCATGTCGCTCTTGTCGCAGGCGGTGCGCGACGCGGCTGCGCGCATCGAGGCAGGCCTTTTCCGTCGCGCCTTTGCCAGCGCGCGCATCGTGCTGGTCCCGGTCGATCGCGCCGGGCCGGCGCTTCTCGCCGTCGACCGCGACGACCTCGTGCTTGGTGCAACGCGTGCAGCCCGGCAATGGCTGGATCTCGACGACAAACGCATTGCCGCCGGAGTTCCGGCCTCTGACCTTCTGCGGGAAGATACGTCGGGTGATGCCGGCGAGCTTCCCGATGCGGAGCGTGCTGCGCTCCGACGGGTGCTCTCGCGCGCCAACGGCAATGTCTCCATGGCGGCCGATCTGCTCGGCATCAGCCGCGCCACGCTTTACCGCAAGATGAAGCGGCTTCAGGTCAACTGACCGCACAACATTCTCGATCTGCCCCTCACCATAGCCCTCTCCCCGCCGCATACGGGGAGAGGGGACGTGCCTTACGGCGGTCTTCGTGCTTGGGTGACTACGTTGATTGGGACATGGGGGCTGCCGCTTACCCCTTCTCCCCGCTCGCGGGGAGAAGGTCCCGGCAGGGGGATGAGGTGCAGCTTCCGATCGTGTCCGTTCCCGTTTGCTGCGTTGCAGCACAGTAGCTGGCGCCTGGCTGTCTCAATTCTGAAACAGATCGCGTCGCGGGCGATCACGCCTCACTATCGAAGACAACCGAACCACTCCACGCTCCTCCTCACAGCTCCATTGCTGGGTCTCAGGGAGGAATGACCATGCTGCATCAGAAGATCGTCGAAAGCCCGTTCAAACAGAAATACGGCAACTTCATCGGCGGGGAATGGCGCGAGCCGGTGGCCGGCCGCTACTTCGACAATACGACGCCGGTGACCGGCGGTGTGCTTTGCCAGGTGGCGCGCTCGGATGCCGCCGATATCGAGCTGGCGCTCGATGCTGCCCATGCCGTCCGCGAGAAATGGGGCCGCACCTCGGCCGCCGAGCGTTCCAACATCCTGATGAAGATCGCCGGCCGGATGGAGGACAATCTCGAACTGCTGGCGCGGGCCGAGACCTTCGACAACGGCAAGCCGATCCGCGAGACCATGGCCGCCGACATTCCGCTTGCCATCGACCATTTCCGCTACTTCGCCGCCTGCATCCGCGCCCAGGAAGGTTCGATCGGCGAGATCGACCACGACACGGTTGCCTACCACTTCCATGAACCGCTCGGCGTCGTCGGTCAGATCATCCCCTGGAACTTCCCGATCCTGATGGCCGCCTGGAAGCTGGCGCCGGCACTTGCGGCCGGCAACTGCGTCGTGCTGAAACCGGCCGAGCAGACACCGGCGTCGATCCTCGTCTGGGCGGAGCTGATCGGCGATCTCCTTCCGGCCGGCGTGCTCAACATCGTCAATGGTTTCGGTCTCGAAGCCGGCAAGCCGCTCGCCACCAGCCCGCGCATCGCCAAGATCGCCTTTACCGGCGAGACGACGACCGGGCGGCTGATCATGCAATATGCCAGCCAGAACCTTATTCCGGTGACGCTGGAGCTCGGCGGCAAGTCGCCGAACATCTTCTTCGCCGATGTGCTCGCCGAAGACGACGACTACTTCGACAAGGCGCTCGAAGGCTTTGCCATGTTCGCGCTGAACCAGGGTGAGGTCTGCACCTGCCCGAGCCGCGCACTGGTGCAGGAGAGCATCTATGACCGCTTCATGGAACGGGCGGTAAAACGCGTCGAGGCGATCCGCCAGGGCAATCCGCTCGACAGTGCCACGATGATCGGCGCGCAGGCGTCGAGCGAACAGCTCGAAAAGATCCTCTCCTACATCGATATCGGCAAACAGGAAGGCGCCGAGGTGCTGACCGGCGGCGGCCGCAATGTGCTCGAAGGCGAGCTGTCGGAAGGCTTCTACGTCAAGCCGACCGTTTTCCGCGGGCACAACAAGATGCGCGTGTTCCAGGAGGAGATCTTCGGGCCTGTCGTTTCGGTCACCACCTTCAAGACCGAGGCCGAAGCGCTGGAGATCGCCAACGACACGCTCTATGGCCTCGGGGCCGGTGTGTGGAGCCGCGATGCCAACCGGTGCTACCGCTTCGGCCGGGAGATCCAGGCGGGCCGCGTGTGGACCAATTGCTACCACGCCTATCCGGCCCATGCGGCCTTCGGCGGCTACAAGCAGTCCGGCATCGGTCGCGAGACCCACAAGATGATGCTCGATCACTATCAGCAGACCAAGAACATGCTGGTGAGCTACAGCCCCAAGGCGCTCGGCTTCTTCTGATCGGATCTGCCTTCCCCGCCGCCTGGGGAAGGCGACAGGAGCGGGAGGGAGGGCGTTCTCCTCCTTTCCCTCTCGCTCGATCAACGGCTGAGGCGTGCTCTCCACCCGCGCCTCAGCCGGCTTTTTGCAGAATGCTCTCGAACAGTGAGGCTCGCGAATGTCCACTGAACTCATAGGATCCAGCGGAATCGGCGAACCCCGCGTGCTTGCAACCGATGCGGCGCTCGGCTTCATCGCCGAAATCCGGCGGGATCACCCCGATATCCTGTTTCATCAGTCCGGTGGCTGCTGCGACGGCTCGTCGCCCATGTGTTATCCGGCCGATGACTACATCGTCGGCGACAATGACGTGAAGCTCGGCGAGATCGGCGGCGTGCCTGTCTATATCAGCGCCAGCCAGTTCGAAGTGTGGAAACACACGCAACTGATCATCGACGTGGTGCCGGGCAGGGGCGGCATGTTTTCGCTCGACAACGGACGGGAGAGACGTTTCCTGACGCGCTCCCGGCTCTTTGGCGGCGGCGAGGCCTGTGCCGTGGTTTTCCGTGGACGGTGAGCTGCGGAACTATGTCCGCTCCCGCATGACTTTTGCCGCCAGGTCCAGAAAGGCCCGCAGTTTTGGCTGTGTCTGGGCCTTGGCGGGGAAATAGATGAAAAGACCTGGCGACGTCGGCAGATAGGCTTCGAGCACCCGTTCGAGGCGGCCGCTCGCAACGGCGTCGCGCACCGAAAGATCCGGCAGATAGGCAAGCCCGGTGCCGGCCTCCGCCATCTCCATGAGCATCTGAAAATCATTGACGGTGAGGGCGCCCGGAGCATCGACCGAGACGTCGCGCCCCTCGCGCTCGAACTCCCAGCGGTAGATCGTGCCGGATCCCGGATAACGATAGCGGACGGCTTCGTGGCGCGTCACGTCCTCGGGTGTCGACGGCCGCCCGTGCTTGACAAAATAGGAGGGCGAACCGACCACGGCCCACGTGATGTCAGGCGTCAGCCGGACGGCAATCATATCGCGCTCGACCGCTTCGCCGATGCGCATACCGGCATCGAAGCCGTGTTCAGTGATGTCGACGGCCGCATCGTCGATGGAGACTTCGACGGAAACGTCCGGATAGGCCTGGCGAAACCGCGGCAGGAGGGGCGTCAGCACCAGTGGGATGGCCATGCGCGGCACGGTCAGCCGGAGATTGCCCATCGGCCGGTCGCGAAAATCGCCGAGCAACTCATAGGCGCCGGCGATCTCGGTGGCGGCAGGACGTACGCGCTTCAGGAAGGCGAGGCCCGCCTCGGTCAGAGCAACGCGCCGGGTGGTGCGCACGAAAAGCTGGAGGCCGAGACGGGCTTCGAGCGCCCTGATCGTCTGGCTGACGGCATTGGGCGTGACGCCGAGCGTCGCCGCTGCTGCGGTGAAGCTCTTTGCCTCTGCCACCGCCAGAAACTCTCTCAGTCCGTTGAAAGGGTCGTTCGCCATCCGTCGATTATGAAGCAATTCTTCCAAGCCTATCAAGAGAGCGGTGGTTTTTCATAGCAATCCACTTCGGCATGATCTGTCCAACTGCAACCTGTCTTTCAGAGGATGGAGATCGACATGCAATATACGACGCTTGGAAATACCGGTCTGGTGGTTTCGCGCATCGCCTTCGGGGCGATGACGTTTACTGCCGGCGACCGCAGCCTCGGCGCGGTCTACAAGACCGATGCCGAAGCTGCCGACGCCCTCGTCGGGCAGGCGCTCGATGCCGGCATCAATTTCTTCGACACGGCCGACGCCTATGCCTCCGGCCAATCGGAGCGGATCCTGGGTACGGCGCTCAAGTCCCGTCGCGACGAGGTGGTGATCGCCACCAAGGTCGGTTTCCGCACCGGCACGTCGCTCAACCAGGCCGGTCTGTCGCGCCGTCACATTCTCTGGTCGGTTGACGAGAGCCTGAAGCGGCTCGCAACCGACTGGATCGACGCCTATATCGTCCACAAGGAAGACCCGCATACGCCGCTTGAGGAAACGCTCGCAGCGCTCGACGCGGTCGTGCGCTCCGGCAAGGTACGCTATATCGGCTTTTCCAACTGGTCGGCCTGGAAGGTGGCAGCGGCCCTCGAAATCCAGAAGGCCAACGGGCTGGCGCCCTTCACCCACGGCCAGATGCACTATTCGCTGCTCGGCCGCGACGTCGAGCGTGACGTCGTTCCGATGATGCAGCGCTATGGGCTGGGGCTGACGGTGTGGAGCCCACTCGCCTCGGGTTTCCTTTCGGGCAAGTACACCCGCGACAATCTCGGCGATCCGGACAACCGCTATTCCGGCTTCGACATTTTGCCCTTCGACAAGGAGCAGGGCTTCAAGCTGGTGGAGCGCATGCGCGGCATCGCCGGCGAACATCGGGCGAGCGTCGCCCAGGTGGCGATCGCCTGGCTGCTTTCGAAGAGGGCGGTGACCAGTGTGCTGCTCGGCGCTTCCAAGCCCCACCAGTTGAAGGACAATCTTGGCGCCGCCGATCTCGCTCTGACGGCGGCGGAGATCTCGGCGCTCGATGCCGAGACCGTGCCGGCGCCTGTCTATCCCAACTGGTTCATCGACAATCTCGTCGACCAGCCGCTGGCCCAGGCGTTCGGGGAGTAACCGCGTCCCGCAACGAAAAACGCCGGCGCGTATGGCGCCGGCGATTTGGAAATTCGGGCGTTCCGGACGACCTCAGTCGAAGAGGCTCGATACCGACTCTTCTTGGCTCGTGCGGCTGATGGCTTCGCCGAGCAGGCCCGCGGTCGAGATGACGCGGATGTTGTGGGCTGACTGGACGGCGGTCGTCGGCTGGATCGAGTCGGTGATGACCAGTTCCTTCAGCATCGACGAGGTAACGCGGGCAACCGCGCCGCCGGAGAGAACGCCATGGGTGATGTAGGCGGTGACGCTGGTCGCGCCGTTCTTCAAAAGCGCCTCGGCCGCGTTGCAGAGCGTGCCGCCGGAATCGACGATGTCGTCGATCAGCAGGCAGTCCTTGCCCTTCACGTCGCCGATGACGTTCATGACTTCGGATTCACCCGGACGGTCGCGGCGCTTGTCGACGATCGCCAGCAGACAGTCGAGACGCTTGGCAAGCGCACGGGCGCGTACCACGCCGCCGACGTCCGGCGAAACGACCATGACGTTCTTCAGGTCGTAGTTTTCCTTGACGTCGCGCGCCAGGATCGGGATCGCATAGAGGTTGTCGGTCGGGATATCGAAGAAGCCCTGGATCTGGCCGGCATGAAGATCGAGCGTCAGCACGCGGTCGGCGCCGGCTTCGGTGATCAGGTTGGAGACCAGCTTGGCGGAGATCGGCGTGCGCGGACCGGGTTTGCGGTCCTGGCGGGCATAGCCGAAATAGGGAAGCACGGCGGTGATCCGGCGAGCGGAGGAGCGGCGCACCGCGTCGATCATGATGAGCAGTTCCATCAGGTGATCGTTGGTGGGAAACGAGGTCGACTGGATGATGAAGACATCCTCGCCGCGTACGTTTTCGCCGATCTCGACGAAGATTTCCTGATCGGCGAAACGGCGTACCGTCGCTTTGCCGAGAGGCAGGTTGAGATAGTTGCAGATCGCTTCGGCCAGGAGCCGGTTCGAATTACCTGCGAAAACCTTCATTGACGGACCGCCTTGAGCTGGCGCGGTCACCGTCCGGTACTTTTCCGGCAGCGGTGTTTTCCGCGCAGATTCCGAGAGCCATTCCAATCGCGGTCATTCTTTGCGGATGGCCGCCGTTCAGAGCTGATCGGCCGCTTTTTAGCGAGACTGAACTTGAATGCAAGGGGAATGCTGCGCCGCGAAGGCCAATATCCTAAAAACTTTGTGTCAACCGGCTTGAGATTGCCGCCATTCGAGATAGGCGTCGATGGTTTTCGTCGCAATTCCCTGCATGGTTGTATCCGGAACGCCACTCCACAAATCCGTGCCGCCGCCGGGAACCTGATCCTGTCCTTGGATGCGGTGCAGGCGGTTGCCGCTGCCGTCGAGCACGTCCCAAACATAAACGACCGTCGTCTTGTCGCCGTCCTTCAGCGCCGAGAAATAGCCTTTGAGGATATGCTCGCTGCTGGCGTCGGCCGAGCCCTTGATCGTCAGGCCGCGGGCGCGAGCGTCGGCACCGAGCTGTTTGGAAAGCGGTGTCACCGCCTGGACCGGTGCGCCGATGATCGGCAGGAAGCGGATCGTGCCGCTCGCGGCAGCACTTGCCTTCGGCAATGCGGCGACGGTTGGCTGGCTCTGGATTTCTTCGGCTACGGCCGCCGCCTGCTGAACGGGCGTGTGCTGTATTGGCGCCTGTTCCACCGGTGCCTGGCGGCTCTCGATCGTGTTCTGGACGGGCTCGGAACCGGCGGCAAGCCGGCTTGCCTGTCCCTCGAAGGTGCCGGCCGGATCGGTGTAGGTCGCGTCGCCGGTGGCATAGGCCGTCGGTGTGTTCGACGGAGCCGGCTGAGGCGAATAGGCGGTGGTCTGGCTGACGGGTTCGCGCTGCACCGGCGCCATCGCCGTCTGCGTCGACATGGCGTCGAGGTCGGATTGCGTCACTGGCGGCGAGCGGAAGGTTCCCCCGCCGACGTCAACCTGTGGCGTCAGCATCTCGGTGCTGTTGCAGGCGGCGAGCGCAATGGCGAGGCCAAGAGCTACGATGGGCGTGGTGAGCTTTCGCATGTTCAAACCGTCCGTCCGTTTCTTCGCGGCAGTTTCCTGAAACGTCTCCTGTCGTCTGCCATTACGAACGCAAGTCTAGGCGGATTTCCCTAAGCAGAAATGAAGTCCAGGCCGTAACGCGACAGCGCGCGCGGCGTGTCTGTCGTGGTGAGGTAGGTCTGGCCAAGCGTCATGGCGGTGCCGCTGTCGGAATCCATAATGATCATGTGCACGAACAGCGACATGTTCGGCTCGATCTCCTGGGGATTGCCGAGGTGGAACATCTGCTGCTCCATCCAGGAGGGGGAGAAGCGGGCGCCGAGCGAATAGCCGCAGGCGTTCAGACGGTGGCGGGCAAGACCGCGTTCGTCCATGATCCTGGCGTGCACGTCGAAGACGGTGCCGAAGGTGTTGCCGGGGCGAAGCACCATCTCGATCGCCTGGATGGTTTCGCGGCAGGCGCTGTAGAGTTCGCGATGGCGATTGGTCGGCTCGCCGATGACGACGGTGCGCATCATCGCCGCATGATAGTGAGCACTGACGCCGGCCCATTCCAGCGTAAGCTGGTCCTGGCTGTCCAGCAGGCGCCGTCCGGACTTGTAGCGGCAGAGCAGCGCATCGGCGCCGGAGCCGATGATGAACTCGTTGGCCGGATAGTCGCCGCCGCCGGCAAGGATCGTTCCCTGCATCGCGGCCAGAATGTCGGCCTCGTTGCCGCCAGGACGAATGAGGGGCAGGGCGGCATCGAGCGCGCCGTCGGCAAGGCTTGCGGCCTTTTCGACATGGGCGATTTCCGCCTCGCTCTTGATCAGGCGCAGGCGGCCGACCAGATGCGAGGCGTCGATCAGCTCGCCAAAGGTCTGTAGCTGCCGGTCGATCAGCCGCGCGGCGCGGCCGGTCATGCCGTGGGTGTCGTATTCGATGCCGATGCGGCAGCCGAGCAGGTCGAGTTCGCTCAAGAGGTTCTTGAGATCCATGGTCGGGTCGGCATTGGCCCGGTCGACCCAGATCTCGATACGCTCGATGTTCGATGTATGACGGGCCTGGCGCAGGTCGGCCGAGCGCGTCAAAAGCACCATCGAGCCGTCCTTCTTGACGACCAGCGTCTGGAAGAAGCAGTAGCCGAAGGTGTCGTAGCCGGTCAGCCAGTACATGCTCTCCTGGGCGAAAAGCAGCACCGCGTCCAGCTTCTCCTCGCGCATCTTCTCCGTCAGCCGCTCGAGACGGCTTGCATATTCTTCCTGGGCAAAGTGAAGCGCCATGTCAGGTCCCTCGTATGCAAATGGCGGAAATCTGTCGGCCGTAGTCCGGTTCCTGCCTGTGGGTCGTGCGCCGATAGGAGAAGAAACGCTCCTCGTCGGCATAGGTGCAGATGTCGAGATTCTCGGCGGCAACGCCCGCTTCGACCAGCCGTTTGATCGTCAGCCCTGGCAGGTCGAACATGGCATGGCCGTCGCGCTCCGAAGGCCGGAAGAAAGTGGCGTAGCTTTCGTTCGCCGCGACGAAGCGTTCTACGAACTCGGAGCCGACCTCATAGTTCCGACGGCTGATCGACGGGCCGAGGCAGGCGACGATGCGCTCGCGCTGCGCGCCGAGCGAAACCATCGTGTCGATGGTGCTTTCGAGCACGCCGCCGAGCGCGCCCTTCCAGCCGGCATGCGCGGCACCGATGACGTTGGCTTCGGCATCGGCAAAGAGGATGGGGCCGCAATCGGCCGAGAGCACGCCGAGCACGATGCCCGGCGTTGCCGTCACCAGCGCATCGGCCTCGGGGCGGGCGCCGTCGTAGCTTTCGTCGACCACCACGGCGTCTGGGGAATGGACCTGGTGCACGGTCGCCAGGCGCTCTGGCGAGGCGCCGAACCAGCGGGCGACGCGGGCGCGGTTCTCGTTGACATGGGTACGCTCGTCCTTGGAGCCAAGCCCGACATTGAGGCCGCGATAGATCCCTTCGGAAACGCCGCCTGTGCGGGTGAAATAGCCATGGGCGATTGCCGGTCCGGCCTTCTCGCTGAAAAGCGAGCTTTGCACAGGAGAGAGCGCGGCGTCATGCTGCATTGGTATATTCGCCTTTGCTTTATCAGGAAAATCAATGGGTTTGGGCGCGCGCTCCGGCCCGGCGACTGGCTCTTGATTTGCCGGCGCGATGTTGACCCGCGACGGCAGGGCTGTCAATTCCCGAACGGCAGGGGTGCCGTCGGGTGGAGGTTCAAGCCTTCGGTTTGCGGAACGGCGAGAGCGGCACCGGCGGGCTGCTGACGGCCAGGACCTTGAACAGTTCGCCCATCTTTCCGGCGCCTGCGCCGGCAAGCCTCTCGACGTCCTGGCGGATGGTTTCCTGCGTCAGCGCATCCTTGTCGCGGCCAAGGGCCGCGGCGCGTTCCAGAAGACCGAGGCCGACCAAAAAATCGCCCTGGTGGGCAAGACCGTTGATCTGCACATCGTCCGTCTTGGCGCGGCGGGCGAGTTGCTCGAAATCGACGTGGCTGGTGAGATCGGCGCGGCCGGGGCTGGCGAGCGGCGGATCGTATTCGTGATCGCGCACGGCCTGCAGCGTATCGCCATAGCCGGTAGCCATATGGCCATAGTCGATGATCACGGCGGTGCCGCCGCTGATCTTCAACCGTTCGCAGAGGGCCGACATGACAGCGTCGCGGGCGGGAGCAATCTCGAAGATCGTGCCTTCGGCAACACCCTGCGCCGGCGTCGGAAGAAGCTCGGGATCGATGCCGGCAACGCCGGCGGCAAAGGTCAGTTCGTCCGTGGCATCAAGCCCGACCATGCGCTCGCGGAAGCCTTGCGCCGTGCGCACGAACTGCCGGATCGGAATGGCGTCGAAAAGCTCGTTGGCGGCAAGCAGCAGGAAGCCTTCCGGCAGGGTCTCGAAGCTCGTGTGCCATTCGACCTTGTGGCCATGGGCGGCGAGCGTTTCCGACTGCACCTTACGCAGCCGTTCGCTGGTTTCGACGAGATGCACGCCGGCGGAAGCATAGAGATCAGGTGCCAGGCGGCGCACGACGCGCAGCATGTCGGCCATCATCGTGCCGCGGCCGGGGCCGATTTCAGCAATCACGGCGCCCTCAGGCTTGCCGTGCTGCTGCCAGGCATGGACGAGGAAGATGCCGATCATCTCGCCGAAGAGCTGGCTGATCTCCGGCGCCGTGGTGAAGTCGCCTTCCTTGCCGAAGGGCTCGTGCACACGGTAGTAGCCGTGCTCCGGATCCGCCAGGCAAAGCGAGAAATAATCGGTGACGCTGATCGGCCCGTGGGTCTTGATCAGCGCCTTGATCTTGTCCGCAAGTGGTGTCGTCATGCCTTCGTCCAATTCGCGGGGCGGCGGCCGGAATAGCCGCGCGCCCTTGCCCCATCCGCTCTCAGGTGGCTGCGCGCCGCGCCCGGGCAATGGCCCAGATGCCGGCGAGCGCCATTGGCAGCGACAAAAGCATGCCCATGGTCAGCCAGCCACCGACAAGATAGCCGATCTGCGCGTCCGGTTCGCGGAAGAATTCGACGAAAATGCGGCTCAGGGCATAGCCGAGCACGAAGATGCCGGTGACGAGCCCCGGGGATTTCAACGCGTGACGACGATAGATGAACCAGGCGAGAACGGAGAGCAGGACGATACCTTCAAGGGCGGCCTCGTAGAGCTGGCTCGGGTGGCGGGCGAACGGACCGCCGGTCGGGAATACGATCGCCCAGGGCATCGACGAGAGGCGGCCCCAGAGTTCGCCGTTGATGAAGTTGGCGATACGACCGAAGAACAGGCCGATCGGGACGACGGCGGCGACAATGTCGAACAGGCTCCAGATGGCGATCTTGTTCTTGCGCGCAAACAGGATCATGGCGAGTGTCGTGCCGAGGAAGCCGCCGTGGAACGACATGCCGCCGTTCCAGATTTCCAGCGCGCGGATCGGATTGGCGAGCACTGAGCCGAGATCGTAGAAGAGAATGTAGCCGATGCGGCCGCCGAGCACGATGCCGCCGGCGGCCCACAGCAGGAAGTCGTCGAGCTGCTGCAGCGTGATGGCCGGCTTGTCGTCCCGCCAGAGCGAGGCGTTCATCGCCAGGCGCCGGGCGTAGAACCAGCCGAGCAGAATGCCCGCCACATAGGCGAGCCCGTACCAGTGGATGGCCAGCGGGCCGATCTGGACGATAACGGGGTCGATTTCGGGGAAGGGGAGGATGGCGAGGCGGGTCGCTAATGTTTCCAATTTATTGTTCTCGTGCCGGGCCGGTTGTTTCGGCGGACCATGGCGAGCGATTTCACCTCGGTCAAGGGCGGCAATGCGCGCCCCGGACACGGGGTCGTGAAGGGAGCCGTGATGGCGCGCGTGATTTTTCTTGCATCGCGCGGCCGGTGACCCTACCTGAAACCCATGGACCGCATCGCGCCTTTAGAGGCGATGGCTGATATGGAGATCGCGACGATGAGCACAGGCACCAACCGCATCCTGGATGACTTTGCCAAGCTGATGACCGATGCTGCCGGCGCCGCTCAAGGCGTGCGCCGCGAGGTTGAAACGGCCTTCCGGGCGCAGGCGGAGCGGGCGCTGAATTCGCTCGACGTCGTCAAGCGCGAAGAGTTCGAAATGGTCAAGGAAATGGCCATCAAGGCGCGTGAGGAAAACGATGCGCTTCTGGCCCGTATTGAGGCACTCGAAGCGCGTCTCGTCGATACGAGCAAGTAACGCGATTCCCTTGAAATAACGGCATTTCAGCGTTTTTACTTCGCCCGCGGACCTCATCTGCGGGCGTTTTGCTGTGGTTCAGCCGCATAGGTCTGAAACGGCATGATGGGTGGTTAATAAAACCTGAAAAGTTTTCCACCTGTGGACACTGCCAAAAAACCCTTATGGCAGAGTCAGTTAAGCTCAACCGCTTCATTCACATGACAACGTGGACGCGATTGTTCACGGCTATTTTTGGGCCGAGGGGCTGGCAGCCTGACTCCGCCATTATACACTGATTTTAAATGATGATTCGAAACGAACCACGTAAGCTCCGGGCAGGGTAAGTCAGCCAGGATGGATGTGAGTTCAGCAATCATACGTGTTTGTAATCGGTGTTGGGTTTGCGGCGTTGCGTCTTGTGAGCGTGATGACGCATGCCCGTGCCACACCTATGCAGGGTGATGCATGAGCCTTTTGGAAATGGAAGTCGAGCGCCAATCCAACCCGGTCGATATGATCGAGTTCGTGGCTGCCAATAACGACTGGTCGTTCGAACGATCCGGCGAAGACGAAATCGCCATGACGGTCGAAGGCAAGTGGGCGGACTACCACGTTTCCTTCTCCTGGATGGAGGAATTCGAGGCGCTGCACCTGGCCTGTGCCTTCGACATCAAGGTGTCGGAAAGCCGGGTCAACGAAGTCATCCGTCTGCTCTCCCATATCAATGGGCAGGTGCTGATGGGCCATTTCGATCTGTGGCGCCAGGAGGAAGTGGTGATCTTCCGCCAGTCGCTGCTGCTTGCCGGCGGCGCCGAGCCCACCAACCAGCAGGTCGAAGTTCTGCTTTCGAGCGCACTCGACGCTTGCGAATCCTATTATCAGGCGTTTCAATTCGTCGTCTGGTCCGGCATGGACGCGCAGCGCGCCGTCGATGCCGTCCTGTTCGAAACGGTTGGAGAAGCCTGATCATGACGAACGCCGCTTCCGGTCCCATCGTGCTCGTCGGCGCCGGCAATATGGGCGGCGCCATGCTTTCGGGCTGGCTGAAGAGCGGCGTTAAAGGCGCGAACGTTCTCGTCGTCGATCCCGGCCCGCCACCGGCCATGGCGCAGCTGATCTCCGACAACGGCGTGACGCATGCGACCTCGGTACCGTTGGGTGTCCAGGCGGGTGTGATCTTCCTTGCGGTCAAGCCGCAGGTGATGGACGCCGTCTTGCCGCCGCTGAAATCTCTCGTCGGCCCGGATACCGTCATCGTTTCGGTTGCTGCCGGCAAGACGCTTTCCTTCATCGAAGCCCATCTTGGTGCCGCGGCGACCGTGCGCGCCATGCCGAATACCCCGGCCATGATCGGCCGCGGTGTCACCGGCGCCTTTGCCAATGCCCGCGTCAGCGATCAGCAGCGCGCTCAGGTTCATGATCTCCTGAAGGTCAGCGGTCCGGTCGAATGGGTCCGCACCGAAGCCGAGATCGATGCCGTCACCGCCGTTTCGGGCAGCGGTCCGGCCTATGTCTTCTACCTCGTCGAATGCATGGCCGAGGCGGGCCGCAAGGCCGGCCTTGAGGCGGACCTCGCCATGCGGCTCGCGCGGGAAACCGTCGCTGGGGCTGGCGAACTTTTGCACCAGTCGCCGGACGAAGCCGCGCGGCTGCGCCAGAACGTGACCTCGCCCGGCGGCACGACGGCTGCGGCACTGTCCGTGCTGATGGCCGACGACGGCATGCAGCCGCTGTTTGACAAGGCGATCGCTGCGGCGCGCAGGCGCGCGGAAGAACTCGCAGGCTGAATATTGAATGCGGCTGGCCCCATGTTGGGCCGGCATGGCGCCTGGCCTAAGGGTTTCGCGCCGGGGAAGCGCCGGCGCAGGCCCCATGATCGCGGCTTGGCTGGCGATTGACGAGACTTCTCCAGATTGTGCCGATCGCGCGGCGGCAGAGGTCGCCGATCGCAATGCTGCGTTGACGCCGAGCCCAGGAATGCAGCTCATAACTCATCGGCAGACTGCTGCTGGGCTGCTTGCCCATTTCCGTTACTCCTCAAGCTTCGCTGTCTGAGTTCCGGTCCAAGCTACAGCCTGTCGCTCGCGGCGATAATCCATGTTAAATTCCGTTTATCTGTGACGAAATGGAATAGATAGATGGATCGACACGAAGCCATGGCGGTGTTTCTCGCTGTCGTCGAGGAGGGAGATTTCTCGGCGGCGGCGCGGCGGTTGCGCATGACGCCATCGGCGGTCAGCAAGATCGTCGGCCGGCTGGAGGCGCGCCTTGGCGTGCGCCTGCTGCAGCGATCGACGCGCAGCATCAGCCTGACGAGCGAAGGCAGCGCCTATGCGGAATCGAGCCGCCGCATCCTCGGCGACATGGAAGATGCGGAGGTCGCGATCCAACCGGGGGCGGTGCCGCGCGGGCGGCTGCGGGTGAGCCTGCCCAGCGCCTTCGGTCATCGCCTGATCGTTCCCATGCTGCCTGATTTCATCGAACGGTTTCCGGAGATCGACCTGGAACTCGATTTCAGCGACGCGGTCGTCGACCTCATGAACGGTGAGGCTGATGTTGCGCTGCGGGTCGCGGAACAAAGCGACAGCACGCTGGTGACGCGGCGGCTCGCACCAAACCGTCGCGTCATCTGCGCTGCACCCGCCTATCTCGAGCGGCACGGCGCGCCGCAAACGCCTGACGACCTGCAGCGGCATGTCTGCCTTGCCATCACCGCCCGCGGCCGTCTCAACGTTTGGGAATTTCAGGATGGCAACGGCCGGCGTGCGATCCGTGTTCGTGGCTCCGTCGAAGCCAACAGCACCGAAGCGCTCCGACGGCTTGCGCTCGCAGGCATCGGCATCGTGCGCCTTTCCGAACTGCTCGTGGGCGGAGATATCAAGGCGGGATTGCTCGTGCCGCTTCTGACCGGCAGCAACTATGCCGAGGCAGAGCCGATCACGGTCGTCTATCCGCACCGGCGATTCTTGCCGCCACGCGTGCGTGTTTTCGTCGATTTCCTTGCCGAGCAGTTCGCGCGTCGCCCATGGGAGGAGGCCAGATTTCGCGGGGAGCCCGCCGAGGCCGCCGTGCTTCCGAAATCTCGCCCGATGCTTTAATCCAGCTCCTCGGATGAGATTTCACATAGGGAATGACGATGGCTGAAACTATTGAATTTGCTGATTTCGAGCGCGTGGACATTCGCGTGGGCACCATCGTCGAGGCCGA
This sequence comes from Ensifer sp. ENS08, assembly GCF_014852195.1. Lineage (NCBI taxonomy): Bacteria > Pseudomonadati > Pseudomonadota > Alphaproteobacteria > Hyphomicrobiales > Rhizobiaceae > Ensifer > Ensifer sp. ENS08. Next base: position 321,153 of record NZ_JACVBF010000006.1, read on the forward strand.
ACCGTTTCCGGAAGCGCGTAAGCCGGCCATCAAGCTGAAAATCGATTTCGGCCCGGAAATCGGCATAAAAAAGTCATCAGCGCAAATCACGGTGCATTATCGTCCGGAGGATCTCGTCGGGCGGCAGGTGCTGGGCGTTGTCAATTTTCCGCCGCGCCAGATCGGACCTGTGCGCTCTGAAGTGCTGACGCTGGGCTTTGCAGACGAGGCCGGTGCGATCGTGCTGGCTGCCACCGAACGGCCGGTCCCCAACGGCAAGAAATTGATGTGATCCCCATGAACATTGCTTTCGAAGTGATCCCCGAGCGCGTCAAGGTGTCCTGCCTTTGGCGCGCCGCCGATGCCGCGCGCGACTGGCGCGCAAGTCATGTGCTGTCGCTGCTCGATCCCGAATTGCCGGATGCCAACGTGCCCGTGATTGCGGACGCCAGCCACCGGGTCGTGCGCATGCGCGACCAGGAAAACCCGACCGCCACCCAGCATTTCCCGGATCTGGTGCTCGAAGTTTTCGAGGCGATGCGCCCGGCGGCCGAGCATGCTGAGAGCCGCATTCTCGTGCATTGCCATGCCGGCGTCAGCCGCTCGACGGCCTTTGCCTATGGTCTGATTGCGCATCAACTCGGCGCGGGGCGAGAGGACGAAGCCTTCCGGGCGCTCTTGGCGATCACCCGCAAGCCCTGGCCGAACCGTCGCATCATCGAAATCCTCGATGCCGCCCTTGGCCGCGGCGGCCGGCTGCTCGCGCCGCTCGATGTCATGCGCGCCCGTCATCCGCGCCGTATCGACGCCTGGCACCGTTTCAACGAACGACGCGGCCTGACGTCGATCTACCAGCGCTGACGGGCTCAACTCTCCGGCAACAGCATCTCGGCGTAGCGCTTGAGTGAGCGGTTGTAGCGGGGGAGGTGCCGTGACAGGCTGCCGAGCGCGAGTGCGGCCGCCTGTTGCGCCTGGCCGGTATCGACGAGGCAGAGCGCCAGGAAGGCGACGACCGCATCGTCGAGTTCGTCCGATGGCTTGTCCCGCTCGGCGGTAAGCAGGGCGACACCTTCTTTGGCGCGGCCGAGATTGCGCAGGGTGCTGGCGAGCTGGATGGTGGCCCGTCGGCGGCGAATTCCCTGAAGACCGTTTTCCAGCGCCTGCCGGTAGAGCGGCTCCGCCTTCATCTCATGGCCGGTCGAATCCTGCGCCGAGGCTCTTTCGAACAATCCGATGGCATGTCCTGCCGGCAGTTCGGCGGCAAGGGTATCGATGCGGGCGATAAAGGCGTCGCTATCTGTCGGGTCGAAGGTTGCCCAGAGTTCGGCCAGCCGTCGCTCCCAGTCAGCCCAATCGATGGCGTCTACCATGGCCCGTTCCCCTTAGCCCATTCGTGGCCAGAAGTGGCCCGCCCGCGCGGGAACGTCAAGCCGGGACGCGCACCGTTGCCCTGAGGCCGCCGAGCGGGCTGTCGCCAAGCGTGACGTTGCCCCCGTGGCTGCGGGCGATATCGCGGGCGATCGCCAGCCCGAGGCCGGTGCCGGAACTGTCGAGATTGCGGGCTTCGTCGAGGCGGAAGAACGGCTTGAACACATCCTCGCGCGAACGTTCGGGAATACCTGGGCCGTCATCGTCGACGGTGATGGTGAGCCACTTGGCACTGTGGCGCGCATCGATCTTGACAGTGTTGGCGTAGCGGTAGGCGTTCGAGGCGATGTTGGCGACGAGACGGGTGAAGGCGTTTGGCCGCACGCGGATATCGTCTTCCCCCTCGATGGATGTGGTCAGGGTCTTGCCGAGCAGCTCGGCTTCAGCGGCGAGCCGGGTCATCAGGTCGCTGAGTTTCAGCTGGCCGACGTCCTCCTCCGCCTCGCTGCGGGCGAAGGCCAGATAGCCCTCCAGCATGTTCTGCATGTCATCGACGTCCTGGTTCAGGCCTTCGAGATCGGGGTTGTTGCCGGCAAGCGCCAGCTGCAGTTTGAAGCGGGTGAGGATGGTTCGAAGATCGTGGCTGACGCCAGTCAGCATCGCGGTGCGCTGCTCGATCTGGCGTTCGATGCGCTCGCGCATCTGGATGAAGGCGAGGCCGGCGCGGCGGATTTCATCGGCGCCGCGCGGCGCGAAGTCGTCGATCTTCTGGCCCTTGCCGAAGCTTTCGGCCGCCTTGGTCAAGGCCAGGATCGGGCGGATCTGGCCGCGCAGGAAGAGCACCGCGATCGTCAGCAGCACCAGCGAGGCCGCCACCATCCAGACGAGGAAGATGTGGGTGTTGGAAGCATAGGCCTGGTTGCGCCGGGCATAGACGCGCAGGATGCGGCCGTCATCGAGCTTGATGCGGATCTCGACGAGCTTGGAGTTGCCGACCGTATCGATCCAGAAGGGGCGGCGGACCTGGTTGGAAATCTCTTCGCCGAGGATCTGGTCGAGGATTTCGAAGAAGGGGCTGGGGCGCGGCGGCGGCAGTTCGCCGGGCGGGTCCACGGAGATGCTGAGATCGAGCTGATCGCGCGCGATGCGGATGATCTCGGAGATGTCGCGGTCGGCAGGGAAGGTGTCGATAAGATCGACGATCGCGGCAATGTCCCCGGTGACGGCGGCCGACAGACGCTGCGTCACCAGCTGCCAGTGGCGCTCCATGAAGATGAAGGCGACCACCGACTGCAGAAGCACCATGGGAATGATGACGATCAGCAGCGAGCGGGCGTAAAGCCCCATGGGCAGGCGACGGCGCAGCCAGCGGGTGAACCGCCTCCAGGCATTGTCGTTCGCCCCGGACGCGCCGTGCTCTATGCCGTCAAAGCTTGCCATGGTTTGCCGCGCTCATGGGAAGGGCTGCCATTTCAGTCCACGCTCAGCCGGTAGCCGATGCCGCGCACCGTCTGCAGCCAGACGGGGTTGGACGGGTCGTCCTCGATCTTGCGGCGCAGGCGGTTGATCTGCACATCGATCGTGCGCTCGCCGACCTCGGCATCGTCGCCGATCAACTCGTGGCGTGGGATCGTTTCGCCGGCACGTTGCGAAAAGAGTGTCATGATCTCCTGCTCGCGGTCCGTCAGGCGGATGTGATCGGCACCACGACGCAGCTCCTTGCGCACCACCGAGAAGGTGTAGGGACCGAAGATCACCTGGTCGACCTTGGGGGCCTGGGCCGGCTGGTTGCGGCGCAGGATGTTGTTGATGCGCAGCACCAGTTCGCGCGGGTCGAAGGGCTTCGACAGATAATCGTCGGCGCCGGCCTCGAGACCCTCGATGCGGGAGTTGGATTCCGCCAGCGCCGTCAACATCAGAATCGGCACGGTCTTGATTTGCCTGAGGCTCTGGGTGAGCGAAATGCCGCTTTCGCCGGGCATCATCACGTCGACGATCAGAAGGTCGAAGTCGAGGCCGACGAGCTTGCGGCGGGCTTCGTCCGCATCGGACGCGGTCGTCACGCGAAAACCCTGTTCGACCAGGTAGCGGTTGAGCAGATCGCGGATGCGCCGGTCGTCGTCAACGACCAGAAGGTGAGCCGCATCGTCCGAGACAGTCGCTTTTGTCGTCATTCCACGCTTCCCAAGTTGCAGGTCAGACCCGCGCTACGGCGGGCGTCAGTCTGCGGCGTTGTTCTTCATCCCGGCGAGAAAGCGCTTGACCGTTTCGCGCGCGCCCGGACCGGTTCTTGCCAATGCATCGGCTATGCGGCGGGACTGTGGCTCGGCAAGCGCACGCGCCAGTGCCTGGCCTTCTTCCGTCGTGTAGAGCATCCGCTGGCGCCGGTCTTCAGGGCCGGTTTCCTGGCGAATATACCCGGAGTCGATCAGTTGCTTCAGCACCCGGGCAAGGCTCTGCTTGGTAATCTTCAGCGTGTCCAGGAGGTCGGCGACCGTCATGCCCGGCTCGCGGTCGACAAAGTGGACGACGCGGTGGTGCGCCCGTCCGAAGCCGCTCTTTTCCAGGATCGCATCCGGGTCGGAGGTGAAGTCGCGATAGGCGAAGAAGAGCAGCTCGATGATCTCGAAATCGATCGTATCGTCATCGGCGGCGGCATCGTTCAGATACCGGGTGTTCTCTTTGGATTGGCCGGCCACGCGGTCATTTCCTTTCAGCCTGATTGCAACTTGCGAAACATTCGAAAAAATATGTCAGCTTTGTTGACATATTTTTACCATAGCATTAGCGTCCATGCTCGGTAAGCGAGACATTTGGCGTTGGCAACATCTGAAAGGATATGCCGTGCCGTTCCGATCGCAAATCCAAAATCACGAAATTGAATTTTCCCTCAATCAGTTTGCCGATAGACTGAAAGCAGGGCGATAATCAACTAAGAATGGCGCGCATGCGCCGGAGGATGACACCATGGCAGCGGTTCCTTTTGATCAGTTGGACGGACAGATCTGGTTCAACGGCGAGTTCGTCGCGTGGAAGGATGCCAAGATTCACGTGCTGACCCACGGCCTGCACTATGCCAGCGCGGTCTTTGAGGGCGAGCGCGCCTATGGCGGGCGCATCTTCAAGCTGACCGAGCACAACCAGCGCCTGCATCAGTCCGCCGAAATCCTCGGCTTCAAGATCCCTTATTCGGTGGAAGAACTGGACGCAGCCAGCGTCGAGCTTCTGAAGCGTCAGGGCTTCTCCGAGGCCTATGTGCGGCCGATCGCCTGGCGCGGCAGCGAGAGCATGGGCGTTTCGGCGCAGAACAACCGCATCAACGTCGCCATCGCCATCTGGCAGTGGGGCAGCTATTTCAACCCGGCCGAAAAGCTCAAGGGCATCCGGCTCGATATCGCAGAATATCGCCGCCCGGATCCGCAGACGGCACCTTCGAAGTCGAAGGCCGCCGGCCTCTACATGATCTGCACCATCTCCAAGCATGCGGCCGAGGCCAAGGGCTATGCGGACGCGATGATGCTGGATTACCGCGGCCGCGTGGCCGAAGCGACCGGTGCCAACATCTTCTTCGTCAAGGACGGCGTCATCCACACGCCGGTGCCGGATTGCTTCCTCGACGGCATCACCCGTCGCACGGTGATCGAGCTTGCCAAGCGCCGCGGCTATGAAGTGGTCGAGCGGGCGATCATGCCGGAGGAACTGTCCGGTTTCAGCGAATGCTTCCTCACCGGCTCGGCCGCCGAAGTGACGCCGGTTTCCGAAATCGGTCCTTACCGCTTCACGCCGGCGACGATCTGCGAAACGCTGATGAACGACTACATGAAGGAAGTCTATCCGGTTGCCGCGGCAGCCGAGTAACGGCATCCGGAATGCTCTCGAAAGCAGAAAAGGCGGCCCCCGGGCCGCCTTTTGTCTTGCTACGGATATGATCGCAGAGTTAGGCGGTCTTCCCCAAGAATTGCCCGACGATTCCGCTCAGTACGCCGCCGCCGACAAGGCCGCCGATGGCTTGCATGGCGAGACCGGTCGCGGCTGCTTCTCCGCCGAGCATCTGAATGAGGAACCCGCCGCCAAGGCCTCCAATGGCGCCGACGATGGTCCGTGCGACGACACCGAATGCCTGCTGCTTCAACACTGCGCTGGCCGCGTTCCCGCCGGCGGCCCCCGCGATCAATTGGGTAATGATAGGCATTAATGCTTCCATTGATCCCTCCGTGTCGTGGCTCGTCGTGGACGCGCCACTAAAAGCCGATGAGCCGGCATCAATAGGTTGAAGCCTATTCCGGATTATTGTCAATTTGAGTGAAATGACGTTGCGGCGCCCGCTTCGTAGCCAATTGAAATGGCTCGATTTTAGGCAGAGGCAACCTCTTACAGGCAAAGCGGGAAAACGAAGCCGGCGGCAGGGGCGGCTGGAGGGAATGACCTTGCCGCGCATGATTCGTGCCGTCGGGAGAGCGAGGGAGGGTAATGCAGGCACGTCGGGAACCCCCGGCAACCGAATGATTGCCGGGGGTCTCGATTGTTAGCGATAGACGTAGACGATGCGTCGCGTTGCCGGCTCGACCAGAACGGGCTGGCCGTTGATGCTGACATAGTCGTAGCTGTAGTCGGGAACGCGTTGAACGGCCACGGTCTGCGGCAGTTCGGCACCGACGACGACTTCACCATCGAGATAGACGGTCTCGCCGGGGTTGGACGTGACGTAGGTCCGCACATTCTCCGGCGGCACGATCGGGTCGATCTGTTCGACCGGGCCGATCAATTCGTCGCCGCTGCTGACGATCACGGGGTCATTGGGCTGCACTTCATAGGTGACGGCAGGAATGGCCAGGTCGGCCCGGCGCTCCTGGACCACGACGGCAGAACCGCCAAGATCCGTCGTCAGATACTGGGAATAGACCCAGCCGCGCACGCCGCCGACGTCAATGCGGCACCACTTGCTGCCTTCGATGCAGCCGTCGATAACCGCGGTGCTACCGCGGGTCGCAAGGCCGACTGTCGGATATTGAGGGCCCGGACCTGTGCGGATGTTAAGGTCCGTCACCGTGGTCGCGGTCATGGCTGCAAAGGCGGACGGCGTACCGATCGCCAACACCAAACCCGCGGCCGCAGCGGCTCGCAACAGGGGGCGGGTAAGCTTCACCATCGTGTTTCTCCTTATATTGACGAGGGCCAAACGCCAGCAAGCGCGCGGATGTTCCCCCGGGAACGTCACGAAATGTGACGCTGTGACATTCTCCAGCCGTTGCCGAGGGCAGGACACGCCAGGAGAACAGGCAACGGGAGAGGGACAAAATGCAGAATGATCAGCCGGATCAGAACAACGTCGCCGCGCGCAGCCTCAAGCCGGTCGTTCGGATCGTCGTCGCCGCGGAGATCGCGATTTCGGCGCTGCTGATGACCACCGTGCAGTGGCCGGCACCCCAGCAGCTGTCTGCACCGCAAATAGCCTCGCTTCGCTGATTGGCGCTGTCACCGTCGCCAATTGCCGCTATAGGAAGATGACGAGATCCTAGAGCGCGTTGCGATCTTCCAGATTCGCTTCCTACGCTTTAGGTTCTGGATTTATCGCATGTCGTTATCGCAATACCGCTCCCACACTTTTGCGCGACATGCTCTAGAGAGGCAGACGCGCATGTTACAGGCGGGCATCATCCCGGTTACCCATTTCGAGCAGAACTGCACCGTGCTGTTCGACAGCGAGACCAAGGAAGGCGTGATCGTCGATCCCGGCGGCGACGTTGATCTCATCCTGCAGACCATCCGCGAAAACGGCATCACGCTGAAGGCGATCTGGATCACCCACGGCCATATCGACCATGCCGGCGGCGCCAAGGAACTGAAGGACGCCCTCGGGCTCGAAATCATCGGTCCGCACAAGGACGACCTGCCGCTGCTCGAAAGGCTCGAAAGCCAGGCGGAGCGCTTCGGTCTGGCGATGAAGGTTCAGAACGTCATTCCCGATCGCTGGCTCGAAGAAGGCGACACGGTCTCCTTCGGCGACCATGTCTTCGAAGTCCTGCATTGCCCGGGCCATGCGCCGGGACACGTCGTCTATTTCAACCGGGCGCAGAACTTCGCCCATGTCGGCGACGTGCTCTTCCACGGCTCGATCGGCCGCACCGACCTGCCCGGCGGCAATCACCAGCAATTGCTCGATTCGATCCGCGACAAGATCCTGCCGCTCGGCGATAGTGTCGGCTTCATCTGCGGACATGGCCCGGGTGGTCAGATCGGCGAGGAGCGCCGCACCAATCCTTATCTGCGCGGGCTCTGAGCCACCGCAAACGCTCACGAAAAAAGCCCATGTCTCTATTAAGACATGGGCTTTTCGATTCTTACGCCGAACCTGATTAGCCGGCGGTGCAGAAGTAGCTGCGACCGTCGTAGCCGCGGAAGGTGCCGCTATCCGGGTTGAACGAGCGGTAACGCTGCGCGCAGTAGCGGTACCAGGACGGGGTCCAGGGCTCGAGCGAGCGGTAACCGCCACCATAGCTGTCGACGACGACAGGGCGTGCCTGGTAGACCGGGCGAGGGCGGTAGGCCGGACGCGGCTCGTAATAGTCGTATTCCGGTTCCGGATCGATGTAGACGCGCTCGTTGTAGCCGCCGTTGTAACGCGGCTGCGAAGCGATCGCGCCGCCGATCAGAGCGCCGGCAACGAGACCTGCTGCACCAGCTGCCCATGCATCGTCATTGTTGTGGTGATGCCTGCCGCCTGCCTCGGCGGCGCCAAAGGTCGGGATGACCATAGCGGCTGCGGCGATCGAGAGAACGGCGGCTTTGATGAACTTGTTCATTTGGCTTCAATCCTTCGCATGGACCGGATCAACCCGGCCTTCATGATGGAGGAAGGTTAACGCGGCCAAACTGAACCGAGCCTGAACAAAAAAACCCGGCAAGAATGCCGGGCTTCAACTGGAATCTGTCAGCAGATAACGGCGTTAGCCGGCGATCTGCAGGTTGACCGCCTTCGGGCCTTTGCCGCGGCGATCCGGTTCGGTGTCGAAGCTTACCTTCTGGTTTTCCGTCAGACCGGTCAGGCCGGAAGCCTGGACCGCGGAAATGTGTACGAAGATATCTGCACCACCGTTGTCAGGCTTGATGAAACCAAAGCCCTTGTCGGTGTTGAAGAATTTTACAGTGCCAGTTTCGGCCATGCGTCAGGTCCTTTTCTCTCCACCCGTTTGACGGACGGGTAGCATTGCAATGTGCCCGGATGGGCGTTGGCAGGCAGTTCTCGACGTTTGAGGAAAGGGTCCTGGTTACCGCAGCCAGCCATTGGAAGGGCCGCATCACTGCTTCCCATCGGTCTGGCCGCCCGGAGTTTTTGCGTCTCCGGCCCGCTTTTATTTCAAGATCTTCCCATGTTCGCAGATTGCCCGAACGAAAGTAAGATTGATGGGTTTATTTTGAATTGGCAAGCAAAACTTTTCGGGATTGGTATTGCGTCTTGTCATTGCTCAAAAATCGGTCATTTGCGGCTTTGTGGGGCGCTGCGCAAAATATATCGCAAGCTGTTGAAATCACAGCTTTTTGAAAACAATTGCTGCAAAATTGAGTGGTTTTCGCCGATTTCTCGTGCGCGGCGCGTAAAGCAGGCCAATCGCTTGGGATGCGTGCCGTCGGCAACTCCCTGATATGTTTGAGGCTTCTCACGTCGGCGGTTTCTTACGTAGATTTCTTGCAGAAAATCTAGAGCTCTCGGGCCGGGTCGAAAACGCAGGGCAAAGCTACGCCTTCGTTGCGAAGCAACGGGCCTATTGCCTGAACAACAGCAAGTAAAGCCTCAGTCCAGCGTCTTGGCGGTGGCGTGCCTATAGTTTCTTGAGGAGCCCTCAGGCAGGTGCTGCGGCGCGGCGGCCCTTCGTCAGTTCAGGCACGATCTCCACCGTCAGCATGGCGGCAAAGATGATGGCGCAGCCGGCATAACCGATCGGGGTGATGACTTCGCCAAGCAGGAGAACGCCGAAGAGGGCGGCAAAGAGTGCTTCGCTCGACAGGAAGATCGCAGCCTGCGGCGCCGTGGTGTAGCGCTGCCCGACGACCTGAAGAATGAAGGCAAGGCCGCTCGAAAAGATGCCGGCATAGAGGATCTCGAAGAGCGCGCCCTCTATGGCAGCGAAGCTCAGCGGCTCGGTCGTGACGGCGAGGGCGAAGCCGAGCACGGCGCAGACGGCGAATTGCGTCATCGACAGCAGCATCGGCCGGCCGCTGCTTGGGGCAAACAGGCCGATGAGCAGCAGTTGCACCGCCCAGAACAGAGCGCAGACCACGGTCAGGTAGTCGCCACCCGTCAGCGTCGACAGCGTGCCGCCGCTCAAGAGGAAAATGCCGAACAGCGCCATCGACGCCCCCGGCCAGATCACCCAATGCGGCTTGCGGCGCAAGAAGATCACCGTCAAGACCGGGACGAAGACGACGTAGAGACCGGTGAGGAAGCCGGAATTGGTGACGCTGGTGTCGAGCAGGCCGAATTGCTGCGTCACGGCGCCGGCAAAGAGCGCCAGGCCGATGAAGATGAAATTGCGCATGGTCGTCAGCTTGATCGGTTCGGCCGCGCGTTTCGTTTCGATGATGGCCAAGGGCATGGCGACCAGTGTCGCGATCGCAAAACGAAGCGCGATGAACCACAGCGGGCTGATCGCATCCATCGCCGTCGACTGTGCAACGAAGCCGGCGCCCCAGATGGCGCCTGAAATCAAAAGCAGCAGATTGGCCTGAATGCGCGGCATGTCGTTCTCTCCTCGGACAGGCGCGTCTAGCAGTTGCGTTTTCGCCGGGCAAGGCTCATCGTCGCCACGGTTGGGCGGAGTTGTTGTCGATGGAAACGGCCGGAGACACGGTGCCGGGAGAGGGCGCCGAGGAGGGGGCTCAGCTCCTATCACCCATCGGAGATCGGCGACCATGAGCGATGCCGGCTATTCCGGCACGCCGCTCGGGCCCAAGCTGGGGCTGAAAGACGGGCAGCGGGCCCTGCTTCTTCGGGTTCCAGCCGGGCTCGATGCGATCAGCGGTTTTTCCGGCTTTCGGGCCAGCGAGACCGAGATCGGCACCGTGGCCGCGCGCGACATTGACTATGCGCATGTGTTCGAAACGGAGCGATCGGTTTTGGAAGAGCTCGCGCCGAAGCTGGCTGCGAGATTGAAGCCGGACGGCATGCTGTGGGTCTCCTGGCCAAAGAAGGCGTCGAAGCGGCCGACGACACTGACCGAGGACGTTTTGCGTGAAATCTTCCTGCCGCTCGGCCTTGTCGACGTGAAGGTTTGCGCGGTCGATGCCGTCTGGTCCGGGCTGAAATTCATGTTCCGGCGCGAGGTTCGCGATCGGCTATCGTGAACATGCGGCGCGCGCCGGCTATTGCGTCGCCGCCTTGGAGACCCTGAGCACGGCGCCGTCTTCCTCGTCCGTCACCATCAGCAAGGCGCCGTCGGGTGCCACGACGACGTCACGGATGCGGCCGAATTCGCCGTCGAACAGCCGCTCCTCGGAGCCGATCGCGCCGCTGTCGTCGCGTTCGAGCCGGGCGAGCAACTGGTACTTCAGCGCCGCCACCAGAAGATCGCCATCCCATTCGGGAAACATCTCGCCGCGATAGACGGCAAGCGCGCCAGGCGCGATCGAGGGATCCCAATAGAAGAGCGGCTGATCGAGGCCTTCTTTCGCCGTGCCTTCGCCGATCTCGGCGCCGGAATAGTCCTTGCCGTAGGTAATGACGGGCCAGCCGTAATTGTGGCCGGGCTTCGGATTGTTGATCTCGTCGCCGCCGCGCGCGCCGTGCTCGACCGTCAGAAGCGTGCCGTCCTTCGGATCGAAGGCGATCCCTTGAGGATTGCGGTGGCCCTTCGACCAGATCTCCGGCAGGCCGCCGGTGCCGCCGCCATAAGGGTTCGATCCGGGAACGCTGCCGTCGGCATTGATATGCAGGATGGCGCCGGCATGATCGCGCGGGTCCTGCGCCCGGTCGCCTTCGCCGCGATCGCCGATGCCGAAGAAAAGGCTGCCATCGGGAGCGATTGCGATGCGCGAGCCGAAATGCTGGCCCTTGCCGGTAAACTTGCTCATCCGGAAGAGCTCCTTGACGTCGATAAGCCCGGTTCCGTCGGCGGCGAGTTTTGCCCGTACGACGACGGTGCCGTAGCCGCCTTTGCCGTTGGCAGCCATCGTCAAGTAGAGCGTCCGGGTTTCTGCAAAACGGGGATCGAGCGCGATGTCGAGCAGGCCGCCCTGGCCACGCTCGGCGACCTCGGGCACGCCCGTCAGCGGTTTCGAGAGCTTGCCGTCGCGCAGGATCCGCAGCCGACCCGGCCGCTCACTGACGATCAGGCCGCCATCGGGGAGTGCCTCGACGGACCAGGGGTGTTCAAGCCCGGTCGCGAGCGTCTCGACACGCACGGTACCGTGCTCGCTGGGAAACTCGCGGGCATCCTGTGCCCCGGCGCTCGGAGGAGCAAACGTTGCCAGCGCAACGGACACGGCCAGGATTCCGACCGCACGCGACCGTTTGCCCGCCCGTCCCGATGTTCCAGCGCCCGTATGCCGCATTCCGTTTCTCCCGCACCGACTCGTTCAGCAGGCAAGCTGGGGCGATCGACGGAGCGGTTCAAGTCACATCCGATCAAAAGCGGTTTATTTCGAGATCGAGCCCGTCGTCAGCGGTACCGGACGCTGTTCGCCGATGAGTTCTGCATCGACGATGTAGCGCATCGGTCCCTGCTCGATCGCGTCGAAGGGCCAGCAGGTGGCGAGCGCCAGATGGTGGCCGCTGGCGGACGCGTTGATGCCGCTTTCGTCCCAGCGGGCAACCCGGCTTTCGCCGGCCCTAAACAGGAAGCGGCGGCCGTCCTTGCGGGTCAGCACCAGAAGGTCGCCGGGGTTGACGTCCTTCAGCCAGCGAAAATGCGTGTCGCGATGGGCGGCGATGACCGAGGTACCTTCGTCGCCGGGGAGCGGCGTCGTCGTCAACCAGGCGGGCCCGAAGGCCAGCGCTTCGCCGCTTGCGCCTTGGAGCACGATCGCCGAGCGGTTGATCCGTGGCGCCGAGATTTCCGCGGCTGTCTGAAAATCGGCCCAGGGCCAGGGCTTGCCATCCGGGTTGCCGTGCAGCTGCGCCTCGAAGGTACGCTTCAGAAGCACCTGCGAGACCTCGGCCTTGGCCTTCATGTAGAAGCCCTTGCCGATCAGAAGCAGACCGGCAAGGGCGATGAGCGAGATGATCGCGAGCACGATCGTTTCGACCGCCGAGAGGCGGGCGAGAAAGCCCGGCCGTGGCTCGGACTGATCCTTGTCAGCGGCCACGGCGGCGCACTCCGGCAAGCACGACGGCGGCGATCGGCGCCCGCCAGTAGACAAAGGTCGTGCCGGCAAGCAGAGCGAAGACGAGCAGCATCAGGCCGATCAGGATCTGCTTGTCGGCCTCCGTTGCCGTCTGCGGCAGGGCGACCTGGTTGTTGGCTTCCGCGAGCAGACCTGCCGCCCGCGCCGTCGGTGCGGCCAGCATGCGGTCGGCCGTGACCATCGCAAGCTTGGTTCGGCTTTCGAGCGCGGCGTCACGTTCGTCGACTTTGCCGGGGACAGTCTCGACAGGGGCTTCGCCGAAGACCTTTCCGAAGTCCCAGCCGGCGGGGAGATTGAGCGGCAGCTTCGTTTCGCTCAGGTTCTCGCTGGCGGGCCGCGACGGCGTCGCGTCGACGGCAACGAGGCTGGTCACGCGGGAGACCAGATGGTGGGCAAGTGCCACGGTCTCGATCCGCTTGTCGAGGGTCGCCGGGTCGGCGATCGTCGACGCGCTCGCCTCGAGGTCGTCGATCTTGCGGTGCGCCCAGAGCTTGGCGATGCCTTCGCCGGTCGAGGCCTTGGCGATGTCCATCTCCACCCGCCAGGGCTGGTCGCCGGCCTTGCCGAGGATCTGCAGCTTGCCTTCGGGTGCGGTGCCGTCGAGTTCGGCCGTCAGCACCACGGGCTCGCCGCGATAAAGATCGGGCATCGGGTTGGGGGTGATGTCGCTCGCCGAGGCGCCCTCGAAGCTCGCGGCGATATCGGTCATTGCGGGGCTCTCGAGCTTGGTGAAAAGCTCGCCCATGCGCGCGGCGACCTCGCTCTCCGAGCCGATCAGCGTGAAGGTGCCGCGGCCATATTCGGCCGCCTTGGTCATGAAGTGGCTGTTCGGAGCAGAGCCGATGCCGACGGTGAAGACGCGAGCCTCGCCGCGGTTCTTCTGGATCTCCTCGAAAAGCTGCGTCTCGTTGCCGATCGCGCCGTCGGTCAGGAAGACCACCTGGCGAAGCGCGCCGGGCTGTACCGGTCCTTGCGTGCGGAGGGCCGCTTCCAGCGCTGGCAGCATCTCGGTGCCGCCATCGGCTGTCAGGCCGCGCACATAGGCGATTGCGTCCTCCCGCTTGTCCGGTGTCGCTTCGACCAGCTCGGGAAAGTGCACCGACATGGTGTCGTCGAAGCGGATGACGTTGAAACGGTCCTCGGGCTTCAGCCTGGAGATCGCGAGCGCCAGGCTCTCCTTGGCTTGCTCCATCGACGGGCCGGCCATGGAGCCGGAATTGTCGATGACGAAGACGATCTCGCGCTTGACCGGCTTGGCGTCAGCCTCGTTTGCTGCTGCCGGCGGGGTGACAAACGAGAGCAGATAGGTCTTGCCGCCGACCGTTTCGCGGAACAGGCCGGCATAGGGGCTCTTGCCCTCGATCGCCTTCCAGGTGAGCTCGAAGTCGCGATCGGCAGGCACGCTGTCGCCCTTCAGAGTCACGCGGCGGCTGAGATCGTCAAGATTGGCGATATCGACGTCGTGGTAGCCTGATTTCACTTCGCCGAGCGGGAAGCCGGCCTTGAGGTTCACCGTCAGTGTGACGGGGTTGATCCTGGCGTTCTCTTTGGGGTCGAGGACCGGCGCTTCGATCTTCTCGCGGTCGGGGACCGGGTCGCTGACGGCATAGCCGGTGCGGCTGTCGAGATCGACGGTCTGAACGATCGGCTGCGGGTTGTAGCGCGGCGCCACGACCATGGGGAAACGCAGCGAATAGAGGCCGTTCGATTGGCGGACCGCGCTCTGGTACTCGATCTGCACGACGACCGTTTCGCCGGGACCGATATTGGCGACCTGGTTGGTGAAGATGTTCGGGCGCTGCTGTTCGAGAAGCGCTGCCTTCTTGCCCTCGGCCTTTGCCTGCTCGTAAATCTCCCTGGCCGCCTCACGCGCCTTGATCTCACCCTCGATGAAGCGGTCGCCGATCTGCATCTTCAGCGTGTCGACGGCCGAATCCTCGGGCAGGGGAAAGACATAGGTGCCCTCAACCCAGCCCTTGCTCGGGTTCTCGAAGCGCTGGGTGACGCGGGTGCGCATGATCGGGCCGTTGACGTCGATCTGAACGTCGGTCGCAAGGCGCGGCGCCTCGACGAAATAGCCCGGCTCCTTCGACGGAAAGAGCAGGGCGCCGGTGCCGATGTCGTTGGGGCGAACGTAGCCCGCCAGCTGCGGCGGCTTGGCATCAGCAGTTTGCGCGGTCGCCTGGGTCATCAGGCCGATGAACATCAGGATGCAGGCGGCAAGGGCTGCGAGCGCCAGGTACATGCCCCAGCGCGCTTCGCTCTGCCGTGTCTTCATGGAAGCGATTTCGTCGTCGAGAAACATTGCATAACCCCCGTAATGCGAATGTGTTCGGATCATCGAAGGAAAAGCCCGGAAACCGGCTGTTGCTGGACGGAATTGCGGCGTTCCGCGACAGTTGTGGTGGCTAAATTATGGCATTTGAAAAATTGCGGGATTGCGCTGATTTTTTTGAATAAATCGCGATCACCAACCGTTTCTGGCCGTTACGTTTCGTGGCCGTTCGAACGGGTGCCACAATCCGTTTTGTCGGCGCTCGACGGACGGTGATGCATCGCTCGGTGTCGCGACCTCCGATCGACGATGCTGATCGCATTCATGAAACTTTGTCATGGTGACGCTTTTTGCCCGTGTTTCCGGCGTTTTTGCCTATCCGGCGCTTGCAAGACCGGGCGTCTTTCGACATAGACCTAACCGCTATGGAGCCTGCCTTTTCGTTCCGTAGCGATCACCTCGTCTCGAAACGATCAGGACCTTCACCCATGGCCTTCCTTGCCGATGCCCTTTCCCGTGTAAAGCCTTCCGCCACCATCGCCGTTTCGCAGAAAGCCCGTGAGCTGAAAGCGAAAGGCCGCGATGTCATCGGCCTTGGCGCCGGGGAGCCGGACTTTGATACGCCCGACAATATCAAGAAGGCCGCCATCGACGCGATCAATCGCGGCGAGACGAAGTACACGCCGGTCTCCGGCATTCCGGAACTGCGCGAAGCGATCGCCAAGAAGTTCAAGCGCGAGAACAACCTCGACTACACCGCCGCCCAGACGATCGTCGGCACCGGCGGAAAGCAGATTCTTTTCAACGCCTTCATGGCGACCCTGAACGCCGGCGATGAAGTCGTGATCCCTGCACCCTACTGGGTTTCCTACCCGGAAATGGTGGCGCTGTGCGGTGGTACGCCGGTGACGGTTTCGACCAAGCAGGAAAACAACTTCAAGCTCAAGGCCGAAGATCTGGACAAGGCGATCACGCCGAAGACCAAGTGGTTCATCTTCAACTCGCCGTCCAACCCGTCGGGTGCCGCCTACAGCCATGCCGAGCTGAAGGCGCTGACCGACGTGCTGATGAAGCACCCGCATGTCTGGATCCTCACCGACGACATGTACGAGCACCTGACCTATGGCGACTTCAAGTTCGCGACCCCGGTCGAGGTCGAGCCCGGTCTCTATGACCGCACGCTGACGATGAACGGCGTCTCCAAGGCCTATGCCATGACCGGCTGGCGCATCGGCTACGCCGCCGGCCCGCTGCAGTTGATCAAGGCCATGGACATGATCCAGGGCCAGCAGACCTCGGGCGCCACCTCGATCGCCCAGTGGGCGGCCGTCGAGGCGCTGAACGGCACGCAGGACTTCATTCCCGAAAACAAGAAGATCTTCGAAGGCCGCCGCGATCTCGTCGTGTCGATGCTGAACCAGGCCAAGGGCATTTCGTGCCCGACGCCCGAAGGCGCCTTCTACGTCTATCCGTCCTGCGCCGGCTTGATCGGCAAGACCGCGCCGTCGGGCAAGGTCATCGAGACGGACGAAGACTTCGTGTCGGAACTGCTGGAATCCGAAGGCGTCGCCGTCGTCCACGGTTCGGCCTTCGGCCTCGGCCCGAACTTCCGCATCTCCTATGCGACCTCGGAAGCCCAGCTCGAGGAAGCCTGCCGCCGCATCCAGCGTTTCTGCGCCGCCTGCAAGTAAGCGCGGGCGACCGTCTTTCAAAAAAAGACCCCGCCGGCAACGGCGGGTTTTTTCGTTCGCAAAGCGATTCAACCGTTGGCTATACTGATTCAAGTCAGCCGGCTAAAGCCTTGAAATCAGGTTTCATTCTCAGGCGCCGGGAACCTCATCGTCGCCAACGATGCCACCCTCGCTTTCGAGGATCGAGAGGCGGCGGGCCTCGGAGCGGGTGAACTTCAGCCGTACGCCGATGCCGCGTTCGCCCTCCGGCAGAAACACCGCGCCGGCATTTTCGAGCGCATGCTTCAACGAGAGGATCACGGCGTCGCCGGGTTTCTCCAGCTTGCGCTCGAACTTGAGGATCGTCTCCTCGTCGACGCCGGAAAAGCTTGAAAGCATTTCGCGCGAAATTTCGATCAGCGCCCTGGCGGCGCGGCACTGTGGACCTGTAATCATCGTCACCTCCAGTTGCGGTGAGGATGCGCGAAGGGTGGCCGAGGGTCAACAACAAGCAGATGGCCCGCGGCGTTTCGACCGCGGGCCATCTGCTTGTTGTTTGCTTGCGGCGCGTTGGCGAGCATCATCGGCGTGCGTTTGCATCCGCACCGCTGGGGCCGCCCTCTATTTGCCCCGCATCGCCTCGATGAGGCCGGAGGCCTCGTCGCTGCCAAAGCCGGCGGCGAGGCGCTTTTTTGCCAGCCTTTCGATCGGCTCCATGAAGGCCGGATCGATGCCCAGGCTGCGGCTTGCGGCAACGATGTTGGTGATCGCCACCGACTGCATTGAGAGGTTCGACATCACGTCGCGAGCGTGGTCGCCGCTGTCGATCCGTTCGGCATAATCAGGCAGCGCCGTCATCATCGCGGCAAGCCAGGGCTCGACCAGCGGCAGGAACTGCTTCGCGGTGAAGCCGACGCTGCCGGCGAGCGCCGTTGCGTGCAGATAGCCGCCGAAGAGACCGTACATCGCCGACAGCAAGGCGAGGTCGCTGACCGCGGCGAGAACAGGATCCTCGCCGAGATAGTGGCTCTGGCCGAAGGCGGCCAATTGCTCCCTGGTTTTTTCGAAAGCATCGGCGCTGCCACTATAGAGAATGAAGGCATCCGGTGTGCCGATCATCGGCGGCGTCGCCATGATTCCTCCGTCGAGATAGCGTGCGCCGTACGCTTCAAGGCGGGCCGCGACCGCCCGGACTTCATCCGGGCGACCGTTGGTGAGGTTGATGACGGTCTTGCCTGCGAGCATGGGGCCGACATCTGCCAGCGTCGTTTCGACGGCGGCGTAGTCGGTGAGGCATAGGATGAGGATATCGCTGGCCGCAATGGCTTCGGTGACCGTTGCTGCCCGGCGAGCGCCGCGGGCAACCAGCGCGTCGGCCCGCGCGGACGTACGGTTCCAGACGGTGGCGGTGTTGCCCGCGTCGATGAGGGTTTTGGCAAGTGCCGTGCCCATGGCGCCGAGGCCGATGATGGCGATGGATTTGGACATCGTGTTTCTCCGCTCCTGGTTCCCCGCTCTGGCCCGCTTCAGGCCGCCGGCGACAATTGCTGGCCGAGGCCACCGTCGACGGTGAGGCGGGCGCCGGTGGTGAAGGTGGCATCGAAGGCGAGGAACAGCACGGCGCGGGCGACTTCGTCCGCCGTGCCGTTGCGGCCCATCGGGGTGATCGCATCGCCGAGCGCCTTGAACTCGGCACGTTCGGCGTCGGTGACGCCCGCCACGCCCTTGGTCGGCGTATCGATGAAGCCGGGGCTGACCGAGTTGACCCTTATGCCGCGCGGCAGAAGCTCGGCGGCAAAGACGGAGGCAAACGAGATCAGCGCCGCCTTGCTGCCGCTATAGACCGCCATTCCCGGATGGCCGCCGACATCAGCAACCGACGAGGTAAAGACGATCGAGCCGCCGTCGCGGATCAGAGGCGCCAGCCGCTGGACGGTGAAAAAGGCACCCTTGGTGTTGATGGTGAACTGGCGATCATAGGAGGCCTCCGTCACCTGGTCGAAGGGCTCGAGCAACGATGTGCCGGCGTTGACGTGCAGGAGATCGATCGAACCCAGCTTCTGCCCGACCGTCGCCCCGAGTACAGCGATCTCGCCGAGATCGGCGATATCTGACTTTAACGCATGAACGCGGTCGCCGAAGCGCTGCTGGATTCGGGCGAGGTTCTCTTCGTTGTTTCCGGTCAGAAGCACCTCGGCGCCGCCGTCGACGAGCCGCTCGACCGTCGCCAGACCCATGCCATGCGTGCCGCCGATGACGACGGCTTTCTTGTCTTGATAGATACCCATTGTCTTTTCCTTCGATATCAGGCTTCGATGAGGAAGAGATAATTTCGTGGACGATATTGTGTAAGACGGGAAAACGTGGATGTATCGTCCACGTTTGTAGACATTGGAGGCCCGTGATGCGCAATCTCAACGACTTCATCGTCTTTGCCCATGTGGTCGATCACAAGGGGTTCGCGCCGGCGGCGCGGGCGCTGAACGTGCCGAAATCGACGCTGAGCAAGCGCGTGGCCGAGCTGGAAAAGACGCTTGGCGTCCGGCTGATCAACCGAACTTCGCGTCGCTTCACCGTGACGGAGATAGGCGAGGATTTCTACCGGCATGCCTCGGCGATGTTGATAGAGGCGGAGGCGGCCGAAGCCATCGTCAAGGGGCGCCTTGCCGAACCGAGCGGAACGGTGAGGATCACCGCCTCTGTGCCGACGGCTCAGATGATGCTGGCGGGGCTGCTGCCGCCGCTGGCGCAGGCCTATCCCAAGATGCGGGTGATGCTGCACGCGACGGACCGCTTCGTCGATGTGGTGCAGGAGGGCTTCGACATCGCGGTGCGCGATCACTTCGCACCGCTGCCCGATTCCGGCATGGTGCAGCGGCGGGTGGCAAACGATGCCATCCTGCTCGTGGCAGCGCCCGCCTACCTGGAAAATCGCGGGCACCCGCGCGAACCGAGCGACCTTTCGCGCCACGACGGGCTGCTGGCCTCCCTGACCTCGGAGGGATGGACGATGCGCAACGACGCGGGCGTGGTCGTCAGGGTGCGCCCCATGCCGCGGTTCCTCGCAGACGAATCCAGCGTGTTGCTCGAGGCCGCCGTCTCCGGTCTTGGCATCACCGCGCTACCGAGAAAGATCTGTCGGGCGGCAATCGAGGCTGGAAGTCTTGTGCGTGTGCTTGCCGATTGGGAGGCAGGCAGCGTGACGACGACGCTGTTGATGCCGCATCGGCGCGGGCAACTGCCGTCGGTTCGCGCCGTCGTCGACTTCATCGTCACGCATCTGCCAGGAGAGTGAGGCTGGGCGGCAGCGAAGGCGCATGCTCGAAAAGAAAAGGCCCGCTCGGAGCGGGCCTTCGAAGCTTGTCTCGGTCGGTCGCTTAGCGCTCTGCGAGCGCCGGTTCGCCCTTCTTCTCGCGCACGAGGTTCATGAAGCGGCGGAAGAGATAGTGGCTGTCCTGCGGGCCGGGGGAGGCTTCCGGGTGGTGCTGGACCGAGAACACCGGCTTGCCGGCGACGCGCAGGCCGCAATTGGTGCCGTCGAAGAGCGAAATGTGAGTCTCATCAACGCCCTGCGGCAGCGACTTCGAATCCACCGCGAAGCCGTGGTTCATCGAGACGATCTCGACCTTGCCGGTGGTGTGGTCCTTGACCGGATGGTTGGCGCCGTGGTGGCCCTGGTGCATCTTTTCGGTCTTGCCGCCGAGTGCCAGCGCCAGCATCTGGTGGCCGAGGCAGATGCCGAAGACCGGGATGTCGGTCTTGAGCAGGTCCTGGATGACCGGCACGGCGTATTTTCCGGTTGCTGCCGGGTCGCCGGGGCCGTTCGACAGGAAGATGCCATCCGGCTTCTGCGCCAGCACTTCGTCGGCGCTGGTCGTGGCCGGCATGACCGTGACGCGGGCGTTGAGGCCGGCAAAGAGGCGCAGGATGTTGCGCTTCACGCCGTAGTCGAGCGCGACGATATGGTAGGCGGCATCGGTTTCGCCGAGCGTCGAATAACCTTCGTTCCAGACCCAGGGCTGCTCGTCCCAGCGCGACGACTGGCCGGAGGTCGCGACCTTGGCAAGGTCGAGGCCCTCAAGGCCGCTCCAGGCCTTGGCTTCCTTCTTCAGCGTCTCGATGTCGAAGACGCCCGAGGGGTCGTGGGCGATGACGGCGTTCGGCATGCCGTTTTCGCGGATCCAGGCGGTGAGCGCGCGGGTGTCGATGCCGCAAAGGCCGATGATGCCGCGGGCCTTCAGCCAGGCGTCGAGGTGCTTGGCGGCGCGGTAGTTGGACGGCTCGGTGATGTCGGCCTTGAAGATGACGCCGACCGCGCCGTGGCGTGCTGCCGGCGTCAGGTCTTCGATGTCTTCGTCATTGGCGCCGATGTTGCCGATGTGCGGGAAGGTGAAGGTGACGATCTGGCCGAGATAGGAGGGGTCCGTCAGAATTTCCTGGTAGCCCGTCAGCGCCGTGTTGAAGCAGACCTCCGCCTGCACTTTGCCGGTCGCGCCGATGCCCTTGCCCTCGATTACGGTGCCGTCGGCCAGAACGAGCAGTGCGGTTGGTTTTTCAGTGGTCCATGCGGGTGTCGCGGTCATCGTTCCTATCCCGTTGCGGCGCGAAGCGGGGGCTTGAAAGCCCGGCAGTCGATCGCCATTTCTTTGCTCAGGCATGGACGCGCGGAAACCCCGCGGAAAAGTGCTCTCATGCCGATGTTGTGCAGGTGCGGGAAAATACCCAAAGCGCTTAGCCGGGTCAACCGGCCGCTGTGAATT
Source organism: Ensifer sp. ENS08 (assembly GCF_014852195.1). NCBI lineage: Bacteria > Pseudomonadati > Pseudomonadota > Alphaproteobacteria > Hyphomicrobiales > Rhizobiaceae > Ensifer > Ensifer sp. ENS08. Next base: position 342,545 of record NZ_JACVBF010000006.1, read on the forward strand.
GTCGGGAAATAAAATTCCTTATAATTCAAGCGGTTGCGTATTCCGTTTGATTGCGCCTGTCACACTGGTTTAAGACGACGACAACAATGATGGTTTCGAACCGGTTCCGGGCAGAGCACCGCGGGCCGGTTTTGACATGGAGTATGGACATGCGCGACCTGTTCGCTAACGCACTGAAGGAAGCCCTCAAAGCCAAGGACGCACGGCGTACCTCGACCGTGCGGCTGATCCAGGCGGCGATCAAGGATCGGGACATTGCCAATCGGGGCCTCGGCAAGGACCCGGTCAGCGATGACGACATCCTTCAGATCCTCGCCAAGATGATCAAGCAGCGCGAAGAATCGGCTCGTATCTACGACGACGCCGGCCGGCCGGAGCTTGCCGCGCAGGAGCGTGAGGAAATCGTCATCATCAACCAGTTCCTGCCGGCCCAGCTTCCGGAGGCAAAGGTGAAGGAACTCTGCGCCTCGGTCATCGCCGAAACCGGCGCACATGGCCTGCGTGATATGGGCAAGTGCATGAACGTGCTCAAGGAGCGCTACCCCGGCCAGATGGACTTCGCCAAGGCCTCCGGCCTGGTGAAGGAACTGCTCAAGTAGTTCCGCTCAAGTCAGTGCCGCCGCCCGTTGCGATAAGACGGGCGCCGCCACCTCGGCTTTCGCCGGAAACGTCGCTTCAAATGCGCGATCGATGAGCGCGAACTTCTCCGCCTGGTAATCCCAGTATTCACGGATGAAGGCTTTGGACAGCCAGACCGCGCCGCGTCCGGGCGACCGCTCCCACCCCATATTGCCCAAAAGGGCTGCCTTGTCGAAGATCCGCTTGAGGTGGGTCTTGGAGATGATGAAGCGTTCGCTGAGATCGCTCGGCGAAACCGGCCCGATGGCGAGGCGCTCCGCCTCGGGGTCGAAGGCGCCGATGCGGGAAAAGAGATCGTCCATCACCACGCCCCCGGAATTGACCCAGGTAAAGAGGTCGAAGGTCGGGCCTGGACGACGGACCGTGTCGTTGCCGACAAGCGCGTGGGCGACGGCGGCCTGCAGCCGGCCGAACTGGTCCTGCTCTTCGCTTAGGCGTGCCAGCCGCGACTGGCCATCGAAGGCGTCGAGAATGGCCAGATGGGACTGCATCCATTTCCAGACATAGTCGAGTGCTGCCTCGGTAGGCTCCAGCGGCCGGCTGCGCTTGTCGGGCTGCACCGTGATGTAGCGGGCGAAGCGGTAGGTAACCATTTCCTGCACGAAGGATGCCGCGGTGTTGCGACTGGCGATCCCGTGCATGACGGCATAGTTGATGAAACGGCCGCTGTAGAGGCCGCTCGAGGGATCATCCGGTTCGCGGTCGTGATAAAGTGCAAGCCCGGATTGGGCCATCAGCCAGCGCTGCTGCGAGGCAAAGATCGAGGCGAGCCGCGGGTTTGCCGCATACATCTCCACCATGCCGCGCGCATAGCTCAGCACCGCGCCGAAGAAAGCCGGACTGCAGGCGAGCACTTTGACGGAAATGGCCATGGCAAGTGATCCAATTCGAGACGGCGAATTGATCCTTTTCGTCAAAGGGGTGTCAAGTGCTACTTTGGGTCTTCAGAAAATATTCATACACAACTTTTGATTGGGCGTCCGGCGTGCGATTCCCGTTTCGCTCCTGTGAATAGCGTGCAAGCAGGATCACTGTTGTAGCGCCCGCCGGCCATGCCGCCTATATGGAGGATCGACCAGAGGTATCCATGCGCTTTTCACAGTCCTTTCTTGACGAGATACGCGATCGCGTTCCGATTTCGGACGTGATTGCCAAGCGCGTTAGCTGGGACCGGCGCAAGACCAACGTCTCGCGCGGCGACTATTGGGCCTGCTGCCCCTTTCACGGCGAGAAGTCGCCGAGCTTTCACTGCGAGGACCGCAAGGGCCGCTACCATTGCTTCGGCTGCGGTGTCTCGGGTGACCACTTCCGCTTTCTGACCGATCTCGAAGGCCTGAGCTTTCCCGAAGCCGTGCAGCAGATCGCCGACATGGCGGGCGTTGCCATGCCGCAACCGGATCCGCAGGCAGAGCGCCGGGAGAAGGAACGTACAAGCCTTCTCGACGTGATGGAGCTGGCGACCGCGTACTTCGAGGACCAACTCCAGACGGCCAACGGCGCCAAGGCGCGCGCCTATCTGCGCGAGCGCGGGCTGACGGGGCGCACGATCGAGACCTTTCGTTTGGGCTACGCGCCCGACAGCCGCAACGCGCTCAAGGAACATCTCGCCGGCAAGGGCGTCGGCAAGGAACAGATCGAGGCCTGCGGCCTCGTTGTGCACGGGCCGGACGTGCCGGTTTCCTACGACCGGTTCCGCGACCGCATCATGTTCCCGATCCTGTCGTCGCGCGAGAAGGTCATCGCGTTTGGCGGCCGCGCCATGTCACCGGACGCGCCGGCCAAGTATCTGAACTCGAACGAGACCGAGCTCTTCCACAAGGGCAACGTGCTCTACAATTTCGCCCGCGCGCGCCGTGCTTCGCAAGGAGCCGCACGTGACGTCGGGCAGGACGATGCGGCCGGAACGATCATCGCCGTCGAAGGCTACATGGACGTGATCGCGCTGCATCAGGCGGGCGTCGAAAACGCCGTTGCGCCGCTCGGCACGGCGCTCACCGAAAACCAGCTCGATCTCTTGTGGAAGATGACGTCGCAGCCGGTGCTCTGCTTCGACGGCGATGGGGCGGGCATTCGTGCCGCAAACCGCGGCGTCGACCTGGCGCTGCCGCATCTGAAGCCCGGCCGTTCGGTCCGCTTCGCCATGCTTCCGGACGGGAAGGATCCCGACGACCTCGTGCGTCAGGAGGGCCGTGGACCCTTCGACAAGGTGCTCGCCAACGCCCGTTCGCTCGCCGAGATGGTCTGGCAGCGCGAGATCCAGGGCGGCGCTTTCGACACGCCGGAAAAGCGCGCCGAGCTCGAAGCACGGCTGAAGCAGGTGACATCCGTGATCGCCGACGAAAGCGTGCGCCGGCACTATGGCCAGGACATGCGCGACCGGCTTCACGCCTTCCTGCAATCCTCAGGGGCAGGGCGGGGCGAGCGGCGTCCGTTTGAACGCGGCGGCCGGCAGGGCGGTGGCGGCGGAGCACGCGGCGCTGGTCAGCCACGGGGGCCGAATGCGAGCGGGCCGACGGCAATCTCCGACCGGCTGGCGCGCTCGACACTGGTCAGCGGACAGCAGGTGGCGCCGCTTCTGAGAGAGAGCGTTCTGGCACTCACCATCGTCAACCATCCGCAATTGCTGTTCGACGAATATGACGAGATCTCGACGATCGAGTTCGACCACCGCGAGCTGCAGCGCTGCTGGGCGGCGGTGCTGAACGCTGCGGCTGCGCAGGGGCCGCGGTTGAACCGCGAGGATCTGCTCGAACAATTGCAGGCGGAGGGTTTTGGTGCGCTGATTGCCGCGATCGACCAGCAGATCCGCTATGCGCGGCTCTGGACCGCGACAACGGCGGCCGCGCCCGAGGACGCCCGCGAAGGATATCTGCAGGCGCTGGCACTGCACCAGCGCTCGAAGGCATTGCACTGGCAGGTGCGCGAGCTCGAACGCGAACTGGCCCATGCGACCGAGGAGGGCGACCTTGAAGCCGTGCCACAGCTTTTGCGCACGCTTCAGGAAGTGCAGCACGAAGTGACGCGGCTTGAAAACCAGGAAGCGATCATCGAGGGCTTCGGCGTGCTTTCAGGCCGCGTGAAGGGGCCGGCGGCGCGCTAAAGCGAAAAGCTAGGTTGCCCGCCCAAGACCGATCCAATCTTGACCGAACGTTGACTACTCGCGCCAATGCTCGGCAACCCACGGCGATGGGCGGATGTAGTAGCGCAGATAGCGGATCGGGTTTTTCTCACGGCGGTCGCCGTTAAACAAGCGGCGAATATGACCGAATGGTGTGTCCACGCGGCCGCGATAGCCGTATTGCCCATCAATCGCGTGCTGCGGTAGCAGGCTGCGCGGGAAAAGCACAACGCGTGCATCCGCTGGGAGGCGCGGCGCGAAGAAGTAGTTGAGCGGGAAGGTCCAATGACAGTCCTGCCGAAAATGCAGGACCCAGCGTCTTGAGAAAAGCTTAACGCCGCCGGGCGCATTGCGCGTGACGAAACGCTGTTCGAACCGGTACTCGTCGGCGATTGCCTGCGGGTTGGCGCCGAACTTCTGCTGCAGCGGCACAAGTTTGCCGACCGGAAAGCGGAAAACCGAGGTCTGGCCGAGGCGCTCGAAGGGGGTCGTCTGATTGCGGGCGAGAATGATGTCGTCCGGTTCACCTTCTTCGAAGAAGGCGTCCAGTGAGCCGACGACGACGATGTCGAGATCGAGAAACAGCACCGGGCCTTTGAGGGAGCCAAGCTTCGGCCCCCAAAGCCGTGACTTCTGCCAGATGCCCGGTGTGTTGACCGGCATATCGGTGAAATCCAGCGGCGGCAAATCCTCGCAGAGGATTTCCGGACGCAGGCCGTCGCGATTGTCGGTAAAGCAGGTGAAGGTGAAGGGCGGGGTGATGTTGCGCGCCACCATGGCGTAGAGCCGGTTGATGAACGGTGCGCCGTACTTCGTACCCCAGTTGATGCAGATGATCTGCTTGACGCCGCCGCTCGCCGCTAGAATATTTGCCATAATCACGTCCCGATTTCTGCGCGCCACTAAAGTACCGATGCGTTATCAAGGTCAAGCTGTCGGGGCAATCCCCGGTGAAGCGCAGCAGGGCCTACGGGGAAAAACAGCCCTTGTCTCTTCAGTTGCGGCAAGGGCTATGGCATTGCCTGCGCATCTGGCCATGATGGCCTAAGCTGATTCCCGAAGGAGATGTGATGGAGTTCGTCGAAAGGGCGACGCCCTCAAGAAGCGCTGCCAGCAAGCTCTTCGACGAAGCCGGCCAGGCACCGCTCGACGTGCTGAAACGCGTCTATGGCTATTCTGCCTTTCGCGGCAAGCAGCAGGCAGTGGTCGAGCATGTGACCGCTGGCGGCGATGCCGTCGTTCTCTTTCCGACCGGCGCCGGCAAGTCGCTCTGCTTCCAGATCCCGGCGCTCTGCCGGCCCGGATTGGGTGTCGTCGTCTCGCCGCTGATCGCGCTGATGCGCGATCAGGTGGAGGCGCTGAAACAGCTTGGCGTCAATGCGGCTGCGCTGAATTCGTCGCTGACGCGCGAGGAGGCGATTGCGGTCAGGCGCCAGATCCACGACGGCACGCTCGACCTTCTCTATGTGACGCCGGAGCGGACCGTCACCGACGGCTTCGCCGATCTCATAGGCAATGCCCGAATCGCGCTTTTTGCCATCGACGAGGCGCACTGCGTTTCGCAATGGGGCCATGATTTCCGCCCCGAGTACCGCGCGCTCGGATTGCTAGCCGAGCGCTATCCCGGCGTGCCGCGCATCGCGCTCACCGCCACCGCCGATCCGCACACCCGCGACGACATCGTCGAGCGGCTAGCGCTCAGCAATGCCGAGGTGTTTACCACCAGCTTCGACCGGCCGAACATCGCCTATGAAATCGTCGAGCGCGACCAGCCGCGCCAGCAATTGCTGCGCTTTCTCTCCCGCTTCAAAGGGGCCTCCGGCATCGTCTATTGCCTGTCGCGCGCCAAGGTCGAGGACACGGCCGAATGGCTGAACGCACAAGGCATCCGGGCGCTACCCTATCATGCCGGCATGGACCGCGCGCTCCGCGACAGGCATCAGGACGCCTTCCTGAAAGAAGAGAGCCTCTGCCTCGTTGCGACCGTCGCCTTCGGCATGGGCATCGACAAGCCCGACGTCCGTTATGTCGCCCATCTCGACCTGCCGGGATCGGTGGAGGCCTATTACCAGGAGACCGGACGCGCCGGTCGTGACGGGCAGCCCTCTGAGGTCTGGATGGCCTATGGCATGGCCGATGTGCTGCAGCGCCGCCGGATGATCGACGAGGGTGGGGCCGCGGATGACATCAAGCGCATTGAGCGCGGCAAGCTCAACGCGCTGCTCGCGATCTGCGAGACGGCGGGCTGCCGCCGCCAGGCGATCCTTGCGCATTTCGGCGAGGCCCATCCCGGCCGTTGCGGCCATTGCGACACCTGTCTGAAGCCGGTCGAGACCTGGGACGGGACGGAAGCGGCGATCAAGGCGCTGGCCGCGGTCTATCGCACCGGCGAGCGCTTCGGCACCGGCCACGTGGTCGATGTGCTCATGGGCACGGTCAACGAGAAGACCGAGCGCTTCGGCCATGTCGACATGCCCGTCTTCGGCGCCGGCAAGGACCTGCCGGCTCGCACCTGGCAATCGGTCTTCCGGCAATTGCTGGCGGCGGGCCTGATCAGCGTCGACCACGCGGCCTTCGGCGCGATGAAGCTCGAGGCGGAGGCGCGTGCGGTGTTCAAGCGCGAGCGCCAGGTGTTTTTCCGCAAGGACCGCCCGACCTCTGGCAAGGCGGCGCGCGGCGCCAAGTCGGGATCGCAGCGCGAACGGGCCGATCTGGCCGGGTCCGATCTCGAACTTTTCGAACTGCTGCGCGCCGAGCGCTTCTCGATCGCCAAGGATCTGAACGTCCCGCCCTATGTCGTCTTCCCCGATGCGACCTTGATTGCGCTTGCCAAGGAACGCCCGCGCGACCTCGATGAACTGCTCGACATTCCCGGTATCGGCGAAAGCAAACGCGAACGCTACGGCGAGGCATTTCTGGCGGTCATCGACGGGTATCTCGACGGGTGATGGCGGTAGGCCCCGCGTCTCCGTCGTCGGAAAATGTCTGTGGCGAAGCGCTTTGCGACATAATATGTCCGGCCCGCCATCGCGCCTTGAAATGGCCTGTCGTTTTTACGCTGGATTCGGCCGAGCGCCGGATTTTGCTGCAAGTCAAAAGCCGTCATGATACTCGTCAGGCACGCGATGTTTTCTTGAAGCGAGAGCGCCATGACTTCAGCCTTCCTCACCCATCTCCGTTTAGAACTCGAGGGCCTGAAGACGGCCGGGTTGTACAAGTCGGAGCGTGTGATCACCTCGAAGCAGGCAGGTGAGATCAAGGTCGCCTCGGGCGAGCGGGTGCTCAATTTCTGCGCCAACAACTATCTCGGCCTTGCCGACAGTGAAGAGCTGGCCGAGGCCGGCAAACAGGCGCTCGACCGTTACGGTTACGGCATGGCCTCGGTGCGTTTCATCTGCGGCACGCAGGAGGAGCATAGACAGCTGGAGGCACGCATTTCGTCCTTCCTCGGGCTGG
>NZ_JACVBF010000070.1:0-366 GCF_014852195.1 Ensifer sp. ENS08
CCGCTTCCACGGTCGTGGCACCCGGGCTCGGAACGTCGACGGCGTAGTCCCGGAAGCCCGGCATTTTCAGGTCGCGCAACAGCAGGCCGCCGTTTGCATGCGGATTGTCGCTCATGCGGCGATGTCCGGATGGGGCGAGCGCCGCGATCTCGGGCTTCAGCCGGCCCTCGTCACTGAAGAGTTCTTCCGGGCGATAGCTCTTCATCCATTGTTCGAGGATGCGGATGTGCTCGGGCTTGTCCATCTCGCCCATCGGCACCTGGTGCGCGCGCCAGTAGTCCTCGCATTTCTTGCCGTCGATTTCCGGCGGGCAGGTCCAGCCCTTTGGCGTGCGGAAGATGATCATCGGCCAGGCCGGGCGCTTCA
>NZ_JACVBF010000071.1:0-347 GCF_014852195.1 Ensifer sp. ENS08
GCCCTGATAGGCCATGCGGTGCTGCACGGCGATGCCGCCGCCAAGGGCGGCGATCCGGTCGATCGAGCGGTCAGAGATCGTCTCCGCATGGTCGAAGAACCAGTTGATGCCCTCAAGCGGGATATCCTGGTTGACCTTCTCGAAGACGTCGAGCGCACGGGTGATCGTCTCGTCATAGGTGGCATGCAGTCGCCAGGGCCAGCGGTTCTCCGCAAGAATGCGCACGACCTCTTCGAGTTCGCCCTCCATCTCCGGCGGCATGTCCGGGCGCGGCTCGCGGAAGTCCTCGAAGTCGGCGGCGGAAAACACCAGCATCTCGCCGGCACCGTTGTGGCGGAAATAGTCGT
>NZ_JACVBF010000072.1:0-342 GCF_014852195.1 Ensifer sp. ENS08
GCGGCATCGTCATCCGCAAGTTTGCCGCAAAGATCGCGCGTCGGCGCTTGCAGTTTCTCCTGGAGTGCCCGCAGGGACCGGAACCCGACGCCTCCGGCTACAAGGGCTTCTTCTACCACTTCCTCGACATCGAGACCGGCAGGCGCGTTTGGGAGTGCGAGCTTTCGACGATCGACTCCGCCTTTCTTTTCGCGGGTGCTCTGACAGTGGCCGCGTATTTCGACGGCGATGGCGCCGAAGAAGTTGAAATCCGCAGGGTGGCAAACGCGCTCTATGAACGGGCCGACTGGAACTGGGCCTGCGATCACGGGCTGACGCTCACCCACGGCTGGCGGCCGGAAA
>NZ_JACVBF010000073.1:0-337 GCF_014852195.1 Ensifer sp. ENS08
TATTTCGACGGCGATGGCGCCGAAGAAGTTGAAATCCGCAGGGTGGCAAACGCGCTCTATGAACGGGCCGACTGGAACTGGGCCTGCGATCACGGGCTGACGCTCACCCACGGCTGGCGGCCGGAAAACGGCTTCATCCCCTATCGCTGGCGCGGCTACGACGAGGGCCTGCTCCTCTACATCCTCGGCCTCGGCTCACCGACCCACCCACTCCCGCCGGAAGCCTATGCGGCCTACACCGCAAGCTACGACTGGCGGAACCTTTACGGGCGCGAATTGCTCTATTCGGGACCGCTCTTCACCCACCAACTCTCGCATATGTGGGTCGATTTCCGCG
>NZ_JACVBF010000074.1:0-333 GCF_014852195.1 Ensifer sp. ENS08
CGTTGGCAAGCGGCCCCATGTCGACGCCGGCTTCGAGACCGTTGCCGACCTTGATCGTCTTCGAGGCGGCGACGAAGCCGTCGAGGAACTGATCGGCGACGCGCTCCTGCACGAGGAAGCGGGTCGGTGACACGCAGACCTGGCCGGCATTGCGGTACTTGCTGGCGGACATGATGGCGACGGCGCGTTCGACATCGGCATCATCAGTGACGATGACAGGCGCATGCCCGCCCAGTTCCATCGTCGCGCGCTTCATGTGCTGGCCGGCAAGGGCCGCCAGCATCTTGCCGACCGGGGTCGAGCCGGTAAACGACATCTTGCGGATCACCGGAT
>NZ_JACVBF010000075.1:0-315 GCF_014852195.1 Ensifer sp. ENS08
GGAAATAATTGAGCGACGCGACCGGCCGGCGCCAGGGGATCTCATTGCAGACCTTCAGCCACTTGGCGTGCTGGTTGAACATGGAATCGATGATGTGGATGAAGGCTTCGTAGCAGGAGAAGAAGCCATGGCGCCCGGTCAAGAGATAGCCTTCAAGCCAACCCTGGCATTGGTGCTCGCTCAAGACTTCCATGATGCGGCCATCCGGTGAGAGGTGATCGTCCTCGGGATAGATCTCGGCCATGTAGCAGCGGTCGGTGACCTCGAGCACATCCTGCCATCGGTTGGAGTTGTTTTCGTCCGGGCTGAACAGCC
>NZ_JACVBF010000076.1:0-311 GCF_014852195.1 Ensifer sp. ENS08
GCCAGCCGGCAAGCTCCCGGCGCACGACGTGTTCGAGCACGGCCATGCCTTCGGCGCTGTCGTTCAGGCAGGGGATGTGGGTGAACTTCTCGCCGCCATTGTGATGGAAGCTTTCGGCCGCCTGCTCGGCGATCTCTTCCAACGTTTCCAGACAGTCGGAGACGAAGCCCGGGTTGAGGACGGAAATGCGCTTGACACCGTCCTGCGCAAGTTTTTCGACCGTCTTGTCGGTATAGGGCTGCAGCCATTCCTCAGGCCCGAAGCGCGACTGGAAGGTGACCTGCAGCTTCTCCTTCGACCAGCCGAGCTTT
>NZ_JACVBF010000077.1:0-301 GCF_014852195.1 Ensifer sp. ENS08
AAGCCTTGTCCTTGAGGCATGATCATTGTTTGGGTGCTCACTTGTGAGTGCCCTTCTGGTGTTCATGCTGGATTGGTGTTGCCTGACCGCGCATCACCGGACAGATCTCGAGAAGCTGGTCTTAAGACAGGCTGCAAGTGAACCGCTCGGCGTGGTTCCAATAAAGCAGGCCTGTCGAACACGTCGATGGCATCTGATTGGCTCGGTTGTAAAAGGTAACCGGGTCGTTGGGCGGCTTGAGGCACATTCAGTTGTGCCCGGATAGCCAGGTTTGGCTGCCCCGCGAAAGCGGGACAAGCTT
>NZ_JACVBF010000078.1:0-297 GCF_014852195.1 Ensifer sp. ENS08
TGCCCTTGAACTCGAACTTGGCGATCGCCCAGGCGGCGGCCACGCCGAAGACGAGGTTGAGCGGCACGGCGATGGCGGCGACGATCAGCGTCAGGCGGATGGCCGAAAAGGTTTCGGCATCGCCAAGCGCCAGCACGAATTCCGTCACGCCCTTGCGCAGCGCCTCGGTGAAGACGGCGGCGAGCGGCAAAAGCAAAAACAGTGCGACGAAGGCGAGCGCCGTGATCGTCAGCGTCAGTCGGGCAAAGCGGCTTTCGGAGGTGGCGGCGGCCAGTTCCGGCAGGGCGGCGCGAGGGC
>NZ_JACVBF010000079.1:0-286 GCF_014852195.1 Ensifer sp. ENS08
ACGATGACAGGCGCATGCCCGCCCAGTTCCATCGTCGCGCGCTTCATGTGCTGGCCGGCAAGGGCCGCCAGCATCTTGCCGACCGGGGTCGAGCCGGTAAACGACATCTTGCGGATCACCGGATGGGTGATCAGGTATTCCGAGATGACCGAGGGCACGCCGTAGACAAGGTTGACGACGCCGGCCGGAAGCCCGGCATCGACGAAGCAGCGGATGAGTTCGGCCGGCGACGCCGGTGTTTCCTCGGGCGCCTTGACGATGATCGAGCATCCGGTGGTCAGCGCCG
>NZ_JACVBF010000007.1:0-308860 GCF_014852195.1 Ensifer sp. ENS08
CGTACGCCTTGAACTCGCCGAAGTACTTCGTGATCGCTGCGGTCAGCGACGTCTTGCCATGGTCAACGTGGCCAATCGTGCCAATGTTAACGTGCGGCTTGTTGCGCTCAAATTTGCTCTTTGCCATGGGTACGTTTCCTGTGGTCAAGTATGAATAATGATCAGCCGGCAGGGCCGGTTTGTGGAGCCGTTTAAGGGTTTCAGGGGATTTGCGCAAGACTTAATTGCGCGCGCCCGGACCGGCCGCCGCTGGCCTTTTCCTGCCGATATATAAGAAGCGCGCGACGCCGCTACAAGATTCGGTGCTATCGAGCTACGAATCGCAGCCGCAGCAAAACATTCAAACGCTTAGCGATGAACGTTGACTTGATACATTAATTCGAAAAGAAAGAGGAAGCCGCTATTGGAGCGGGTAGCGGGAATCGAACCCGCGTATTCAGCTTGGAAGGCTGCTGCTCTACCATTGAGCTATACCCGCGGGCCTTCGATCCAGAAGCAGAATGGTGGAGGGAGTTGGATTTGAACCAACGTAGGCTGAGCCAACGGATTTACAGTCCGTCCCCTTTAACCACTCGGGCATCCCTCCATTATTCTGTCGGGATCTTTCGACCAAGCATTTGAGATCGTGAGACAACCAGCGACTTGGCCGTGCCGCTCTCGATCTGTGGCCGGGTATATGACTGCCCCGTTTCGTCCTGTCAACACGGGTCAGCGGAAAATTTCCGATTTTCTCCACAGCCGTAAAAAAGGACCCGGCGCTGAAAACCGTTTCGCCCCGCGTGCAACCTCTCTATAAGACGCCAATGAGCAAAGATCGCACCGGCGACAAGAGCGCCAAGGACACCCATTACGCCAACCTTCGGCGCGCGCATCGCGACGCCAAGCGGGAACGTGGCGAAATCCCCACGCCAAGAGAGGACAAGCGCCGCAAGGCGCCGGCCGACTGGAAGCCGCAGCCGCTCTCGCCCGAGCAGGTTCTGCTCTATGGCCTGCACACGGTTCGCGCGGCGCTGGACAATCCGGCGCGCAAGGTCATCCGTCTCAGCGTTACGCCGAACGCGGCCGCCCGCCTGGAACTCGGCGAGCTTTCGGCCCTGCCCTTCCCGGTCGAAACGGTGACGCCGCAGGATCTCGACAAGATTCTCGGTCCCGACGCGATCCACCAGGGCGTGATGCTCGAGACCCGCCCCCTGCCGCATCGCCGGCTCGAGGCTCTGCGCGACTGCCCGCTGATTCTCGTGCTCGATCAGGTGACCGATCCGCACAATGTCGGCGCCATCATGCGCTCGGCCGTCGCCTTCGATGCCGGCGCGCTGATCACCACGATGCGCCACAGCCCGACCGAATCGGGCGTGCTCGCCAAATCGGCCTCCGGCGCGCTTGAGATGATCCCCTATATCCAGATCACCAACCTTGGCGATGCCATCGAGGAACTGCATCGGCTGGGCTTCCAGACGATCGGCCTTGATTCGGAAGGGCCGCAGCCGCTGGAAGGGACATTCAGCGGCGAAAAGATCGCCCTCGTTCTCGGCTCAGAGGGCAAGGGGCTTAGGCAGAAGACCCGCTCGATCGTCAACGATCTTGCCCGGCTCGACATGCCCGGCGCGATAAAGTCGCTGAACGTATCGAACGCAGCGGCGATCGCGATGTATGCGGCGCGCCAGCATCTGAAGCGCTGACATCACCAGGTGTTCCGGGCGGCCTCACCGCAAAAACGCGGCGGCCGCATCCTCCGCAGCTCACAGACAACGGCGCCAAAGCCGAGGCGGTAACGCGAAATAGCGCCTGTGGAAATTTCCGCCCCGGTGGGATCGCGGAGCACTGCGCCATGCAGTTTCGAAAAAGATCGGAATGAGGACGGCAAGCCGCTCTTCCGCGTCAGAAACGGATCGATTGCCCCGCAAGGCTACCCGGTGTGCTCATGCCAGCCGTAGGGCAGCCTTCACGCAGTTTCTTCCAGGTCGTGACGTTGAGGTTCATCTCGCAGCGCGCGAGATAGGCGTTGCCGTCGACACGCAGGCAAGCGACCTGCCCAAGTTCGTATTTGGAACCGTCTCGATTGCGGCAGGTGCAGCCATGATCCGGCGGCGCAGCAAGGGGCGCTTCGGCGGCGAGCAAAAAGGCCACCGCAGCGGTCATGCCCCAAAGGATCGTCCGCCCGTCCATCATGAGGGCATTATAAAGCAGATATCGATGTTCGAAAACGGACAATGCCGGCTGCTTGCGCAACCGGCACCGTCCGCACGTGGGGCATACGCCCCTCCCACCGGATCACCTCGGTGATCCGCTGAATTTGGTCTTAGCTCGCCAGGCGAAGCACGCTGCCTTCGGAGATGGTCTTTTCGGCCTCGGCGATCGCAAACTGCTTGCTGTCGGCGCTGAGGTTCAGGCCTTCGGCGCGCACGAATTCGACATCGGTGATGCCAAGGAAGCCGAAGACCGTCTTCAGGTAAGATTCCTGATGATCCATGACGGCTGCCGGGCCGGCGGAGTAGTGGCCGCCGCGGGTCGAGGCGACGATGATCTTCTTGCCCTTGGCGAGGCCTTCCGGACCATTCTCCGTGTAGCGGAAAGTCTTGCCGGAGACGGCGATGCGATCGATCCAGGCCTTCAGCTGGCTCGGAATGCCGAAGTTGTACATCGGAGCGCCGATGATGACGGTGTCGGCGGCGAGGAATTCTTCCAGCATGTCGCGGCCAAGCTTGACGTCGGCAGCGAGACCCGCGTCGACGCCTTCGAGGTCGGCCGGGGCCATGATCTGGGCGCCGGTCAGATGGGGCAGCGAGCTGGCAGCGAGGTCGCGATAGGTCACCTGCGCATCCGGGCGGTCAGCCTTGACCTGGGCGGCAAGGGCGGCCGTCAGACGGCGGGAAACCGAGTGGTCGCCAAGGATACCGGAGTCGATATGAAGAACGTTCATGGGAACACCTTTGTGTTTACGTTGCGGTGATCCACATATGAGGGGAAAACAATGGCCCGATAAGCCAGCGGATATTTGACATACTGTTTCCAGACGGAAACAATCATACCCATCATCCGCACCTCGGAGACAGGACAATGCAGGATCTGAACGACCTCGGGCTTTTTGCCGCCGTCGTGCGAAACAACGGCTTCAGCGCTGCGGCACGGGACCTCAATATACCCAAATCCAAGCTCAGCAAACATGTGGCCCGCCTCGAGGAGCAGCTCGGTGTGCGGTTGCTGGAGCGCTCGACCCGCAAGCTGCGTGTCACCGATATCGGCCGGGTCTTCTATGAGCATTGCCAGAGCCTTCTCGACGGGGTGGCTGCCGCCGAAGCCGAGATCGCCGCCGTGCGCGCGGAGCCCTCGGGCACGGTGCGGCTCGCCTGCCCGCTTGGTTTCACCCCTATGCTTGCCGACATCCTGCCGGCGTTTCACCGCCGCTACCCCGGCGTCCGCCTGCTGATCACCGCCACCAACCGTCGCATCGATCTGATCGAGGAGCGGGTCGACGTGGCGCTGCGTGCCCGCGGGCAGCTCGATACGGACAACCAACTCATCATCCGCAAGTTCGGCGAGGTTCGCGAGCGGCTTGCAGCCAGCCCCACCTTCCTCGCCCGCTCCGGCGAGATCACGATCGAGAACCTCAGCCAGCAGGCGACGCTGTCGATGAACGAACAGCACCCGACCGATGTCTGGCGGCTGGTTTCAATCGATGGCAACACGACGGAAATCACCCATCGTCCGATCGTCGGCTGCAGCGATTTCCTGATTCTCGAACGCGCCGCGATCGAAGGGATGGGGGTCGCCCTCTTGCCTGACCATATCTGCGAGCGCGCTTTCCGCGCCGGCGTCCTTGCGCCGGTGCTGCCGGAATGGACGTCGAACGACGTCGTCGTGCACCTCGTCTTCCCGTCCCGCCAGGGCATGTTGCCGGCGACCCGGGCGCTGATCGACTATCTCGCCGAAAACCTGCTCAACGCCCTGCAGAAATGCCGCGAGGTTCCGGTGCGCATGGGACCGTCCTTCGACATCTGATGCCGCCGCGCTGCGGCTTTTCCGATCAGCAGCGGCAGATCATCAGCACGTCGCCGTCGGGATCGCGAATCGTGAACCATTGCCCGGACTGCACCGGCGTCACGATCTCGAGACGCACGGAGAGCGCCGGACCAAGCGATGCGGGAGCCGGTGATCGATCGAGCGTTGACCGCTTACTCCGACCAAGGCTCCGCATCTCATCGGCGGCAAAACTCGCCGCCGTCTGCAAGCTCGGCAAAAGACTTGGCGCCGACGTCATATCGATAGGCAATCACCTCCACTGTGCAGGCGTCCGTCGATCGCGCGCAAGCCTCCATCGAAACGCAGAGATGGTCGTTAGCACCCCAGACCTTCGCAGGGGGATTGTCATAGATGCCTTCGTAGATCGTCTGCGTCCGCTTGCCGCCGTCACGCCACTCAACCACGATCTCCGAACGAAAGTGGTCATAACCGATGTTGCTGTATCCCACGGAATAGCGGACCGCCCCCAAACCGGAAACTTGGGTCGCGCCCGAACTCATCTCCGCCCAATCGGATCCCTCCTGCGCGTTGGCAGGGCTCCAGACGACAAACCCACAAAGCAGAACGACCGCCCATCTGACCGGCGCCAGTGCCGCGGGGTTGGTAAGGCTGCTTTCGGCGGCAGCCGAAAGAACGTGTTCGATGACCAAGACCTTTCCAAGAGAGCCAGCTGACGAATGCTCGTCCTCCGTTCATCGGCGCTGGAGAAACAATCGGCGGTGGCCGAAACCACTGATTCCCTATATTTCAGGAGGATGAGAGCTCTTGGAAGACTGATCATCTCCGCCGTCCTGGCGTTCCTTGTCAGCCTTATCGTCGCGGGGCTGTTCCTACCCGTCTACGGCATATTCGAGGGCGGGCCGTACAACTGCCTGAAGGATGGCATTGCGGTATGCATCGCCGGCATACCGCTGAGCGCGCTGATCTATGGGCCGCTATTTTCGATTGCCGGCGTTCTGATCGGCACACCAGTGTTCATGGCCATCTTTGCGATGCGTGACTAACTGCTCGCTTTGCGCCGACGGTATACCCGCGGCAACACGCCGAACCTGAAATTCCGGCTCGAATAGCCGCCAAAAATTCGGAAAAAACAATGGGGAGGAAATGAAGTGGTGCCCCCAGAGAGACTCGAACTCCCGACCTACTGATTACAAATCAGCCGCTCTACCAACTGAGCTATAAGGGCACTTGCTTTGGTGGGAGTTACCATAATCTCATGTGGTGTAAAGCAAAATTGCGAATTCTCCCAATTTTTCAGATGCGTTCGGTTCCGGGCCATGCCAGAAACGATAGAGAGAGATTGCCGCTGGCGGCGCATAACATATCGAGCGGACTAGAGTTTCATGGCCCGAACGTTCACTTCCCTAGCCTTTCTCGCCTCGTCCGCGGAAGAGGCACAAAAGGCTGCGGCTGATCTCAAGGCGATCTATGGCGACCATGATCCGTCGAAGGCCGATGTGATCGTCGCGCTTGGCGGCGACGGCTTCATGCTGCAGACGCTGCATCAGACCATGAACAGCGGCAAGCTGGTCTACGGCATGAACCGTGGCTCGGTCGGGTTCCTGATGAACCGCTACAGCACCGAGAACCTGACGGACCGCATCTGCCAGGCAGTCGAGAACGCGTTTCATCCGCTGGAGATGCAGACGACCGACGTATATGGCGAGAGCTTCACGGCACTTGCGATCAACGAGGTCTACCTTTTCCGCCAGTCCTACCAGGCGGCGAAGCTCCGCGTCCTGATCGATGGCAAGACAAGGCTGGAGGAATTGACCTGCGACGGCCTGCTGGTCGCCACCCCTGCCGGCTCCACCGCCTACAATCTCTCCGCCCACGGGCCGATCCTGCCGCTCGAGGCCCCGCTTCTGGCGATGACCCCGGTCAGTGCCTTCCGCCCGCGCCGCTGGCGTGGCGCGCTTCTGCCGAACCATGTCACAGTCGAGATCGAAATCCTCGAGGCCGACAAGCGGCCGGTAAACGCGGTGGCCGACCATCAGGAAGTGAAGTCCGTGGTCAAGGTGAAGATCGCCGAATCGGAAAACATGACGGCGCGCATCCTCTCGGATCCCGATCATTCCTGGTCGGACCGCATCCTGGCCGAGCAATTTTCGAACTGAGCGCACGTTCTCCGCGCGATCTATGGTATCATCATGCCGGCCAGGTTTCCGCCGGCCCGCAGCATACGGCAACCGAGCCGCCGCCTTAAGGACGACGACCCAATGCACAGATCCGCCCTCCTCGCGCTGTTCCTGTTTCTCAGCAGTGCCGGCGCCAAGGCTCAGGATGCCAACATCGTTCCGCCTGAGGCGACCTTCGTGACCAGCACCGGCTACTGGGAGGAAAGCGGAGAGCCGCTTTCATCCCTCGATCCGAACGCGGCCGCCGAGAAGCCGGGCGACGCCCGGCGCGGTTACTACAAGCTGATCGCGCTTCGCCAGGCGGATGGAACCGCCCAGATCCATCTGCAGCAGGTAGCAGCGACCCCGGCCGGCCCTGTGGTGATTTCGTCGGCGGAACTCGAAGAATTCTCCGCGCTCAAGGCCTACGTCACCGACATCCGCCCGGAGACCTCGACCGGTGTGACCGCGCAGCCCGGCATGTTTGCGACCGTCTATCTGAAGACGGACCCGTCGGTGAGAGAGCCCGAGAGCTGGACCGTGCTCATCGACGATCTCGGCGACATCAAGATCGAGCGTGCCTCCAACTGAGCAAAAGCAAGGGCCGGATGCGAACACCCGGCCCTCTTCAATTGCATTGGTGCAGACCGCTGTCTGCCTTAGTTCAGATCATCCACGACGGCATCCGCGCCGCCGCTGACGCGGTGCGCAAGGGCGGCCTCCATGAACTCGTTGAGTTCACCGTCAAGAACGTCGCCCGGTGCCGTGCTTTCGACGCCCGTGCGCATGTCCTTGACCAGCTGATAGGGCTGCAGAACGTAGGAGCGGATCTGGTGGCCCCAGCCGATGTCGGTCTTCGACGCGGCTTCGGCGTTGGCGGCCTCTTCCCGCTTCTTCAGTTCGGCCTCGTAGAGGCGCGCACGCAACATGTCCCAGGCCTTCGCCCGGTTCTTGTGCTGCGAACGTTCCTGCTGGCACTGCACGACGATGCCCGACGGGATGTGCGTGATGCGCACGGCCGAGTCGGTCGTGTTGACGTGCTGACCGCCGGCGCCCGACGAGCGGTAGGTGTCGATACGGCAATCGCTCTCGTTGATGTCGATCTGGATCGAATCATCGACGACGGGGTAGACCCAGATCGAGGAGAACGAGGTGTGGCGGCGCGCGTTGCTGTCGTAGGGCGAGATGCGAACCAGGCGGTGCACGCCCGATTCGGTCTTCAGCCAGCCATAGGCATTGTGGCCCTTGACGAGCAGCGTCGCAGACTTGATGCCGGCCTCTTCGCCGTCCTGGATTTCCATAAGCTCGACCTTGTACCCCTGGCGCTCGGACCAGCGGGTGTACATGCGCAAAAGCATGTTGGCCCAGTCCTGGCTTTCGGTACCGCCGGCACCCGAATGCACTTCGAGATAGGTATCGTTCTGATCCGCCTCGCCCGAGAGCATGGCTTCGACCTGCTTCTTCGCCGCTTCGTTTCTGAGATCCCGCAACGCCTGTTCGGCGTCAGCGATGATGGCGGCGTCGCCCTCTTCCTCGCCGAGTTCGATGAGTTCGATGTTGTCATTGAGCTGCTGCTCGAAACGGCGCAGGCCATTGATGCCGTCATCGAGTTGCTGGCGCTCGCGCATCAGCTTCTGCGCTTCCGAAGCGTCGTTCCAAAGCGCCGGATCTTCCGCTTTGTTGTTCAACCAGTCCAGTCGTCTTACCGCCTGATCCCAGTCAAAGATGCCTCCTCAGCAGGCTTATGGCCTGCTTGATTTCGTCGACAATGTTCTCGATTTCGCTGCGCATGATCCTGCTTCTTGTGAACCGATAGGAAAGTGAGCGTCAAATAGCGATGCCCACCGCTGATGTAAAGGCGGCGGGCATCGCGTGAAGGGGATAAGGATTAGAACAGGCCGTTGGAACCGGAGGTCACTGCCTGGTTCGCCTGCGGCGAGTTCTTGAGGATCTCTTCTGGCGGCACGTACTGGTCAAGACCACCGATGACCGAGAAGGTGTCGGCCGGGCCGGTGCCGGGCTTGAAGGCCTCGATGATCGTGTCCGGCTCGCCCTCTTGGGCGGCCATGCCGGTCTTGCGGTTGACGGCGACCATGCTCATGCCTTCGGGCACGACGAACTTGCTCGGGCGCGTGCCCTTCACTGCTTCTGTCATGAAGTCATTGAAAATCGGCACGGCGAGGCTGCCGCCGGTCGCGCCGCGGCCAAGCGGGGCCGGGTTGTCGAAGCCGAGATAGAGGCCTGCAACCATGTCCGGAGTGTAGCCGACGAACCAGGCGTCCTTTTCGTCATTGGTGGTACCGGTCTTGCCGGCAACCGGACGATCGAGCTTGATCTTGCCGGCAGCCGTGCCGCGCAGCACCACGCCCTCCATCATCGACGTGATCTGGTAGGAGGTCATCGGGTCGAGCACCTGCTCGCGGTTGTCGGTGAGAACCGGTTCTTCCTGGCTCTGCCAATCGCCGGCGTTGCAGTTGTCGCAGGTGCGGTCCTCGTGACGGAAGATCGTCTTGCCGTAGCGGTCCTGAATGCGGTCGATCAGCGACGGCTTGATCTGCTTGCCGCCGTTGGCGAGCACGGAATAGGCCGAGACCATGCGCAGAACAGTCGTTTCGCCCGAGCCCAGCGACATCGCAAGCAGCGGCGGCATCTTGTCGTAGATGCCGAAGCGCTCGGCATATTCGGCGACAAGGTTCATGCCCATGTCGTTGGCAAGGCGAACGGTCATCAGGTTACGCGACTTCTCGATGCCGAGACGCAGCGTCGACGGACCGGCCGAGCCGCCGCCGTAGTTTTCCGGGCGCCAGACTTGGCCACCGGCGACGATCTCGATCGGCGCGTCGAGAATGACCGATGCAGGCGTATAACCGTTGTCGAGGGCGGCCGCGTAGACGAAGGGCTTGAACGACGAACCCGGCTGGCGCATCGCTTGCGTCGCGCGGTTGAATTCCGACTGGCCATAGGAGAAGCCGCCGACCATCGCCAGAACGCGGCCGGTCTGCGGGTCCATGGCGACGAGGCCACCCTGCACCTTCGGCGGCTGGCGCAGGCGATACTCGCCCTTCTCCGGCAGCGGCTCGACATAGATGACGTCGCCGGCGCCGAAGACGCCTTCAGGCGACTTCGCCGACTTGCGGTCGCCGCTGGCGGAACGGTAGGCCCACTGCATGTTCTTGGCGGAGATATGCCCGGTGACACGCTCGGCGACAATCTTGCCCGAGGCTTCCTTCTCTGGCTGAATGCCGATCTCGGCGCCCTGTCCATCGACGGAGAGAACAACGGCAAGCTTCCACTCCGGCACGTCGTTGAAGGCTACGACAGCGCCCAGCGGCTCGCCCCAATCGCCACCGATTTCGATCGACTTGACCGGGCCGTGGAAGCCGCGACGCTCGTCGTAGCTGAGCAGACCCGCCTGCAGCGCCTTGCGCGCGGCGATCTGCAGCCGCGGATCGAGCGAGGTGCGGACCGACAGGCCGCCTTCATAGAGAGCGTTGTCGCCGTATTTCTGGATGATCTGCCGGCGGACTTCCTCGGCGAAGAAGTCGGAGGCGAAGAGATGCGCCCCGCCGCGACGCGGGTTGACGCCGAGCGGCTGCTTCTTGGCTTCTTCGCCATCGGCCTTGGTGACGTAGCCGTTCTCGACCATGCGGTCGATTACCCAGTTGCGGCGCTCAAGCGCCGCTTCGGTCTTGCGGAACGGATGATAGTTGGCCGGGCCCTTCGGAAGGGCTGCGAGATAGGCGGTCTCGGCAATGGTAAGCTCAGTCACAGACTTATCGAAATAGGTCAGCGCCGCACCGGCTATGCCGTAGGAATTCAGGCCGAAGAAGATCTCGTTGAGATAGAGTTCGAGAATGCGGTCCTTGGTGTAGGCCTGCTCGATGCGGAAGGAGAGGATTGCTTCCTTGACCTTGCGGTCGATCGTCTGGTCGGACGAGAGCAGGAAGTTCTTGGCCACCTGCTGCGTGATCGTCGAGGCGCCGACCGGGCGACGGCCGGAGCCGAAGTTCTGCAGGTTCACCGCGATGGCGCGCGCAAGACCGGTGATGTCAACGCCCGGGTGCTGATAGAAGTTCTTGTCTTCAGCCGAGATGAAGGCCGCCTTGACGCGATCCGGGATGGCCTGGATCGGCAGATAGAGACGCCGCTCGCGGGCATATTCCGCCATCAGCGCGCCGTTGCCGGCGTGGAAGCGCGTGGTCACCGGCGGCGAATACTTCGCCAGCACCTCGTAATCCGGCAGGTCCTTGGTGACGACACCAAGATAGAGCGCCACGGCCCCGGCCACACCCAGCAGCAGAAACGCGCCAATCCCGAAGAAATATCCAATCAGCCTGATCATCAGTCAGATACCGGTACCTTAATTATCGTCCAATTGCCGAACCGCCCGACTGACAGTCCATGCTCTGTCCTGCCGGCTTCTATACAGCGGGCCGACCAAACTCTTTCACGAGAAATCGTCTGGCGTCGCAACGCCCCACCTAGCCCGGCTCCTCATATGGCGGGGAACTCCGGGCTTCAACTCGTTTCTCAACAAATCCGGGCGCAATTCCGGTTAGGTCCCGGATTGTGCGTAAAATAGGGCTGTTATGCGATAATCCCGTGCGCATCCCGTTGAAAAGCATAGCGCTGTTACCGGGGCGACACAAATCACTTCGTTCCAGGGCCTGCCTTCAAGCGTCAGCCGCCGCTGGCGATGGCCTGCTCGCGGTATCGCTGAACAGCGACCGCAAGACGCTCTGAAACCTTCTTGCGCCACTCCGGATCCAGCAGCAGTTTTTCGTCCTCCTTGTTCGACAGGAAGCCCAGTTCAAGCAGGATCGAGGGCACGTCCGGCGCCTGCAGCACGCGGAAGCCGGCAAAACGGTGCGGATTGTTGATGAGATTGATCTGGCCCTCGAAGGACGTAACGACGGCGCGCGCCATGTTGACCGAGAAGGCCTGCGTCTCGCGGCGCGTCAGATCGATCAGGATGTCGGCCACTTCCGCCGGCTCGCTCTGAAGCGGCACGCCGGCGATTTCGTCGGACAAATTTTCGCGGGCGGCAAGACTTGCGGCCAGGTGGTCGGATGCCTTGTCGGAGATGGTATAGACCGTCGCGCCGCGGATGTCCTTCTGGCGCAGCGCGTCCGCATGAAGCGAAATGAAGAGATGGGCGCCCTTGTTGCGGGCGATCTGTACGCGCTGGGGAAGCGAGAGGAAGACGTCCTTGTCGCGGGTGAGGAAAGCCTCGATCCCGGCGCCCTTGTTCAGGGCCTCGACGAGATCTTTCGCGAAGGCGAGCGTTACATGCTTCTCCTCCGTCTTCGTTTCGCCGGCGAGCGCACCGGTATCGATGCCTCCATGGCCCGCATCGATCGCGATGATGAACGGCCCGCCTTCCCTCGTGGGAGCGACGGCAACCGGCCTGTCGGTCTTGGCGGCGGCGACCGATCCGGTCCACTGCTGTTCGCCGAGAAGCGCATCGAAGCGCGCCTGGTCGACGCGCTCGGCATCGAGCACGAGCCGGTAGCCCTTGCCCCCCTCTTCCGCGACGACTTCCGCATGGGTTACCGCCACGGGGCCTTTCGCCGAAAGAACGATGCGGGAGCTGCCCGCCCCCATGCCGCCGTAGCGGATCGCATCGAATAGGCCGCGCGGTTCAAGGCTGTCCGCCTTGAGGCCGAAGGCCGTTTCCGGCAGGTCGACCACGACGCGAACGGGATCGGCTACGTAGTGCAGGGAGAATTCCGGTTTGCGATCGAACTCGACGACGACGCGCGTGCGTGCATCGTCACCGGCGATCCGCGCAGCAAAGGCGAGCAAAGGCCCCGGCTCGGCGGCAACCGCCGCCGGCACGTTCAAAAGAAGACCGCCGGCAAGCAGCGATGCTCCGAGCAGAAGCCTGCCCGTGCGCGACATCAACGACAACAGCGAACCACGCATACAAACCGCCAAAGGCCTCACCTCGGGCTCTCCACCACTTTCTCAGAAAACCAACAGCAGCCGACGCACGGCTGCTGGACGCACAGGTTGATCAATGAACCCTTATGGTTAACCAATGCTTGACAATGATCATCTTCCCCGGCCCGCCGGGACAATCGATTTACCGTTTATCGACCTACTCCACGTGGACAAGCGAATCGATCATTATTGTGGCGGCACGGGCTTTTCCCTTGCCAATGTGACATAGAAAACATAAAAGCGTCACAAGGAGAAAGTGTTGACGGGATAGAACAGTCGACCGGGCAGCCGGAGCTTCTCCAAAGCTTGGCGCCAGGGTGCGGTCGAACCGGATTGACCGGTTAACTTATCGCAATTCCGCGGTCGCAAGTGTTCATCCGCCGTCGCTGCATTTCCTCCCCGTACACTGGATCGCAAATTTCCGGCGGTGGCCGGAGTTCTTGATGGTGATTTTTCACCGACGCCCGCAAGCGGGCGCATTCATCGGGTCTTCATGAGACCTTGGACATTGGCATTCTTGTTTGGTCATTGATGTTGACTCAGCAGTATCGGTCAGAAGTAGCGCGGCCCCGGGACACACATGTTCCGGCTGTCGTCTGGCTGCTGCACCATCGCCTGCGCCAAACAGGAACTTTCATATCCGGCGCACCTTCCGACGTGTTTGGCAGTCTTCCTAAGGAAGCAGGTCTGTCTCCCGTTCCGCTGGCGCGCCGAGGAGCACAGCTTAGATGGCAGAGAAAATGCTTATCGATGCGTCTCATTCAGAAGAGACGCGCGTCGTTGTCGTTCGCGGGAACCGCATAGAAGAGTTCGACTTCGAGTCGGAACATAAGAAGCAGATCCGCGGCAATATCTATCTGGCGAAGGTCACCCGGGTGGAGCCCTCGCTCCAGGCCGCCTTCGTCGACTACGGCGGCAACCGCCACGGATTCCTGGCTTTCGCCGAAATCCATCCCGACTACTACCAGATCCCGCTCGCCGATCGTCAGGCGCTCTTGAAGGCCGAAGCCGAAGAAGCGCGGCGTGACGACGACATCGAGCATGTCGAGACCGCCCCTGCCCCGGCAAGCGAACTTTCCGTTCCCGTAGACCTCGAAGTCGTCGCGGAAACTGAAGCCGAGCCGGTCGCAGCCGTCGCTGACGCCGCACCGGTCGTCGAAGAGGAAGCGCCAGCCGAAAAGCCGAAGGCGAAGCCGAAGCGCACCCGCAAGACCAAGGCCAAGGCCGCTGAAGAAGCGGCTGCTGCATCGACCGACGGCGACGAGAGCAATGGCGGCGAAATGGCTGCCATGGTCGATACCGACGCCATTTCCGAGGATGTCGACAGCCGCCGTCGCCATGACGACGACGATGATGACGACGACAGCCACGACGGCGAAAAGGAAATCATCGAATCCGTCGGCGCCGAAGACGCCATGGAAGAAGTTCCGGATCGCCAGGTTCGCAAGCCGCGCAAGCAGTACCGCATCCAGGAAGTCATCAAGCGCCGCCAGATCCTGCTGGTTCAGGTCGCCAAGGAAGAGCGCGGCAACAAGGGCGCGGCACTGACGACCTACCTGTCGCTCGCCGGTCGCTACTCGGTGCTTATGCCGAACACCGCACGTGGCGGCGGCATCTCCCGCAAGATCACCAATCTGCAGGACCGCAAGCGCCTGAAGGAAATCGCCCGCGGCCTCGAAGTGCCGCAGGGCATGGGCGTGATCCTGCGCACCGCCGGTGCCAACCGCACCAAGGTCGAGATCAAGCGCGACTTCGAGTATCTGATGCGCCTGTGGGAAAACGTCCGCACGCTGACGCTGAATTCCACGGCCCCCTGCCTCGTCTATGAAGAAGGCAGCCTGATCAAGCGCTCGATCCGCGACCTCTACAACAAGGACATCAGCGAGATCATCGTTTCCGGTGAGGAAGGCTACAAGGAAGCCAAGGGCTTCATGAAGATGCTGATGCCCAGCCACGCCAAGGTGGTTCAGCCTTACCGTGACGTGCATCCGATCTTCTCGCGCTCCGGCATCGAAGCGCAGCTCGACCGCATGCTGCAGCCGCAGGTAACGCTGAAGTCCGGTGGCTACATCATCATCAACCAGACCGAAGCCCTGGTTTCGATCGACGTCAACTCCGGCCGTTCGACGCGCGAGCACTCGATCGAAGACACCGCTCTCCAGACGAACCTGGAAGCGGCGGAAGAAGTGGCACGCCAGCTCCGCCTGCGCGACCTTGCCGGCCTCGTCGTCATCGACTTCATCGACATGGAAGAAAAGCGGAACAACCGCTCGGTCGAGAAGCGTCTGAAGGATTGCCTGAAGAACGATCGCGCCCGCATCCAGGTCGGCCGTATCTCGCATTTCGGCCTGCTCGAAATGTCGCGCCAGCGCATTCGCGCCTCGGTGCTCGAATCGACGATGCAGACCTGCCCGCACTGCAACGGCACGGGTCACGTCCGCTCGCAGTCTTCGGTTGCACTGCACGTCTTGCGCGGCATCGAGGAACACCTGCTGAAGAACACGACGCACGACATCACCGTGCGCACCATCCCGGATATCGCGCTCTACCTGCTCAATCAGAAGCGCGGCACGATCATGGACTACGAAGCCCGCTTCGGCGTTTCGATCATCATCGAGGCTGATGCCCATGTCGGCGCACAGCACTTCGCGATCGATCGTGGCGAGCCGGTCGAAAATCCGGTCAAGATCGAACAGCTGCTGCACTTCGAGCCGGACGAGGAAGAAGACGACGTCGTGATCGAAGAGGATCTCGACGAGGAAGAAGCAGAAGAAATTGCCGGCGAACAGCGGCAGGAACAGCCGAAGGCTGCTGCCCAGTCCGACGATCAGAACGGACGCAAGCGCAAGCGCCGTCGCCGCCGGCGCGGCAAGGGCGGCCAGCAGGCCGAAGGCAGCGCTCTCCAGGTCTCCGAATCGGCAGGCGATGCCGACGACGGTTCCGATGAGGACGAAGGCGATGACGAGGGCGTCGATGCAGACGCCGCGACCGCCGATGGCGATCAGAAGCGCAAGCGCCGCCGCCGCGGCAAGCGTGGCGGCCGCCGCAACCGTCCGGAAGGCGAAGGTGAAGGTGAAGGCGAAGGCCAGCTTGAAGCCGGTGCCGATGCGGAAGCCGGCGACGACGGCGCAGAAGAAGCCGAAACCGTAGAGGCACCGGCCGCTGCGGCCGAGGTCGAGGTGGCTGTCGCTGTTGAGGAAACGGCTGTGGTGGCCGAAGAAGCCGAGGTGGCGGACGTAAAGCCTGCCAAGCCGAAGCGCACCCGCAAGAAGGCCGTCAAGGCTGAAGAACCGGCAGTAAGCGTCGACGAAGCTGCTCAGGCAGTGATCGAAGACCAGCCTGCGGTTGCCGACCCGGCCGTCGAAGCGGTGGAAGAGGCTGCGGCCGACCTTGCCGAAACCAAGCCTGTGCGTGCGAACCGCGACCTCTCGAAAATCGCTTCCGAACCGGTGGTAACGTCGAGCGCGACGAAGCCCGAAGAGGAAGAGCCGGGCAAGCCCAAGAAGGGCGGCTGGTGGCAGCGCCGCGGCTTCTTCTAAGAAGCCGCGCGGCCAGCGCCAAACTCTGAAAACACGAAAGGCCCGGAGCGATCCGGGCCTTTTCCTTTGGGCGGATGGCAGAAGGGACTTGCCCCTGCCTGCCTGTTCAGAGCGTCACGCCAGCCAACGCGCGATCCTGTCCATGGCCTCGACCATGTCGGCCTCGGCGCCGGCATAGGAGAAGCGCATTGTGCGGTGCCCTTCCAGCGGATCGAAGTCGAATCCCGGGGTTGCCGCGACGTTGATCTCGGCGAGCATCCGCTTGGCAAAGGCCATGCTGTCATTGGTAAAGCGGGTGACATCCGCATAGGCGTAGAAGGCACCGTCCATCGGCGAGGCGATCGAGAAGCCGATCTCCGGCAACCGCTTCATGAGCATGTCCCGGTTGGCGGCATAGGCGGCCTTGTAACGGTCGAGCTCCTCATGCGCGTTGAGTGCTGCTTCTGCCGCGATCTGCGAGAGCTCGGGCGGCGAGATGTAGAGGCTCTGGGCGATGCGCTCGAAGCCGCGCACCTTGTCAGCCGGCAGCACCATCCAGCCGATCCGCCAGCCGGTCATGCAATAGTATTTCGAGAAGGAGTTGATGACGATTACCTCGTCGGTCACCTCCAGCGCGCTTGCCTCTTCGCCGGCAAAGGTCAGTCCGTGATAGATCTCGTCGGAGATGAAGGCGATCGATTCGGCCCGGCAATAGTCAGCCAGCGCCTTGAGGCCCGCCCTGCCCGTCACCGTTCCGGTCGGGTTGGCTGGGCTCGCCAAGAGCACGCCCTTCAATGGACGGCCTATTTTCGCAGCGGCACGCGAAAGACTTTCAGGCGTCAGAGTGAAGCCGGTCTCGGCATTGGCCTCGACCTCGACGACCGTCAGGCCAAGCGCTGCGAGGATGTTGCGATAGGCCGGATAGCCGGGCCTCGCGATCGCTACGCAATCGCCAGGATCGAAGAGGGCCAGGAAAGCGAGATTGAAGCCTGCGGATGAGCCGGTGGTGACCGCGACCCGCTGCGGATCGAGCGCGATGCCGTGGCGCTTTTCATAGTGCCGGGCGATTGCTGTGCGCAGCGACAAGGTGCCGAGCGCGTCGGTATAGCCGAGCCGGCCATGTTCAAGCGCTTTGCGCGCCGCTTCAAGAGCTGCCTTCGGCGCCGGGTGGGCGGGCTGCCCGACGGCCATCGAGATCACCGGGTGGCCGGCATCCCGGCGACGGGTCGCCTCCGCCAGTACGTCCATCGCATGGAAAGGTTCGACGGCACTGCGTTTTGACAAATCTACCAACGGAAAATCCTCGATATGCGGCTGTTCTCCAGCCCTTTGCCCGATGAAAATGACCTTCACAAGTCCGCGAGTGCCGTATTTCCGCCGATTTTGCCGTTTCGTTTCCGCGGCACCCACCCTATGCTGCCGGCATATTGCGGATACGAGGAATCCTGTTGTCATTCAGAACAGCCGGTTGACCCGGCGACACGCGATGGACGACACACGGGATACGCAAGGACAACGAGGTAGAAATGAACTTCAGCACCAAGATGATTGCCGCCGGGACGCTCGCAGCGCTCGTGGCCGGGGTCAGCCTGCCCCAGAACGCATTCGCGCTCGACGCGAAGCAGAAGGAAGAGATCGGCGCCTTCATCAAGGAATACCTGATCGCCAATCCGGAGATCATGCTCGAGGTCCAGGAGGCGCTGACGACGAAACAGCGCGCCAAGCAGCAGGAAGCGGCGGAAAGCGCGATCACCGAGAACAACAAGGCGATCTTCAATTCCGACTACGACATGGTGCTCGGCAATCCCAAAGGCGACGTCACCGTTGTCGAGTTCTACGACTACAACTGCGGCTACTGCAAACGCGCGCTTTCCGACATGGACGACATCCTCGCCAAGGACAAGAACGTGCGCTTCGTGCTGAAGGAACTGCCGATCCTCGGACCGGATTCGCTGGCCGCCCACAAGGTGAGCGCCGCCTTCCGCCTGGTCGCTCCGGAAAAATACGGCGACTTCCACCGGGCGCTGCTCGGCGGGGAAGACCGCGCCACGGAGGAGACAGCGCTTGCGGTTGCCGCCAAGCTCGGCGTCTCCGAAAAGGACCTGCGCGCGAAAATGGAAAAGGAGCCGCATGATGCGGCCGTGCGCGAGGCCTACAGCCTTGCCAACGACCTCGGCATCACCGGAACGCCCTCCTACGTCATCGGCAACGAAGCGGTCTTCGGGGCCGTCGGCGCCGAGGAGATCGAGGGCAAGGTCGCCAATATGCGCGAATGCGGCAAGACCGCCTGCTGACAAACCTTCCCATGACTGTGGACAAATCCCGCGGGGGCCCAAAGGGCTTTTCCTCGCGGGACCATCAGTCTATAGGTAACCCTCCATGACCGGACCGGAATCCCTTATGCCATCGACCATTTTCGTGCTGAACGGCCCCAACCTGAATGCGCTGGGCAAGCGCGAGCCGGGTATTTATGGCGGCCAGACCCTGGCCGACATCGAGGCCATGTGCAAGGCAGAAGGCAAGGCGCTCGGATTCGACGTCGATTTCCGCCAGTCGAACCATGAGGGAATGCTGGTCGATTGGCTGCACGAGGCCGGCAACGTCGCCGCGGGCGTGGCAATCAACCCGGCCGCCTATGGCCACACGTCGATCGCGCTTCACGATGCCATCCGCGCCATCGGCATTCCGGTCGTCGAACTGCACCTCTCGAACATCCATGCGCGTGAGGAGTTCCGCCACAAGTCGATGATCGCACCCGCCGTCAAGGGCGTCATCTGCGGCTTCGGCGCCCAGAGTTACATTCTTGCGCTGCATGCGCTAAAGAACCTGACAAATCCGTCGAAATAAAAAGAACACAAGAGGCTCATATTCCATGGCTGACAAGAAACCAGGTATCGACCAGGCGCTGATCCGCGATCTCGCCAACATTCTCAAGGACACCGATCTGACCGAGATCGAAGTCGAGCAGGACGACCTGCGCATTCGCGTTTCGCGCAACGGCACGCCGGTTGCCATGCCGATGGCCATGCCGCAGATGCCGGCTTACCAGATGCCCGCCGCAGCGGCCGCTCCTGCAAACGCCGTTGCTGCTCCTGCCGCCGAGAGCGCCCGTGCATCGAAGAATGCCGTGACCGCGCCGATGGTCGGCACTGCCTATCTGTCTCCCGCACCGGGAGCCCGCCCCTTCGTTGAGGTCGGCGCCACGGTCAAGGAAGGCCAGACGATCCTCATCATCGAAGCGATGAAGACAATGAACCAGATCCCGGCTCCGCGCTCGGGCAAGGTCACCGAAATCTTCGTCCAGGACGCAGCCCCCGTCGAATATGGCGAACCGCTGATCGTAATCGAATAAGGCGGCGCGGCGATGATCTCGAAAATTCTCATTGCCAATCGCGGCGAAATCGCCCTTCGCGTGCTTCGTGCCTGCAAGGAACTCGGCATCGCCACGGTCGCCGTTCATTCCACGGCCGACGCCGACGCCATGCATGTGCGCCTCGCCGACGAGAGCGTTTGCATCGGCCCGCCGCCCTCGCGCGATAGCTATCTGAACATTCACCAGATCGTCGCCGCCTGCGAAATCACCGGTGCAGACGCTGTGCATCCAGGTTACGGCTTCCTGTCGGAAAACGCCAAGTTCGCCGAAATCCTTGAAGCGCACGACATCACCTTCATCGGCCCGACGGCGGAACACATCCGCATCATGGGTGACAAGATCACCGCCAAGCAAACGGCGCAGGAACTTGGCATCCCGGTCGTTCCGGGCTCCGACGGCGAAGTGAAGCCGGAAAACGCCCTCGAAGTCGCCCGCAAGATCGGTTTCCCGGTCCTGATCAAGGCGACCGCTGGCGGCGGCGGCCGCGGCATGAAGGTCGCCCGCAGCGAGGCTGACCTCGAGGAAGCCGTTGCGACGGCCCGCACCGAAGCGCTTGCCGCTTTCGGCAACGACGCCGTCTACATGGAGAAGTACCTCTCCAAGCCGCGCCACATCGAAATCCAGATCGTCGGCGACGGCGCCGGCAATGCGGTGCATCTCGGTGAACGCGATTGCTCGCTGCAGCGTCGTCACCAGAAGGTCTGGGAAGAGGCAAACTCCCCGGCGCTCAACGTCGACCAGCGCATGAAGATCGGCCAGGTCTGCGCCGACGCCATGAAGAAGCTGAAGTATCGCGGCGCCGGCACGATCGAATTCCTCTACGAAAACGGCGAGTTCTATTTCATCGAAATGAACACCCGTCTTCAGGTCGAGCATCCGATCACCGAGGCGATCACTGGCATCGACCTGGTGCACGAGCAGATCCGCGTCGCCTCCGGCGGTGGCCTCTCGGTCCGGCAGGAAGACATCGTGTTCTCCGGCCACGCGATCGAGTGCCGCATCAATGCCGAAGACCCGCGCACCTTCGTCCCATCCCCGGGCACGATCACGCATTTCCATGCGCCGGGCGGTCTTGGCGTGCGCGTCGACTCGGGTGCCTATCAGGGCTACCGGATCCCGCCTTACTACGACAGCCTGATCGGCAAGCTGATCGTGCACGGCCGTACCCGCGTCGAATGCATGATGCGTCTGCGCCGCGTGCTTGACGAATTTGTCATCGACGGCATCAAGACGACGCTTCCGCTGTTCCAGGACCTGATCAATAATCAGGACATTGCCAACGGCGACTACGATATCCACTGGCTGGAGAAGCATCTGGCCGCCACGTCCGAGTAAGGACCTGACATTGAAGGGGACGCGCAGCAAGCAGCCCGATATTACGCCGGACATGCTGCTGCGCGCCTATTCGATCGGCCTCTTCCCGATGGCCGATTCGGCTGACGACCCGGAAATCTTCTGGGTCGAGCCGGAAATTCGCGGGGTGATCCCGCTCGCAGGCTTCCACACCTCTCGCAGCCTCGCCAAAACCATCCGCCGAAAGCCCTTCGACATCCGCTTCAACACCGCGTTCGAAGCGGTCATGGACGGCTGCGCTGCCCCTGCTCCCGACCGGCCAACCACCTGGATCAACAACAAGATCCGCACGCTCTACGCGACGCTGCATACGATGGGCTATGCCCACAGCGTCGAGGCGTGGGAAGGCGACCAACTGGTTGGCGGACTTTACGGCGTTTCGCTCGGCTCGGCCTTCTTCGGCGAAAGCATGTTTTCCAGACGCACCGACGCCTCGAAGATCTGCCTCGTCCATCTGGTCGAGCGACTGAAGGCGCGTGGCTTCGAACTGCTCGATACACAGTTCACCACCGAGCACCTGAAGTCGTTTGGTGCCATCGACGTGCCAAAGGCGGAATACGAAGTGCTTCTGGCGAACGCGATGTCGTCGCCCGACCTCGCCTTCTAACCAAGCCAAATCTCAAAGAATGGGAATACGCCGCCGCTCAGCGCTTCTGCGCGGTGTCCGGCGGCGGCAGGTCCGAGGTCGCCTTGCAGGACTGCAGCCAGACGTCATAGACGGGATGCTCGACGGCGTTCAGACCGGGGCTATCGGCAAACATCCAGCCGGTGAAGATGCGGCGGATCTTGCGGTCGAGTGTGATTTCCTCGACCTCGACGAAGGTCGTGATCTTCTGCGCTTCCGTGTCGTCACGGCTGTAGCAGACGCGCGGCGTGACCTGAAGGGCGCCGAACTGCACGGTCTCGCCGATGTAGACGTCGAAAGTGGTGATGCGGCCGGTGATCTTGTCGATGCCGGAGAACACGGCGACGGCGTTGGAAAGGCGGGCTGCGTCAACCGCTTCCGCAGATGCGACCAGCGGCAAAGCGGCAAGCAGGGACAAGCCCAAACGCCGTGTTCCTTGGCCGATTGCCTTGCGCAGATCAGAACCTGCCATAGTCGCCTGTCTCCCGCGTATCCTGTTCGTCATCGATGGATTTCAGGCGCTAACCATCAATTGTGGCCGCGCCATGATCGAGGAACCCATTCCGCGGTCCGTCGTCGTCACTGAGAACAGATTGTTCAGGAGCCGGGCGTCCAGGCGTCGTAGTCGCCGGTCACGCGGGGACGCTTGCCGGTGGCGGCAATCGAGCCCTGCGGGCGGTAGGCGTTGGCCGTTCCGGTCGGATTGACGCGGTGCGCCTTCTGCCACTCGCGCGGCGTGTACTTTTCATCAGCCGGAGAAACGTCGGTCCGGTGATGCATCCAGCCGTGCCAGCCGGCCGGAATGGCGGAGGCTTCGGCGTAGCCGTTGTAGATCACCCAGCGGCGGGTGCGGCCTTCAGAATCCTTGCCGCCCTGGTAGTAGACATTACCGAGTTCGTCTTGACCGACCCGTTCACCGTGGCGCCAGGTGTGAAAGCGCGTTCCGATCGTCTGTTCGTTCCACCAGGTGAAAATCTGCAGCAGGAGCTTCATGGATGCCGTCCTTGACCGGCCGTTGGGAAGGCGGCCAGATACCAAAACAATGTTCCCGCTTATGCCCCGCCGCTCAGGGCTTGTCCAGTGATTCCGAGGCGGAGGCGGTCATTTCAACGGCAGGTGAAAGCCGAAGTGGCTGCGCACAAAGCCTAGACGCTCGTAGAAGCGATGCGCATCGGTGCGCACGGCGTTGGACGTGAGCCTTACCTTCTTTGCGCGCTTCTCCCGCGCCTCGCCAATGGCATGGCGCATCATGCGCTCGCCGATCCCACGGCCGCGCATGTCCGCACGCGTCTGGACCGCTTCGACGATCAGGCTGGAGCTTCCACGCCCAGACAGAGACGTGTGCAGCGCGGTTTGAAAAGTGCCGACGACCTGCCCTTCAAGAACCGCGACAAAGAGCGTCTGCAGCGTCGAGGCTTCAATCCGGTCGAAGGCAGCGGCGTAGTCCGCGAAGGCCTCGGGGTCGGTCGTGTCGCCGTGGCCGCCGAGCGGATCATTGGCGAAGAGCGCGACGATCGCTTCGAGGTCCTTACGCTCGGCCTTGCGGATCAAGAGTTCGGTCGCGTCCATGGTTTCCCCGCTCACATCGTTCATCGCCCGCGGATCAAACACCCGGAGGTAACGGCGCAATGACAGAGCCGTGCCTCTCAAGCTTGTCCACAGGCATGCGAAACTTCAGGCAATCGGACGGATCGCCTAGCCAAGAAGCGGCTTTTCCAGAGCGATGGCCGGCAGACCGGACGGGTCGTCAACCGGGGTCTCGCCCACTTCGGCAAAGCCGTGCGCGCGATAGAAGGTGAGCGCGTGCAGGTTCTGCGGCTCGACCTCGACGCGCATGCGCTCGGCGTCCGGGAAGCAGGTTTCGAGTTCGGCGAAGATATCGCGACCGACGCCCTGGCGCTGGAACTTCGGAAGGACATAGAGCTGGTGCAGCACCACCGTCTTGGCTTGCGTGTCGGACATCGCCGCATAGCCCATGCCGCCCAGCTGCCTTCCATCGTCGGCAACAAGAAACTCGGCGTTCTTGCGCGCGAGCCGGGCTTTGAGCGCCGGCAGCGAATGCCAGCGCTCCGTGAGTTCGTTGACCTTCTCGACACCGTAGAAAGTGTCATAGGTCGCGTGCCACGTTTCGATCAGCAGAGCGCGAACCTTCTCCAGGTCGCGCTCGCTTGCCGTGCGCACGAAGAACATCGTTATTCCTCGATGCCGAGCTTGGCCTTGACGAGCGCCTGTACGGCCTGCGGGTTGGCCTTGCCGCCGGTCGCCTTCATCACTTGGCCGACGAACCAGCCGGCGAGCGAAGGCTTGGCCTGCACCTTGGCGACCTGATCCGGGTTGGCGGCGATGATCTCGTCGACGGCCTTCTCGATGGCGCCGGTGTCGGTCACCTGCTTCATGCCGCGCGCTTCAACGATCTCGGCCGGGTCGCCGCCCTCGTTCCAGACGATCTCGAAGAGGTCCTTGGCGATCTTGCCGGAGATGGTCTCGGCCTTGATGAGATCGATGATGCCGCCGAGCTGTGCCGGGGAAACCGGAGTCTCTTCAATGGCTTTGCCGGCTTTGTTCAAGGCACCGAGCAGGTCGTTGATGACCCAGTTGGCGGCAATCTTGCCGTCGCGCCCTTCGGCAACCGCCTCGAAATAATCGGCGATCGACTTTTCGGAGACGAGCACCGAGGCGTCATAGACCGAGAGGCCGAGGTCGCGCACGAAGCGCTCCTTCTTGTCGTCGGGCAGTTCCGGCAGGTCGGCCTTCAGCGCCTCGACGAAGGCGTCGTCGAACTCCAGCGGCAGCAGGTCCGGATCCGGGAAGTAGCGGTAGTCGTGCGCGTCTTCCTTGGAGCGCATCGAGCGGGTCTCGCCCTTGTTCGGGTCGAACAGGCGGGTCTCCTGGTCGATGCTGCCACCGTCCTCAAGAATGCCGATCTGGCGGCGTGCCTCGTATTCGATCGCCTGGCCGATGAAGCGGATCGAGTTGACGTTCTTGATTTCGCAGCGCGTGCCGAAGCCCTCGCCCGGACGACGCACGGAAACGTTGACGTCGGCGCGCATCGAGCCTTCGTCCATGTTGCCGTCGCACGTGCCGAGATAGCGCACGATCGAGCGCAGCTTCGTCATGTAGGCCTTGGCCTCATCCGACGAGCGCATGTCCGGCTTGGAGACGATCTCCATCAGCGCCACGCCAGAGCGGTTGAGGTCGACATAGGACATCGACGGATGCTGGTCGTGCATCGACTTGCCGGCATCCTGTTCCAAATGCAGGCGCTCGATGCCGATCTCGACATCCTCGAACTGGCCCTGACGATCCGGGCCGACCGAAATGATGATCTTGCCCTCGCCGACGATCGGATCCTTGAACTGCGAGATCTGATAGCCCTGCGGCAGGTCCGGATAGAAATAGTTCTTGCGGTCGAAGATCGAGCGATTGTTGATCGCGGCCTTGAGGCCGAGACCGGTGCGCACCGCCTGCTTCACGCATTCCTCGTTGATCACAGGCAGCATGCCGGGCATAGCGGCATCGACCAGCGAGACGTTCGCATTCGGCGCATTGCCGAACTCCGTCGATGCGCCCGAGAACAGCTTCGAATTGGAAAGCACCTGGGCATGGACTTCCATGCCGATGATGACTTCCCAGTCGCCAGTGGCGCCGGGGATGAAGCGTTTCGGATCGGGGGTGCGGACGTCGACAATGCTCATATCATGCTCTTCTTTGAAGCCTGAATTCTTGGTTTCTCGGTAGAACAATTGGTCCGCCGGTGCAAGTTGTTCGGCTGGATCAGAAGCGCCATATGCAATCTCATGCGGACGGCGGGCGTCTCTTAACCACCGTTTAGCGCCTATCGGCAAGACTTCGCTCATGTCCATCGGCCCTGCCCTGCTCTCGTTCGCAATTCTCGTCAACTTGGCGGCCTTCGGGCTGTTCTGGTACGACAAGCAAGCGGCGCGCTCCGGCCGACGGCGGATCAGCGAGCGGACCCTGCTCACTCTCGCCTTTTTCGGCGGCAGCCCGGGAGCGATGGCGGCGCGCCATATCTTCCGACACAAGACGCGTAAGGAACCCTTTCGCACGCGCCTCGCGTTGATCATCGTCTTGCAAGTGGCGCTGGCGGCCATTGGCACCCTGGCGTTGCAATGACCCCTTGACGCGCGAACGACGGCCTTTTAGGAAGGCACCGTTCTATTGGAGTTTTTATGTTCCGTTCTTCGCCTGAGTCCCGGTAAAGCCCGTCCGCGTAATCCGCTTTGATTGCGCGCACGGGCCGGAAACGTCACCCCGCATCTTCAGTAATTTGCGGAACGTTTTCCTGCGTTCACACGAACGCGATTCCGGAACATTCAGACAATGGACATCTCGCGCGCAGAACAGCGCATTCTTCATCATTTGGCCCAGGGCGGCCGCATTGAAATCACCCGCGACGACAAGGCGATCACCGAAATCCGGTGCTTCACCCGTGACGGCTGGGTCTATCCCGGCTTCGACCTCGAACTTTTCCGCAAATTGAAACGGAAGAAGGCGATTTCATCGTCCGGCGGAAAACCCTACCGCATCACGGAACGCGGGCTGCAGCTCGTGCGCTCCGAACTTAACAACCGCTAGCGGCGAATACGAACGATACCGGGCATGCCAGCATGCCCGGTATCGCCAGATGCGCACTTTACTTTACGGAAAGCGACTTACGTTGCGTGAGCGCTCGATGGGGCCGCGCATTGCACGCGGTCGCGGCCCGCAGCCTTCGCCTGGTAGAGCGCGCGGTCGGCCGCAAGCAGCAAGCCGTCAAGGCCGGTGTCGCGGGTCAGGACTTCGGCAGCGCCGATGCTGATGGTGACGGCGATCCTTCCGCCCTGCTCCAGGTCGATATGGAGCGCGCGCACGGCCTCGAGCAGTCGCTCGGCGACCTTGAGCGCATCGGTCGGGGATTGCCGAACAAGCACAACGGCAAACTCTTCGCCGCCAAGCCGACCGACGAGATCCTCAAAACGCAGCGTCCCGCGAACGGCGCCTGCGACCGAGACCAGCACCTGATCGCCGACGGCGTGACCATAGGTGTCATTGATCGCCTTGAAGCGGTCGATGTCGAGCATCATCACCACCGTCCCGCCTTTTCGGGCGACCGGCGCTGCGATCAGCGCGGCCGCGCGCGCCATGAAGGTCGCGCGCGCCAGGCACTGGGTCAGAAAATCATAATCGACCGCATGGGACAGGCGCCCAATCAGCGCCCGTCGTGCGGCATCGACGCTGGCAACCGCCAGCGGGCAGAGCGCAAGAAGGGTCGTCCCCAGCCGGGTGGAGGTGAGCGTCTGTTCGGCAACGCCGCTGACGCCGAGATGCAGGGCGCCGGAGGCAACGGCAATCTGCGTCAACACACAGACGATCGCGGTCAGGATCGTCACCGGGAACAAGCCATAGCTGAGCGCGCACCACAAGAGTGCCGGCACCGGGAAAGCGAAAGCGCCTGGGCCGCCGATGACGAGCGCCGCAGCGCAGGACAAGACCAGGGAGACGAACGGCCAGACGGTTGCAGAAGCAGAGGCCGTTGACACCGTCATTCTCGTGGCACGGGATCGCAAACCGTCTTCAGGAAGCGGCGCTGCCAGGAAAACCGGGAGCAGAACCACATAATTGACCAGCTCGGTGGTGAGCCAGGCGACGAATGCGTCCGCGACGGGTTTGCCGAAGGACAAGTGAACCGCGACCGCTCCGACGAGCGAGGCGCCCATCGCCGCCAGAGAGGAGGCAGCGAACATGTAAAGGACCGAGCGCGCCCGGCGCAGGTGCCGATGCTCCGGCGAAAAGCGGCGATAGAGCAGGAAGCCGATGACGACGCCGACCATGTTGGCCGCATTCAGCGCCGCGGCTTCATAGAGATCCGCGCCGGTCACCAGGTCCGCAAGAACGTAGGCCAATGCCGCCGTCAGCCATCCAGCCGGGCTGGCGAGCGACGGTTTTCTGATCAGCAGACCGAGCAGGATCGCATTTGCCGGCCAGATCGAAGCCAGCATGCCGACCGGGCGACTCAAGATGCCGAGCACGCAGGCGGTGAAGACGATCACGCCCAGGCCGGCAAGCCAAAACGAATGGTGGAAAGGTCTCAGAACCAACGGTCGCGGAACCGTTTTATCCAGCATCTGCAACAAGCGCCCCCCTTGCGGTGCCCCACCACCACGTCATACCCCATAATATTTCATGGGCCTAATGAATGCGGTGTGAATAGGCCAGCCGGCTTTGCGCGTGGCTGCCATGCATGAGGTGGCGGGGTGTCAATGATCCGGGCTTTGCTCCAGAGATTTGCTCAGACCGATGAAGGCAACGTCGCTGTCGAGTTGCGGCGCATAGGCGGTCGACAGCCAACTCACGCCATAGCCGTGATTGCGGAAGAAGCGCACGGCGCGGTCGTTGCGCGCGTGCGTCTTGGTGGTGGCCGCGTCGAATCCGTCCGCAGCAATACGACGCTCGATCTCAGCAAGCAGCAGCCCGCCGAAGCCCCTGCCCTGGAGCTGCGGCTCGATCCATAGATCGGAGATCGCATTGTCGAAGTTCTCGCACGCCACCCAACCGCAGATGGCGCCCTCGCCTTCGACGAGCAAAACGGAAAGCCAGTGATCGAACAGAAAACGGAGAAATGCGGCCTCGGCCACGCGCCGCATCTTTTCGCCATCGGCGAGGCCCGCAATTGCCGACTGCCAGGATCTAAGGCCGATTTCGGCCAGCCGGTCGAGGTCGCCGGCGCGGGCATGGCGGATGACGGGCATGACGCGGTCTCCTTCCGCGACAAGAGTGGCTTTCAATGCAACCGAAGAAGAAAGGGCGGTACCTCGTCGGTACCGCCCCTCAAGAGATTACCACCATTTGGTGGGTGTGAAGCGGCCGGCCGCCTGTTCGATCACATGCGCCGTCTTGAACAGCGTCTCTTCCTCGAACGGCTTGCCGATCAGCTGCAGGCCAAGCGGCAGGCCCTTGTGGTCGAGACCGCCGGGAACGGCAATACCGGGAAGGCCGGCCATGTTCACCGTTACCGTGAAGATGTCGTTGAGGTACATCTTGACCGGATCGGATGCCAGATCCTCGTCGGCGATGCCGAAGGCAGACGACGGCGTCGCCGGCGTCAGGATGGCGTCAACGCCGGCATGGAACGCCAGTTCGAAGTCGCGCTTGATCAGGGTGCGCACCTTCTGTGCCTGCAGATAGTACGCATCGTAGTAGCCGGCCGAAAGCACGTAGGTGCCGATCATGATGCGGCGCTTGACTTCGTGACCGAAGCCGGCGGCGCGCGTCTTTTCGTACATGTCGACGATGTCCTTGCCGTCGACGCGCAGGCCGTAGCGAACGCCGTCATAGCGGGCAAGGTTCGAGGAGGCCTCGGCCGGAGCGACGATGTAGTAGGCCGGCAGCGCGTATTTCGTGTGCGGCAGGGTGATGTCGACGATCTCGGCACCGGCTTCCTTCAGCCAGGCAATGCCCTGCTGCCAGAGCGCTTCGATCTCTTCCGGCATGCCATCGACGCGGTATTCGCGCGGAATGCCGATCTTCATGCCCTTGATCGACTTGCCGATCGCGGCTTCGTAATCCGGCACCGGCAGATCGACCGAGGTCGTGTCCTTGGCGTCGACGCTTGCCATCGACTTCAGGAGGATCGCGGCATCGCGCACGTCACGGGCGATCGGGCCTGCCTGGTCGAGCGACGAGGCGAAAGCGACGGTGCCCCAGCGCGAGCAGCGACCATAGGTCGGCTTGATGCCGACGGTGCCGGTGAAGGCTGCCGGCTGGCGGATGGAGCCGCCGGTATCGGTGGCGGTCGCGCCGGCGCAGAGATGCGCGGCAACGGCTGCGGCGGAACCACCGGAGGAGCCACCCGGCACGAGATCCAGATTGGAGCCCTTGGCGCGCCACGGGTTCTTGACCGCGCCGTAGTAGGAGGTCTCGTTCGACGAGCCCATGGCGAACTCGTCCATGTTCAGCTTGCCGAGCATGACGGCGCCGTCGCTCCAGAGGTTCTGGGTCACGGTCGATTCGTAGCGCGGCGCGAAACCGTCGAGGATGTGGCTGCAGGCCTGGGTGTGCACGCCTTCGGTGGCGAAGAGGTCCTTGATGCCGAGCGGGATGCCTTCGAGCGCACCGGCCTTGCCGGCGGCGATACGCGCATCCGAGGCCTTGGCCATCTCTCGTGCCTTTTCGGGCGTGACGGCGATGTAGGCGTTGATCGCCTCATTGGCGGCATCGATCGCGCCGAGATAGGCATCGGTCAGTTCGACGGCGGTGATGTCCTTCGCGGCGAGCTTGGTGCGGGCTTCGGCAATCGTCAGGCTGGTAAGGTCGGTCATGGTAAAATCTGGCTTTCGCAATCAGAAACGTCGGGGCGGCTGGCGGGAGATTACTCGACCACCTTCGGAACGAGGAAGAAATTGCGATCGGAATTCGGCGCATTGGCAACGATGTCGTCGGCCTTGTTGCCGTCCGATACGGTGTCCGTCCGCTTCTTCATATCCATCGGCGTGACCGAGGTCATCGGCTCGACGCCATCGACATTCACTTCGGAGAGCTGCTCGACGAAACCGAGGATGCCATTGAGCTCACCCATCATCCGTTCGGCTTCTTCTTCGCTGACGGCGATACGGGCAAGGCGCGCGACGCGCTTCACGGTGGCAAGGTCTACGGACATGATCGTCTCCGGTAACTGGAACTTCCCCCGCTATAATGGCGCAGGGCGAGCCACGCAACGGGGGAATTGCCGGAGGACCGGGCCTCTCGTCAAAAGGCCCGGCGCAACATCAGATCTCGACGACGCCGCCGACGTGCGGCGTCGCCACCTTGGTCGACGCGCTTTCCATGCCGGCAACGAAGGTTTCCGGGGTCTGGTCGATGATCGGGAACGAGCCGTAATGGCAGGGGATGGCTGTCGAGAACTTGAAGAAGCGCTGGCAGGCCAGGGCCGCAACCGCCCCGCCCATGGTGAAACGATCGCCAATCGGCACGATGCCGATCTCCGGCTGATGCAGCTCGTTGATCAGCGCCATGTCGGAAAAGATGTCCGTATCACCCATGTGATAGAGCGTCGGCTCGTCCTCGAAATGCAGCACCAGGCCGTTGGCATTGCCGAGCGAGTGCGAGACGCCGTCCTCGGTCAGCTGCGCCGACGAATGCAGCGCGTTGACGAAGGTCGTCGAGAAACTACCGAGATTGATCGTGCCGCCGGTGTTCCCCATTTCCAGCGCCTTGACGCCATGCCGGCCGAGCCAGGCGGCAAGGTCGGCATTGGCAACGACCGTCGCGCCCGTCTCCTTGGCGATCGCAATGGTATCGCCGACATGGTCGCCGTGACCATGGGTCAGGAGAATGTGGGTGAGCCCGGCGGTCGCGTCCCGGCGCTCCTCGTCGCGGAACGCCGGATTGCCGGTAAAGAAGGGGTCGATCAGGATTTTGGACTTTGCCGTTTCGATGTGAAAGGCGGCATGGCCGAGCCATTTGATCTTCATGACGATCTCCCTGATGATTTGTCTGTCGCAACAGCATATGGATCAGACAACTCTCCGCGCAAAGATCGAATCGACAATCCCATGGCAATTCTCACTATCGAAGAACTCGCAGCCCAGCTACAGCCGAACCAGGCCATTGCAGGCCTCGACCTCGGCACGAAAACGATCGGTCTCTCGGTCTCCGATCTCGGTCGCCGCTTTGCGACCCCGCGCGAGGTGATCCGTCGGGTCAAGTTCGGCGTGGACGCGGAGGCGCTGCTGTCGGCAGCGACGAAAGAAAAGATCGCGGCCTTCGTCATCGGCCTGCCCGTCAATATGGACGGCAGCGAGGGGCCGCGCTGTCAGGCGACCCGCGCCTTCGTGCGCAACATGGAACAGAAAACGCCCCTTCCCTTCGCCTTCTGGGATGAACGGCTTTCGACCGTCGCGGCCGAGCGGGTGCTGATCGAGATGGACGTGTCACGACGCAAGCGGGCCGAACGCATCGATTCGGCCGCGGCCTCGTTCATTCTTCAGGGCGCGCTCGACAGGCTGGCGTCGCTGGCAAGAGACGGCCTCTCGGACTGAGGGGCCGCGGCACCGAAGCGGC
Source organism: Ensifer sp. ENS08 (assembly GCF_014852195.1). Classification (NCBI taxonomy): domain Bacteria; kingdom Pseudomonadati; phylum Pseudomonadota; class Alphaproteobacteria; order Hyphomicrobiales; family Rhizobiaceae; genus Ensifer; species Ensifer sp. ENS08. The sequence goes on from NZ_JACVBF010000007.1 coordinate 31,009, forward strand.
GACGATACCAGGCGGCGATCTGGCGGCGCTTGCGAAAGCCGATGATGGCGAAAACGATCAGGCTGTCGACGACGATCGCGCGGGCTACGAGCGGCGGAATGGTTTCCGGCGGGATGCCGAGGACATTGCCGTAGATCTGGAACACCAGATCATGGGTTTGCCGCGTCAGCATGAAGAAGCCGAAGCTCATGTCGTAGTACGACAGGCCGTACCAGGAGCCCAGCAGCAGGATCGGCCCGCCCCAAAGGATCAGAAACCACTTCATGCGGCCCCCCTTTCCGAGATCTGCCGAAAGACAACCGGGTAAATCGCGCGGTCAGCCAGCACGACGGCCACAAGAACCATCGCGGGAACTGCGATATCTAGCGCCAGTCCGGCAAAAAACATCATCATGATGATCATAAGACCAGTTCTCACCGAACCGCTCCATTCCGGAATCCATTAAAATTCCGGATCAATCTCCGCCCTTGCGGCGACCCGCGCAACGTAAACCATTTGTTAAGGTTAATTTTCACAGGGCAGTCCGGTCGCGGATCCTTGAAGGCGGGACCCTCCCGTTTGATCGCCGCCTCGTGCCACTAGCGCATTCCGGTCGGCGATGATTTGAGGTAGCGATAGACGTCCCGCACGCAGGCCCTCCCCCATGACCGTCGTCTTTGAAAGCATCCTTCCCGTCTTCCTGCTGGTCCTGCTTGGCGCCTGGCTCAAGCGTTCGACCTTGATCGATCAGGGTCTTTGGCTCGGGCTCGAGCAGTTCGGCTACTTCATCCTTTTCCCGTCGCTGTTGTTTTCGACGCTCGCCCAGGCCGATTTTGCCGGATTGAAGGCCGATGCGACGGCTATAGCTACGATCGGAAGCGTCAGTTTGATGTCGGTCTTCGTGCTGCTGTTGTGGCCGATGCTGCGGAACCGCCAGGTATCAGGTGCATCCTTCACCTCGGTCTTCCAGACGGCGACACGCTGGAATGGGTTCATGGCGCTGGCGATCGCGCAGAAACTCTATGGCCCGATCGGCCTAACACTGACCGCCCTGGTGATGACGCTCGTGATCATCCCGATCAATCTCTACAATATCGGTGTTCTCGTCTGGTTCGGCGGTGGCAATCGCGACTTCCGCCGCTTCTTCGCCAAGATCGTCTCCAATCCGCTGATCGTCGCCTCGGTGCTCGGTATTCTCGTCAACATGATCGGATTGAAGATCTACGGCCCAGTGATGGCCACGATCGATATGCTGGCAAGCGCCTCGCTCAGCCTCGGCCTGGTGATGGTCGGTGCGGGCCTGCGGGCATCCGATGCGCTGAAGCCCAGCAGGACGGCGTTGCTCGCGGTCTTCCTCAAGCTGATCGTGATGCCGGTCTTCATGGTGAGCGCGAGCTACCTGCTCGGCATTCGCGGCGATGCTCTGCTGGTCATCGCGCTCGGCGCGGCCGTGCCGACCGCGATGAACGGCTATCTACTGGCCAAGCAGATGGATGGCGACGCCGAACTCTATGCGGCGGTCGCGACCGTCCAGACGGTCGTTTCGTTCTTCACGATACCGCTCGTGCTCTGGCTGACGGCTTACGCCGCAGGGGGCTGACGGCCTATGCCGCAGCGGCCTGACGGCTTACGCCGGACGTCCTGCGACTCAGGCCGCAGGGGGATAGAGAAGGTCCAGGATGTAGGCGGAATCGAAGCGCGAATCGAGCATGCCGTAGGTCGAGCGCCACCCGGCAGCCAGGCGCGATTCGAGGAAGGCATCGGCAATGCGACCGGCACCGAGACGGTAGAGCTCGGCGGCAGCGGCGGCGAGCGCCAGTTGCTCGACCAGCATGCGGGCCGCACCCTCATCACGCTCGCACAGCGACATGGCCGCGCGCAGCACGTCGATCGTCTTGCGACCGGACGGGCCGAGATCGCGGGCCAGCACGACGAAGAGCTGCTCGAACAGATCCTTGCCCTTGGCGAGAACCCGCAGCACATCCAGCGCCATGACGTTGCCGGAGCCTTCCCAGATGGCATTCACAGGCGCTTCGCGGTAGTGGCGCGCCAGTGCACGCTCTTCCACATAGCCGTTGCCGCCGAGGCACTCCATCGCCTCATAGATCAGAGCCGGCGCGATCTTGCAGGCCCAGTATTTCGCAACCGGCGTCATGATCCGCGCGTAAGCCGCGTCTTCCACGCTGCTGCGCGCCTTGTCGAAGGCTTCGGCCAGGCGGAACGAAAGTGCGCTTGCCGCGGCAACGTCGAGCGCCATGTCGGCGAGCACGCGCGTCATCATCGGCTGGCTGACGAGCGGCTTGCCGAAAACCTTGCGGCCGCGCGTATGATGTACGGCTTCGGCAAGCGAAGCGCGCATCATGCCGGCGGAAGCGAGCGCGCAGTCGAGCCGCGTCAGCGTCACCATGTCGAGGATCGTGCGGAGGCCGGCATCCGGCGCGCCGAGGATGAAGCCGAACGTGTCTGAGAACTCGACCTCGGAAGACGCATTGGAGCGGTTGCCGAGCTTGTCCTTCAGCCGCTGGAACCGCAAGCCGTTGGCGCTGCCATCTTCCAGGAGCCTCGGCACCAGGAAGCAGGCAAGCCCTTCGCGGGTCTGCGCCAGCATAACGAAAGCGTCGCTCATCGGGGCCGACATGAACCACTTATGACCATTCAGTCGATAGATGCCCTCGCCCACCCGTTCGGCCGTCGAGGTGTTGGCGCGCACGTCGGTGCCGCCCTGCTTCTCGGTCATGCCCATGCCGACGGTGACGGCCGACTTCTGCATCCACGGACGGTTGGTGGAATCGTACTTGCGCGACAGAATCTTCGGCGCCCACTCCTTCTGCACCGCCGGCGACGCGGTGATCGCGGCCAGCGATGCACTGGTCATCGTCAGCGGGCAGAGATGGCCGCATTCGAGCTGCGCCGTCAGATAGAAGCGGATCGCCCGCGTCTTGTGCGACTGGTTGCGCTCGTCCGGCAGATTTTCCCAGGCGGACGCGTGCAGGCCCGAGGACATCGAGCGGCGCATCAGCGCATGCCAGGCCGGATGGAACTCGACGACATCGAGACGCTCGCCGCGCGGCCCGTGGGTCTTCAGCTTCGGCGGACCTTCGTTCGCCATGCGCGCCAGTTCCTGGGCCTCCGGCGAGGTGACGTAGCGGCCGAGCACGTCGAACTCATCGCGCAGCGTCTTGCTCATGCCCGATGTGATGTCGACCACCAGCGGATCGGAGCGATAGGCGTTGACACCGGACCAGGGCTTGGGCTGGTTGAGCTCGGCGAGTTTCTGTTCAGTCCGGTTCATCTGATTCATGGGCCGGTTCTAGCGCAAGTTTCTCGACCACGGAACGGGGCGAAGAAAAGATAGGATCGCCGTTGCAAGTTTTCTGCGGACTGAACCGCGCAAGCCTTGCCGTGCCGGGGACCAGGTCTTATAGAGCGACCACATTTCCAGAGCGCAAGGGCGGCCCATGATCACTTTCCCGCATCGCCACCTGCTCGGCATCAAGGGGCTCACGGAGCAGGATATCACCTATCTGCTCGATCGCGCCGATGAAGCCGTCCAAATCTCCCGTCAAAGAGAAAAGAAGACGTCGACGCTTCGGGGTCTGACGCAGATCAACCTCTTCTTCGAGGCCTCGACCCGGACGCAGTCTTCCTTCGAGCTTGCCGGCAAACGCCTTGGCGCCGACGTGATGAACATGTCGGTCGGCAATTCCTCGGTGAAGAAGGGCGAGACGCTGATCGACACGGCGATGACGCTGAACGCCATGCACCCGGACGTGCTGGTCGTGCGTCACTCCTCGGCCGGTGCCGCAGCCCTTCTCGCACAAAAGGTCTCCTGCTCCGTCGTCAACGCGGGCGACGGCCAGCACGAGCACCCGACGCAGGCGCTGCTCGACGCGCTGACGATCCGCCGCGCCAAGGGCAAGCTCTCGCGCATCATCGTGGCGATCTGCGGCGACGTGCTTCACTCGCGCGTTGCGCGCTCCAACATCCTGCTCCTGAACCAGATGGGCGCACGGGTTCGGGTCGTCGCACCGGCGACGCTGCTTCCCTCCGGGATCGCCGACATGGGCGTCGAAGTCTACCACTCGATGGCCGAGGGCCTGAAGGATGCCGATGTCGTCATGATGCTGCGCCTGCAGCGCGAGCGCATGGCCGGGTCCTTCGTGCCGTCTGTACGCGAATACTTCCACTACTACGGGCTCGATGCGGAAAAGCTGAAGGCAGCCAAGGCGGATGCGCTTGTCATGCATCCCGGGCCGATGAACCGCGGCGTCGAGATCGCCTCGGAAATCGCCGACGGGCCGCAGAGCGTGATCGAACAGCAGGTCGAGATGGGCGTTGCCGTGCGCATGGCGGTTATGGAAACGCTGCTTCTCTCGCAGAACCAGGGGCCGCGCACATGACCAGACCACTCGTTCTGAAGAACCTTCGCATCGTCGATCCCTCGCGCAATCTCGATGAAGTCGGCACTGTTATCGTCGGCGACGACGGCCTTATCCTTGCTGCCGGTGCCGATGCCCAGAACCAGGGCGCGCCGGATGGCGCCTTCGTCAAGGACTGCGCCGGCCTCACCGCCGTTCCGGGCCTCGTCGATGCCCGCGTCTTCGTCGGCGAACCGGGAAGCGAACACCGCGAGACCTTCGAGTCAGCATCGCGGGCCGCCGCTGCCGGCGGCGTCACCACCTTCATCGCCATGCCGGAGACCGACCCTGTCATCGACGACATCGCGCTCGTCGAATATGTGAAGAAGACGGCGCGCGACAAGGCGCTCGTCAACGTGCATCCGGCCGCAGCGCTGACCAAGGGTCTTGCCGGCGAAGAGATGACCGAGTTTGGCCTGCTTCGCGAAGCGGGTGCTGTCTGCTTCACCAATGGTCGTCGCTCGATTCACGACACGCTGGTCCTGCGCCGCGCCATGACCTATGCGCGCGAATTCGGCGCCGTCATCTCCCTTGAGACCCGCGACAAGTATCTCGGTGCCAACGGCGTCATGCACGAGGGCCTGCTTGCAAGCTGGCTCGGCCTTTCCGGGATCCCGCGCGAAGCGGAGATCATTCCGCTCGAGCGCGACCTGCGCATCGCCGGACTGACGCGTGCCGCCTATCACGCCGCCCAGATCTCGGTTCCCGAATCGGCCGCCGCGATCCGTACCGCACGCGAGCGTGGCGCCAACGTCACCTGCGGCGTGTCGATCAACAATCTCGCGCTCAATGAGAACGACATCGGCGAATACCGGACATTCTTCAAGCTTTCGCCGCCGCTGCGCAGCGAGGACGACCGGATCGGCATGGCCGAGGCACTGGCCGACGGCACAATCGATATCATCGTCTCCTCGCACGACCCGCAGGACGTCGACACCAAGCGGCTGCCCTTTGCCGATGCTGCCGATGGGGCGATCGGCCTGGAAACGCTGGCCGCGGCCGCGCTTCGCCTGCATCACAGCGGCCAGGTTCCGCTGATGCGCCTGATCGATGCGATGTCGACGCGGCCGGCGGCGATCTTCGGTCTCGACGCCGGTACGCTGAAACCCGGCGCCAAGGCCGATATCACCGTCCTCGATCTCGACGAGCCTTGGGTGCTTTACGAAGAGGCGATCGTTTCTCGCTCCAAGAATACGCCGTTTGAAAATGCGCGCTTTACCGGGCGGGTCGTGCAAACCTATGTTGCCGGCAAGCTGGTGCATTCGGCCTAAGCCGAAAGCGGTCGCGCGGGAGGGGAACCGGTGGATCTATTGTCCTGGCAGCTTGGGCTGCCCTTTACGCTCTTAAGCCTTGCCTTCGGCTATCTGCTTGGCTCGATCCCGTTCGGACTGATCCTGACGCGCATGGCCGGGCTCGGCGACGTACGCAAGATCGGCTCGGGCAATATCGGCGCGACCAATGTGCTGCGAACCGGCAACAAGAAGCTTGCTGCCGCAACGCTGTTGCTCGATGCCCTGAAAGGCTCCGCCGCAGCGTTCATCGCATCCTACTGGGGCGTCGAGGCGGGAATCGCCGCGGGCTTTGCCGCCTTCATTGGCCATCTCTACCCGGTCTGGCTTGGCTTCAAGGGCGGCAAGGGTGTCGCCACCTATATCGGCGTCCTGCTCGGCCTTGCTCCCCTCATGGTGCTTGCCTTCGCGGTCATCTGGCTCGGCATGGCGAAAATCAGCCGCTACTCCTCATTGTCCGCCCTGGTTGCAACGGCTATCATTCCGGTTCTACTCTACGCGGCAGGCAACGAGAAGGTCGCCCTCCTCTTTACCGCCATGACGGTCATCACCTGGGTGAAGCACCGCGCCAACATTCAGCGGCTGCTCGCCGGCACGGAAAGCAAGATCGGAGACAAAGGATAATGTCTGAGGCCAGCGCAGGACGAAACGGAGTGGCGCTGACCGAACGACAGAAGATATCCTGGCTCCGGCTCATTCGCAGCGACAATGTCGGCCCCATCGCCTTCCGCGACCTGATCAACCATTTCGGCACCGCTGAAAACGCGCTCGACGCCTTGCCTGAACTGTCGCGGCGCGGTGGAACCAGGCAGACCTATCGTGTGGCTTCCGTAAGCGAGGTCGAACGGGAACTCGAAGCTGCCCGACGCCATGGCGCTGTCTTCATCGGCATCGGCGAAGCAGCCTACCCCTCGGCACTCAGGCAGATCGACGGTGCTCCCCCTCTGCTCGCGATGAAAGGCGATCTCAGCGCGGCTGGCCGCCCGTCGCTCGGCATTGTCGGCTCGCGCAACGCGTCGGTCAGCGGCGCAAAGTTTGCGGCGATGATTGCGCTCGACGCCGGCCGCGCCGGTTATGTCGTGACCTCGGGCCTCGCGCGCGGCATCGATACGGCCGCCCACCGCGCCAGCCTTGATACCGGCACGATCGCTGCCCTTGCCGGCGGTCTCGACCGTCCCTATCCGCCCGAGAACGTCGGCCTGCTCGAAGAAATCACGGCCGGTCGGGGCCTCGCGATCAGCGAAATGCCTTTCGGCTGGGAGCCACGGGCGCGCGACTTTCCGCGCCGCAACCGCCTGATCGCCGGCATCAGCCTCGGCGTTGCGATCGTCGAGGCCGCGCACCGCTCCGGCTCGCTCATCACCGCGCGCTACGCCGCCGATTTCGGCCGGCTCGTTTTTGCGGTTCCCGGCTCGCCGCTCGATCCGCGCTGCCATGGCACCAACGATCTCCTGAAACAGGGCGCGATCGTCACGACCGGCCCGGATGACGTGATCGAGGCGCTGGCGCCACTCAGCCAGCTGGAGCTGCCGCTGCCGGGCGTGCGGGAACCGGATGGTCAGGCGCGGGTTGGTGTTCCGGCGAGCGCGAGCGACGGCGACCGCGCCGCGGTCAGCACCGCGCTCGGCCCGACGCCGGTCGAGATCGACGATATCGTCCGCCACACCGGGCTTTCGCCGGCTCAGGTCTATCTGCTTCTGCTGGAACTTGATCTGGCCGGTCGGCTTGATCGCCATGCTGGCGGCCTCGTGTCGCTCGCGACGCCCGAATGATGACAAGCCACAGCCACAGGCGGGCACGCCAGCGGGACCAATCACACGTTTCAGATCGCAGATTCCGCGTGTTTCCGCATGGTTCGCCCACTGGCCTCTCTTCGTTATTTTGGGCGAACCCCCTTGACCCCGTTCGAATCCCTGTCCATTTCGGGGCGTCGATATCAGGCGAAGTACGGCGCAAACGGCGCTGACGCCGAACCAGGACCGGTTGTCTCAGAAAATGACGATGAATGTTGTAGTGGTGGAATCGCCTTCCAAGGCAAAGACGATCAACAAGTACCTGGGCCCCGGCTACAAGGTACTGGCTTCGTTTGGTCACGTGCGCGACCTGCCGGCGAAGGACGGTTCGGTCCGTCCCGACGAAGACTTCGAGATGTCCTGGGAAGTCGACAGTGCCTCGGCGAAACGCATGAAGGACATCGCCGACGCGGTCAAATCCGCCGACGGCCTCATTCTCGCAACCGACCCGGATCGCGAAGGTGAAGCGATTTCCTGGCATGTGCTTGACCTTCTGAAGAAGAAGAAGGTGCTCGGCGACAAGCCGGTCAAGCGCGTGGCCTTCAACGCCATCACCAAAAAGGCCGTTCTCGAAGCAATCGCTCATCCGCGCGACATCGACACCTCGCTGGTCGACGCTTACCTGGCGCGCCGCGCACTCGACTATCTCGTCGGTTTCAACCTCTCGCCGGTGCTCTGGCGCAAGCTGCCGGGCGCCCGCTCGGCTGGCCGCGTGCAGTCGGTGACGCTGCGCCTCGTCTGCGATCGTGAAAACGAGATCGAGCGCTTCATCTCCGAGGAGTACTGGAACATCTCGGCGCTCTTGAAGACGCCGCGCGGGGACGAGTTCGAGGCGCGTCTCGTTTCGGCCGATGGCAAGCGTCTTGCGCCGAAGGCTGTCGGCAACGGCGAAGAAGCAAATCGTCTCAAGGCCCTGCTCGATGGCGCCGCCTATGTGGTCGATAGCATCGAAGCAAAGCCGGTCAAGCGCAACCCGTCGCCGCCCTTCACCACCTCGACACTGCAGCAGGCCGCCTCCTCCAAGCTCGGCTTCTCCGCTTCGCGCACCATGCAGGTCGCGCAGAAGCTCTATGAAGGCGTCGACATCGGCGGCGAGACGGTCGGTTTGATCACCTATATGCGTACCGACGGCGTGCAGATGGCGCCGGAAGCGATCGAAGCCTCGCGCCTTGCGATCGCCAGCCAGTTCGGCGACCGCTATCTACCGGAAAAGCCGCGCTTCTATTCGACCAAGGCGAAGAATGCCCAGGAAGCGCACGAGGCCATCCGCCCGACCGATTTCAACCGGACGCCGGACCAGGTTCGACGTTTCCTCGATGGCGACATGCTCAGGCTCTACGACCTCGTCTGGAAGCGCGGCATCGCCAGCCAGATGGCATCGGCCGAGATCGAGCGTACGACCGCGGAAATCACTGCGGACAATGGCGGCCAGAAGGCCGGTCTGCGCGCCACCGGCTCGGTCATCCGCTTCGACGGCTTCATCGCTGCCTATACGGATGCCAAGGAAGACGGCGAACAGACTGATGACGGCGACGAGGATGGCCGCCTGCCGGAGATCAATGCGCGCGAAAACCTCGCCAAGCAGAAGATCAATGCCTCGCAGCATTTCACTGAGCCGCCGCCGCGCTATTCCGAAGCAAGCCTGATCAAGAAGATGGAAGAGCTCGGCATCGGCCGTCCCTCCACCTATGCCGCCACCGTCACGACCCTGCTCGATCGCGACTACATCACCAACGACAAGCGCAAGCTCATCCCCCAGGCCAAGGGACGGCTGGTGACGGCGTTCCTGGAAAGCTTCTTCACACGCTATGTCGGCTACGACTTCACCGCGTCGCTTGAAGAAAAGCTCGACCAGGTCTCCGCCGGCGAGGTCAACTGGAAAGACGTGCTTCGCGACTTCTGGAAGGATTTCTTCGCCCAGATCGAGGAAACCAAGGAACTGCGCGTCACGAACGTGCTCGACGCGCTGAACGAGGAACTGGCGCCGCTGGTCTTCCCCAAGCGCGAGGACGGCGGCGATCCGCGCATCTGCCAGGTCTGCGGCACCGGCAAGCTGTCGCTGAAGCTCGGCAAGTACGGCGCCTTCGTCGGCTGCTCGAACTATCCGGAGTGCAACTTCACCCGCCAGCTTTCCTCCGACAGCAACGGCGAGGAGGCGGCGGTCTCGAACGAACCGCAGGCGCTCGGCAAGGATCCGCATACCGGCGAGGAAATCACGCTCAGGAGCGGCCGCTTCGGCCCCTATGTCCAGCGTGGCGACGGCAAGGAAGCCAAGCGCTCGAGCCTGCCGAAGGGCTGGACGCCGTCGACGATCGACCACGAGAAGGCGGTTGCGCTGCTGTCGCTGCCGCGCGATATCGGTGCCCATCCGGAATCCGGCAAGATGATCTCGACCGGGCTTGGCCGCTACGGACCGTTCGTGCTGCACGACGGCACTTATGCCAACCTCGAATCGATCGAAGACGTCTTCTCGATCGGCCTCAATCGCGCCGTCTCGGTTCTCGCCGACAAGCAGTCGAAGGCCGGTGCCGGCCGGGGCCGCACCGCTGCCGCGTCGCTCAAGGAACTCGGTGACCATCCCGACGGTGGCCCGATCACCGTTCGTGACGGTCGCTACGGCCCCTATGTCAACTGGGGCAAGGTCAACGCCACCCTGCCGAAGGGCAAGGATCCGCAGTCGGTGACGGTCGAGGAGGCACTTGTGCTGATCTCGGAGCGTGCTGCCAAGGGCGGAACGGCCAAGGGGAAGGCAACCAAGGCCAAGACGACCAAGGCAGCGGCGAAGTCCGAGGACGGCGCCAAGGCGACCAAGGCTAAGGCCAAGGCGCCCGCCAAGAGCAAAACAAAGACGGCCGCCAAGGCCAAGAAGGGCTGATCTTGACCAGAATACCGCGCGACCCGACCGAACAGTCCGGCAAGAGAAGCCAGGGCAAGAAGCCTGCTCGCGCGGCAAAGGCCGGATCGGCCCAGCCAAGCGAGCCGATCATCCACGGCGCGGTCCCGCCGCGTGACGTGCTGATGCGCTTCATCGCTGAAAACCCGGACCGCGCCTCCAAGCGCGAAATCGCCAAGGCTTTCGGCCTGAAGGGCGAGACCCGTGTCGAACTCAAGGCCCTGCTGAAGTCGCTGGAAGTCGACGGCCTGGTCGAAAAGAAGCGCAAGTCGCTGGTGCGTCCGGGCGCCCTGCCCCCGGTGACCGTGCTCGACATCACCATCCGCGATGTCGATGGCGAGCTGATCGGCCGCCCGGCCGAATGGCTCGACGACGACGGCGTCGCACCGGCGGTGCTGATCAAGCAATCCGCCGTCGCCAAGGGTAAGGGCAAGGCTCCGGTCGGCGGTCTCGGCGACCGCGTTCTCGCCAAGATCTTCCCGGCCAAGGAACGGGGCGGCCCGGCCTATACGGCGCGCATCATCAAGGTGCTGGACAAGCGCAAGGATGCCGTGCTCGGCGTTTTCCGCTCGACGCCCGGCGGCGGTGGCCGCCTGATGCCGATCGAAAAGCGCGGCGAGGAAATACTCGTTGATCCGGAGTTCACGGGCAACGCTGAGGACGGCGATCTGGTCGAGGTGCAGCTGTCGCGTCTCGGCCGTTACGGTCTGCCGCGCGCGCAGGTGCAGACCGTCATCGGTTCGGTCGCCTCGGAGAAAGCGATCTCGATGATCGCCATCCATGCCCACGGCATTCCCCACGTTTTCCCGGAACGGGTGATCGAGGAGGCGAACGCCGCAGGCCCCGCCACCATGGCGCACCGCGAGGACTGGCGCACGCTGCCGCTGATCACCATCGATCCGGCCGACGCCAAGGACCATGACGACGCCGTTTATGCGGAGCCGGATCCGTCCGAGGACAATCCCGGCGGCGTCATCGTCACGGTGGCGATTGCCGACGTCTCCTACTACGTGCGTCCGAAGTCCGCTCTGGACCTTGAAGCGCTGAAGCGCGGCAACTCGGTCTACTTTCCCGATCGGGTCGTGCCAATGCTGCCCGAGCGCATCTCCAACGACCTCTGCTCGCTCAAGGAAGGCGTCGATCGCCCGGCGCTTGCCGTGCGCATGCGCTTCTCCAAGGAAGGCCGGAAGGCCGGCCATACCTTCCATCGCATCATGATGAAGAGTGCGGCAAAGCTCTCCTACCAGCAGGCGCAGGCAGCGATCGACGGCAATCCGGACGACAAGACCGGGCCGATCCTCGAGACGATCCTGAAGCCACTCTGGGAAGGCTATCGCATCCTCACGCGCGGCCGCGACCGGCGCCAGCCGCTCGAGCTCAACATGCCCGAGCGCAAAATCATCCTGAAACCCGACGGTACGGTCGACCGTGTCTTCGTTCCCGAACGCCTCGACGCGCACAAGCTGATCGAGGAAATGATGATCCAGGCGAACGTTGCCGCCGCCGAGACGCTGGAGCAGAAGCGCCAGGTGCTGATCTACCGCATCCACGACCAGCCCTCGCTTGCCAAGCAGGAAAGCCTGCGTGAATTCCTGGCGACGCTCGACATCTCGCTCGTCAAGGGCGGGAACATGCGCTCGAACCACTTCAACGGCATCCTCGCCAAGGCCGAAGGCAAGCCCTTCGAGACCATGGTCAACGAGATGGTGCTGCGCTCGCAGAGCCAGGCGATCTACAGCCCCGAGAACATCGGGCACTTCGGCCTCAACCTTTTGAAGTACGCGCATTTCACGTCTCCGATCCGGCGCTATGCCGACCTGATCGTGCACCGGGCGCTGGTTGCCTCGCTCGGCCTTGGCGAAGGCGGGCTGACACCGCAGGAAGAGGCCGTACTCGACGACATCGCCGCCGAGATCTCGACTTTCGAGCGCCGTGCCATGGCGGCCGAGCGCGACACGGTCGACCGACTGATCGCGCATCATCTCAACGGTCGCGTCGGGGAGGAATTCGACGGCCGCGTTTCCGGTGTCACCAAGGCGGGACTCTTTGTCACCCTGCCGGCCTATGGCGCCGACGGCTTCGTTCCGATATCAACACTTGGACGCGACTACTTCATCTACGATGAGGCGCATCAGGCGCTTTCCGGCGAGAAGACCGGGCTCGGCTATCGCCTGGGCGATCCGGTACGCGTCAAGCTCGTCGAGGCCGTGCCGCTTGCGGGTGCGCTCCGCTTCGAGATGATCAGCGAAGGACGCAAGATGCCGACGGCAACGCGCTCCTTCCACAAGTCCGGTCGCAGGGATCGCACCGGCGCCCGGAAGAAGCCGGGAACACGGCCGCCGCGCGGCCGGCGATAGGGTCCCGATAGGACAGAGGAATGCACATGAAAGCGGCGTCAGGCGAAACACTTCATCTGGGCGGGTCCAAAAGCGACGAGCGCTCCGTTGGTCTTTCGATGAAGCGCGGCTTTCTCGGCCGCTGTCCAGCGTGCGGCAGCGGCAAGCTGTTTCGCAGCTACCTCAAGTCGGTTGAGACGTGCGCGGCCTGCGGCGAGCGCATGGACCACCACCGCGCCGACGACTTCCCGCCCTATATCGTCGTCACGATCGTCGGCCACCTCGTGCTTGCCGGCTACATGGCGACCGACCTCATCCTTCCGCTCAACAGCTGGCAGCATCTCGCCATCTGGGCACCGATCACCGTCATCAGTTCGCTGGCGCTGCTGCAGCCTGTAAAAGGCGCCGTCATCGGCCTGCAATGGGCGCTGAAGATGCATGGCTTCGGCGGACACGAAGATGCGCCTGAGGACGTGTTGCCCCCGAGAGACGAACGGGCATGAGGCCGGCGCGGGAGACGGGCAACGAACCCAAGCCTCCGCGTCCCGCGACCATGCGGCCCCGGGATGCCGCTTCGATCATGCTGCTCGATCGCGTTGGCGGCCGCGTGCGTGTGCTTATGGGGCGGCGCCACAGTGCGCACGCCTTCATGCCGGATCTCTATGTGTTCCCCGGCGGACGCCGCGATACCGGCGATCATCGAATTGGCTTCGGCTCCGATCTCCATCCCTCCGTCCTGCGAACGCTGAAGGTGGCCGGCGCGCGCGGACTGTCGGATGCCCGGGCGCGCGCGCTCGCGCTTGCCGCCCTGCGTGAACTTTACGAGGAAGCCGGCATCGCCATAGGCGCGCCGCTTCCTTCGGCCGAAGCTCCCGTTCCCTTTCTTCCCGATCTTGCAAAGTTGCGCTATATGGCTCGGGCCATCACCCCTCCAGGCAACACGAGGCGGTTCGATACGCGTTTCTTCGCCGTGTTCGCCGACGAGGCCGAAATCGATCCTACGCGGTTCCTGGACAGTCGGGAGCTTCAGGATTTGCAGTGGATCGATGTGAACGTTACTCCGTCGCTACGGATACCTGACATCACCGCGGTCATCCTCGCGGACCTCAGGAACGGACTGGACGCCGATCCTTCGCTGCCCTGCGAACGACCGGTTCCACTCTATACCTCGCGCCATGGGCGCTTCGTGCGCACATTGCTCTAAGGATCCGCGTCAGATGTCACAGCCATCGCCCGGTACGGCTGCACCGGTTGAGGAAATTCACTGGCGGTCGCTGATCGCGGCCGTTGCTGCCATCAGCGCGGTCGGCATCGCCATCGGCCTCGGCCTGCCGCTGCTATCCATCATCATGGAGAAGCGCGGAATTTCCTCGACCCTCATCGGCTTGAATTCCGCCATGGCGGGCCTGGCATCGATGGTGGCTGCCCCCTTCACGACGAAGTTCGCCCACCGGCATGGCGTAGCGCCAACGATGCTATGGGCCGTGCTAATCGCGGCCACCAGCGCGCTCGGCTTCTATTACATCACCAATTTCTGGCTCTGGTTCCCGCTCCGAATCGTTTTCCACGGAGCGATCACCGTCCTCTTCATTCTTTCCGAGTTCTGGATCAACGCGACGGCCCCGCCGAGCAAGCGCGGTTTCGTGCTGGGGATCTACGGCACATTCCTGTCGCTTGGGTTCCTGACCGGCCCGCTGCTGTTTTCGATCCTCGGCAGCGAAGGCCTCCTGCCCTTCCTCGTCGGCGCCGGCGTCATCCTCCTGGCATCCGTGCCGATTTTCCTCGCGCGCGACGAAAGCCCCGTCATCGACGAGAAGCCCGAGCGGCATTTCCTGCGCTACGTCTTCCTCGTGCCCACGGCAACGGCTGCCGTCTTCATATTCGGCGCGGTCGAATCAGGCGGTCTCTCGCTGTTCCTCATCTTCGGGACGCGGTCCGGTTTCAGCGAATCGCAGGCAGCGCTTCTGCTAACGGTCATGGGGGTCGGCAATTTCATCTTCCAGATCCCGGTCGGCATGCTCTCCGACAGGGTCAAAGACCGGCGCACACTGCTCTCGGCGATGACGCTGATCGGTCTTATCGGCGCGCTGTTCCTGCCGCTGTTGGTCGAGAGCTGGTTCCTGATGGCAATTGTGCTGTTGTTCTGGGGCGGCTGTGTCTCCGGCCTCTACACGGTCGGCCTCAGCCACCTGGGCTCACGGCTTCAGGGCGCGGATCTCGCCGCCGCCAACGCGGCCTTCGTGTTTTCCTACGCCGTCGGTACCGTCGCTGGACCGCAGGCGATCGGCGCGGCAATGGACGCCACCGGCAACAACGGTTTTGCCTGGGCGATCGCCGGCTTTTTCGGTCTCTATGTCGCGCTTTCGGTGGTCAGGATCGTTTTGAAACCAAAACGGTCTTGACTTTTCGGCCGCGATTTGTAGTTTCGCGCCAACCTTGCCCGTGGCCCGCAACCGGTTGTCCACGGCTTTCATTGTTACAAAGGCAGGACGACCATGGCAAAAGCCACCACCATCAAGATCAAGCTGCTTTCGACAGCCGACACGGGTTTCTTCTACGTCACGACCAAGAACAGCCGTACGATGACGGAAAAGATGACGAAGACCAAGTACGACCCGGTCGTCAAGAAGCACGTCGAATTCAAGGAAACCAAGATCAAGTAAGATCGCCGGTTTACGGGAATTGAAGGGCGCCGACCGCAAGGTCAGGCGCCCTTTCCTTTTTAGGCCAATGCCCTGAGCATCTCGCATAGGCGCTGAGTGAAACGGGTTCCACGCCAGAGGGAGGAAACGGCTCGCCCGCCCCTACTCTTCCCCCAGAATCAAAACGCCGCCCCGAAGGCGGGACGGCGTGTCGGAAAGGGGGTCGGCTGGCCTCTGACTGCGGCACGAGGATTCCGCGGACGCCAAAAGCCAACCGACCGACCCCACGACCCAGGAGATGCGGCGGACCTGAGCATCATGGGGTAACGAATATCGCAGAAGGCTGGATGCCCCCTCTTTCATGAGCATCACCTGAAAATAAAAAAAAATCAACGAATTCTTAATGCGCGGAGCGGTGCCGCTCGGCGCATGGTTAATTCTGTATCAGACCTGGACAGGCACACTGCATGATCTCTGCTGCCACCCAAACTCCCCGGTAGCAACAGGTGACGCGAGAATACAACTTTGAATGCAGGCCGCAAGAGGCGGGCAAAGAAATTCCCTGGGGTGCTTTGAGGCCAGAAACGCAGCAGGCGCGGCTCAGGCGGCGGCTGCCACCACCCGATTTCGGCCTTCGTGCTTGGCCTGATAGAGCGCCGTATCGGCGCGCTTCAGCAGCGCTTCGGCCGTGTCGCTGCCGGGCCTGAGCGTGGCAATCCCCATGGACGCGGTGACCTTCAGGGGGCCGTCCGCCTGCGGGATCGCAAATGGCAGGCTTTCGATGATCGTGCGCAGACGCTCGGCGACACCGGCCGCCATTTCGGCTGACGTATCCGGCATCACCACGATGAACTCTTCACCGCCGAACCGGCAGGCAAGGTCGGCACCCCGCACCGTCGTGCGGATGCGATTGGCGAATTCCCGCAAGACTTCGTCGCCAACGTCATGGCCGTAGGTGTCGTTAACCTGCTTGAAGCGGTCGATATCGGTCATGCAGATGGACAGCGGCCGACCGCGCGCAGCAGCCCGATCCATCAGCAGTTTCAGGTGCGTGTCGAAATAGCGCCGGTTATGCAGCCCGGTGAGGCCGTCGGTGACGGCAAGCTCGATGGTTTGCTGCACGCTCGACCGCAGCCTGTCATTGCAGTGCTTGCGCCGGATCTGGGTCATCGACCGGGCAATCAGTTCATTGGGATCGACCGGCCGCATCAGATAGTCCGTCACGCCCAGATCGAGCGCGCGGACAACCAACTCGTCGCTGCCCTGCTCGGCGATCAGCAGGATAGGGATGAAACGGGTGCGCTCCAGCGAACGCAACTGCGAGCAGAGCCGCAACGGATCGTAGTCGTCGAAATTCGCATTGACGATGACGAGGTCGAAATTGTTCTCCGCCGCCTCGAACAATGCCGCCTGCGGATCGGAGATGACCGAGACCTCGGCAATCGGCTTGAGGGCGCGCTGCAGCCGCTCCTGCGACGAGCCGCGGCCATCGACGAGCAGGACGTTGCCGGGCTCGTCAGGCCGGTCCGCCCGGCCAACATCTTCAAGCCCGATCGTCTGCGCCGTCTGGGCCCGCAGGCGCAGCTCATCGCTGACGTTCTTCAGCCGCACCAAGCTCTTCACCCGCGACATCAGCTGCAGATCGTTGACGGGCTTCGTCAGGAAATCGTCGGCGCCGGCCTTCAGGCCACGCACGCGATCAGAAGGCTGGTCGAGCGCGGTGACCATGACAACCGGGATATGTGCCGTCTTCGGGTTCGCCTTCAGCCGTTCGCAGACTTCGAAACCATCGAGACCGGGCATCATGATATCGAGCAGCACCAGGTCGATGGGCGTCTTTTCGCAGAGCGCCAGGGCGGCATAACCGTCACTGGCCGTCAGCACGTCGAAGTACTCGGCAAGCAACCGGGCTTCGAGCAGCTTCACATTGGCCGGAACGTCATCGACAACAAGAATACGCGCAGTCATATCAATTTTCCCGCCGCTCAGGCATCGCCCAGGTAGGTTTTGATCGTCTCAATGAACTTCGGTACGGAGATCGGCTTGGAGACATAGGCTTCGCACCCGCCCTGGCGGATCCGCTCCTCGTCTCCCTTCATCGCAAAGGCGGTCACGGCGATGACCGGGATGACGTGTAGCTCATCGTCTTCCTTCAACCACTTCGTCACTTCCAGACCGGAAACCTCCGGCAGCTGAATGTCCATGAGAATGAGATCGGGCCGATGCTTGCGCGCGAGCTCGAGCGCCTCCATGCCGTTGCGAGTCTGGATCGTCGCATAGCCGGAGGCCTCAATCAGGTCGCGGAAGAGCTTCATGTTCAGCTCGTTGTCCTCAACAATCATCACCTGTTTGGGCATGTCGATCCCTTGCTGTCCATCGTCACCTTGCAAGTCTCCTCAGGACAATTAACGTGCGGAGCCGACGACTCGACCCATTTCCTCAACGTCAGAGATAGGCCTATTTGGTTGAAAAATAGGTAACTCCGCACGTAAAAACCATACGGGGGCAAACCATTGAAGAGCGCCGACGAAATCGCCATCGACATTCTCTCCTGGCTTGCCGGCGAGCCTGAGCTTCTGTCCCGCTTTCTGGCGCTGACCGGCACGGACCCGACGGCGTTGCGCAACGCGATTGCCGAACCCGGCTTCATGGGCGGGCTCGTCGCCTTTCTGATGGACCATGAGCCGACCCTGATGGCATTCTGCACGGCGACTGGTACGGCGCCTGAAGACGTCGTGCGCGCCCATATGGTACTTTCCGGCCACGCAGGCTTCGAGGATTGAGGGTGGCAAACGCGCCGACAGCTCACCGCATCACGCTTGGAAACCGCCCGCTGATCGTCAGCGACATCGACGATGTCGTGCTTGAATTCATCAATCCGTTCAAAGCGTTCCTTGGGAGCTGCGGCCATGTCCTCCTGCCCCGATCGTTTCGCCTGACCGGCAACATCATCACCCACGCGGACGAGCAGCCGGTGACGGAGCCAGAGGTCAAGATCCTGCTCGACACCTTCTACGGCTCGCAGGATCGTTGGCAAACGCCCGCCGCCAAGGTCGTCGAGACCCTGGCCGCATTGTCGGAGGAAGCCGATATCGTCTTTCTGACTGCGATGCCGCCGCAGCACGCTGCGGTTCGTCGCGCTCTTCTTGACCGGCTCGGCCTGCCCTATCCGCTGCTTGCGTCCGAAGAGCCGAAGGGGCCGATCGTCCAAAAACTTCACGGCAGCCGCACCGTCCCCCTCGTCTTCATCGACGACATGCTTCGCAACCTGCGATCGGTGAAGGATCACGCGCCGACCTGCCTGCCGATAAACCTCATGGCCGACTCGGAGTTCAAGGCGCTCGCGCCGAAGCTCGACGCCGACATCCGCGCCGTCGCAGACTGGCCGGAGGCAGCCGCAGCCATTCGCGCGCACTTCCGCGGCTAGCCCGGATCGGCTGCCCGTCGGCGCAAATTCAGCCGCGCCGGCGCTGCGCAAGACGCGCCCGGTGATCCTTTTCAACGGCGACAATTGCATTGTGATTTCCAATCGCGCCTCCTTGAGACTCGCTAGAGTAGAGCTTAAGGTCGCAATGTTCAATATTTGTTCCCGATATGCCCGACAGCGCTGCTCACTCTCCAGGCTTCTGCCGCGACTGCCTCAAGGAACAGGCGGCGTCGGTGCGGCGCTGCCTTGCCTGCGGCAGCCCGCGCATTCTGCGGCATGCGGAGCTCTATGACCTGACGCTGGCGCACATCGACTGCGACGCCTTCTATGCCTCGATCGAGAAGCGCGACAACCCGGAGCTTGCCGACAAGCCGGTGATCATCGGCGGCGGCAAACGCGGCGTGGTCTCCACCGCCTGCTACGTCGCCCGCATTCACGGCGTGCGCTCGGCCATGCCGATGTTCAAGGCGCTGGAAGCCTGCCCCCAGGCCATCGTCATCAAGCCCAATATGGAGAAATACGCCCGCGTCGGCCGCGAGGTGCGCACGCTGATGCAGGAACTGACCCCGCTGGTGCAGCCGCTGTCGATCGACGAAGCCTTCCTCGAACTCAGCGGCACGGAGCGACTGCATCACGATCCACCGGCACGCACGCTTGCGCGGCTCGCCCGCCGGATCGAGCAGGAAGTCGGCATCACCGTCTCGGTCGGCCTCTCCTATTGCAAGTTTCTCGCCAAGGTGGCGTCCGACCTGCAAAAGCCGCGCGGCTTTTCCGTCATCGGCCAAGCCGAGGCGCTGGAGTTTCTGCGCGAGAAGCCGGTGACCCTGATCTGGGGCGTCGGCAAGGCCTTTGCCGCCACGTTGGAGCGTGACGGCGTGCGCACGATCGGGCAATTGCAGACCATGGAGGAAGGCGACCTGATGCGGCGCTATGGCACCATGGGGCAGCGGCTCTTTCGCCTATCGCGCGGGCTCGACGAGAGAGCGGTCGAAATCGACGGGGAAGCCAAGAGCGTTTCCGCAGAGACGACGTTCAACGACGATATCGCGCGCTATGACGATCTGGTCACGCATCTGCGGCGCCTCAGCGAGCAAGTGGCCCACCGGCTGCGAAAGTCGGAACTCGCCGGCCAGACGGTCGTTCTCAAGCTCAAAACCGCCGACTTCAAGATCCGCACCCGCAACCGGCGCCTGGATAGCCCTACCCGCCTTGCCGACCGCATCTTCCGCATCGGCCTGCAGCTTCTCGAAAAAGAGGCGGACGGAACGAAGTATCGGCTGATCGGCATCGGTGTCAGCGATCTCTCCGCCCCGGATCTCGCCGATCCGCCCGATCTCGTCGATCCCGCGGCCACCAGGCGCGCTGCGGCCGAGGACGCGATCAACAAGCTGCGCGACAAATTCGGCAAGGCGAGCGTCGAAACCGGCTACACTTTCGGCACCAGAAAACGCGATCCGTGAGACCGCAAGCGTGCTTGCCCGAGCAGGCACGCTTCGCAAAGCGATCACGCAACCTTGATCGACAGCCCACACAGCAGGATGAATTCCTTAAAGATTGAAGGCTAGGCTTGTTCGCCAAGTCACGTGTTGGGTTGAGTGTATGGTATCGCGTTTCGCTCTCACCGCCAGCGTCGTCGCACTGCTTTTGTCGCCGGCTACCGGCTTTGCAGGCAGTCGCGGGCCGCTGCAGATCATCGTCTCGAAAGATCAGCAATCGCTCGTCGTCTATGACGGCGACGCTGTCATTGCGACATCACCGGTCTCGACCGGCAAGGCGGGCCACACGACGCCATCGGGCATCTTTTCGATCCTGGAAAAGCGGCGTCATCACAAGTCGAACATCTATTCGAACGCGCCGATGCCGTTCATGCAGCGGCTCACTTGGTCGGGCATTGCTCTGCATGGCTCCAACCATGTGCCGGACTATCCGGCGTCCCATGGCTGCGTGCGGTTACCGAGCGAATTTGCTGCCTCGCTCTACAAGTTGACCGAGCGCGGCGTGCACGTGCTGATCTCCGACCGGCAGATAACGCCCTTGGAGGTCAAGAGCGCCCTACTCTTCCGCCCGGCCCCGATCGATCTCCAGCCGCCGCTTTCCGACGTGCCGCTCAGACCGGCGATCAGCCAGGCCGGCGACACACCGGTGGAAGTGGCGATGCGGGAGCCGCCCGGCGGCGCCAATTCGATGCGATCCACCGAGGAGCCGATCCGTATCCTGATCACCCGCAGCGATACCCGCGACACCATGCGCGAGGTTCAGACGTCCCTGGATTTCCTCGGCTACGCGCCGGGCGCGATCGACGGCCATGCCGGGCCGGCGACGATTGCGGCCCTGCGTGCCTTCCAGGCAAGCGAAGGCATCGACGGCGACGGCAAGCTCACACCGGACCTGACCGACAGGCTCCTGCGGAAGGCCGGCCGTACGCCGCCGCAGAACGGCAAGATCCTCGTGCGGCAAGGGTTCAAGCCGCTCTTTGAAGCCGGGCTTACGATCGACAAGCCGGAAGAGGCGCTCGGAACGCATTTCCTCCAGTTCCGGCACAATGAAGAAGAAGGTGCCGAAGGCAAATGGTTCGGCGTCTCGCTCGAGAACCACCTGCCCGCCTCGACGAAGAAGCGGCTCGGCATCTCCACGGAGGCCGATCCCTTCGTCTATAACGGCATCCAGCGCACGCTGGCGCGCATGACGATCTCCGACGATGTGCGCAGGCGCGTGGAAGCGTTGCTCGCCGAGGGCTCGTCGCTCTCGATTGCCGATGTGGAAAGCGGTCTGGAGACCGGTCAGGGCACCGACTTCATCACCATTACTCGGACACGTCCCGGCGACTGATCTGCGAGACCGGCAGACAAGCACCCGGCCAGCGTCCCGCCGCGGGTCGATAGGTTCCAAGCCGGCTCAATCGCCGCTCCACTGCAATTCAGCGGAGCCCCGCCTCGGATTACACCAGTTCGACGTCGATGACGCCCGGCGCCGAGCGCAATGCTGCAGCGATCTCCGGCGAAATCCGGAACTTCTCGTTCAGTTCAACCTCGATCTCGCGCTGGCCATTGTCCTTAATGACGACGAAGGAGACGAGCCCGTCGCCCTTCGTGTTGAGGTGCGAGGCGATCGACTTCAGCGGTCCGGAATCGCGCACATAGACGCGCAGCGCCTTCTGCAGTTGCAGCGATTCTTCTTCGAGCGAACGCAGCGTCTGGATGCGCAGGCCGATGCCTTCCGGCCGCTCTTCCGCCGCCACGGTCATGACCAGCGACTTGCCGGGCTCCAGCAGGTCTCGATACTGGTGCAGCATCTCGGAGAACAGTACCGCCTCGAACTGGCCGGAGGAATCCGAGAAGGCAATGATGCCCATCTTGTTGCCGGTGCGCGTCTTGCGCTCCTGCTTCGAGGTTACGGTTCCGGCGAGCCTTCCGGCCGTCGCCCCCTTCTTCACAGCGCCGGCGAAATCGCCGAAGGTCTGCACGCGCATCTTGGCGAGCAGCGCATTGTAGGTGTCGAGCGGATGGGCAGACAGATAGAAGCCCAGAACCTGGAACTCGCGGTGCAGCTTTTCCGAGGCAAGCCACGGCGTGTAGGTCGGAAGCGCAATGCGCTCCGGCCCGGTGGCCGCCCCTGCGCCGAACATGTCGCTCTGCCCGCTCGTCTTGTTTTCCTGAGCCCGCTGGGCAAACCCGAGAATACGATCGAGCCCGCCGACCAGCTCCGCCCGGTCGTAGCCGAAGCAATCGAAGGCGCCGGCGGCAATCAGGCTTTCAAAGACACGACGGTTGAGCAGCTTGGGGTCGATCCGGAGGCAGAAGTCTTCGAGGCTTGCGAAGGCCTTGTCGCCTCGAACCTCGACAATGTGCTCGACGGCTGATTCGCCGACGCCCTTGATCGCTGCAAGCGAGTAATAGATGCGGCTTTCGCCCGTCTGGAAGTGCCGGAACGAGGTCTGTACCGACGGGGCGATCACCTCGATGCCCAGACGCTTGGCATCCTGGCGGAAGTCGTTGACCTTTTCGGTGTTGGACATGTCGAGCGTCATCGACGCCGCCAGGAACTCCACCGGATAGTGCGCCTTCATGTAGGCGGTCTGATAGGACACGATCGCGTAGGCCGCCGCGTGCGACTTGTTGAAGCCGTAGTTGGCGAACTTGGCGAGCAGGTCGAAAATGAGGTCGGCCTGCGGCTTCGACACCTCGTTCTTGACGGCGCCGTCGACGAAACGGGCGCGCTGCTTGTCCATCTCCTCCTTGATCTTCTTACCCATGGCGCGGCGCAGAAGGTCGGCCTCGCCGAGCGAATAGCCAGAGAGCACCTGGGCGATCTGCATCACCTGCTCCTGGTAAACGATAACGCCCTGCGTTTCCTTGAGCAGGTGGTCGATCTTCGGATGGATCGACTCGACCTCTTCCTCGCCATGCTTACGGGCGTTATAGACCGGGATGTTCTCCATCGGGCCTGGGCGATAGAGCGCCACGAGTGCGATGATGTCCTCGATGCAGTCGGGCCGCATGCCGATCAGCGCCTTGCGCATACCGGCACTTTCCACCTGGAACACGCCGACCGTTTCGCCGCGCGACAGCATCTCGTAGGTCTTCAGATCATCGAGTGGGATGCTCGCGAGATCGACCTCGATGCCGCGCTGCTTGACGAAATCGACCGCGACCTTCAACACCGTCAGCGTCTTCAGGCCGAGGAAGTCGAACTTGACGAGACCGGCCTGCTCGACCCACTTCATGTTGAACTGGGTGACCGGCATGTCGGAGCGCGGATCGCGATACATCGGCACCAGCTGCGACAGCGGCCGGTCGCCGATCACGATACCGGCGGCGTGGGTCGAGGCGTGGCGGTAAAGGCCTTCGATCTTCTGGGCGATATCGAGAAGGCGGGCGACCACCGGCTCCTTCTCGGCCTCTTCCTGCAGGCGCGGCTCCTCCTCGATCGCCTTGGAAAGCGGCGTCGGGTTGGCGGGGTTGTTGGGCATCAGCTTGCAGATCTTGTCGACCTGACCATAGGGCATTTCGAGCACGCGACCGACGTCGCGCAAGGCGGCACGGGCCTGCAGCGAACCGAAGGTGATGATCTGCGCCACCTGTTCGCGACCGTACTTGCGCTGAACGTAGCGGATCACCTCTTCGCGCCGGTCCTGGCAGAAGTCGATGTCGAAGTCGGGCATCGAGACGCGCTCGGGATTGAGGAAGCGTTCGAACAGCAGCGAGAAGCGCATCGGATCGACGTCGGTGATCGTCAGCGCATAGGCGACGAGCGAGCCGGCGCCCGAGCCGCGGCCCGGCCCGACGGGGATGTCGTGCTGCTTGGCCCATTTGATGAAGTCGGCAACGATCAGGAAGTAGCCGGGGAACTTCATGCGCTCGATGACGCTCAATTCGAAGGCCAGGCGCTCGCGGTATTCCTCTTGGGTGTAGCCGGGCGCCATACCGAGTCTCGCGAGACGGTCTTCGAGGCCCTCCTCCGCCTGGCGACGCAGTTCGTCCGACTCGGCGCGCTCGGCCTCCTCCGGATCCGCCGTCGCGCCGGTAAAGCGCGGCAGGATCGGCCCACGGGTCTTCAGCATGAAGGAGCAGCGCCGGGCGATCTCGATCGTGTTTTCCAGTGCCTCGGGCAGATCGGCAAACAGCGCCGCCATTTCTTTGCGGCTCTTCAGATAGTGGTCCGGTGTCAGGCGGAACCGGCTGTCGTCCGACACCATGGCGTTGTGCGCTACCGCCATTAGGGCGTCATGCGCCTCATAGTCGGAGGGCGACGGGAAGAAGGCTTCGTTGGTGGCGACAAGCGGAATATCGAACTTGTAGGCAAGCTCGATCATCCGGCTCTCGTGCCGCCGGTCATGGCCACCGTGGCGCTGCAGCTCGATATAGAGCCGATCGCCAAAGAGATCATGCAAGGCTTCGAGACGCGCTTCGGCGAGCGCCGTGGAGCCCGCCTTCATGGCGATATCCACCGGGCCACCGGACGCGCCGGTCAGCGCAATCAAGCCCTCGGTGCCGCATTCGGCAAGCCAGGAGCGCGTAATGCGCGTCGCCTGGCTGCCCTCGCCGCTCAGATAGGCACGGCTGACGAGATCGACGAGGCGCGTATAGCCGTCATCGGTGGCGGCGATGAGCACGATCGACGGCAGCTTGGCGAGCTGATGCCCATGGCCGCGCCGATCCCCCTCGGTCTCGTCCTCCATGTCGATCGACAACTGGCAGCCGGTGATCGGCTGCAGCCCGTCACCGGCTGCCTTCTGCGAGAATTCGAGGGCTGCGAAGAGATTGTTGGTGTCGGCGATCCCGATCGCCGGCTGGTTATCGGCGACCGCCTTGCCGATGACCTTCTTCAGCGGCAGAGCGCCTTCGAGCAAGGAGAAGGCAGAGTGGACGCGCAGATGCACGAACTGCGGATCCGTGCCGAGCGCCTCACTCGATGCTGCCTTGCTGTCGTCTGCCATTGTCGCACCCTGATTCCTGTCCAGTCGGAAGGATATCCCGTTTATCGCCCGTCATGTCCAGATTCCCCTGACATGTCGTCCCCCTTATTCAACGGGGATGAGACGCTTTGCGGAGGTGCTTGAGAGAAGATGTTGACGCCCGCCTTCAGAGGCCGAGCGCAATGAAAGAGATGCTTGCGATGAACAGGCTCATCGACGCGAAGGCGGCGAGGTCACGAACAAAATCAGTCATAACATGGCTCCTTTTCCGTTATGTTTTTACTTTGTTCCATTTTTGTTCACGCGTCAAGCAGTGCACAGGCATTCTGTTCACGATGGTTAACATCGCGCCCGAATGCAGGTTAACTGACGACGAGCCGCTTGAGGAAAGCGCGGCGCCCGCATATCAAGAGGAACGACCACGCGGAGCGCTCCGACATGCTTGCACGCCTGATTCTCCCCTTGCTGATCCTGCTTCCGACCACCGTCTCCGCAGCAGAGACGATAGACCCCGCCCGCATCGTCTCGGCGGCGACCGGCGACTGGAACAAGGACGGGAGCCCGGATCTCGCGCTCATCGTACGACCCGCCGAAGGCAGCGACGAGGACAACGGCATCTATCTCTACCTCACCGGCGACAACGGCGCGCTGGCATTAAAGTCGGCCATTCCGAACAAGGTCTGGGGTCAGTTCGAACTCGTCGGCCAAGCGCCGTCGATCGAGGCGCTGCCGAGCGGCTCGTTGCTCATCACCAGTCAGAACGATGCCATCGGGCGCGACCGCTGGGAACAGAAGCTGACGGTCGCCTATCGCAACTTCGACTTCGTCGTGGCGGGCTACACCTACTCGTCCTACGATACGCTCGATCCGGACAACACCGCGCAATGCGACCTCAACGTGCTGACGGGCAAGGGCAAATCGAACGACAAGCCAATCACCGCGAAAGGCGAGCTCATCCTTCTCAAGGACTGGAGCGACGATCGCGGGCAGAAGGCGTGCGGTCTGTAATAACTGGGTGATTGTTCTCTATTTGTTCTTTACAACTTCAGCGGATCGCGACATCCTCCGGCGCGAACGTATGAGGAACAATCATGGCCGCGCTCGAAGCACTCAGAGAATTCATCGTTGAAGCCAAATCAAAAACCTATGTCGGCGGCGGCGGGCAGCGACCGTCGTCACGCCCGGGTTCCCACGACATCGGCTACGAGCGGGATAGCTGGCGCTACCTCGACAGCTATTTCGGCGGGACCGATTTCGCAGGCCAGGAGACCGTGTGGCAGAATGACGAGCCGCACTGGGCGATGAACTACTTCGGCCGGATCATCCGTCCTGACCTCATAAACGGCGAAAAGGCAGGCGTCGTCATCAGGGCGGCGCTTCAGGCGATGTACCGCGACAAGCGGCATTTCCTCGGCGGCACGGAGTTCCGGCACGCCCATGGCTACTACATCGACAACAGCCGCGGCGACACCTCACATTTTTCCGGGCATGAGGTCATCTTCGTCGACGGCGAGGAAGCCTACGAGCTCGACTATCGCGGCGGTCTGATCAGGCGTTGAGGGCAAGGCCCGCAGCAAGTGACGCAAGAGCGCGCAGCGGTTCGCGAATCTGAAGGATCGCGGCGCGCTTTGGACGCCAAACGCCGCGGATCGCCGGCGAAGCTTGGTAATCGCTGTGTCAGACGCACGCATTCATTCAAGAAACGACGTTGCAAGTCACAGCGTGGGGTCAATCGTAACGCAAGGCTTGCACCGGATCGAGGCGCGAGGCGCGCCAGGCCGGAAAGATCGTGGCGAGGAAGGAAAGGGTCAGCGCCATGACGACGACGAGTGCGGTCTCGTCTGCGTTCATATCGGCCGGGAGCTGGTTGAGGAAATAAAGCTCAGGGCTGAATATCGTCGTTCCCGAGATCCAGGAGAAGAACTGTCGGATGGATTCGATGTTGAGGCAGACGACGACGCCGAGCGCCACGCCCGCGACCGTTCCGGCAACGCCGATTGCAGCCCCCGTCATGAAGAAGATGCGCATCACCGAGCCGGAGGTCGCGCCCATGGTCCGCAGGATCGCGATGTCGCTGCCCTTGTCCTTCACCAGCATGATCAGGCCGGAGATGATGTTGAGTGCCGCGACCAGCACGATCAGCGACAGGATCATGAACATCACGTTGCTCTGGACCTCGAGCGTCGAGAAGAAAGTCTTGTTGCGGTCGCGCCAGTCGGTGATGAAGATTTGCCGTCCGGCCGCATCCTCGATCGGCTGGCGCAACTCCTCAACGACATCAGGATGCTCGACGAAGATCTCGATCGACTGGACCAGTCCCTCGGCGTTAAAGAACAGCTGCGCTTCTTCAAGCGGCATGAAGATGATCGTCGCGTCATACTCCGACATCCCGATCTCGTAGATTGCCGAGACGGTATAGGCCTTCACACGCGGGTTCATGCCGAGCGGCGTCACGTCGCCGTTGGGCGAGGTCAGCGTGATGGTACCGCCGACCGTTATGCCAAGCTGTTCGGCCATGCGCGAGCCGATCGCGACACCGGAGCCGGAGGCAAAGCCGACGAGATCGCCGGACTGGATGTGGTCAGAAACCGACTTCATCTTGCTCAAGTCGTCGGCGCGGATGCCGCGCACCAGCGCGCCGGTCGAACTGTCACCGACCCCTTGCGCCAGAACCTGGCCTTCGACCATCGGGATCGCCATGGTGACGCCTTTGACGCCCGAGAATTTAGTCGCCAGTTCCGGATAGTTGTTGAGCGGACCGTCGATCGGCTGGACGATCATGTGGCCGTTGATGCCGAGGATGCGGGAGATGAGTTCGGTGCGGAAGCCGTTCATGACGGCCATGACGATGATCAGCGTCGCCACCCCGAGCATGATGCCGATGAAGGAGAAGCCGGCGATGACAGAGATGAAGGCTTCCTTGCGTCTGGAGCGAAGGTAGCGCCACGCCACCATACGCTCGAAGGCGGAAAAGGGTCGGCTGGAGGACTTTTCAGGCCGCTCCGCGGCCTGCACCCGATCTTCGGTCACGGCGGTCATCCTGCCTTCCTTCGCCTCATCACTTCGTTGCGACCAGCTTGTCGATCACCGCTTCGACGATCATCGAGGGCGGTCTAGATTTACGTCGAGAGACTGTAGGTGCGCCAGCGAGAGGCAGGCTGACGTGGCGGCGTCCGAGTGGTCGTCGCATCCGCCCTCCGGCACACTCAATTCATCTCGACGACCTTGCCGTCTTCGATCGTCACCCGCCGATCCATCAGTCCGGCGAGCTCGTGATTGTGCGTCGCGATCAATGCCGCGAGGCCCGACTGCCGTGCCAGCGCTTCCAGCGCCTCGAAGACATAACCGGCGGTCTCCGGATCGAGATTGCCTGTCGGTTCGTCGGCAAGGAGAACGAGTGGCGCGTTGGCAACGGCGCGCGCAATCGCAACGCGCTGCTGCTCGCCGCCGGAAAGTTCCGCCGGGCGGTGATCGGCGCGGTGGCCGATGCGCATATAGTCGAGCAACGCCCCAGCCCGCTCCGCGGCTTCCGCCTTGGGCAGACCGGCGATCAACTGCGGCATCATGATGTTTTCGAGCGCCGAGAACTCAGGCAACAGGTGGTGGAACTGGTAGACGAATCCGATCTCGTTGCGACGGATCGCCGTGCGCCGATCGTCATTGAGCCCGCCGCAGGACACCCCGTTGACCAGCACCTCGCCGCTATCGGGGCGTTCCAGCAGACCCGCCACATGCAGCAGCGTCGATTTTCCGGTCCCTGACGGCGCGACCAGCGCCACAGTCTCGCCGCTTCTCAGCGTGAAGTCCGCACCCTTGAGGATGGAAAGGAACGTCTCGCCTTCCCCATAGTGTCGTTCGACGCCGGAAAGCTGCAGTGCCACGCGCGCATTCATTGAGGTGATGTCCTTGTCATTCGTAACGCAGGGCCTGCACCGGATCGAGGCGCGAGGCGCGCCAGGCCGGAAAGATCGTGGCGAGGAAGGAAAGGGTCAGCGCCATGACGATGACGAGTGCAGTCTCGTCGGCGTTCATGTCGGCCGGAAGCTGGCTGAGGAAATAAAGCTCAGGGCTAAACAGCGTCGTTCCGGAGATCCAGGAGAAGAACTGTCGGATGGATTCGATGTTGAGGCAGACGACGACGCCGAGCGCCACGCCCGCGACCGTTCCGGCGACGCCGATGGCAGCCCCCGTCATGAAGAAGATGCGCATGACAGAGCCCGAGGTCGCGCCCATGGTCCTTAAGATCGCGATGTCGCTGCCCTTGTCCTTCACCAGCATGATCAGGCCGGAGATGATGTTGAGCGCCGCGACCAGCACGATCAGCGTCAGGATCATGAACATCACGTTGCGCTCCACCTGTAGCGCGGAGAAGAAGGTCTTGTTGCGGTCGCGCCAGTCGGTGATGAAGATCTGCCGTCCGGCCGCGTCCTCGATCGGCTGGCGCAACTCCTCGACGACATCTGGATGTTCGACGAAGATCTCGATCGACTGAACCAGTCCCTCGGCGTTGAAGAACAGCTGTGCCTCTTCAAGCGGCATGAAGATGATTGTTGAATCATATTCCGACATGCCGATCTCGTAGATCGCCGAGACGGTATAGGCCTTCACACGCGGGTTCATGCCGAGCGGCGTCACGTCGCCGTTGGGCGAGGTCAGCGTAATCGTTCCGCCGACCGTTATGCCAAGCTGCTCGGCCATGCGCGAGCCGATCGCGACACCGGAGCCGGAGGCAAAGCCGACGAGATCACCGGACTGGATGTGGCCGGAAACCGACTTCATCTTACTCAGGTCGTCGGCGCGGATGCCGCGCACCAGCGCGCCGGTCGAACTGTCACCGACCCCTTGCGCCAGAACCTGGCCTTCGACCATCGGGATCGCCATGGTGACGCCTTTGACGCCCGAGAATTTAGTCGCCAGTTCCGGATAGTTGTTGAGCGGACCGTCGATCGGCTGGACGATCATGTGGCCGTTGATGCCGAGGATGCGGGAGATGAGTTCGGTGCGGAAGCCGTTCATCACCGCCATGACGATGATCAGCGTCGCCACGCCGAGCATGATGCCGATGAAGGAGAAGCCGGCGATGACAGAGATGAAGGCTTCCTTGCGTCTGGAGCGCAGGTAGCGCCACGCCACCATACGCTCGAAGGCGGAAAAGGGTCGGCTGGAGGACTTTTCAGGCCGCTCTGCGGCCTGCACCTGATTTTCAGTCACGGCGGTCATCCTGCCTTCCCTCGCCTCGTCACTTCGTTGCGATCAGCTTGTTGATCGCCGCTTCGACGGTCATCGTCTCGCGCTCGCCGGTCTTGCGGTCCTTGACCTCGACTTCGCCATTGGCGATCGAACGCGGTCCGACGATGATCTGGACCGGAACGCCGATCAGATCAGCCGTCGCGAACTTCGCACCAGCGCGGTCGTCCCTGTCGTCGAGCAGCGCCTCGAATCCAGCCTTGCCGAGTTCAGAATAGAGCGTCTCGCAGGCGCCGTCGCAAGCGGCATCGCCCGCTTTCATGTTGATGATGACGCCATCGAACGGCGCGATCGACTTCGGCCAGATGATGCCGTTGTCGTCATGCGAGGCTTCGATGATCGCCGGCACCAGACGGGTCGGGCCGATGCCATAGGAGCCCATGTGCACTGCATGCTCCTTGCCGTCGGGGCCGAGAACCTTGGCGCCCATGGCTTCGGAGTACTTGGTGCCGAAATAGAAGATGTGGCCGACTTCGATGCCGCGGGCCGACAGTCGGTCGCCCTCGGCAACCGCGTTGAAGGCTGCCTCGTCGTGCATTTCCGACGTCGCCGCATAACGCGAGGTCCACTTGTCGAAAATCGTCTTCAGGCCGGCAACGTCATCGAAATTCGTGTCTTCGCCCGGAATGTCGAAGCCGAGGAAATCCTTATGGCAGAACACTTCGGACTCGCCGGTGTCGGCGAGGATGATGAATTCGTGGCTGAGATTGCCACCGATCGGGCCGGTATCGGCGCGCATCGGAATGGCGCGAAGGCCCATGCGCGCGAATGTGCGCAAGTAAGCGGCAAACATCCGGTTATAGGCGTGTTCGGCCCCTTCCCGATCGAGATCGAAGGAATAGGCGTCCTTCATCAGGAATTCGCGCGAGCGCATGGTGCCGAAGCGCGGACGGATCTCGTCACGGAACTTCAGCTGGATGTGGTAGAGATTGAGCGGCAGGTCGCGGTAGGACTTCACGTAGGAACGGAAGACGTCCGTGATCATTTCCTCGTTCGTCGGACCGTAGAGCATCGGCCGGTCCTGCCGGTCCTTGATGCGCAGCATTTCCTTGCCGTAGGCGTCGTAGCGGCCGCTTTCCTGCCACAGCTCGGCAGACTGGAGGGTCGGCATCAGAAGCTCGATCGCGCCGGAGCGGTTCTGCTCCTCGCGGATGACCGCGTTGACCTTGTCGAGAACCCGCTTGCCCAGTGGCAGCCAGGTATAGATGCCCGAAGACTGCTGCCGGACCATGCCCGTGCGCAGCATGAGGCGGTGGGAAACGATTTCCGCTTCCTTGGGATTTTCCTTCAGGATGGGCATAAAAAAGCGGGACAGGCGCATGACGGGTTCCAGAACTTGATGAACGTCGCACTATCGGCGGATTCGGGCGAAATGACGTTGAGCGAGATGCCGGCTTCACCTTTTGATTGATAAAGGCGACCGCTGCTTCTCGGGTCGGGCTCTCCATTTTCCATCACCGGCAAAGCCGGCAGGAACCTTTAGGAGCCTTGCGTTCATAGCTGCTTCGCCGGCGGAAGAAAACCCTGCTCTCCGTTGTCACGGGCAGAGAAAGCATCCACGGATTTTCAGGGGGAACTCGACGCCGTTCCTGCGTCAAAAGAGCACGCTAGTAACAAGATTACGACAGTAATTGTCAACGGGAATATTTTACCCGACTGTAGCAAAAATGCAAAAAAACAGGATGACAGAGCCCAATGTTTGGGCTAGTTTCGGCTCACAAAACAGGCATGAAGACTAAATTCTTGCCGACTTTCGCGGTCAAGTCTTGGGAGGATAAGATCTTAGGCGCGCTTCGTCGCTGCCGCCGGAAACGGATTAAAGATCACGCGAAACTTGAAAAACAAGGCTTTTAGCCTTGTTTTTTTTTGCTTTTCAGCAAGCGACAGACGCGCGAAGCACCTTGCAAAATTGAACTATGTCAATTTCACGGCGGTCAATCCTGCAATTGCCCGGGTTTTGCCCGCGGGCATGCGCGCAGGCTCCGTCAAGGTACAGATGTGCCCATCAAATTGCACAGAACATGTCGCATTGAGAGCGACCGGCTCACACGGCGGCCGCGATGAACTTATCAATCAAATTTTGGGTAGAAACGCGGAATGGAATCTATGCCGTAGCCGAGCCTGACGGACAGGATATACCAGGCAAGTTGAATGACGGCCGCAATCACCGTCGTCAAAAGCACGACACGCTTGGCGTTGAACTTCGCCGGGGCGCTCTCGACACTCCCCGGAACGACGCTGTTTTCTTCAGCCTGAGTGCGCACGCCGAGGGGCAGCACGGCAAAGAGCGTGATCCACCAGATGATGAAGTAGATGGCAAAGGTCGAAAAAAGCGGCATTTCAAGCTCCCGGTGAAGGCGATCGGCAAGACAGCGAGCAACCCGCGTTTCGCCGCGACTTCCGCGACATTCCGTCCGCCTTATAGCGCTGACCGCCCGATCGCACAAACCGGCATCGCGCGATCTACTGTCACACCTCTTCGAGTTCGATCAGCGTACCCTGAAAATCTTTGGGATGCAGGAAGAGCACCGGCTTGCCATGGGCGCCGATCTTCGGCTCGCCATCGCCCAACACTCGCGCTCCGGCGGCGCGCAACGCGTCGCGCGCCGACAGGATGTTCTCTACCTCGTAGCAGATGTGATGCATCCCGCCCGAAGGGTTCTTCGCCAGGAAAGCGGCAATCGGTGAGCCCTCGCCGAGCGGCTCCAGCAGCTCGACCTTGGTGTTTGCAAGCGTGACAAACACGACGGTGACGCCGTGTTCGGGCAAAGCCTGTGGCTCGGTGACGGAGGCGCCGAGCGTCGAGCGATAGCTTTCGGCGGCGGAGTGAAGATCCGGCACTGCGATGGCGATGTGGTTCACTCTTCCAAGCATTGCGATCTCCCGCTTTGACGTCCGGTTCCGCTTACATGGTCACGGGCGACCGGCCAATCAGACTTTGGTGACAAACACCGTGACGATCGGCTTCTTGCCCCAGATCTGGTTGGCGGTGCTGCGCACGGCGCGGCGGACCGCCTCCTGCAGCATTGCCAGATCCTTGCGCTTTGCCCGCGGAATGCTCTCGACGGCGCCAAGAATGGCGTCATAGAGCGTGTCCTCCATGTCCTCGCCCTCGTCGTCGAACTCCGGCAAGCCGATCGCGACGATATCCGGGTCGCCCAGGAATTCGTAGCGGCTGTCGAGAACGACGTTGACGGCGACATGGCCGGCGAAGGAGAGCTTGCGGCGTTCGCCGATGCCCATCTCCTCGAAATCGCCGATGAGGCTGCCATCCTTGTAGATGCGGCCATGGGGCGCTTCGTCGATCACTTCGGCGGGACCTGGCGCAAGACGCAGCATTTCGCCGTTCCTGAGACGCGGAACGCTGGCGATGCCGGACTGCCGGCCCAGTTCGCCATGCGCCGTCAGATGCGCCGCCTCGCCATGAACAGGTACGAGGATCTGCGGCCGCAGCCACTGGTACATCTGCTGCAGCTCGGTGCGACGCGGGTGGCCGGATACGTGCACCAGCGCCTCGCTGTCGGTGATGATGTGGATGCCCTGTTCCACCAGGCCGTTCTTGATGTCGTTGATCGCCTTTTCGTTGCCCGGGATCGTGCGTGAGGAAAACACGACCGTGTCGCCAGCCGAGAAGGCGACATTTCGCATCTCGTCACGGGCGATCTTGGCAAGGGCTGCCCGCGGCTCGCCCTGGCTGCCAGTCAGGATGACCACGACCTTGTCGCGCGGCACGTAGCCGAACTCGTCTTCGGCGAGGAAAGGTTTGATGCCTTCCATCAGCCCAAGATCCGTAGCGACGGCGACGACCCGCTTCATCGAACTGCCGAGCAGAAGCACATCCCTGCCGGCCTCTTCCGCCGCTTCGGCGATCGAGCGGATGCGCCCGACATTCGAGGAGAACGTCGTGATCGCCACCCGACCCTCAGCGTTGGCGATGATCTTCGTCAGACTTTCGGAAACCTCCTGCTCCGACGGCGAAACGCCGTCGCGCATCGCATTGGTGGAATCGCAGACGAGCGCAAGCACACCTTCATCGCCGATCTGGCGGAAGCGTGTCTCGTCGGTCAACGGTCCGAGCGACGGATGAAGGTCGATCTTCCAGTCGCCGGTATGAACCACGGTGCCGACCGGCGTGCGAATGATCAGCGACATTGGCTCGGGGATCGAGTGGTTGACGCCGACGGCCTCAATCTCGAAGGGGCCGACATTGATACGGTCGCCCTGCTTGAAGATCGTGATGGGGATCTCGCCCCGGCTCTTCTCGAAGTCCCGCTTGGCTTCGAGCATGCCTGCCGTGAACGGCGAGGCATAGACCGGCACATTGAGACCGGGCCACAGGTCGTTCAGACCGCCATAGTGGTCCTCGTGCGCATGGGTGATGATGATCGCCTTGAGATTGCGGCGCTCTTCGGCGAGAAAGCCGATATCGGGGAGCACGAGGTCGACCCCCGGGAGCTCTGGCCCCGGGAAAGTCACACCGCAATCGACCATGATCCACTGGCGGCTGCCCGGCCGTCCGTAGCCGTACAGGCCAAGATTCATGCCGATTTCGCCGACGCCGCCGAGCGGCAAGAACACCAATTCTTCTTCTTGCGCCATGTCGTGTTGCGCCCCTGTTCCAAATTTATCCGAAAAATACGTCGCCGGCGGCAATCGCCTGCGTCATGCCGTTGCCGGTGTCGAGCACCAGCCGTCCGGCCTCATCAATACCGGCAAAGCGCCCTGAAAGCGACCGGTCCGGCAGGTTCACGGTTATCGTTTCACCGATGCCGCGGGCTGCTGCCCGCCATTGTTCGATCGTCGTGGCGATACCGGCGCCCCGATCCCAAACCTGCAGGGTCTCCGCCATCGTCAGGAACAGGCGCGCAAACAGTTCGTCGGGCGAAACCGACGCTCCTTCATTGGCCAGCGACGTCACCGGATAGAGCCCTTCATCCGGCTGGACCGCGATGTTGATGCCGCAACCGATGACCAGCGCCCGGCGCCCGTCCGGGAGGCTTTCGCCTTCAAGCAGGATACCGCAGGTCTTCTTGCCGTCGATCAGGATGTCGTTCGGCCACTTGATCTCCACCGGCGCCGAACCCGGCGGCATCACCTGGCGGATCGCCCTGTGAACGGCGACGGCGACAGCAAGCGGCAAAGAGTGCAGGTGCTCGACCGGTGCCGGCTCGATGAGGAGAAGCGAAGCGTAGAGATTGCCCGGTTCGGAGAACCATGCCCGGCCGCGACGTCCGCGCCCGCCGGTCTGCCTGATGGCCGTGACCCAGAGATTGCCCGGGTCACCCTGGCGCGCACGCGCCAGGCATTCACTGTTGGTCGAACCAACCGCATCGAGAGCGACGTGCCGGAAATCGTCGAGCGAGATCCGGCCGCCACTTTCAAAGGCGATCAAAAGAAGGTCCGCGCCGCGACTTCAGCGGCGTTTCCGAGCGGGCCGCCGATGAGCACGTATCCGAGAACGAACAGGCCCGAGAGACCGAACACCAGCCGCAATTCGCCGGCGGTGCGGGCGAACTCGCCCTTGGCATCGTCGAACCACATCACCTTGATGACGCGCAGGTAGTAGTAGGCGCCGACGACGGATGCGAGAACGCCGATGATGGCGAGCGCATAGAGCTGGGCTTCAATGGCCGCCATGAAGACGAAGTACTTCCCGAAGAAGCCTGCCATCGGCGGGATGCCGGCGAGCGAGAACATCAGGACGGTCAGCACCGTCGCCATGAAGGGGTTGGTCTGCGAGAGACCGGCGAGATCGTCGACGTTCTCGACGTTTTCGCCTTCCTTGCGGCGCATCGCCAGGATGCAGGCGAAGGTGCCAAGCGTCATGACCATGTAGATGAGCATGTAGAGCAGCACGCCGCGAACACCAGCCATGGAGCCGGCAGCAAGGCCGACCAGCGCGTAGCCCATGTGGCCGATCGAGGAATAGGCCATCAGGCGCTTGATGTTCTTCTGGCCGATCGCCGCGAAGGCACCGAGCAGCATCGATGCGATCGAGATGAAGACGATGATCTGCTGCCAGTCAGCAACGACAGGCTCGAAGGCGTTGATGACGATGCGAACGAGGATCGCCATGGCGGCGACCTTCGGTGCCGCCGCGAAGAAGGCGGTGACCGGCGTTGGCGCGCCTTCATAAACGTCAGGCGTCCACATGTGGAACGGCACGGCCGAGATCTTGAAGGCTAGGCCGGCGAGTACGAAGACCAGACCGAAGATCAGGCCGAGCGAGCGGCCTTCAGCCGTCAGCGCAGCCGCGATCTGGGTAAAGCCGGTGTGGCCGGTGAAGCCGTAGATCAGCGACATGCCGTAAAGCAGCATGCCCGAAGAAAGCGCACCGAGGACGAAGTACTTCAGGCCGGCTTCCGTCGAGCGGATGCTGTCGCGGTTGATGGCAGCGACGACATAAAGGGCCAGCGACTGCAGTTCCAGCGACAGGTAGAGCGAGATCAGGTCGTTGGCCGAGATCATCAAGAGCATGCCGAGCGTTGCCAGCACCAGAAGCACCGGGAACTCGAAACGGTCAATCTGGGCGGAGCGCGCATGGCCGACCGTCATCACCAGGGCGGTGATGGAGCCGATCAGGGCCAGAACCTTCATGAACTTGGCGAAGGGGTCCGACAGGAAGGCGCCGCCATAGGCTTCGCCTTCACCGGTCTTAAGCACGAGCCAGAGGCCAGCGATGATCAGGAGGGCAACCGCAAGACCGGTGACCGTCGACGCCGACTTCTCGCCGGAAAACACGCCAATCATCAGCAACGCCATCGCGCCGACCGCGAGGATCAGCTCGGGGATCGAGAGTTGCAGGCTTGCAAGGAGGGTTTCAGCAGTCATGTCCAATCACGTCCTGTGGTCATTGCACCGAAAGCGCAACGTTTTGCGCTGCCTGCAGGGCTGCGGAGTAGTTGTTGAC
This sequence comes from Ensifer sp. ENS08, assembly GCF_014852195.1. Taxonomy (NCBI): domain Bacteria; kingdom Pseudomonadati; phylum Pseudomonadota; class Alphaproteobacteria; order Hyphomicrobiales; family Rhizobiaceae; genus Ensifer; species Ensifer sp. ENS08. The sequence continues at coordinate 68,358 of NZ_JACVBF010000007.1, forward strand.
GAGCAGATCCACGGAGGCCGCGGTCGCATCGAAGATCGGTGCCGGATAGACGCCGAAGAAGATCGTCAGGATCACCAGCGGATAAAGGATGGCCTTTTCGCGACCGGAAAGATCGAGCAACGACTTCAGGCTTTCCTTCTCCAGGGCACCGAAGACGACCCGGCGATAAAGCCAGAGGGCGTACGCTGCCGAGAGGATCACGCCCGAGGTCGCAAAGAGCGCAACCCAGGTGTTGGCACGGAAGGCACCGACGAGGGTCAGGACTTCGCCGACGAAGCTGGACGTGCCCGGCAGGCCGACGTTCGCCATGGTGAACACCATGAAGGCGACGGCGTACTTCGGCATGTTGTTTACGAGGCCGCCATAGGCGGCGATTTCGCGGGTGTGCAGGCGGTCGTAGACAACGCCGACGCAAAGGAAGAGCGCGCCGGAGACAATGCCGTGCGACAGCATCTGGAAGATCGCACCCTGCACGCCCTGAACGTTGGCGGCAAAGATACCCATCGTCACGTAGCCCATGTGCGCAACGGACGAATAGGCGATCAGCTTCTTGATATCGGTCTGCATCAGCGCCACCAGCGAGGTGTAGATGATGGCGACGACCGAAAGCGTGAAGACGAACGGCGCGAAGTAATCTGAGGCCAGCGGGAACATCGGCAGCGAGAAGCGCAGGAAGCCGTAACCGCCGAGCTTTAGCAAGACGCCGGCCAGAATGACCGAGCCCGCCGTCGGCGCCTGAACGTGTGCGTCGGGAAGCCAGGTGTGGACCGGCCACATCGGCATCTTCACCGCAAAGGAGGCGAAGAAGGCGAGCCACAGCCAAGTCTGCATCTGGCGCGGGAAGTTATAGGCCAGTAGCTGCGTGATGTCGGTCGTACCGGCCTGCCAGTACATCGCCATGATCGCGAGCAGCATCAGCACTGAGCCGAGCAGCGTATAGAGGAAGAACTTGTAGCTGGCGTAAACGCGGTCCTTGCCGCCCCAGACACCGATGATGAGGAACATCGGGATGAGACCGGCTTCGAAGAACACGTAGAAGAGCACGATATCGAGCGACACGAAGACGCCGATCATGAACGTTTCCAGGACCAGGAACGCGATCATGTAGGCCTTCAGCCGCTTCTCGATCGACAGCCAGCTCGCCAGTACGCAGAACGGCATGAGGAAGGCCGAGAGCACCACGAACAGCATCGAGATACCATCGACACCGAGATGGTAGGAAATGCCGGTGCCGAGCCACTCGTGCTTCTCGATCATCTGGAAGCCCGGGTTCGAGGAATCGAACTGGTACCAGATGTAGACCGACACGGCGAAGGTGAAGATCGTCGTCAGCAGCGAAACGTTCAGGATATTCCGGCGGCCGTAGGCGCTGTCTTCCCTTGTGAGCAAGAGAAGCAGGACGCCGACGAGCGGCATGAAGGTGACCGCGGAAAGTACGGGCCAATCGGTCATCAGAAGGAACTCCTGAACATCATCCAAGTAACAAGCGCGGCAATGCCGATCAGCATCGCAAACGCGTAGTGATAGAGGTAACCAGTCTGCAGGCGGACAACGCGGTCAGTGACGTTGAGCACACGTGCGGCAATGCCGTTCGGGCCGTAGCCGTCGATCACGCGACCGTCGCCTTCCTTCCACAGGAAGGTGCCGAGCCACTTGGCCGAGCGTACGAACAGGAAGTCATAGAGCTCGTCGAAGTACCACTTATTGAGCAGGAACTGGTAGAGGCCACGGTGCTGCTCTGCCAGATACTTCGGCAGTTCCGGCCGGCGGATATACATGTACCAGGCCGTGAAGAGGCCAAGCGCCATGGCGACAAACGGGCTCCACTTAACCCACTTCGGCACGTGGTGGTACTCATGCAGGATTTCGTTTTCCGCCGAGGTGAACAGCGCACCCTTCCAGAATTCGGCATAGCCTTCGCCGAAGAAGTGATCGTGGAAGATGAAGCCGGCGACCAGCGCACCGACGCCAAGGATATAGAGCGGCACCAGCATGACCTGCGGCGATTCATGCACGTGATGCATGACATCCGAGGAAGCGCGCGGCTTGCCATGGAAGGTCATGAAGGTCAGGCGCCACGAATAGAAGCTGGTGAAGAGTGCCGCGACAACGAGCAGCGCATAGGCGAAACCGGAAACCGAGCTGTGGGCGGCATAGGCGGACTCGATGATCGCGTCCTTCGAGAAGAAGCCTGCGGTACCGATGATCGTGCCAGGGATGCCGACGCCGGTCAGTGCGATCGTGCCGATGAACATCATCCAGTAGGTAACCGGAATGTGCTTCCGGAGACCGCCCATGTAACGCATGTCCTGCTCGCCATCGACGGCGTGGATGACCGAACCGGCACCCAAGAACAGCAGAGCCTTGAAGAAGGCGTGCGTGAACAGGTGGAAGATCGCCGCGCCATAGGCACCGACGCCGAGGGCCACGAACATGTAGCCGAGCTGCGAGCAGGTCGAATAGGCGATGACGCGCTTGATGTCGTTCTGGACGAGGCCGACGGTCGCCGCGAAGAAGGCGGTGATCGCGCCGATGATGGTGACGACGGTCAGCGCATCCGGCGACAGCTCGAACACCGGCGACATGCGGGCGACGAGGAAGACGCCGGCGGTAACCATGGTTGCGGCATGGATAAGAGCCGAAACCGGGGTCGGGCCTTCCATGGCGTCCGGAAGCCAGGTGTGCAGCAGGAACTGCGCCGACTTGCCCATCGCGCCCATGAAGAGCAGCAGGGATGCGGCGGTGATGGCGTCAGCCTTGTCGAGGTGCATGCCGAACAGGGTGACGACGGCCTCCCCTGCTCCCGCACCTTCGGCCGGCAGATAGGTCTTGGCGGCAGCGAAGATCGTTTCCAGGTTGACCGAGCCGAACAGCACGAAGACCAGGAAGATACCGAGCGCGAACCCGAAGTCACCGACCCGGTTGACGATGAAGGCCTTCATCGCAGCAGCGTTGGCCGACGGCTTCTTGTACCAGAAGCCGATGAGCAGGTAGGACGCAAGACCCACGCCTTCCCAGCCGAAGAACATCTGCACCAGGTTGTCCGACGTGATGAGCATCAACATCGCGAAGGTGAAGAGCGACAGATAGGCAAAGAAGCGCGGACGATGCGGATCGTGGTGCATGTAGCCGATCGAATAGACATGCACGAGGGTCGACACCGTGTTGACGACCACGAACATGACCGAGGTCAGCGTATCGACGCGGAACGCCCATTCGACATCGAAGGTGCCGGACTGGATCCAGCGCAGCACCGACACCTTGATCATTTCCTGGTGGCCCATGGCGACGTCGAAGAAGACGTACCAGGAGAGCGCAGCGGCAATGATCATCAGACCGCTGGTGACATATTCCGATGCCTTGGCGCCGATCGAACTACCGAAGAGGCCGGCGATCAGAAAGCCGATCAAAGGCAGGAAGACGATAGCCTTGATGATGGTATCCATAGCCCAATCAGCCCTTCATCATGTTGACGTCTTCAACAGCGATCGAGCCGCGGTTGCGGTAGAAGACGACGAGAATTGCAAGTCCGATGGCCGCTTCCGCAGCCGCGACGGTCAGGATGAACAGGGCAAAGACCTGGCCAGTGATGTCATTCAGGAACGCCGAGAAGGCGACCATGTTGATGTTGACCGCAAGAAGAATGAGTTCGACCGACATCAGGATGACGATGACGTTCTTCCGGTTCAGGAAGATGCCGAAGACGCCCAGCGTGAACAGGATGGCGCTGACGGTGAGATAGTGGGAAATTCCGATTTCCATTTTTTTGTTCCTCGATCTCGCGTCCGACTTAAATGCCCTGGCCGGGCTTGACCGTGACCACTTCGACGGCGGTCTCGGGCGTGCGGGCAACCTGCTGCGGGATGTTCTGGCGCTTGATGTTTTCGCGGTGGCGCAGGGTCAGCACGATCGCGCCGATCATGGCGACGAGCAGGACCAGGCCGGCGATCTGGAAGAAGTAGACGTAGTGCGTGTAGAGCACGTCGCCGAGCGCTGCCGTGTTCGTGCGGTCGGCGACCGCCGGGATCGGCATCGAAATCGACTTGGCGATCTCAGGCGAGAACGTCGCACCGCCAACCACGATGATGAGCTCGGCTGCAAGGATCAGACCGATCAGCGCGCCCACCGGCGCATATTCAAGCACGCCGGCCCGCAGTTCCGCGAAGTCGATGTCGAGCATCATGACCACGAACAGGAACAGCACCGCGACCGCGCCGACATAAACGACCAGCAGGATCATCGCGAGGAATTCGGCGCCAGTCAGCAGGAACAGACCTGCCGCGTTAAAGAAGGTCAGGATCAGGAACAGAACCGAATAAACCGGGTTCCTGGCCGCAATAACCATGAATGCCGACGCCACCGCGATGAAGGCAAAGAGATAGAAAAAAAGAACCTGCAGACCCATGATCGGTGCCTTCTTCGTCTTGCACGGCGTGAGGCGCTTCTGGCCCCACTCCACAGGCAAAGCCGGACACGCGTCCGGCCGTTGCCCAAACCTATGTCACATGCACCGCCCTCCCCGGGGCGGCGCTACGCTCTGGCCTCAGCGATAGGGCGAGTCCATTGCGATGTTGCGTGCGATTTCCCGTTCCCAACGGTCGCCGTTGGCGAGGAGCTTGTCCTTGTCGTAGTAAAGCTCTTCGCGCGTCTCGGTGGCGAACTCGAAGTTCGGGCCCTCGACGATGGCATCGACCGGACAGGCTTCCTGGCAGAAACCGCAATAGATGCACTTCACCATGTCGATGTCGTAGCGAACCGTACGGCGTGTGCCGTCGTTGCGGCGCGGGCCGGCTTCGATGGTGATTGCCTGTGCAGGACAGATCGCCTCGCACAGCTTGCAGGCGATGCAACGCTCTTCACCGTTCGGATAACGGCGCAGCGCATGCTCGCCGCGGAAGCGCGGGCTGACCGGTCCCTTTTCGAAGGGGTAGTTCAACGTCGCCTTCGGCTTGAAGAAATAGCGCATCGACAGAAAGAACGCGCCGACGAATTCCTTCAGGAACAGCGAGCTGACGGCTTGCGAAAGACCGGCCATCATTTACCTCCAGAGTTGCCGGCCTGGGAGCGACCGGCGGTATGCTGCCAAACGTGAGCCATCGTCATGCGGCTCCCGTCAGCTTGAGAACGAACGCAGTGATCACGACCATTGCGAGAGAGATCGGCAGGAAGACCTTCCAGCCAAGACGCATCAGCTGGTCGTAGCGGTAACGCGGCACGAAAGCCTTCACCATCGCGAACATGAAGAACACGAAGGATGCCTTCAGCACGAACCAGATGATGCCGGGTACCCAGTTGAGGAACCAGACGTCCACCGGAGGCAGCCAGCCACCGAGGAACAGGATCGTCGTCAGCGCGCACATCAGGCAGATGGCGGCATATTCGCCGAGCATGAACATCATGTAAGGCGTGGAGCCGTACTCGACCATGAAGCCGGCGACGAGTTCGGATTCCGCTTCGGGAAGGTCGAAAGGCGGGCGGTTCGTTTCGGCCAGCGCCGAAATGAAGAACACGATGAACATCGGGAACAGCGCCAGCCAATGCCAGTCGAGGAACGACGCCGGCAGGCCGAGGTTGGTGCCGATGCCGCTCGACTGCGCGTTGACGATGTCCGTCAGGTTCAGCGAGCCGACGCAGAGCAGGACGGTGACGATAACGAAGCCGATCGAGACTTCGTAGGAGACCATCTGTGCTGCGGAGCGAAGCGCGCCGAGGAAGGGATATTTGGAGTTCGACGCCCAGCCGCCCATGATGATGCCATAAACTTCAAGAGAAGATATGGCGAACACGAAGAGGATGCCGACGTTGATGTTCGCGATCACCCAGCCGGCGTTGAGCGGGATCACGGCCCAAGCGGCGAGCGCCAGCGTCACGGAGACGAGCGGGGCGAGCAGGAAGATCGCCTTGTTGGCGCCGGCCGGGATAACCGGCTCCTTGAAGACGAACTTCAAAAGGTCGGCGAAGGACTGGAAAAGTCCCCAGGGGCCTACCACATTCGGACCACGGCGGAGCTGAACTGCAGCCCAGATCTTACGGTCTGCAAGCAGGATGTAGGCGATGAAAAGCAGCAGCGCGACCAGGAGCAGCAGCGACTGGGCGACCATGATGATCGCGGGCCAGACATAGGTCGAAACGAAAGCGTCCATGATACTCTATTCCCTCGCGCTCATTCCGCCGCAGCTTTGAAATTGTTGCGTGCCAAAGCCGAGCATTCGGCCATGACGGCGGATGCGCGCGCTATCGGGTTCGTCAAATAGAAGTCTTTGACCGGAGACGCAAACACGGATTTGCCCATCTCACCGGCTTTTTGACCAAGTGCGGCAATTTCGTCGCCGTTGCCGCTCGCGATCGCGTCAATATCGGCGAAATGCGGGTGGGCCGCATAGAGCTTCGAGCGCAATTCGCCAAGCGAATCAAAGGGCAGCTTCTTGCCGAGCACGTCGGAGAGCGCGCGGATGATCGCCCAGTCCTCGCGTGCGTCGCCCGGTGCGAAGCCGGCGCGGTTGCCGACCTGAACGCGGCCTTCGGTGTTGACCCACGTGCCGGACTTTTCGGTGTAGGTCGCGCCCGGCAGGATGACGTCGGCGGCATGTGCGCCGTTGTCGCCGTGCGAGCCGATATAAACCGTGAAGCTGGACTTGCGTTCCGCAAGGTCGATCTCGTCAGCGCCGAGCAGGAAGAGAACGTCGGAGGCGGTGACCATCTCGGCCGCCGTCTTGCCGTTCGCGCCCGGAACGAAGCCGAGGTCGAGACCACCGACGCGGGAAGCGGCCGTGTGAAGAACGGCAAAACCGTTCCACTCGGCGGTAACCGCACCGACGGCGCCTGCGAGCTTGGCGGCGGCAGAAAGAACGGCAGCGCCGCCCTCCCCTGCAACAGCACCCTGGCCGATGAGGATCATCGGGCGCTGCGCCTTCCTCAAGGTCGCTGCAAACTTGCCCTTGCCCGAGACGAGCTCGGCGAGCGTTTCGGTGCCGGCGCCGAGATACTCGTATTCGTAACGCAGTTCGCCCGGCTCGCCGATCACGGCGATCGGGAAGTTGCCCATGCGGTAGCGCTTGCGGATGCGAGCGTTGAGAACCGAAGCCTCAAAGCGCGGATTGGAGCCGATGATCAACAGCGCGTCAGCGCTTTCGATGCCAGCGATCGTCGGGTTGAAGAGGTAGCTGGCGCGACCGAGCGACGGGTCGAGTGCGGCGCCATCCTGGCGGCAGTCGACACTCTCGGAGCCGAGCGCTGCGATCAGCTGCTTCAGCGCGTACATTTCTTCGACCGAAGCGAGGTCGCCGGCAATGGCGCCGATCTTGTCGCCGGAAGTCTGGGCGACGGCAGCCTTGACCGCCTGGAAGGCTTCGCCCCACGTTGCCGGCTGCAGACGGCCGTCCTTCTTGACGTATGGACGATCGAGGCGCTGCGTCTTCAGGCCATCCCAGATGAAGCGGCTCTTGTCGGAGATCCACTCTTCGTTGATGTCCTCATTGACGCGCGGCATAATGCGCATGACTTCGCGGCCGCGGGTATCGACGCGGATCGCCGAACCGAGCGCGTCCATCACGTCGATGGATTCGGTCTTGTTCAGCTCCCACGGACGGGCGGTGAAGGCAAACGGCTTCGAGGTCAGCGCACCGACCGGGCAGAGGTCAACGACGTTGCCCTGCAGTTCGGAGGTCATCGCCTGCTCGAGATAGGTGGTGATCTCGGCGTCTTCGCCGCGGCCGATCAGGCCAAGTTCGGCAATGCCGGCAACTTCGGTCGTGAAGCGAACGCAGCGCGTGCAGTGAATGCAGCGGTTCATCACGGTCTTGACGAGCGGGCCGATATACTTGTCTTCGACGGCGCGCTTGTTTTCCTGGTAGCGCGAGCTGTCGATACCGAAGGCCATGGCCTGGTCCTGCAGGTCACATTCGCCGCCCTGGTCACAGATCGGGCAGTCGAGCGGATGGTTGATCAGCAGGAATTCCATCACGCCTTCGCGCGCCTTCTTGACCATCGGCGTGGTCGTGAAGACTTCCGGCGCTTCGCCGTTCGGGCCCGGACGGAGGTCGCGCACGCCCATGGCACAGGAAGCGGCGGGCTTGGGCGGCCCTCCCTTCACTTCGATCAGACACATGCGGCAGTTGCCGGCGACCGAAAGCCGCTCGTGGAAACAGAAGCGCGGAACTTCAGCCCCGGCCTCTTCGCACGCCTGAAGCAGCGTGAAATGATCCGGTACCTCGATCTCTTTTCCGTCGACTTTCAGCTTTGCCATCTTCGTACTCAATCCTGTCTTCCGTCCGTCGGCCCATCGGCGACGCACAATTCCAACACAGCCTTGCTGCTTGCGGGCGATGGCCGTCCCCGGTCCCCGCCCTGTTGTCTCAAGCGCCTTTCAGCGCCTTGGCCTGTCCAACCCAATCGTCCCGCTTGATCCGCCCGCCGAAACCGAGTTCGTCGTCGAAGCGGGCGACATCCGCCTCGCTCCAACCGGCGATGTCGGCAAAGCCGCTGATGCCCTTCGCGTTCAGCACCTGCTCGAGCTTCGGGCCGATGCCGGAGATCCGCTTGAGGTCGTCGGTGGCTTTCGCCTTGGCGCGCGTCGCGCGAACCTTGACCACCTTTTGAGCGGCAACCTTCTCGACCACCGGCTTTGCGGCTGCGCGCTTGGCAGGCGCGGACGGCTTGGCGACCGGTTCCGGCTTTGCGTCGGCCTGCACCGTCTTTGCGACAACGGCAGTCGTCGTGTCAGACGATGCGGGCTCTGCCCGCTTCTGCGCCGCCTCGACGGCCCCTTGCATCGCGCCGATCATGGCGCCTGCAATCTGGGTCGTGAGACCGAAGCCGATCGCGGTCGCTGCTGCAACTGCGGCTGCCGGGTGAACCATCAGCGGATGCAGCGGCACCTGTGAAAGGCCCTTCATCCATTCGCCCATGCCGAACGGGTCGGCCGGATCGCCGCCAAGCGGACGTGCGAACGGAATGCCTGCTTCGGCCTGTCCCTTCATCTGTCCCTCTTCGCGTGCGCCGGCCATCGTCGGGTTACTCCGCCGCTTCCAGAACCGCGCCATGCGACGACGCATTGCGCGTATATTCGTCGATGCGCTTTTCCATTTCCGGGCGGAAATGCTTGATCAGACCCTGGATCGGCCAGGCAGCTGCGTCGCCGAGCGCACAGATCGTGTGGCCTTCCACCTGCTTGGTGACGTCGAACAGCATGTCGATTTCGCGCTTCTGGGCGCGGCCCTGAACCATGCGTTCCATGACGCGCATCATCCAGCCGGTGCCTTCGCGGCACGGCGTGCACTGACCGCAGCTCTCGTGCTTGTAGAAGGCCGAGAGACGCCAGATCGCCTTGATGATGTCGGTCGACCTGTCCATCACGATGACGGCGGCGGTTCCAAGACTGGAACCGACCTCGCGCAGACCGTCGAAATCCATGATCGCGTCCTTCATCTGCGCGCCGGGCACGCAAGGAACGGACGAACCGCCGGGAATGACGGCGAGCAGGTTGTCCCAGCCGCCGCGAATGCCGCCACAGTGCTTTTCGATCAGTTCATGGAACGGGATCGACATAGCGTCTTCGACCGTGCACGGGCGGTTGACGTGACCGGATACCGAATAGAGCTTGGTGCCGTGGTTGTTCGGGCGACCGAAACTCGTGTACCAGCCGGCGCCGCGGCGCAAGATCGTCGGGGTTACCGCGATCGACTCGACGTTGTTGACGGTCGTCGGGCAGCCGTAGAGGCCCATGTTGGCCGGGAACGGCGGCTTCAGGCGCGGCTGGCCCTTCTTGCCTTCAAGGCTTTCGAGCAGAGCCGTCTCTTCGCCACAGATGTAGGCGCCGGCACCATGGTGCACGTAGATGTCGATGTCGTAGCCGAGCTTGTTGTTCTTGCCGAGCAGGCCATAGGCGTAGCATTCGTCGATCGCCGCCTGCAGCGCCTCGCGCTCGCGGACGAATTCGCCGCGGACGTAGATGTAGGCGACATGGGCACCCATGGCGAAGCTGGCGACGACGCAGCCTTCGATCAGCGTATGCGGATCGTGACGCATGATGTCACGGTCCTTGCAGGTGCCGGGCTCGGACTCGTCGGCATTGACGACGAGGTAATGCGGACGGCCGTCGCTTTCCTTCGGCATGAAGGACCACTTGAGGCCCGTCGGGAAGCCGGCGCCGCCACGACCGCGAAGGCCGGAAGCCTTCACTTCGTTGACGATCCAGTCACGGCCCTTTTCGAGCAGCTGCTTGGTGCCGTCCCAGTGGCCGCGCGCCATGGCGCCCTTCAGGGACTTGTCCTTGAGGCCGTAGATATTGGTAAAGATGCGGTCTTCATCTCTGAGCATAATTCACCTCTTTACCGCGGCTTCTTGCCGAAGACCTTGATGTATTCGGCTTCGCCGCCCTTGGCGAGCGCCTTGGCCTGCTTGACCCAGTCGTCGCGTTCGATGCGGCCCTTGAAATTCAGGTATCCGTCGACCCACTCGCGCTCCGCCTTCTTCCACGAAGCAACTTGCGCGTAGGTGTAGATGCCCAGTTCGTTGAGCGTACCCTCGATCTTCGGACCGACGCCCGAGATCAGCTTGAGATCGTCGGTCGCTGCCGGCTTCTCGATGCCGGCCGGACGGTTCTTGTCCTCCAGCGACGGCTTGCCGGAGACGGCAGCAGCCTTGGCCGGCTTCGACTTGTCGATAGTGTCGCCTTCCACCTTGGCGTTGGCAGCGGCTTCCGCCTTTGCCGTCGCCGGGGTCTTCAGCGATGCGTCGGTCACGGCCGACGCGGCCTTGGCGCGGCCGGCATTCGACGGCGGCACGGAGACGGCCGGAGCATCGCTCACCTTCTTGGCGGCGCTGGCCGCAGCCTTGGCCGGAGCCGCATCCGCAAGCATGAGGGTCGTCGGGCCGCCTTCCGGAGCCGAATAGATGCGATCGATCTGCGGACCGGGGGTGATTTCAGCACCCTTGCCTGCTTCGAAACGGTCGATGATCTGCTCGAGTTGCTCGGGCGTCAGGTCTTCGAAGGTGTCCTTGAAGATCATGACCATCGGCGCGTTGACGCAGGCGCCCTGACATTCGACTTCTTCCCAGGAAAGCGTGCCACTCTCGTTCAGGGTGAAGGGATCATGGGCAATCTTGCTCTTGCAAACCTTGATCAGGTCTTCGGCGCCGCGCAGCATGCAGGGCGTCGTACCGCAAACCTGAATGTGGGCGCGCGTGCCGACCGGCTTCAACTGGAACTGGGTGTAGAAGGTCGCAACTTCGAGCGCGCGGATGTACGGCATGCCGAGCATGTCCGCGATGGACTCGATGGCGGCCTTCGTGACCCAGCCGTCCTGGTCCTGAGCGCGCATCAACAACGGGATGACGGCAGACTGCTCACGACCCTTGGGGTACTTATTGATCGTTTCCTTCGCCCAGGCGGCGTTCTCCTTGCTGAAGGCAAAGCTCGCTGGCTGGACGGTGTCTTCGGCTAGTCGACGAACGGACATTCTAGTGGACACCTTATCAGTTAATCGAACCGCACCGCGATTTCGTCACCGAGACGAATTCGCAGGCATAGGCTGACTGGTCTTTCTGCAAAAATACGATGTAGCGCGTGCCATTGGCGACCGCGGCCTTGATCTCGTAGCCCTTGGCAACGAGATCGGCCATCGAGCCCCCGCGCATGCCGCCCGACGTCGCGCCGCTTTCGACCTGCTCCTGTGCAGAAACGGTCGATGCAAACGCGAGAAGAGCGAGCGTGGCCAGGGGCGCGAGACGCATCAGCGGTCCACCTCACCGAACACGATATCGAGGGAGCCCAGCACGGCCGAAACGTCGGCAAGCTGGTGTCCCCGACAGAGGAAATCCATCGCCTGCAGATGCGCATAACCTGGGGCACGGATCTTGCAGCGATAGGGCTTGTTGGTGCCGTCGGAGACGAGATAGACGCCGAATTCGCCCTTCGGCGCTTCGACGGCGGCGTAAACTTCGCCGGCCGGCACGTGGTAGCCTTCGGTATAGAGCTTGAAGTGGTGGATGAGCGCTTCCATCGAACGCTTCATCTCGCCGCGCTTCGGCGGAACGATCTTGCCGTCGAGCGACGAAACCGGACCGACCTTGGCATCGCCGAGCAGGCGATCGACGCACTGGCGCATGATGCGGGCCGACTGGCGCATTTCGATCATACGGATCAGATAACGGTCGAAGCAGTCGCCGTTCTTGCCGATCGGGATATCGAACTCGAGATCCGAATAGCACTCGTAGGGCTGCGAACGACGCAGGTCCCAGGCAGCGCCCGAGCCACGCACCATCACGCCCGAGAAGCCCCAGGCCCAGGCATCGTCGAGCTTGACGACGCCGATGTCGACGTTGCGCTGCTTGAAGATGCGGTTGCCGGTCAAGAGTTCGTCGATGTCGTCGACGGTCTTCAGGAACGGATCGATCCACTTGCCGATGTCTTCGACGAGTTCGTGCGGCAGGTCCTGATGGACGCCGCCCGGACGGAAGTAGGCCGAGTGCATGCGCGCGCCGCAGGCACGCTCGTAAAACACCATCAGCTTTTCGCGCTCTTCAAAGCCCCAGAGCGGCGGCGTCAGCGCGCCGACGTCCATGGCCTGCGTCGTGACGTTCAGAAGATGCGAGAGGATGCGGCCGATTTCCGAATAGAGGACGCGGATGAGCTGGCCGCGGATCGGAACTTCGGTCGCCGTCAGCTTCTCGATCGCCAGCGCGTAGGCATGCTCCTGGTTCATCGGCGCCACGTAGTCGAGGCGGTCGAAATAGGGCACGGCCTGCAGGTAGGTCTTGGTCTCGATCAGCTTTTCGGTACCGCGATGCAGCAGGCCGATATGCGGATCGACGCGCTCGACGATTTCGCCATCAAGCTCGAGCACCAGACGAAGAACGCCGTGCGCCGCCGGATGCTGCGGACCAAAGTTGATGTTGAAGTTGCGGACGTTATGTTCGGTCATACCGATTGCTCCAGGTCGGACGGCAGCCGTTCACCGGCTACCGCGGACCACTTAGTCTCACCGTGCTTTCGCCTTCTCGTCGCCGGGCAGCACGTAGTCCGTGCCTTCCCAGGGAGAGAGGAAGTCGAAGTTGCGGAATTCCTGCTTCAGTTCGACGGGTTCGTAGACGACGCGCTTTGCTTCGTCGTCGTAACGCACCTCGACAAAACCGGTGACCGGGAAGTCCTTGCGCAGCGGATGTCCTTCGAAACCGTAGTCCGTCAGGATGCGACGCAGGTCAGGATGGCCGGTAAACAGGATGCCGTACATATCGTAGGCTTCGCGCTCGAACCAGTCGGCACCGGGATAGACCGGCGTTGCCGACGGAACCGGCTCGTTCTCGCCGGTTGCGACCTTGACGCGCACGCGCAGGTTCTGGCGCGGCGACAAGAGATGATAGACAACGTCGAAACGGTCCGGCCGCTGTGGCCAGTCGACGCCGCAGACATCGACGAAATTGACGAAGGCGCACTGCACATCGTCACGAAGGAACGTAAGCAGCGCGATCAGGTTCGCCGACGTCGTCGTCAGCGTCAGCTCGCCATAGGCCAGCGATGCGTCGGAGATCAGCGCACCGCGCGTTTCGCGCAAGTAGGACGCAAGCTCATTCAGGGCTTCACTCATATCAAAGACCCCCTGCCCTTAGCGCTCGATCGTGCCGGTCCGGCGGATCTTCTTCTGCAGCAGGAGCACGCCGTAAAGCAGCGCTTCTGCCGTGGGAGGACAGCCTGGCACGTAGATGTCGACGGGAACGACGCGGTCGCAACCGCGAACAACCGAATAGGAATAGTGGTAGTAGCCGCCGCCATTGGCGCACGAACCCATCGAGATGACGTAACGCGGCTCCGGCATCTGGTCATAGACCTTGCGGAGCGCAGGCGCCATCTTGTTGGTCAGCGTGCCGGCGACGATCATGACGTCGGACTGGCGCGGCGAGGCGCGCGGCGCAAAACCGAAGCGTTCGGCGTCGTAGCGCGGCATCGACATCTGCATCATTTCGACCGCGCAGCAGGCGAGACCGAAGGTCATCCACATCAACGAACCGGTACGGGCCCAATTGATGAGCTCGTCGGTCGAGGTGACTAGAAAACCCTTGTCGGCGAGCTCATTGTTGATCTCGCCGAAGAATGCATCATTGCTGCCAATCGGCTTGCCGGTGGAGGGATCGATGATCCCTTTCGGCTTGGGCGCAACGAGCGTGGTGCCGGAGGTCAGTTCCATTCCAGCGCTCCCTTCTTCCATTCATAGATAAAGCCGATCGTCAGCACTCCGAGGAAGACCATCATTGACCAGAAGCCGAACCAGCCCAGCTCGTGGAACGAAACCGCCCAAGGAAAGAGGAAGGCAACTTCGAGGTCGAAGATGATGAAGAGGATCGACACGAGATAGAAGCGGATGTCGAACTTCATGCGGGCGTCGTCGAACGCATTGAAGCCGCACTCGTAGGCCGACAGCTTTTCCGAATCAGGAGCCTTGAAGGCGACGGCGAAGGGAGCAATCAGAAGCGCCACACCGATCACCAATGCGATTCCAATGAAAATCGCGATCGGAACGTAGGAACCGAGAAGTTCAGTCATTGTTATCCGTCCCTGCCTGCGGGAGGGCGCATGGGAGAGCGCCAGAACAACAAATCTCGCAGGCCGAAAAATATGTTGCAACGCCGGAGTGGTTAGCGCAGCCCGCGCCGTCGCGCAAGCCTTGAGGGGCCATTTAAACCGCTTCGCAACACAGGATCGGACGGGTGATACCGACAAAGCGCGGATTCGCAGGCCGACGCGAACTTTACGGTAAAACAAAGCGAGACGAGACAGATTGCCGCAGCGCACAATCCGGCCCTAGGGCCGGCGCAATTCACAGGAAGGACGGAGAGAAGAAATGGCGCGAGTGACGGGGCTCGAACCCGCGACCTCCGGCGTGACAGGCCGGCACTCTAACCGACTGAGCTACACCCGCGCATGATGACCGCGAACGATCATTAGTATCACCATCGGCCCTCGTTGAGAACGCCTAGGCAAATCCAGATCAAGAGTGGCGCGAGTGACGGGGCTCGAACCCGCGACCTCCGGCGTGACAGGCCGGCACTCTAACCGA
Organism: Ensifer sp. ENS08; assembly: GCF_014852195.1. Lineage (NCBI taxonomy): Bacteria > Pseudomonadati > Pseudomonadota > Alphaproteobacteria > Hyphomicrobiales > Rhizobiaceae > Ensifer > Ensifer sp. ENS08. The sequence continues at coordinate 83,411 of NZ_JACVBF010000007.1, forward strand.
CTGAGCTACACCCGCATCATCTTGACTTGGTTGAGGCGTTTCCGCCCCGCATCGAGCAGCAGCGCCGTTCGATGAGCGGCTAACTAAGCGGTTCGGATTGGGGTGTCAAGCGTGTTTGAAGACAAATCCGTGACGGAGTGAAAATTGATCCACAGGGCGATAAAAGGATCGAAATCGGAATGGACCAATGGCGCCTGCCGCCACCGGCCCGTCGTCACCTATCCCAACACGCACTCGTCGATGCGCGTACACGGAGGCTGATTCCGGATTGCCTCCCCTCCCTCCCCCGTTCGCCGTTACCGAGGCACCGTCCGCGCATTTTGTCCACAAGCACGAAGCCCGCAGTTTCAGGGTGTCGCGCAACCGCCAACAAAAAAAATCATAAAAACGATACAAATGCTCTTGCGGTTTTTTTCGGTTACGCCTAGATCACGGCCACCGACGCGGCGGACTGATCCGGTCCAAACGCGGAAGGGCGATTAGCTCAGTTGGTAGAGCGCCTCGTTTACACCGAGGATGTCGGGAGTTCGAGTCTCTCATCGCCCACCATTTTCTCCCACAGAAAATCATCACCAAATCTGCTCAAATTGCTGTTCGCGTTATCGCGTGCCGTTTGCGATAGGCCTGCCGCTTCGAATTGCTTTGGCTTTAGAGCTCAGCCGTCAACGGTCGGGAATCAGGGATTCGACGGCCTCGATCGCGATACCCGCCACCGTCAGCCTCGCCGGAGCAGCAAACCCGCCAAATCCCAACGTATCGATAGGCCCACCGGCGCTACCCGCCGCGATACTGCTCGTCGCTGACATGCTCCAGCCAATCCACAGCCTTGCCGTCGAGCGCTTCCTGAATCGCAAGATGCACCATGGCCGTATCGGGTGCTGCACCGTGCCAGTGCTTTTCGCCCGGCGGGAACCAGACGACATCGCCCATACGAATCTCTTGCACAGGGCCACCCCAGCTTTGCACGAGACCACGGCCGGCGGTGACAACCAGGGTCTGGCCGAGCGGGTGCGTATGCCAGGCCGTCCGAGCGCCGGGCTCGAAGGTGACGCTGACAGCGCGGACGCGCGCCGGGTCTGCGGCCTCGATCACCGGGTCCTGGCGTACCGTGCCGGTGAAGTATTCCGCCGGGGCGCGCATCGAAGGTCTCGATCCACCGGGTATGATGTCCATATCTCGTTCCTCCCATTTTCGTGTGTGGCGCTCGTCGTCAGCGAAAGTGCGCTACGGCGGACAGGCCCGACCTCGCCCGCGAGCCTATCATAACCTGTGGATTGTCACAGTCGGACAGGCCTCACGGGCGATCTCGCAAAGATGCTCGTGGTGCGTCAGATAGATCACCTGGCCGACGCGGGCCATTTCGGCCATCTGCTCGAAGGCGCGGCCGGCGCGTCCGTCGTCGAAGGTCTCCATGATGTCGTCGGCGATGAAGGGCAGCGATTCGCGCGCGGCTGCGATTTCGTGATAGCCGGCGATTCTGAGCGCCAGATAGAGCTGAAAGCGCGTGCCCTTGGAGAGATCCTTGGCAAGCTTCGACCCGCCGGCCGACGCATTGGCGATCAGGAACTCCTGTCCCCGGTCGGACTGCGCCGACAGGCCGGAATATTCTCCGCCGCTGATCCGGCTGAAGGTCTCCGACGCGCGCCGCATCATTGCGCTGCGATGCCGCTCGCGGAAAAGCCGGAGCGCGGTCTCGGCGGCGATGACGCCGGCGCGAAGCCGCAGATAGGCAAGCGCCTTGTTTTCGATGTCGAGCAGCAACGTCCGCCGCTTCTGTTCGAGTTCTGCGACCGTGTCGCCGCCTTCGACAGCCGCGAGCGCCTTTTCTCTTTCCCGCATCTCCGTATGCAGTTCACTGACGTCGCGGTCGCTTTGTTCGAGTGCGGCATCCAGCCGTGCCAGCTCCAGCCGCACCGCCGTGTCATCGAGTTCCGCGAGCAAAGCCTCCGCCTGCGTGCTCTCGGCGACATCAAGGCGGGAGGCAAGATCCGCCTCCGATTCGGCGATGCGTTCACGCAGGCGCTGCTGTTCCCGGCCGGCCTCGAATAGCTGCGCGGCCTCATCGAGCGTTTCGCAGTCGAAGAATTCAAGCACCTGCCGCCTGCGCGCCACATGGAGCTCCCGCTCCGCACAGGCGGCACGCCGCTCTTCCTCCAGGCGGGCGATTTCGGCGAGGAAGGTTGCGCGGCGATCCGAAAGCCGCTGCGCCTCGGCGGCGCGCGTCTTCAACGTCATGTAGGTCGTCAGTGTGTCATCAGCGGCCGTCCCGCAGGCAAGCTCGGCAATGGCGCGGTCGAATTCAACCTGGTCCTTGCGCATGCCGGCGATGCGATATTCGAGGTCGGCCTTGCGCTGCGTCAGCTTATCGAGCTCCTGCAGGATCGTCAGCATCGGACCGGTCTGCTCTGGCGTCAGCGGTTCGCTCCGCGCGGCCAGCCAGCTTTTGGCAAGAAGTTCCGACCATTGTTCTTGCCACGCGTCCATCGCGTCTTCAGCCAGATCGAGCGCCGACTGCCGGCTTTCCAGAAGCGTTCGCGCCCGCTTTGCCGCCTCACGGGCTGCGTTGCGGGCGCCGTCCAGCGCGCGCGCCTGCGACACCGCCTGCTCGGCGGCAAGGAGAAGGTTGTCGAGCCGCTCCGGCAGGCGTCCGTCGATATCTATGGCCGCAAGCTCCTCGCGCAAGCCGGCAATCGCTTCGGCCTCCTCGGAATGGGCGCGATCGAAATCCTGGCGCGCCGCGCGCAAATGCGCGCGCAGGTCCAGCGCCGCAAGCCGTGTGGTCAGCCAAGCCTCCAGCTGCGTCAGACGCATCACGCTAGGTAAGCCGCAGGCCAAGACGGCTGTTGCCAAAACCTGCGCTTGCGTCGCCGCGTCGGCCAGAGATTGCTTCTCCTGCTGACGCAGCGTCTCGATCCGGGCACGCCGCTCGGCGATCGACAGCGACAAGCCGCGCATGTCGGCAAGCTGCGCCGTGTCCGCAAGGCGTCGCGCGGAAACCTCATCGTCTTCGCTCATCGCCTGCTCGAAGGCAGTGGCCGTTTCCAGAGCAAGCTCCGCCTTGTGCTGGCGCCACGCTTCATTGCGGCGCTGACGCAGTGCTGAGGCCGAGAAATCGTCCATCGTGCCGCCAACGGCGGACAGCCCGGCCAGCCGCGCCTCGTCCCCCGCCAGCAACTCCTGCTCGGCGGCGATGCGGTCGACAACTCGCAAATGCCGCTCCTCCTGACTGGCAGCTGCCCTGCGCCAGGTCTCCAGCGTTGCCGGCGACGGGACGTCGAGCGCGAGCAGGTCATCGGCCGTTCCGGCAAAGGGCCTCAGCAGCACGAGCTTGTCGGCGAGTTCCGCATCCAACCGGTCGATGGCCTGTTGCGCCGCCTGCTTGCGCAGGACGCAGTCACTGCGCCGCAGCAGCGACAGCTTTTCGGCAAGCCCGGAGACGTCCGCTGCCCCCTGCTCTTCGAGCCGTAGCATATCGCCTTCAGCGTCCCGATCCGATTCGACGGCGCTCTGCAGCTCCAGGCGAGCCGAAGCGACACGCTCGACGAGGGCCGAGTGCCGGCGCGCCAAATCCTGAAGCTGCGCGCCGGTCCCGGCCGCAAGTAAAAGCGACGCGGGATCGCGGTCGGCCGGTTCGCCGAGCCGCAACAGGCAGCCAAGAATTTCTGCCCCGGTCCGCGCCAGATCCTCCAATCGAGACGGCATGTCGCGCGCCGCGGTGACATAACGCGCATCAAGCGCGGTTCCCTGAAGCGCGGTCAGGCGCTCGATCAGGCAGAGGCCTTCCCTGTCGAGCGGCATTTCCTCGAGCGCATCGCGGCGATGCTGCATCTCGCTGTCGATCTGTCGTAGCCTGATCTCGGTCTCCGCCTCCTGGCGCCGAAGCGCCGGCAGTTCACTCGCCCACTCCGCTGGCGGTACCGGCAGCGGCGGAGCGCCCGCCAGTTCCGTGCGGAGGGCGCGCAGCCTGCCGAAATGGGGCAACGCTTCGACCTCGGCTTTCAGGCGGGCCCGCGCCAGCCGCAACTCGGCTCGACGCGTGATCTCTTCATCGTGGCGTTCACGCGCCAGCGTCAGCGTTTTGCGCAGCGCCGCATATTCGCGTGCATTGATATCGAGCGCATTGCGTTCGACCCTCAGGGCCTCAAGCTCGCCTTTCAGTTCCGCAAGCTGATGCTTGCGCGCCTGTGGCCGGTAGAAGCCGTCGGCCTGCCCGCGCAGGGCTGCAAGGATCGCCGTGCTGTCCGGAAGGCCCGAGCTTGCCGAAAACAGCAGCGACCCGAGTTCGCCTTCGCTTTTCAGGATCGCCTCGCCGCCCTTCTCGATGCTCTCGTCGTCCAGCGAGAACATCATTTGGTAGGTGTCGCGATCGATCGCGCCGAGCGCTCCGGAAAACAGGTTGTCGGGCAAGGGCTGGTCGTCGAGGCCGACCAGCGAGTTCGTCTTTCGCTTGATCCGGAAGACCCGATCGCTGCGGCCGGCCGCTTCGATCGTGCCGCCCACGCGCATCGTCTGGTAAGGGTGCAGGAAGCCGTAGGGGCTCGAATGCTCGATGCCGAAGAGCAGATCCAGGAATCCGGAAAACAGGGTCGACTTTCCAGCCTCGTTGGGGCCGTAGACGATGTGGAGGTCGGGAGTGCCGGGCACGCCATCGCCGAAGTCAAGGCGACGATCGGTAAACTTGCCGTAGCGGACGAGATCGAGCGCGCTGATCCGCATCAGTGGCCACCCTCGCCGGCGCCACCGCCATGAAGATGGGCGAGCACCTCGGCGGTTCCCGACACACCGGCTTCAAACGCCAGCCGCGCGACCGCCTCTTCGTCCGGTGCCAGCGATTGGCGAAGCTCGGGCGGAAGCTGTTGCAGGACGTCTTCCACGGCCGCCAGCACGTCCTGGCGAAACCCGTGCGCCGGCAAGACGTCCGCTTCGACGAGCGCCGCCAGCTCTTCGACGGGATCGAGCATGGCGCCCGGTTTTTCGGTCCGGGCGTTGCCGCAGGTGAGTTCGACCTTCTCGATCCAGCAGCCGGCGATGCCGGCGGCGATGTTGTCGATCTCCGCCCGCAACAGGTCCGCGTCACGGCGAAGGCGCCAGGCCAAGGGCGTCGCGCCGGCGAGCGTCAGACGCAGGATGACGTTCTCTGCCGCCGCTTCACCACAGGTGCGCGAAAGCGCCTGCCTGACGGCATCGAGCATGTCGCGCCATTCCGTGATGCCCGTCAGATCGACACGAAGGCGTTCGAAGCTGGCGATGCCGATCGCCCGCTCGGCAAGACTGACATGGCCGTCGTCGTCGACCGTGACGAACGACACGCTCTTCACGCCGACTTCATTGATGTCGCGACCCTGCGGCATACCCGGCATCACGATGAAGGGCTCTGCCGCATGGACCTGCCGCTGGTGGATGTGGCCAAGCGCCCAGTAATCGAAGCCATGGGCAACGAGATCGGCGACGCTGCAGGGGGCATAGAGATCGTGACCCGCGGCACCTGCGAGGCTCGTGTGCAGCATGCCGATGTTCACCGCGCCGGGCACCGGCGGCTGGAAGGCCGGAAGCAGGCTTTCGGGCGCATGCGGGCTGGCGAAGCTCACGCCGTGCACATAGACGTCGCGACCGCTTGCCAGCGTCTTGGCGACCACCGCCTTTGCCCTGCCCTTGAAGACGTGGGCGGATGGCGGCAGGGTCAGTTCATTGGTGACCTGCGACTGGGCGTCGTGGTTGCCGCGGATGATGAAGACGCGGATGCCGTGTTCATCCAGCCGGCGCAGTTCCCGCCCGAGAAACAGGGCCGTGTTCATCGACGTCTGGCTGCCGTCATAGAGATCGCCGGCAATCAGCAGGGCATCGGCCTCTTCAGCGATGCAGAGATCGACGATCTTGACCAGAGCCTGCCGCGACGCCCCGCGCACGATCTCTGCGAGGTCGGCATTTCTGAGGGCGAGGCTGCGGAGAGGCGAATCGAGATGCAGGTCTGCGGTATGGACGAAACGGAAGGGCATGGCCGACCATGGCCGTCCCGCCACCGCCCGTCAATCAGCCGTCACACGTCATCCACTTGCGAGATGCGCAGGCTCCCGGCAAGCATATTTCAGCCTGCTGAAGTAAAGGCGGCGCTAATACAAATGCGGTTGGCGGCGATTGTTAACATCGTCTGTTCAAGACATCGCGGCGCTACCTGCAAATATCAGATTATACTCACTTTAATCGATTAGGGCTTTTGTAACATCTTGTTCGATAGGTTTGCCCCGGCTGCGTTTCAAGCGCGTCCAGGCACCGGAATGATTCCTGCTTCGGCTATCCGCTCCGTCATGACGATCAAGAGCCGGAATGACTTAATTCAAGTACAGTTTTACGGACGGCCGTCCTTCCGGGGGTACCATGTCACGGCTCAAGATTTCCCACACGCTTATTGCCCTTTTCCTCGTGGTCGCCGTTATCGTTTCGGCGCTTGCCGTTTCATCTCTCGGCGGCATCAAGATGATGAACGAGCGCAACAACGAGATCGCCACCACCTGGCTACCGCGCGTCTCGCTTTCCCGCGCGCTCGAAACGCAGCTTTCCGATACCCGCATGGCGTTTGCCCGCCATCTGATTTCCCTTACGCCGTTTGAAAAGAAGGCAGCGGAAAAGGTCATCGGTGAGACCGTCGCAGGCTTCAACAAGCTCGCCGACGAATATTCGAGCCTGATGGTCACCGATGCCGACAAGGCGGCGCTCGACAATGTCCGGACTGCCTATCAGGCCTATCTCTCCGTCGCCGAAGGCATGGTCAAGCTCTCCAACAACCTCGAGAACATGAAGGCGCAGAGCGTCTTCAAGGTCGAGATGCGCGAGACCGAAGGCAAGGTCGACGAGGCGATCAAGGAAATGCGGGCGCTGAACCTCGCCGGCGCGGATGCCGCCGTTGCCGCAAGCTCGGCCACGCATGACCAGATCCGCATGATCGAGATCGGCGTCATCGCCCTTGCCGCCGTCATCGTGCTCGGCGCCATCCTCTATGCCGTGCGCGGCATCGCTCGCCCGATCCAGATCATCACCCGCTCGATGGCACGCCTTGCCGAAGGTGACACCGACAGCAGCATCCCCTATGGCGCCCGCAAGGACGAAATCGGCGAGATGGCCCGTGCAGTCGAGGTCTTCCGCCAGGCGGCGATCGCCAATCAGCATCTCGAAGCCGACGCCCAGACACAGCGCGCCAAAGCGGAAGCCGAGCGTCTGCGCGTGACGGAAGAAGCGGAAGCAGCAGCCCAGCGCCGCCTTCAGGAAGCCACCGCCGGTCTTGCGAGCGGCCTGCGCCGCCTTGCTTCGGGCGATCTCGCCTTCCAGCTCAACGAACCCTTCTCGCCCGATTTCGAGCAGCTGCGTCACGACCTGAACCAGGCTGTCGCCCAGCTCGCCGACACGCTTGCCGCCGTCTCGTCAGCATCGGGCAGCATCGACAGCGGTGCCCGTGAAGTCAGCCAGAGCGCCGACGACCTGTCGCGCCGGACCGAGCAGCAGGCAGCGTCTCTGGAGGAAACGGCGGCAGCACTCGACCAGATCACGGTCAATGTCGGCAATTCGTCAAAGCGCACTCACGAGGCCCGCAGCGTTGCCGGCCAGGCCAACGAAAGCGCCCGCAAGTCCGGCGCGATCGTGTCGGGCGCGGTCGATGCGATGGGCCGCATCGAGCATTCGTCGAGCCAGATCTCCAACATCATCGGCGTCATCGACGAGATCGCTTTCCAGACCAACCTGCTGGCGCTCAACGCCGGCGTCGAAGCAGCACGTGCCGGTGATGCCGGTAAGGGTTTCGCCGTCGTCGCTCAGGAAGTGCGCGAGCTTGCCCAGCGCTCGGCCAACGCGGCCAAGGAGATCAAGGATCTGATCCGCAACTCCGCCGTTGAAGTCGAAAGCGGCGTCCGTCTCGTGCGCGAAACCGGCGAGGCTCTTCGCACGATCGAAGGCTTCATCGTCACGATCAACCAGCATATGGACGCGATCGCCGTCTCGGCACAGGAACAGTCCGCCGGGCTCTCCGAGGTCAATACGGCCGTCAACCAGATGGACCAGGTCACCCAGCAGAACGCGGCGATGGTCGAGGAAGCCAATGCGGCAAGCGCGACGCTTGCCCAGGAAGCCGGCCGTCTGCGCGAACTGATCGCGCGCTTCACGCTCGCCGAGGCTGGCGGTCACGGCTACGCCCAGTCGACCAACGGCGCGCGCTGGGCCGCCTGATCGCGATCGGAGACGACGCGCAAGTCGTGTGACGCGCAAACGGTCGCCTGTCGCGAGAATTTCTTGCCGCATCAAGTGAAACGGCCGCCAGAAATGGCGGCCGTTTCTTTGTAGGCGATGGAGTTACCGTGAAACGCCGGAGGTTTGTGTCGACAAATGCGGCAATTATAACTATCACTAATGTTACTGCCATTTCACATGGCACCTCATGAAATTCCAGCGACGATCATGAAGAAGACATTTGAAGTTTCCGATAGACTGTTCGAGCTTTACCACCGGGTTCACCGGCTGGTGAACGAATCGATGACCGAGGAAGGCGTGTCGCTGGCGCGCAGCAAGTTCCTCTTCTTCCTCAGCAAGCTCGGCCCCTGTCGTTCGACCGACATCGCCTGCGCGCTGAACTTCGCGCCGCGCACCGTCACTGAAGCGATCGACGGCCTGGAGCGTGACCGCCTGGTCATGCGCAAGCCCGATCCTGAAGACCGGCGCGCCAAGATCGTCTCGATCACCGAAACGGGCCGCGTCGTACTGGAAGCCGCAGAGCACCCGCGCAAGCAGCTGCTCGAGGAGATCTTCTCGGCCCTCGACGACGAAGAACTCGACGCGCTCTTTGATATCGTCGGCAAGCTGGTCGACCGGACGGACGAGATCCGCAAGCGCAAGGATGAGGCCGAAGAGGCAGCGCAGATCGCGATCGCCCGCTAGGAGCGTTCTCGCTCGTCGCAAATCACAAGTGCCGAAACAGAAAGAGGCCGGGACGTCATGTCCCGGCCTCTCCCGTTTTCTCCGGGCGGTAACGCTTACATCGCGTTGATTGCGCCAATGGAGAAGAACAGGGTTTCGCCAGAGGAGTCGTCGACGCCGTCATTGTCGGTGACGACATAGCCGTTGCCGGCGGCATCGACGGTGAAGCCTTCGACCTTGTCGACGACGTAGCCATTCAGCGCCTTCAGTTCCGGAATGAGATCACGAACCTCTTCCTTCTTGACGACGGGCAGTTCACCGCCAAGGGCAGCTGGCTTCAGTTCCGAGAGCGCAACGCGATAGATCTTCTTCAGCTTGGCAGCCTGACCGATCAGGTTGTCGCGCTCGATGACATAGGCATAGTCGCCGTGGACGGAAATTTCCGACAGACCAACCCAGCCGTCACCGGCCTTTTCGAGCGGGTAGCGCACGGCGCCCCATTCTTCGCTCTTCAGGTTGTAGGAGACGAGCTTGACGAAGCCCTTCTCGTCATCCTTCCATTCGCGCTGAACCGCCATCCACAGCGTCTGCTCGTCGCCTTCGCCGACAACGGTGATGCCTTCGAAGCCAAAGCGGGTTTCGCCGGCACGCAGCGCTTCCGGCAGGGCGATTTCCTTCTTGATCTCGCCCTTCTTGTTCACGTGGAAGATCGCGTGGCTGTAGAGCTTGTCGGAGTTGCCTTCCGACGCGAGCCAGAAGCCCCCTTCCCCGTCATTGGCGATGCCTTCGATGTCGAGCTTCTGCGCCGGTGCGCCATCGCGGGTGATGGCGAGCGCTTCGGTGATCAGCGCCGGCTTCTGGGTGGCATCGATGGTGAAGATCGTGGGCTGCGACGAGTAAACCGAATCGTTGACGGCGCGCAGGAAGCCGGGCTTGTCGGCGACGGCGGCGAGACCGGAGAGTGCGCCGAAGCCGATCGGCAAGCCATCCTTCTCGGCGGAGCGGATCTGCGGATAGACCGCTTCGCCCTCGGCACGCTCATAGATCATCACGTGCGAGCGCGCGCCGCCGTCCTCGACGAGATCGACTTCGTTTGCGGTCGCAAAGAGATTGCGCGCGGGGATCGCGACGGCGCCTTCCGGCGAGATGCCCGACGGCAAGAGCTGCAGCAACTCAGGCTCGGCGCCCGTATCCTTGTAGACGCCGACGATCGAGGCACGTTCGGACAGAACGAAGAACAGGTTGTCGTCACCGAACTTCGCCGCTTCCAGGCCCTCGGGCTCAACGCCCTTGGCCGAAGAGCGCTTCTCGGGATAGTGTCCGATGGCGGCAATCGCATGCTCGAAGCTCGCGCCCGATTCGAAGAGCACCTTGCCGGTGGTGTCGAAGATCGTGAAACCGCGCGAACCGCCTTCATAGTCGCCTTCGTTGGCAACGACGATGCGGTTGTCGTCGAGCCACTTCACCGCGTCGGGCTCGCGTTTGCGGCCCGGCTGCTCGTCCTTGAAGGCAATCGCGCCGTTGCGCTTGGTGTCGATGTTCTTGAGGTCGACCGTGCCGGCAGAGAAATGCGTCTTCACCGTTCCCGTCTTGCCGTCGATGATGACGATGTGGTTGTTCTCCTGCAGCGTCAGCGCGATCTCGTCCTTGCCGTTGAAGGAAACGAATTCCGGCTCCGGGTCTTCACCGGCGATTTCGGCAAGACCGGTCAGCGTCACGCGCTTCAGCGAACCGCAATCGGCAACACCATCCTTCAACGACAAGATGACGAGGTCGCCGGCCGGCATCTGCGGGATCTTGCCGTCGTTCAGCTCTTCATCGCGCTCGTTCTCGATGGCGATGGCCGCCAGCGTGCGGTCCTTGTTGACGGCGATCGAATCCGGCTGGCCGCCGAGATCGCAGGTCGCATCGACTTTCTTCGAGGCCAGATCGACGATCGCAAGAAGCCCCGAAGGCTTGACGAAGCTTTCGCGCGTGTTGACCGCGACGAGTGCCTTTGCACCGGCGATGGTGACCGAGGTCGGCTCGCCGTCAAAAGAGACCGTGCCGGCTGCCTTCGGCGCCTTGGCATCGGTGATGTCGATCAGGCCGACGCGCTTGCCGGGGCTGTCGGAATAGACAAGCGTGTTGCCGTCTTCGCTGGCCGTGATGATTTCGGCAGATGTCGGCGCCTTGCGCGCATCGCCTTCCGGCAGGTTATCGGCAACAGCAAAGGATGCAATGCGGTTGAAGACGGGCTCGGCCGCCGCAGGAAATGCTGCGGATGCAAGAAGAACGGCCGCAAGCGCGGTCACGCGCGAAGTGATGGTCATGAAATCCCCCATGTGCGAACACTGAAAACATGGGGGTTCTGCGCGATGCCGATGACAGCCGAATGACAACGCTTGGGTTTTACACCGTTCCGGTTGCAGGCGCGGCGCGCTCGCGCCGCATCTCGTTGCGCATGATGAACAGCGAGGCGCCAAGGATCAGCACTGCGCCGACCCAAAGATATCCTGTCGGCGCGTAACCGAAGACCAGCCAGCCCGCAAAGACGTTAAGCGGCAGCTTCAGATCGTCGAAGGGCTGCACATAGGCAGCGTCGGCAACAGTATAGGCGAGCGTCAGCAGATATTGTGCGACTACGGTCAGTATCCCGGCGAGCAGCAGGAAACCGAGTGCTGCCCCATCCGGCATGGTGAAGCCGGCCGAAAGCGCGATGGCGCCGTTGATCGGCGTCAGAAGCACAAGCAGCCATACGGTGATCGTTTCGGGGCGCTCGAGACTTGTGAGGCTCTTGGTGATGAGCGACGAAGCGCCCCACAACAGCGCCGACAGGATCGGCAAAAGGGCGGCCCAGCTGAAGCTGTCCGACCACGGTTCGAGAATGATCATCGCCCCGGCGAAACCGACCGCGGTTGCGGCCCAGCGCGCCGCGCCGACGCGTTCGCCGAGAAACAGGCGGGCGCCGAGGATGATGAAGAACGGCGAGGTCATGACCAGCGCGATCGCCTGCCAGATCGGCACGTGCGCCAGACCGGAGACCCAGGCCCCCACACCGAAGGCGGCCAGCACCACGCGCGCGACGTGACGCCAGGGATAGTCGGTGCGCATGGCCGACAGCCCGACGCGTCGCAGAAACGGCAGTGAGAAGAGGAAGGCGAAGGCATATTGCCAGAACGCCATGGCGGTGGCTGGAAAACCGAGCTTCATCGTCAGCCATTGGGTGACGACATTGAGGCCGGCGAAAGCGATCCCGGCCAACACCATGAAGCCAGCTCCGGCCATGGCGCGCGAGGAGGAAAAGCCGAGGGAAGTCTGATTCATGTCATGCACCCTGAAAGCGGACCAAACACAAATCAGGACGCATGAGCGCACGGCACGACGCCGGGCATCCCTGCCCTTCGTGCCAGCGACCATTCTCTTTCATCCGGACTATGACCGTCGGCTCCGGAGTTGCACCGGATCTGCTGACCCTCTCCCCAAAAATCGAGGAAAGGCGCTCGCGGGCTTGGGCCACCTTCGCGCGTCTCCAAGACGCCGCGCTGTCATGCCCTTACCGCCGGTGGGGACTTTCACCCCGCCCTGAGAATGGGCAAGCCCTAGAGCAAATGACGGACACCCGCAAGGGCTGCCCCAAAAATGCGAAAGGGTCCGGCTTGCGCCGAACCCTCGAATACCTGGACTGCCGGCCTCGTGTCCGGCCGCCAAGCAAATCTCATCAGCCGTTGACGGCATCCTTCAGGCCCTTGCCGGCCGTGAACTTCGGCACGTTGCGTGCCGGGATGTCAACTTCCGCACCCGTGGACGGGTTACGGCCCTTCGAGGCTTCGCGGCGCGAAACCGAGAAGTTGCCGAAGCCGACCAGGCGAATGTCGCCGCCGTTCTTCAGCTCAGCCTGGATGGTCTCGAAAACTGCATCAACTGCAGAAGATGCGTCGGTCTTGGAAAGTCCGGCCTTCTCAGCAACGGCAGACACGAGCTCATTTTTGTTCATGTTTCCACCCCTTTCAGATTGGTTCGAAACGACTGTGTTTTAAGGCGCGGCGGCTTGCGCTTCGCCCGCGTCTTGCCTTTCCCAATTGCGCCTAATCCCTTGGAATGCAAGGCTTGCAGGGCGCTTTTACAACAAAAAAGACCGGCCAATGGCCGGTCTTCCCAATTTTTCTGCAAAATGAGCGCCGCGCGAGCCGGCTGCACCCATTTTCAAGCGCCCGTCAGTGGGCGACGGAGGAGCCTGCTTCGTCCTGCGAATCAACCGGTGCTACGGTTGCCGGCTCGTTTGCCGGGTCCCAATCGATCGGTTCCGGCATGCGCACCAGAGCGTGTTCGAGCACTTCGCCCACCCGCGAAACCGGGATGATTTCGAGCGCGTTCTTCACGTTGTCCGGGATCTCGGCGAGATCCTTGGCGTTCTCTTCCGGGATCAGCACCTTCTTGATGCCGCCCCGCAGCGCTGCCAGGAGCTTCTCCTTCAGGCCGCCGATCGGCAGCACGCGGCCGCGCAGCGTGATCTCGCCGGTCATTGCAACATCCTTGGAGATCGGGATGCCGGTCATGATCGACACGATCGTGGTTGCCATGGCGACGCCGGCCGACGGGCCATCCTTCGGCGTCGCACCTTCCGGTACGTGCACGTGGATGTCACGCTTGTCGAACAGCGGCGGTTCGATGCCGAAGTCGATTGCGCGCGAGCGGACATAAGAAGCCGCCGCGGAAATCGATTCCTTCATCACGTCGCGCAGGTTGCCGGTGACGGTCATGCGGCCCTTGCCGGGCATCATGACGCCTTCGATCGTCAGAAGCTCGCCGCCGACCTCAGTCCATGCGAGACCGGTGACAACACCGATCTGATCGTCACGTTCAGCTTCGCCGTGGCGGAAGCGCGGAACGCCCAGATAGTCGTTGATGTTGGCAGCGTTCACTTCGACCTTCTTGGCCTTGCCCTTGATGATCTCGGTCACGGCCTTGCGGGCGAGCTTCATCAGCTCGCGTTCGAAGTTACGCACACCGGCTTCGCGGGTGTAGGTCTGGATGACCGCCATCAGCGCGCCGTCTGTGACCGAGAATTCCTTCGGCTGCAGCGCGTGGTCGCGGATCGCCTTCGGCAGCAGATGCCGCTTGGCGATTTCCAGCTTTTCCTCTTCCGTGTAGCCGGCGATGCGGATCACTTCCATGCGGTCCATCAACGGCGCCGGGATATTCAGCGTGTTGGCGGTGGTGATGAACATCACGTTGGACAGGTCGTATTCGACCTCCAGGTAGTGGTCCATGAAGGTCGAGTTCTGTTCCGGATCCAGCACCTCGAGCAGCGCCGACGACGGATCGCCGCGGAAGTCCTGGCCCATCTTGTCGATTTCGTCGAGCAGGAACAGCGGATTGGACCGCTTCGCCTTCTTCATCGACTGAACGACCTTGCCCGGCATCGAGCCGATATAGGTGCGGCGGTGGCCACGGATCTCGGCTTCGTCACGAACGCCGCCCAGCGCCATGCGCACATATTCGCGGCCGGTCGCCTTGGCGATCGACTTGGCGAGCGAGGTCTTGCCGACGCCCGGAGGGCCGACGAGGCACAGGATGGGGCCCTTGATCTTGGTCGAACGCGCCTGCACGGCGAGATACTCGACGATGCGCTCCTTGACCTTGTCGAGGCCGAAATGATCGACGTTGAGCACTTCCTCGGCATGGTTCAGGTCGGTCTTGATCTTCGACTTCTTGCCCCAGGGCAGGCCGAGCAGCCAATCCAGGTAGTTGCGAACGACGGTGGCTTCCGCCGACATCGGGCTCATCTGGCGCAGCTTCTTCAGCTCTGCATCAGCCTTTTCGCGCGCTTCCTTGGAAAGCTTGGTCTTGGCGATACGCTCTTCGAGCTCGGCCATCTCGTCGCGGCCGTCTTCGCCGTCGCCGAGTTCCTTCTGGATCGCCTTCATCTGTTCGTTGAGGTAGTACTCGCGCTGGGTCTTCTCCATCTGGCGCTTGACGCGCGAGCGGATGCGCTTTTCCACCTGCAGGACGGAGATCTCGCCTTCCATGAAGCCGAGCGCCTTTTCCAGGCGCATCTTCACGCTGGTGGTCTCCAGCATTTCCTGCTTTTCGACGATCTTGATCGACAGGTGCGAAGCGACCGTGTCGGCCAGCTTCGAATAGTCCTCGATCTGGCTGGCAACGCCGACGACCTCGGGAGAGATCTTCTTGTTGAGCTTTACGTAGCTTTCGAATTCGGAGACGACCGAGCGGCTGAGCGCCTCGATCTCGACCGGATCTTCCTCCGGCTCGCTCAGGCTATGCGCCGCAGCCTCATAGAATTCCTCGCGCGGCGTGTAGCCGTCGATTTTGGCGCGCGCGCGGCCCTCGACCAGTACCTTGACGGTGCCGTCGGGCAGCTTCAGCAGTTGCAGAACGTTGGCGATGGTACCGACTTCGTAGATCGCGGACGGTTCCGGATCGTCGTCGGTGGCGTTGATCTGGGTGGCAAGCATGATCTGCTTGTCGGTGCCCATGACTTCCTCAAGCGCACGGATCGATTTTTCGCGGCCGACGAAAAGCGGCACGATCATATGCGGGAAGACTACGATGTCGCGGAGCGGCAGGACCGGGTAGGTCGCGCTTTCAGTCGCCGGTGACGTTTTGTTCGTCATGTCATTTCCTTTCCGTCCCGATTTCGGGCCCGTATCCGGGAGCCCCACAGGCACTCCCGGCTGTCATATTTTCCACATGAAAGTGGAGTGCGACCGCGTCCATTTCAAGGCTCGACGCAGACATCCACAAACAGTGGCCGGGTCCTTCTGACTACGCATCAATGCTGTTGCGGACCTTGCGACGGACTACAAGCTCATGGACCGCAACCATTAAGGTCCTTCATTGAATCGTCACATCATTGCGTTGTTTGCGGCACTTTAGCAACAATCGAATTGTGAAATCTGCGCCCCGGCGCAGGTGTCTCAACAGCTAAGTGTGAACACATGAAGCAGACATGAAAAAGCCCGCACGAGGCGGGCTTCTCAAAGGGTAATTCAGGACGCTCAGGCCGAAACGTTGGTCTTTTCGTCCGACCGTTCCGAGTAGATGTAGAGCGGCCGGGCAGCGCCCTTGACCACCTCGTCCGAGATGACCACTTCGCGCACGCCTTCGAGCGTCGGCAGCTCGAACATGGTGTCGAGCAGGATCTTCTCCATGATGGAGCGAAGGCCACGGGCACCGGTCTTGCGCACGATCGCCCGACGCGCGATCTCGCGAAGCGCGTCCTCGTGGAAGGTCAGTTCGACGTCTTCCATCTCGAACAGGCGCTGGTACTGCTTGATCAGAGCGTTCTTCGGCTCGGACAGGATCTGGATCAGCGCATCTTCATCGAGATCTTCGAGCGTCGCCAGAACCGGCAGACGACCGATGAATTCCGGGATCAGGCCGAACTTGACGAGATCTTCCGGCTCCAGTTCGCGCAGAACTTCGCCTACACGGCGATCCTCCGGCGAGCGGACCGTTGCGCCGAAACCGATCGAGGTCTTCTCGCCACGGGCGGAGATGATCTTGTCGAGGCCGGCAAAGGCACCGCCGCAGATGAACAGGATGTTGGTCGTATCCACCTGCAGGAATTCCTGCTGCGGATGCTTGCGGCCGCCCTGCGGCGGTACCGAGGCAACCGTGCCTTCCATGATCTTCAGAAGCGCCTGCTGCACGCCCTCGCCCGATACGTCGCGGGTTATCGACGGGTTGTCGGACTTGCGCGAAATCTTGTCGACTTCGTCGATGTAGACGATGCCGCGCTGGGCGCGCTCGACGTTGTAGTCGGCAGCCTGAAGCAGCTTCAGGATAATGTTCTCGACGTCTTCACCGACATAACCGGCTTCGGTCAGCGTCGTTGCGTCGGCCATGGTGAACGGCACGTCGATGATGCGGGCGAGCGTCTGGGCGAGATAGGTCTTGCCGCAGCCGGTCGGGCCGACCAGCATGATGTTCGACTTCGCAAGCTCGACGTCGCTTCCCTTGGCGGCGTGCGCCAGGCGCTTGTAATGGTTGTGAACGGCGACCGACAGGATGCGCTTCGCCTGCTGCTGGCCGATGACGTATTCGTCCAGAACCTTGATGATTTCCTGAGGGGTCGGAACACCGTCGCGGGACTTGACCATCGAGGTCTTGTTCTCTTCGCGAATGATATCCATGCACAGTTCGACGCATTCATCGCAGATGAACACGGTCGGTCCGGCAATCAGTTTTCGGACTTCGTGCTGGCTCTTGCCGCAGAACGAACAATAAAGTGTATTCTTCGAGTCACCGCCGTTGCTTCCGCTGACCTTGCTCATTTCCACTTCCTTCCAGCACGCCGGACACTTTCAAGATAAGTATCGCGGACCACTCAATTTGCCCTGAGCCTCAACCTCAAACAGGGCTTCCGGGAGTACTCACCGCCCCAGGCGTAAACGCCCGACGCAGTCGCAACGACTCTCCCAACTCCGAACGAACACTACGCTGACAGATTCCAACATAGCATTAATGGTTCATATTACCGGCTTTACCCTGTCGATAAAGCCCTTGAGCCATTACAATTGTGTCACAATTACATCTATCCCGACACAAATGCGCGTTATCAGGCCTGCTCGCCGCCCTCGATCTCTTCGCGCGAGGTCAGAACCTTGTCGACAAGGCCCCAGCTCAGAGCTTCGTCCGCATTCATGAAATGATCGCGATCGAGCGTCTGCTCAACCTCTTCATAGGTCCGTCCGCAGTGCTTGACGTAGACCTCGTTGAGGCGGCGCTTCATCTTCAGGATGTCCTTGGCGTGGCGCTCGATATCCGAGGCCTGGCCCTGGAAACCGCCCGAGGGCTGGTGAACCATGATGCGCGCGTTCGGCGTCGCGAAACGCATGTCCTTGTGGCCGGCGGCCAGGAGCAGCGAACCCATCGAGGCAGCCTGACCGACGCAGAGCGTCGAAACGGCCGGCTTGATGAACTGCATCGTGTCGTAGATCGCCATGCCCGACGTGACGACGCCGCCCGGCGAATTGATGTAGAGCGCGATTTCCTTCTTCGGGTTTTCTGCTTCAAGGAAAAGAAGCTGGGCGCAGACGAGCGTTGCCATCTGGTCTTCGACCGGGCCGGTCACGAAGATGATGCGCTCCTTCAGAAGGCGCGAAAAGATATCGTAGGAACGTTCACCGCGGTTGGTCTGTTCAACAACCATCGGCACCAGTGCCAGGGCGGTATCAACGGGATTTCTCATATCGAACCTTCATCAATCGGGTTCGCAAAACCTTTGCGAACCGGGAATCACGGGATTTACCTTCTGCTCCTACATAGAGTGTCAACACCCTTCACTTCAAGTCGCGAAGCTTCGATAAGCTTAATCGAAGGTCCGCTTTGCTTCGAAGTTCGGCCGTCCTCCACACATGGTTGGCGATAGAACATTTTTCCATCGATATCCTCGGTTGAGGCCATGGACGCAAACTCTGCACACAGGCTTCGGCGATATCGGTAAACGAAGGGGAAATCCGCGAACCTGGGCGCTGTTCACAGCTGCGACTCGATCGGCAGCACACGGATTACCCCGGCGATCATGCGCCTTGCCAGGCTCGCGTCCGGCTCGTGGCGCACCAGCCGCTCGGAGCCATTGGCGCGATCACGCCAGACAAGACGCGATCCTTCGATGTCGACCCGGTAGCTGATCGACGGCGAAGTTTCCTCCTCGAACATGGAAGCCAGTTCGCCGGCGAGTGCCACATCCTGAAAGACGACGCCCATTTCCGTGTTGAGTGAAGCTGAGCGCGGATCGAAGTTCATCGAGCCGACAAAACCGTTCAGGCCGTCGACCACGAACGCCTTGCTGTGCAGGCTCGCGTTGCGGCGTCCGAACAATGTCATGCGGTGTCCCTCGGCGACATCGCCCTGCTCCTTCAACTCGAAGAGCGCGACGCCGGCCCGGATGAGCTTCCGGCGATATTTGACATAACCGCCGTGAACGGCGGCAACGTCGGTCGCTGCAAGCGAATTGGTCAGGACCGCCACGCGAGCGCCGCGCGAAACAATGGCGGCGAGCTCCCGCGTGCCGGCAACGCCGGGAATGAAATAGGGCGAGATTATCCGCAAGTCCCGCGTGGCTGCCTCGATCAGCGGAAAGAGTTCGCGCAACAGCCAGTTCTGGCGCCGCTGCATCAGCGCCTTTTCCGGCGGATCGGATGCCAGACGGATCTCGGAACTCCAGTGAAGCCGCCGTGTGCCTTGGTAGATCTCCGCCTCGTCAACCGCCTTGTCGACGCGCTCGAGATAGAACCGGCCTGCCGGCGTGCGCGCCAATCCTTCGACGGAATCGCGCAGTGCCGGCAGATACTGCTTGCGCGGCGTGCGCAGCGCCGCGATCGGGAGCACGGATGTGCTGTTCCAGTAGCGGTCGAACATGGCAGACGCCTGCTCCAGCACGGGTCCGACCATCCAGACATCGAGGTCACGGAAATTGGAGAGCTCGGCGGCATCGAAATAGGCGTCTCCGATGTTGCGGCCGCCGGCTATCGCAACGCGGCCGTCGGCTACCCAGAGCTTGTTGTGCATGCGGCGCGTGGCGCTGAAGGCGCGGATCGCCATTTCGAAGCCGCGGCGAAAGCGGTCGGTGCGCGCCCGGCTCGGATTGAAGAGCCGTACGTCGATATGGGGATGGGCGTCGAGTGCGATGCACATTCGGTCATGGATGCCCGCATTGATGTCGTCGAGCAGCAGCCGGACGTGCACGCCACGGTCCGCGGCGGCCAGGATCTCGCGGGCGAGAAGAAGACCGGTCAGGTCGCCCTTCCAGTAGTAGTACTGCAGGTCGAGGCTGCGTCCGGCGCGCCGTGCTGCGTGCGCTCGGACCACCAGGGCCTCGATATTATCGGAAACAAGCGCCACCCCATTGGCACCCGCCTGCCCCGCAACGAGCGGCGCCACATATCGGTCGAGCTCCGTGCCGGCATCGGCCAGCGGGAGTGCGCTTGACGGCGGCCCGTGCGGGCGGCGGCCGAACCGGCCGTAGACATAGAGAACCGTCGCCACAACCAGTCCGAGGATGGCGGCAACGGTGAACAGGATAGAGGATCCCATCGAAAACTCGCCCGTGCCTTTAGGCCGCCCCCGTACGCCCGGCTTCGACCCGTCGGCCGTCTCTTTGTTCCGGCTGCGCCGCCTTCAGGTCGATCGAGGCCTTTACCGGCAGATGATCCGAGGCGATCCGCGCCAACGGTGAATCGTGCACGGCGACCGACGTCACCAGGCTATGCGGGTTTCCGAGCACACGGTCGAGCGGCAACAGGGGAAAGCGTGAGGGAAAACTGGCGACCGTCGCGTGGGACGGATCGAATACCGGGCTGAGGAAGGACAGCGATGAACGCCGCCCCATCCGCCATTCATTAAGGTCGCCGATGAGCAGCGTCGGCCGCCCGTTCGCGTCGGACGCTGCCTCGAGGATCGCCTCGGCCTGCTGGGCACGCGAATGCCGCAGAAGTCCTAGATGGGCGGCGATGATGCGCAGCGGCCCCACTTTCAGATCGAGATCGACGACCAGCGCACCGCGTGGTTCCACGCCGGGCAGCTTGAGCTGCCGCACGTCGGAAACGGCGCCCTCACGCAGCAGCAGGACATTGCCGTGCCAGCCATGACCCTTGGTCGAAAAGCCGGAAATCGGCACCGAAACAAGGTGTGCCTCGCGGCGCAAATGCTCGAGATCGAGCAGACCGGCACGCTCACCGAACCGCTGGTCGGCCTCCTGAAGCGCGACGATATCTGCGCCCAACTCACCGATGACATTGGCGGTACGACCGGGGTCGAAGCGCCCGTCGGTGCCGACGCATTTGTGAATGTTGTAGGAGGCGATGACGATATCGCCACGGCTGACCGCGGCTTCGCGATGAACGACGGTGGGGCGTCTCTTGCGGATCGCAGCGACGATCCCCGCCGATAGACTGGACTGGTTTTTTCCCATGCCGCTCCCTGCTTGCTGGCCGCATCATGCGCAAATAGGTCGCCTGGTGCCACAGAAAAAGGGAGGAAAGCGGAAGTTTGTTCCCCGCGGATAGCACGCCTGGAGATACGGACGCCGGCAGCAAACGCGCGCTACCGGCGCCCCTTCCCGCGCTTTCGTTCAATCGGCCGGCCCTGCAAACAGGATCAGATTTCCGTCGGGATCGAGCACGATAAATGTCCGTGCGCCCCAGGGTTCCGTGCGCAACGTTTGGTGAAAAGAGACCCCGGCCGACTGGTAGCTCAGGAACAATTGCTTGATGTCATTGGCGGTATCGAGGGCGATGGAGGCGGAAAGTAGGTGCTCGCGCTGCCGGATGTCGCCGACGAAGACGGGTTCGCAAACGAGACGCAGAGCGAGCCGAGCATTGTCCCGGATCACCTGCCCATAGAAGGGCGGATCGCCGTAGACGAAATCGACCGCAAAGCCGAGCTTCTCTGTGAAGAAGTCGCACGCAGCGCTGATATCGGCAACGAACAACTGCGCGGCTGTCGATTGCAGCACCGGCTGCGGTGTGGCGGGTTTGGATTGCATGGTCATTGTCAGGGCTCCTGATTTGAGCGCCTGCCAACTGTCGAACCCCGATTGACGCGCGATCAGTTCTTGCGCGTCGGCGAGCTTGAACTCCGACTTGAGAATGGTCTCGTCGTCAAGATCGCGGAAGCGCGGCAAGGCAGCCCTGATCTCGGCCGCGACCGGATAGTATTGGTCGCGATGCCATCTGAGGTATTGCTTCGCCTGCTTCTTCAGGTTTTCAAGGTTTGGCATGGGCGCAACTACGGTCTGTGTTCCGTAGGCGGGCGTTGCCCTTTCAGCCCTCTGCCGATGCGCCCTACGCAGCCAGCAGAGATTGGCCGCCATGGCACGTGCTGTCAACGCCCCGATGGCGGCGGGTGCCGATATCCGCCCTTGCCGGCCGAACCGCGGTTCCCTTAGACATAGGGACCATTGAAGTCCGCGAAGAGCCGCTGCCATGCCTGCCATTTCCATCGACCGCACGCTGAGGCGCGTTTCCATCGACGCGCGGGATCCTGCCTTCTACCGTGATCCGCTCGCAGCCTATGCCGAGATCCATGCGCAGTGCCCGGCCTTCTTCTGGGAGGAACGTCAGCAATGGTATTTCGCCGGCTACGACCTGGTGAACGCGCTTTTGCGCGACCGACACTTCGGCCGGCAGATACTGCATGTGGCGACACGCGACGAACTCGGCCTGCCGCTGCCGAAGCCGCATCTGAAGGATTTCGACGCGCTCGAAGAACATTCGCTGCTGGAACTCGAACCGCCGGCGCACACGCGGCTGCGCACGCTCGTCAACCGGGCCTTCGTCTCGCGGCAGATCGAACAGCTCCGGCCGGACATCGAGCAACTGTCGCATGCCCTCATCGACGGCTTTGCCGATGACGGCGAGGTCGAACTGCTGAAAAGCTTTGCCGAAACGCTTCCCGTGACCATCATCGCCCGCATGCTCGGCATTCCCGTCGAAGCGGCGCCCGATCTGCTCGACTGGTCGCATCGCATGGTTCGGATGTATGTCTTCAACCCGAGCTACGAAACCGAACTCGATGCTAACCAAGCCTCCGCAGATTTTGCCGACTATCTGCGCGGCATCATCGCCGAGAAGCGCCGCACCCCCGCAGACGACCTGCTGACGCACATGATTACTTCGGAAAAGGATGGCGAGCGGCTGTCGGAGGCGGAGCTGGTCTCGACCACCGCCCTCCTCCTCAATGCAGGTCACGAGGCGACCGTGCACCAGATCGGCAACGCGGTGAAGACAATCCTGCAATCCGGACTTCCGGCGAAAGACCTCTTTGCCACGGAGAGGGCAACCGCGCTGACGGTGGAGGAGTGTCTGCGCTTCGCGGCACCGCTGCATATTTTCCAGCGTTATGCGCTCTCGGATATCGAACTCGATGAAGGCGTCACTCTGCGAAAGGGCGACAAGATCGGCCTGCTGCTCGGAGCGGCGAATGTGGACCCGAAGAAGTTCACCGGACCGAACGCGTTCCGGCCGACGCGCGACGAAGGCGCCAATGTCTCTTTCGGAGCGGGCCTGCATTTCTGTATCGGCGCGCCGCTTGCCCGGCTGGAGCTCAATCTGGCGCTGCCGATCCTCTTTCAGCGCCTGCCGAACATGCGGCTGAAAAACGAGCCCGAGGTCAAGGACGCGTTCCATTTTCACGGCCTGGAACGCCTCGACGTCGTCTGGTGACGAGCACCGAAGACTGATCTCCGGTGCTCGAGCGATCACAGACGGATGACATAGTCCTTGCGGGTCGTCTCCACGACCTCCCAGGTGCCCTCAAAGCCGGGCCGCAGGATCATGCTGTCGCCGGCGCGCAGATGCGCCGCTTCGCCGCCATCCTGCGTGACGATCGAATAGCCTGAGAGGATGTGGAAGTATTCCCACTCCTCGTAGACGATCCGCCATTTGCCGGGCGTCGATTCCCAGACCCCGGCATAGAGACCGCCTTCGGCCTCCTCAAGGTTCCAGGTCTTGAACTGCGGCGCGCCTGAGATGAGCCGGTCGGCCGCCGGCGTACCGATTTCCGCCTCGACGGTGGACAAGTCAAACTTCTGCATATTCGTCATCTTGGCACCTTTGCGAAGAGCGCGCTGACGCGCCCTTCGCGGCTAGTGTTTCAAAGCTTTGCCAACGACTGTTCGAGATCGGCGATGATGTCCGAGACATCCTCAATGCCGACCGACAGGCGCACGACGTCAGGGCCGGCACCGGCCGCCACCTGCTGCTCGGGCGTCAGCTGGCGGTGCGTGGTCGAGGCTGGGTGAATGACGAGCGAGCGCGTGTCGCCGATATTGGCGAGGTGCGAGAACATTTCCAGCCCCTCGACGAAACGCTTGCCCGCCTCGTAGCCACCCTTTAGCCCGAAGGTGAAGACGGCACCGGCGCCCTTCGGCGAATAGCGCTGCTGCAGGGCGTGGTTCGGGTCGTCCTCCAGCCCGGCATAGTTGACCCAGGAAATCTTGTCGTGCGTCTTCAGCCACTTGGCGACCGCAAGTGCGTTGTCGCAATGGCGCTGCATGCGCAGCGGCAGCGTTTCGGAGCCCGTTACCAGCATGAAGGCATTGAACGGCGAGATCGCCGGACCGAAGTCGCGCAGGCCGAGGACGCGCGCGGCGATGGCGAAGGCGATGTTACCGAAGGTCTGATGCAGCACGACGCCGGCATACTCCGGACGCGGTTCGGACAGCATCGGATACTTGCCGGACTTCGACCAGTCGAAGGTGCCGCCATCGACGATGACGCCGCCCATGGAGTTGCCGTGGCCGCCGATGAACTTCGTCAGCGAATGCACGACGATATCGGCGCCATGCTCCAGCGGCCGCAACAGGTAAGGTGTGGCCATGGTGTTGTCGACGATCAGCGGCAGGTCGTGCTTGCGGGCAACCTCGGCGATGGCGGCAATATCAACGAAGGTGCCGCCGGGATTGGCGAGGCTCTCGATGAAGATCGCCTTGGTGCGCCGATCGATCTTCGCCTCAAAGGAAGCCGGATCGGCAGGGTCGGCCCAGCGGACCTGCCAGTCGAAGGACTTGAAGGCGTGGCCGAACTGGTTGACCGAGCCGCCATAAAGCCGGTTGGCGGCAATGAAATTGTCGCCCGGGCTCATGATCGTGTGGAAGACGAGGAGCTGTGCGGCGTGGCCGGAGGCGACGGCGAGCGCCGCCGTGCCGCCTTCGAGCGCGGCAATACGCTCTTCGAGCACTGCCTGCGTCGGGTTCATGATGCGGGTATAGATGTTGCCGAACTGCTGGAGACCGAAGAGTGCCGCCGCATGGTCGGTGTCGTTGAAGACGAAGCTCGTCGTCTGGTAGATCGGCGTCGCCCGTGCACCCGTGGTCGGGTCAGGTTGCGCCCCCGCATGGATTGCGAGCGTGTTGAAACCAGGATTGTCTTTCGTCATTTCGTCCCTCCCGTGACCAGAGCGCGGCCGCCAACCGGCGCGCCGGAGACGCTCTATCACCTTGAATCTACGCGTGAACCGCTATCGAACCTGCGCAGTTGCACGCGCAAGCCGCGGCACTATTCCAGAGCCTTCGCATGCGGTCAAAGAGGATTTTTCAAGAACTGACGGTTGTATGGTCCGCCGGCGATGTGCCGCCCGAGATCAGCCGATCAGGCGTGGGTACTCGATCGCCGGACAGCGGTCCATGACCACCTTGATGCCGGCGGCTTCCGCTTTCGCCGCAGCGCCGTCATGGCGCACAGAGAGCTGACCCCAGATCGCCTTCGGCAGCGTCTCCAACGCGAGAATCTCGTCGACGAGCGCCGGCAGGGCGTCGGCAGCGCGGAAGACGTCGACCATATCGATCGGCTCCTTGATATCGGCGAGCCGGCCGACCACGGCCTGGCCCTGGATGCTCTTGCCGACATGCCCGGGATTGATCGGGATCACCCGATAGCCCTTGCGCAGCAGAAACGCCATGACCCGATGGCTCGGACGCTCAGGATTGGGCGAAGCGCCGACAAGGGCGATCGTCTTGGTCTCGCGCAGGATGTCTGCGAGATAATAGTCCGGGTAAGCGTCGTGGTTCATCTGCAGCTTCGGATCCGTTCGTGTTAAACGGTCGTATAATGATGGCGAGGCCGGCCAAGTCAACCGTGCGGCCCGCTCGTCCCCCGCCAAAGATTGCCGCTTCCGCAAGACTTTCCGGTTGCTTTTGCGCCCGTGCGGCGCGACAAGCGTCTCAACGCCCGCTACACCGTTTCCGAGGTTTCAATCTTGCCGCTTGATGTCATTGCGCTCGTCCTGTTCGGGGCGTTGTTGCACGCGACCTGGAATGCGTTGGTCAAGGCGGGAACGGAAAAGTCGCTCGACGCTGCGATGATCGCGCTCGGGGCCGCGGCCGTCGCCATCCCCTTCCTGCCGTTCATGCCGTTGCCCAAACCGGAAGCGTGGCCATACATCCTGGTTTCGGCACTGTTCCAGTTCGCCTATTTCCAGCTCGTCGCCGCATCCTATCGCGCCGGCGACATCGGCCTTGTCTATCCGCTGATGCGCGGAGCGGCGCCGTTGATCGTCGCGATGACCAGTGGGGCGTTGATCGGCGAAAAGCTCACCTTCGGAACGATGATCGGTATCCTAACGATCTCTGCCGGGGTGCTGACGCTCGCCTTCGAGTCGCGCAAGGGCGGCAAGAACGCGATCGTGCTTGCGCTGCTCAATGCCTGCGTCATCGCAAGTTACACCTTTGTCGACGGCATCGGCGCGCGCGTCTCGGGCAATGCGATCTCCTACACGCTGTGGATGGCGCTGCTGCCGCCGGTTCTGCTTTTCACCTGGGCCTTTGCCCGGCGCGGCATCAAGCCGGTCGCCCGCCACGTCTACAAGAACTGGTGGCGGGGCCTCATCGGCGGCGCCGGCTCGATCGGCGCCTATGGCCTGGCGCTCTGGGCGATGACCAAGGCGCCGGTTGCAACCGTCGCGGCACTCCGCGAGACCTCGATCCTCTTTGCCGTGGTGATCTCGGTCGTGTTCCTCAAGGAACCGGTTAGCGTCTGGCGCATCGCAGCGGCCTGCGTCATCGCGCTCGGCGCCCTGCTCCTGAAGCTCGCCTGAGCGTCAGTCTTCCTTCCATTCCGGCATGCGCTTGCCGAGGAATGCGCCGATACCGTCCTCGGCATCACGCGCGAGCATGTTCTCGACCATGACGCCGACGGCATAATCGTAGGCCTCTGGCAGGTCCATCTCCGCCTGGCGATAGAAGGCCTCCTTGCCGATCTTCAGCGCCTGTGGCGACTTCGAGGCAATGACTGCTGCGTATTTGTCGACCACCTGGCGCAGGTACTGTTGCGGTACGATGCGGTTGACGAGACCGAAATCCTTGGCGGTCGAAGCGTCGATGGTCTCGCCGGTGAGCAGCATTTCCATCGCCTGCTTGCGATGTGCCGCACGCGTGAGCGCGACCATCGGCGTCGAGCAGAAGAGGCCGATATTGACACCGGGCGTGCAGAAGGTGGAGCTGTCGGTGCAGATCGCGAGGTCACAGCTTGCGGCGAGCTGGCAGCCAGCTGCCGTTGCCAAACCATCGATCTCGGCGATGACGGCCTGCGGCAGCCGGGTGATTTTCAGCATGAGATCGCCGCAGAGGCGGATCGTCCGTTCGAAGAAGGCCCTGCCCCGGTCGTCGTCTTCGCGGTGCGCAGTCATTTCTTTCAGATCGTGACCGGCGGAAAACAGCTTGCCCGTGGCGGCGAGCACGACGACCCTGATGTCCTTGGCGGTGGCGACCGCATCGAACTCGGCGTGCAGCGCCTCCATCATGGCGATCGACAGCACGTTGGCCGGCGGGTTGTTGAGTGTCAACCGCAAGACGGGTCCAGACTGTTCACGCAGCAGCAGGCCGTTCGGCTCTTCCTTCTTGAACGACACGACGTCGGCCATCTTCTTCTCCTGAAACTTGAATTTGGTTGGTGGTACGCCGGCCACGCGTGCCGTGCAAGCCGACAGGCACACCCCCGTGACGCATTCCGCCTACGACCATTTTCCGCCTTGCGTCCGGCCACCAGCCGGTTTCAGGTGACGGACAGACATGTTGAAGGATAGAATGCATGACCATCGAGCCGATCATGACCGTCGACGACCTCAACCGATTTCTCGACACGGATTTCCCGCAGGTCCATACCGACGGCAAGGTCTTCCATGTCACGGCTGTTGGACCCGGCTTTGCCACCATGCGGCTCGATCCGAACGAACGGCATATCCGGCCAGGCGGCACGGTTTCCGGCCCTACCCTTTTCGCGCTCGCGGACGTCTCGGCCTATATCGCATTGATCGCCCATATCGGACCGGTTGCGCTTGCCGTCACCACCAATCTCAACATCAACTTCCTGCGCAAGCCCGAGCCGGAACCGCTCGAATGCACCTGCCGCATCCTCAAACTCGGCAAGCGGCTCGCCGTTCTCGACGCGTCGATCGTCAAGGTTGGCGACGACGACCTCGTTGCGCATGCCACAGCGACCTATTCGATTCCGCCGCGATAATTTGTGGTATCAAAATACCATACATATAACATATTGTTTTTGCTTATCTTTATTTCCATGCCGCAGATTTCGCGTTCTTGACGCTTGTTTCGCACTTGCGTATAAGCTGCCGCAGATCGCGGTCCTCTGAGGGCCGCTTTCTCTTTTGCCCGGGAAACCGGACAAAACCAAGCAACAAGAAACGCCCAGCGGTTCGCCGCTCGGGTCCAAAGAAAGATTTTGATATGGCAACCTTCGTTCAGAAGCCTGCAGAGGTGGAGAAGAAGTGGATCATCATCGACGCCGAAGGCCTCGTTGTTGGTCGCCTCGCTTCCCTCATCGCAAACCGCCTGCGCGGCAAGCACAAAGCTACCTTCACCCCGCATGTTGACGACGGCGACAACGTCATCGTCATCAACGCCGAGAAGGCAGTTCTGACGGGCAAGAAGTACACCGACAAGAAGTACTACTGGCACACCGGCTACCCCGGCGGCATCAAGGAGCGCACCGCGCGCCAGATCATCGAAGGCCGCTTCCCGGAGCGCGTCATCGAGAAGGCCGTCGAGCGCATGGTTCCGCGCGGTCCGCTTGGCCGTCGCCAGATGAAGAACCTGCGCGTATACGCAGGCGCCAACCACCCGCATGAAGCACAGCAGCCGGCCGTCCTCGACGTCGCCAAGCTGAACAGCAAGAACACAAGGAGCGCCTGATAATGGCTGACCTTTCCGCTCTCAAGGAAATCGCCACGACCGCGGAACCGGCTGCTCCGGTTCACGTCAAGAAGGTCGACGCCCAGGGTCGCTCCTACGCGACCGGCAAGCGTAAGGACGCTGTCGCCCGCGTATGGGTCAAGCCGGGCACCGGCAAGATCACCATCAACGGCAAGCCCTACGCGGCTTACTTCGCCCGTCCGGTTCTGCAGATGATCCTGCAGCAACCGATCGTCGCTGCTGCCCGTGACGGCCAGTTCGACATCGACGCGACCGTTGCTGGCGGTGGTCTTTCCGGCCAGGCCGGTGCCGTTCGTCACGGCATCTCCAAGGCACTCACCTACTTCGAACCGGGCCTGCGCTCGGTCCTGAAGCGCGGTGGCTTCCTCACCCGCGACAGCCGCGTGGTCGAGCGTAAGAAGTACGGCCGTGCGAAGGCACGTCGTTCGTTCCAGTTCTCGAAGCGTTAATCGCTTCAACTGCGACACTTGGAAAGGCGGGGCTTTGCTCCGCCTTTTTTTGTTATCATCCGCCGCACCGTTTCCCGCAACGTCGACCCCTCGAGGCACAGCATGACAAGCTCCCCCGTCGCCAAGACCCCCGAGCCGCCCTATTACATCGTCACGTTCGCCTCGCGGCGCACGGCAGGCGACCACGGCTACGACAACATGGGAGACGAAATGGAGCGACTTGCGCGCGAGCAGCCGGGTTTTCTCGGTCTCGAAAGCGTGCGCGGCGCCGACGGCTTCGGCCTAACCAATTCCTACTGGGCGGATGAGGAGAGCATCGCGGCCTGGAAAAACAATGTCCGCCACCTGACGGCCCAGCGCCTCGGCCGCGAGCGCTGGTACGAGGATTATCAGGTTCGTGTGGGCAAGATCGAGCGCCAATACGGTTTCGAACGCCCCTAGTTCTGCGGCTGCGCACGGTCGCCGCCGGCAAGCGGGCTAAATCGGCAACTCCGTCGTCGACTTGAGTTCGCGCAGGACGAAGCTCGACACCACGGTGCGCACATGGGGATTGCGCATCAGATAGCGCGTCATGAAGGTATCGTAGCTTTCGACGTCATTGGCGCGGATCTTCAGCATGTAGTCGAATGTGCCAGATAGAGCGTAGCACTCCATGATCTCCGGCCGGTCGCGCACGACGGCGGAAAAGGCGGCAATCGCCTCGTCGTGATGATCTTCGAGCGTCACATGGGCGATGATGCAGAGTTTCAGGTCGAGCTTTGCCGGATCGAGCAGCGCCACGCGCTTGCGAATGACGCCATCCGTCTCCAGTTCCTGCAGCCGCCGCCAGG
Organism: Ensifer sp. ENS08; assembly: GCF_014852195.1. NCBI lineage: Bacteria > Pseudomonadati > Pseudomonadota > Alphaproteobacteria > Hyphomicrobiales > Rhizobiaceae > Ensifer > Ensifer sp. ENS08. The sequence continues at coordinate 113,263 of NZ_JACVBF010000007.1, forward strand.
CCGAGCTTTGCGACATGCCGGCTTTCTCCGCGAGATCGGAGAGCGACTGGCCGCTATCGGCCTGAATGAGCCGCAGCAGCTTTCGCACGGGCTGAAGACTTTCTTTCACATCAGCAGGCATTTCGAATTTTCCTCCCGCGATCAGGCGTCCACCTGGCAACTGTGGAACAAATACTCGCTCCATCCGCGATACAATTGCAACAGGAGAGTTCATCTGACGAACGAGGAGACGTCATGACGAAGGAAAGCAGCTACACGGCCAAACTGCCGGAACCGGACGGCACCTATCACTATACCCCGGAAGAAGATGCGATCTGGGGCGAGCTGTACCAGCGGCAGATGAAGCTTCTGGCCGACAAGGCGTGCGACGAATACCTCGAGGGAGCCAAGACGCTCGATCTCGGCCCTGACCACGTGCCGCAGTTGAAGGACGTGAACCGCCGCCTTGCCGAAACCACCGGCTTCGGTGTCGAAGGTGTTCCCGCCCTCATTCCGCCGTCCCGCTTCTACGAACTGCTGTCCCAAGGCAAGTTTCCGCTGGCGACCTTCATTCGCCGCCGCGAGCATATCGATTACATCGAAGAACCCGACATCTTCCACGAGGTCTTCGGTCACTGCCCGCTACTGACCAACCAGAGCTACGCCAACTTCGTCCGTCGCTTCGGCGAAAAGGCGGTTTCGCTAGGCAAGGGCTATTCCTGGCACATGTTCCGGATCTTCTGGTTCACCGTCGAGTTCGGGCTGATCAACACGTCGAAGGGCCGCCGCTGCTATGGCGCCGGCATCGTGTCTTCGCCCAACGAGACACGCAACGCGATGGGGACTCCAGGCGTCGAGTTCCGCCCGTTCGACTTGATGACCGTGCTGCGCACGCCCTATCGCATCGATATCGTCCAGCCGATCTATTACGTGATCGACAGTTTCGCCCAGCTGGAAACGATCATCGAAGAGGATATCGCCGCGCGCATCACCGAAGCCAAGGCGCTTGGCGATTTCGCCCCGACCTACGAAGCCAAGGCCTCGTAATCGCCGAAGAAACGGCCGGCAGGGCCTTGCCTTGCCGGCAACGATTGTCCAACCTTCCGCCACCACAGGTTTGAGCGGGATGCGCGCAGAGGATGCGCGCTTTCCGGCTCCGAGGCAGAGGCGGGATATGGCGAACAGGACGATCGATCATGCGCTGACGGCGCGCTCACTCACATCGGCGGCATCCGATCCGACCCATGCCGGCATTCTCTCCTTCATGCGCCGCAAATATTCGAAGCAGTTGAAGGGTGTCGATGCCGTCGTCTGGGGCATTCCCTTCGACGCCGCCACTTCGAACCGCCCCGGCGCTCGCTTCGGGCCGCAGGCGATCCGCCGCGCCTCGGCAATCTTCGACAACGATCCGCAGTACCCGTTCGACCGCGATCTCTTCGCGGAGATGGCGACGGTCGACTATGGCGACTGCCTGCTCGACTACGGCAATCATTCGAAGACGCCGGCAACGATCGAACGCGAAGCGACCAAGATCATCAGGAGTGGCGCCTATCTGCAGACGCTCGGCGGCGACCACTTCGTCACCTACCCGATCCTGAAGGCGCAGGCGGCTCTGCACGGCCCCCTCGCCCTCGTACAGTTCGACGCCCACCAGGATACCTGGCCGGATGAACGCGGGCGCATCGACCACGGCTCCTTTGTCGGCCGTGCGGCGCGCGAGGGCCTGATCGATACAGACGCCTCGATCCAGATCGGCATCCGCACGCACGCGCCTGAGGATTGCGGCATCCACATTCTCTATGGCTACGACGTCGAAGAGATGAGCGCTGCCGAGATCGCCGAGACGATCATAAGGCAGGTTGGCGAGCGCAAGGCCTATCTGACCTTTGATATCGACTGCCTCGACCCGGCTTACGCGCCCGGCACCGGCACCCCGGTCGCCGGCGGCCCGTCGAGCGCCAAGATCCTTTCGGTGCTGCGCAAGCTCGGGGCGCTGACGGTGGTCGGCAGCGACGTCGTCGAAGTGGCGCCAGCCTACGACCATGCCGACGTCACCGCAATCGCCGGTGCGACGGTCGCGATGTATATGCTGGGCCTGCATGCGGAGAAGCTTGCCGAGCGTGCGCCGCTTCGCTGAGCGCTGCCGTTGCGATGATTGGCCGCTGCTTATATAGGAACAGGTGGGTTTGGCGGCGTTCCGCCGGCTCGTTGAGAAATTGATTCAATTCTATGCCAGAATGATTCCGGAACGGCTTCTAACTGTCTGGCAGAACGGGAAAATCATGAAACCGAAGATCTTCATCGATGGCGAACACGGCACCACGGGCCTGCAGATCCGCACGCGCATGGCCGGCCGTAGCGATCTCGAACTGCTTTCCATTCCGGAAGCGGAACGACGCAACGCCGCGATGCGAGAAGATCTTCTGAATGAAGCAGACATCGCCATCCTCTGCCTGCCGGACGACGCCTCGCGCGAGGCGGTTTCGATGGTCTCGGGCAACAACAAGGTCCGCATCATCGACACGTCGACCGCGCATCGCATTGCGCCCGACTGGGCCTATGGCTTTGCCGAAATGGACAAGGCGCAGCCGGAGAAGATCCGCAGCGCCCGTTGCGTCGCCAATCCCGGTTGCTATCCGACCGGCGCGATCGGCGTGATCCGGCCGCTGCGCCAGGCCGGCATCCTGCCGGACGGCTATCCGGTGACGGTCAACGCGGTCTCCGGCTACACAGGCGGCGGCAAGCAGATGATTGCGCAGATGGAAGACGAGACCAATGCGGATCACATCAGCGCACCGCACTTCCTCTACGGCCTGACGCTCAAGCACAAGCATGTGCCCGAGATGAAGATGCACGGGCTGCTCGACCGCGCACCGGTCTTTGCGCCCTCGGTCGGCAAGTTCGCGCAGGGCATGATCGTCCAGGTGCCGCTCTATCTCGAAGACCTCGCCGCCGGCACGACGCTGGAGACGATCCATGCTGCAATCGTCGCGCATTATGCCGACCAGTCGATCGTCGAGGTCGTGCCGCTCCAGGAGAGTGAAAAGCTCGGCCGCATCGACGCCACCGAGCTTGCCGGCAAGGACACGATGAAGCTTTTCGTCTTCGGCACCCCTGGCGGCAACCATGTGAACCTCGTCGCCCTGCTCGACAATCTCGGCAAGGGCGCTTCGGGCGCGGCGGTCCAGAACATGGACCTGATGCTGTCGGCCTGATCGGCACTGAGCTCAAAACAAAAGACCCCGGCGAGCCGCTCGCCGGGGTCTTTTCTTTTTCCGGAGCTCGTCCGGCGTCAGTCGCGCAATTCGATCGCCGTCGACCGCGGATACTCGCCGTAGAAACCGCGCCAGTGGGCGATGGCAAAGCCAAGCACCACAAGCGCGCCACCCTGGTGCGCCACGCCCCAGCCGACCGGCACCTGCAGCACCAGCGTGGTGATGCCGATCACCGCCTGCACCGAGACGAGCAGGAACAGGAGCACGGCGCGGCGCGCATGGGTGGTTTCGGGTGCTGCCCGCAGCGAGGCAATCATGTGCATCAGTGCGAAGGCAAAGAGCACATAGGCGCCAATGCGGTGGACGAACTGGACCGTCTTCGGGTTCTCGAACAGGTTGATCCACCAGGGCTGCTGCAGGAACAGGTCCTGCGGGATGATCGCGCCATCCATCAGCGGCCAGGTGTTGTAGCTGAAGCCCGCATCGAGACCGGCGACGAGCGCGCCGAGATAGATCTGGAACAGACTGAAGATGGCGATGATCGACGCCATCTTGCGCGAACGGTCGGTGGGCGCCGTGTCATTCGAATGCGCGCTCAGCCCGCGGAAGATCCACATACAGGCGGCAAAGATCAGACAGGCGATGACGAGATGCGTCGCAAGCCGGTACTGGCTGACCTCGGTGCGCTCCACAAGGCCCGATGAAACCATCCACCACCCGATGAACCCCTGGAAACCGCCAAGCGCAAGGATACCGAGCAGCGGCATGCGCAGCTTGCGCTCGACCTTTCCGGTGAACCAGAAATAGGCAAGCGGCAACGCGAAGATCAGGCCGATGGTGCGGGCAAGCAGACGGTGCGCCCATTCCCACCAGAAAATCGTCTTGAACTCGTCGACCGTCATGCTGCTGTTCATCTGCTGATACTGCGGAATGCGCTGGTAGAGCTGGAATTCCTCTTCCCACTCGGCGACCGTCAGCGGCGGGATCACGCCATGGATCGGCTTCCACTCGGTGATGGAGAGGCCCGATTCGGTAAGCCGCGTCGCGCCGCCGACGAGCACCAGGGCAAAGAGGGTGAACAGCACAACTGCCAGCCAGCCGCGGATCTGCCGGCGGTTGCGGTCGGTCCTGCCGATCTCGTTTCGAAGCATTTGTTCAGTCGCCATTTCGACGCCGGCCATCATGTTCCCTCTGGTGTCGCAGTGTTGTCGGCGGTGCAACCGGACGGATCAACGGTCGCACCTTCAGGAAAGCCGTTGATTTGCACCAGAGCTGCATGCAAAACAAGGCCGAAACCTTTGCGGCATGCGGTCGCGGCCGCTCCGCGCGCATTTGCCCATGTGAAAGATATGAAATGCCCGTACGCCTCAGAAAGCTGATCGGCACGATCCTGATCATCATCCTCGTCGTCGTTTATGCGCTGGCCGCCGTCACCTTCGCCTCGCTGCTGCTCGGCGCTGCCCCCTGGTACGTGCATCTGGCCTACTTCTTCTTCACCGGCCTGCTCTGGATATTGCCGGCTATGCTGATCATCAAATGGATGGAAAAGCCCGCCAAGGATCGTTGATCCTCAATCCGGTAGCCATTCGGGGGGACGCCCATGCGACTTGCAGTTATCGCTGACATCCACGGCAACGATCTTGCGCTCGAAGCGGTGCTCGCCGACATCGATGCGCAAGGGATCACCGATATCGTCAATCTTGGCGACCATCTGAGCGGCCCCCTCAATGCCGCACGCACGGCCGACATCCTCATCAAACGGGCGATCCTTTCGATCCGAGGCAATCACGATCGCTATCTTTTGACCATGGATCCGCATGAAATGGGGCAATCTGATCGCGCAGCCTATGATCAATTGCAGCCGCAGCACCGCGAATGGCTGGCCACCCTACCCGTCGCACACGTCCACGAGGAAGCGTTCTTCCTGTGCCATGCGACGCCGACCGATGACGAGACCTACTGGCTGGAGGCCCTGACGGCCGATGGCACCGTCCACATGGCGCAGCATTCGGCCATCGAAGCGAAAGCAGCCGGCGTCGACTATCCGGTTATCCTGTGCGGCCACACCCATATCCAGCGCGCCGTGCGGCTTTCCGACGGCCGCCTCGTCGTCAATCCCGGCAGCGTCGGCTGCCCCGGGTATGACGACGACCAACCGGTGCCGCACAAGGTCGAAGCAGGCTCCCCGGACGCCCGCTACGCGATCATCGAGAAATCGGCCTCGGGGTGGCACGTCACCTTCCGCAATGTCCCCTATGACTGGATGGCAATGTCCCAGCTTGCGGCCAGCCGCAACCGCATGGAATGGGCAAAGGCGTTGGCCACCGGCTTTCTCGATTGAAATTTGCGCGCGCTTCACATTCCTCGCTTCACGCTTTGCTAACCGCGTTCGCCGGTTATTCCCAATCGGCTTCATAAGTATTCCCGAATTAAAGCGATCGTAGCGGGCTTGAGGTTCAATCTCTCCGCAACAAGGACCGGACGGCACCTGCGATGACGAACTCGGAACTCACCATGGACGGCTCCGGCGACCGCCGCGCGCACGCGTCCTTGCGTGCAGATCCGACCGATGCCGCCGGCCGCTTCGAAATCTCGCTTCACCGCAATATGGAGGCGCTCGAATCCGAGTGGCGCGTGCTCGACGGTCTTCCTGAGAACTCGCTGCATCATGCCTATCAATGGTGCAGCGCCTGGGCTGCGACCCATGTCAGCGACCTGGCCCTTCTGCGCGTTACCTTCGATGGCGAACTCCTGCTCGTCCTGCCGCTGGAAGTGGCGCGCGGACGCTTGTTTCGAACGGCAAAGCTGATCGGAACCGAGCATAGCAACCTCAACACCGGGCTCTTTGCCCCCAACGCCGCGGCGATCATCAGCACGCCCGCGCTTGCCGACGCGCTTGCCCGCGCCATCTGTGGCGCACTGCGCGGCCTTGCCGACATCGTCATGCTCGATCGTCTACCGAGCGACTGGCGCGGCGCCCCCAGCCCCTTCGCCCTGCTTTCGGGCGTTGCCAATCCCAACCCGTCGTTTCAGCTTCCCCTTCTCGGTGGCATTCAGCCGACACTGGCCCAGCTCAACGCCAAGCGGCGGCGCAAGAAGATGCGCATTTCCGAGCGACGGCTAGCTGAAATGGGCGGCTACGACTATGTGGTCGCGCGTACGGGTGACGAGGCCCACGCGCTGCTTGATACCTTCTTTCGGCAGAAGGCGACGCGTTTTGCTGCGCTCGGCCTTCCCGATGTCTTCCAGGACAAGGAAACGCAGGCGTTTTTCCATGCGCTCGCCGCCCGTCTGGGCGACGACGTTCAACTCATGGAACTCAATGCCATCCGCCTGCGGGGCGAAAACGACGGCCGCATCGTCGCTGTCGCCGGACTTTCCCGCAAGGCAGATCACGTGATCTGCCAGTTCGGGTCGATCGACGAAGCTTTGGCCGGCGATGCCAGCCCGGGTGAATTGCTGTTTTACCGCATGATCGAGCGCCTATCGGGGGAAGGCGTGCGCCTGTTCGATTTCGGCGTCGGCGACCAGCCCTACAAACGCTCCTGGTGCACGATCGAGACACCGCTGCGCGACATCGTGTTGCCGGTGACGTTCGCCGGCCGGCTCGCAGGCCTGCGGCATCACCTCGTCGTGAGGGCAAAAAGGGCGATCAAGGCGAACCGGGCCGTTTATGCCCGCATCCAGCGCACGCGACGGCACAGGCAAGACAAGACCTTCGACAGCAGCGCCGACTGATAACCTAGATAAGAGGACGGGGCCCAGGCGCGTTGTCGCCGGTGGCCGGCGAGACCATTATGCCGCGTCGCGGTCCGGGTATTCGGGGTCCGATTGTACCTGGCCAGTCATCAGCACAATGTCGCGATAGCCCGCTGCACCGAATCCGGTCAGCACCTCGACGATCCGCTCATCGCTCACCGACGGCGCCGACAGGATGATTTCCGCGCCATCGCGGCCAGCGATCTTCTCAACAGCCATTTCATCGGCAGGGCCGCATTCGAGCAGGACGAGATCATAGGCGTTGGTCAAGGCGTCGATGATCATCTTCAGCCGGTCGATGCCGCGCATCGCCTGACGCGGATCGGCATCGCCCTGAGGAATGATGTGCGCGTCGGAAAAACGGTCGGCGTGGATCGTGTCCGTGAAGGGCACCTCCCCCGCCAGCAGGTTGGTGATCCCAGGAAGCTGTTGCGAGCGCGCCATCAGGCGTGTCGGGCAGGCAGAACCCGTCAGGTCGATCAATACGACCTTCAGCTCCTCTTCGGCCAGCAACCGGGCGAGCATCACGGTGGCGGTAGAACCCTCGTCTCCGCCGGGCGAAACCGAAATCGCAACGCGCACGTTGGTGGCGCGCAGATGCTCGGCGACGGCCTCGATCGAGAAATCCGCCTCGGCTGCCTCTTCCTCCATGTCCGGTGCAAGCGACACGTCCATAGCAGGCAGCAAGTCGACGGCGTCATCTGCGGCGGGCGCAATTGCAGGCGAAGCCTGAGCCATCTCGACCGGCGGCAAATCGGCGACGCTTGCGGCCAGCGCCGGACGCGGGTGGACCGGTGCCCGTTCGCCCGTAGCCGCGACCGGCCGCAAGGCTCGTCCGCTGAAAAGCTCGCCGAGCATGATGCCAATGCAGGTCAGGAGGAACGTGGCAAGCGCTGCGACGATCGTGATCGGCAGCACTTTCGGGAAGCTCGCGCCGGTCGGAACCACGGCACTCGAAATGACCCGCGCATCGGCCGGCGTCGCATTCTCCACCGTGCGCGATGTCGCTTCGCGATAGCGCGCGAGATAGGTCTCCAGCAATTGTCGCTGCGCCGTTGCCTCGCGCTCGAGCGCGCGCAGCCCCACCTCTTCTTCGCCCGCCCGAGCCGACTGCGCCTTCAGCGCATTCAGCTGCTGGGTCAACTGCTGCTCACGCAGTTCACCGACCTTCGCCTCGTTTTCGAGGCTCGTCAGGATCTTGCGGGTCTCGGAGCTGATCTGGCCGCGGATGCCTTCGAGCTGCGACTTCAGCGCCTTCAGGCGCGGATGACCGTCGAGCAGGGTCGTCGAAAGATCGGCGACCTGCGCCTGGAGATTGGCCTCGGTTTCCTTCAGCCGCTGGATCATCTGTGAACCGACGACGTCGGCGATGGTGTCCGGCGCGCGGCCGCTCGCAAGCGCCGAACGCACCCCGGCGGCACGCGCCTCCGCATTGGCACGCTCGCCGCGCACCCGGGTCAGCTCCGTCGAGATGTCCGTGAGCTGCCGCGTCGCGAAGTTGGTGGTTTCGCCGGTCGGCAGCAGATCCGACGAGGCGCGATAGGCCGCCACCTTCGCCTCGGCGTCGCGCACCTTCTCGCGCAGATTGGCGATCTCCGGTTCGAGCCAGCGTGTCGCCTCGGAATTGGTGTCGAGTTTCGCACCGCTCTGGAGCGCCAGGAAGACCTTCGCCATCTCGTTGGGCACGGCGGCCGCAAGCTGGCGGTCCTTCGAGGTGAAGCCAATCGCGATCACCCGCGATTTCTCCACCTGGTAGACCTGGAGCTTGTCGGAGAATTCCTTGAGCACCCTCTCCTCGGGCGGCATCTCCAGCGGGTTCTTCTTCAGCCCGAGCATGACGAGAAGATCCGAAAGCGCCGATGGCGCCGACGACGGGTCGAATTCCTTGAGCTCATAGAGCTTCATGTTGCGGGCGACCTGCTTGATGAGATCGGCCGACTTGAGCACCTGTACCTGGCTGAGGATACCGGATTCATCGAAGACGCGGTCGGCGCCCGCCTGGGAAGCCTGGTTGGGGCCGCTGAACTCCGGCTCGCGCGATTCGATGAGTACACGGGTTTCGCTCTGGTAATCCGGCGCGATCATCTTTGCTGCGCCGAAGGCAAGCGCCGCCACAGCGACGGTGGCGAGCAAAACCTTGACGCGCCGATCCCAGACGGCGCGAAACAGGCCGCCGAGGTCGATATCCACATCCTGCTGTGCGCTGCCGCTTCCCGACATGCTAGTCGCTCCGAACCTTCAAATCTCGCCGGACCGTAAAGGAACATGGTAACGCAAGGGTTAATGCGATCAACCTGCGGATGATAAAGACGGGGCGGTATCGCCAGGTCTCCGCGAAAATTCTACCGCGAGTTTACCTGCTATTAACCCTAACGGACCGATAACGTCACAAAAGCTGGTCGTTTCCGGAGCCTATGAACCGCATGTCCACCGCAGCTATCAAGACGGGTCTCGCGATCACGGCGGCAGCGCTGTCGATGTTGCTCGGCGGCTGCACGAGCTACCAGCCCGCACCCAAGGCCTTCAGCGAAGCCACGATCCAGCCCTATCGGCTCGACAGCGGCGACCGCCTGCGCATCAACGTCTTCGAACAGGCCGGTCTCAGCGGCACTTACACGGTTGATCAGGCCGGCTACGTCGCCTTCCCACTGATCGGCACCGTCGCCTCGCGCGGCAGGACCCTGCCTGAACTCGAGGGCATGATCGCCGCCAAGCTGAAGCAGGGCTATCTGCGCGATCCAGACGTCACGATCGAGGTCGATCGCTACCGTTCCGTCTTCATCATGGGCGAAGTCGGCCAGGCTGGCCAATACGCCTATGTGCCCGGCATGACCGTGCAGAACGCGATCGCTGTCGCCGGCGGCTTCTCTCCGCGCGCCAATCAGTCGAACGCCGACATCACGCGCAAGATCAATGGCCGCATCATCACCGGCCGGGTTCCGATCACCGACGCGGTTCTTGCCGGCGACACGATCTATGTTCGCGAACGCCTGTTCTGATCTCGATGCAACAAGAGCGGCCTTTGCGCATCATCCACTGCTTCAGGTCGCCTGTCGGCGGGATATTCCGCCACGTGCGCGACCTGGCCGAGGCGCATGCCAAGGCCGGCCATGAGGTCGGGATCCTCTGCGACAGCACGACAGGCGGCAGTCACGAGGATCGGTTGTTCGACGAAATCCGCCCCTATCTGGCGCTCGGCCTCATACGGATGCCGATCCATCGCTCGGTCGGGCCGTCGGATTTTGCCGCGTTGTGGCGCGGCTACAAGGAAATCAGAAGTTTGCGACCGGATGTGTTGCATGGGCACGGCGCCAAAGGCGGCGTCATTGCCCGGCTCATCGGTTCAGCCTTGCGGGTCAACAGGTATCGCGTAGCCCGCCTCTATTCGCCGCATGGCGGCAGCCTGCACTACCGTCCAGGCTCTATGACAGGCCGGCTGGTCTTCCCGGCGGAGCGGATCCAGCAGCGGATTACAGACGCCCTCGTCTTCGTCTGCGATTTCGAGCGGCAGACCTATTTCGCAAAGGTCGGCGCGCCGAGTGAGCGCAACGAACTGATCTACAACGGCATCGACGACCGGGAGTTCGAGACCGTCCCGCCTGGGCCGGATGCGGTCGACTTTCTCTATATCGGCATGATGCGGGACCTGAAGGGTCCCGATCTGTTTGTGGAAGCTTTCGCCCAGACCGAAAGGCTTGTCGGCAGGCCGCTGTCGGCGCTGATGATCGGCGACGGCCCGCAGCAGCAGGAATACAGCGATCTGGTGCTGCAGCAGGGCCTCGCCCGCCGCATCCGCATGCAGCCGGCGATGAAGACGCGCGAGGCCTTCGCGCTGACGCGCAACATCGTCGTTCCCTCGCGCGCCGAGTCCATGCCCTATATCGTGCTCGAGGCGCTTGCGGCGCGGAAGCCGGTCATCGCCAGTCGTGTCGGCGGCATCCCGGAAATTCTCGGACGCGACAGCACCGCACTTGCCGAACCCGCCAATGCCCGGTCGCTCGCCGACATCATGGCCCGCGCAATCACCGAGAAGGACTGGGCGGCACGTGTGATGCCCGATCCGAGCACGTTCAAGTCGCAATTTGCAGCTTCGGTAATGTCGGCGGATATGCTAAGCCTCTATCGGGAATTGTGCCGTTACCAGCCGCCCGCCGATAGCGTGTTGCCCACAACGTAAGCGTTTCTTAGTGGCTTTCTGCTATCCCGGCTGAGGGACTTCAGCGCCGGAAGACAGCCATGAACAAGTTTGACCGCCCGGGTTCGTTCGATCCCGAAGCGCTTCGCAAGAAGATTTCGGAAATCCGCGCCCGCGCGCCCGGCGAAATGCCGGGCGAAACAACGACCACGGATCTCAATCCGCTGGCGCGGCAGATCGCCGAGCAGTTCAGCGCCGATACCTATTCGCCTGCGATGATCATGGGGCTGATGCGCCTGTTCGAATTCAGCGCGCTCTTTACGATCGGCTATGCCATCAACGCGCTCTATGTCCAGCCGGGCTTCGAACAACTGCCGCTGTACCTGGCAATTCTCGTCGGTGGTTCCGCATTGGCGGTCGCCGCCATGCAGATCGCCGACACCTATCAGATCCCGGCGCTGCGCGCCTGGCTGCGGGTGATCCCGCGCATCCTCGCCTCCTGGGCCATCGCGTTTGGCGGCATCGCCATCGCGCTGTTCTTTCTGAAATCCGGTCACCAGTATTCGCGCGTCTGGTTCGGCGGCTGGTTCATCGGCGGCGCAATCTTTCTGATCGCGGAGCGCGCCTTCATCGCCTATTCCATTCGCCATTGGGCCCGGAACGGTACGATGGAACGCCGCGCGGTCGTCGTCGGCGGCGGCCAGCCGGCCAAGGACCTGATCCGCACGCTCGAGGACCAGCCCGACAACGACATCCGCATCTGCGGTATTTTCGACGACCGCGACGAGCGCCGCTCGCCCAATGTGATCGCCGGCTACCCGAAGCTCGGGACGGTCGACGAACTGGTGGAATTCGCCCGCCTGGCGCGCATCGACATGCTGATCATCTCGCTGCCGCTGACGGCGGAGAAGCGCATTCTCCAGCTTCTGAAGAAGCTCTGGATCCTGCCGGTCGACATCCGGCTCGCCGCCCACGCCAACAACCTGCGGTTCCGCCCGCGCAGCTACTCCCATGTCGGCGATGTCCCCATGCTCGACATCTTCGACAAGCCGATCGCCGATTGGGACTCGGTCGCCAAGCGCGGCTTCGACATCTTCTTCAGCCTGGTCGCCCTCGTGCTTCTGTGGCCGATCATGCTCGGCGCGGCGATCGCCGTCAAAGCGACGTCCCCGGGCCCGATCATCTTCAAGCAGAAGCGGCACGGCTTCAACAACGAGACCATCGAGGTCTACAAGTTCCGCTCGATGTATACGCATATGAGCGACCCGACGGCCCGCAACGCCGTGACCAAGCGCGACCCGCGCGTCACCCCCGTCGGCCGTTTCATCCGCAAGTCCTCGATCGACGAGCTGCCGCAGATCTTCAACGTGCTGAAGGGCGAGCTGTCGCTCGTTGGGCCGCGGCCGCACGCCGTGCTCGCCCAGACCCAGAACCGAACCTATTCCGACGTCGTCGAAGGCTATTTCGCCCGCCACCGCGTCAAGCCCGGCGTCACCGGCTGGGCGCAGATCAACGGCTGGCGCGGCGAGATCGACAATGACGACAAGATCCGCCTGCGCACCGCCTTCGACCTGCACTACATCGAAAACTGGTCGTTGCTCTTCGATCTCAAGATCCTGTTCCTGACGCCGTTCCGGCTTCTCAATACCGAGAACGCCTATTGAGCACCGTCGATTCAGGTCGGCTCCCGATCGCTCGCCCCCAGCTCGCGGCGCTCTCGCTGCTTGGCTCCGGGCTCGTCGCCTTTGCCGTGTTTCTCTCCGGTTTCGTCATTTTCGAGCCGGCGCCCTATGAGCTGTTCCTGGTCGCGCTCATCGGCCTTTGGGCGCTCGTGGGCCTCAAGATCTCGCGCAGCGTCGCCCCGCTGCTGACGCTTCTGACCCTGTTCATGGTTGGCGGCATCCTGTCCCTGACGGTCATGACCGACCTGACGAAGGGGCCGATGTACATGGCGGTCTCTGGCTTCCTCGCGCTCTCCTCGGTCTTCTTCGCAGCCATCATCGAGGATCGCCACGAACGCCTGCGGCTGATCTTCAATGCCTGGACGGCGGCAGCCATCATCACCGCCCTGCTCGGCATCCTCGGCTATTTCGGCGCCGTGCCGGGCGCGGAAAGCTTCACGCTCTATGGCCGCGCCAAGGGCGCGTTCCAGGATCCGAACGTGTTTGGCCCGTTCCTCTCGGTGCCGGCCATGTACCTCATCCACGGCATCCTCACGCAGCCCATCCAGAAAGCCCCCCCGAAGATCGCCGCGCTGATGGTGCTGGCGCTTGGCGTCTTTCTTTCGTTCTCCCGCGCAGCCTGGGCCCTCAACCTCTTCTGTGTCGTCGCCTTCGTCTTCGTCATGCTGCTCAAGGAGCGAAACGGCCTCTTCCGCCTGCGGATTCTGGTGTTGGCTCTCGTCGGCGGAATCATGGTCGTCGGCGCGCTCCTCGTGGCATTGCAGTCCGAGCAGGTCGCGACACTCTTTTCCAGCCGCTCGCAGCTGGTGCAGGATTATGACGGAGGCCACCTCGGCCGCTTCGATCGCCATCGCCTCGGCTTCCTGATGTCGATGGAAAAGCCGCTCGGCATCGGCCCGATGGTCTTCAGCACGATCTTCCCGGAGGATGAGCACAACGTCTGGCTGAAGTCGCTGACGTCCTACGGCTGGCTCGGCTTTGTCAGTTACGTGACGCTGATCGTCTGGACGCTCTCGCTCGGCTTTCGCTTTCTGCTGCTCAACCGCCCATGGCAGACCTATCTGATGATTGCCTGGGTCGCCGTCCTCGGCCATGTCGGGGTCGGCAATGTCATCGACACGGACCATTGGCGCCACTTCTATCTGCTCATCGGAATCATCTGGGGATGCGCCGCCCTTGAATATCGCCATCGCCGGCAGGCGCGCGCCGGCCGGAGCTCCTGACCATGGAACATGTGGTTCCGCGCCGGTCGCCGGCCCCTCCCCTCAAGCTCCTGCAGGTGCTGGAGCCGAGTGGCGGCGGCTCGGGCCGGCACTTTCTCGATCTGTGCCGCGGCATGCACAAGCGCGGGCATCACGTCGAGGCCGTCTATTCGCCGGTGCGCGCCGAGGAAGGTTTCGTTCGTGAACTGAAGGCAATCGGCCTGCCGGCCGTACACGCCGTCAACATGAAGCGCGCACCCGGACCGTCTGACTTCGGCCGCTTTCTCGAACTCCGGCGCATCATGCGGGCCAGCAGTTTCGACATCATCCATGGCCACAGTTCCAAGGCCGGTGCGCTGACACGCCTGCGGCTGCCTGGCTCTCATGTTCCGCGGATCTACACGCCCCACGCTTTTCGCACGCTGGACCCGACGCTCGGCCGTGGTGGACGGCTGATCTACGGCACGATCGAATGGGCGCTGGCCCGTTTCTTTACCGATCACCTGATCTGCGTCTCCGACGACGAGTTCCACCATGCGCTCTCGCTGCATATGCCCGAGAAGCGCATGTCGGTGATCGTCAACGGCGTGGCACCGCCCTCATGCGAAATGGCGCAGACGCTGCGCGCCAGCTTCGGTATCGCGCCCGATGCCTTCGTCTTCGGCTTCGTTGGACGACTTTCTGCCCAGAAGGCGCCGGAACGGCTGATCGCAGCGTTCAAGAGTGTTGCCGCTTCCGTCAGAAACAGCCACCTGGTCATGGTCGGCAGTGGCGAGCTCGAAGGTGACCTTCGCAAGGCGATCGCCGAAAGCGGACTGCAGAACCGCATGCATTTGACCTCCGCCTTCACCGGCCCGCAAGCCGTTCCCGCCTTCGACCTCCTGGTGATGCCAAGCCGCTACGAGGCCATGTCCTATGTGATGCTCGAAGGGGCCGCCGCCGGCAAGGCGATCATCGCAACCGACATCGGTGGCGCACGCACGGTGATCGAGGACGATCGGAACGGTTATATCCTGCCCAATAGCGACGACACGTCCGCGCTCACCAAGACCATGATCCAGGCGGCGGAGCCCGAAACCTTCAAGGCCCTGTCGGCTAGCGCCGAAAACCTGAAGGACCGCTTTACGCTCGCCGTCATGCTCGATCGCACAGAGGCCCTCTACCAGAAGGCGGCCTCAAAGCGGCAGACGGTCGACCTGCTCCAGTCAACCAGGTAGCGCAGAAAGAACGGCGTGATTGCCGCTCTGTATTCTCGGGAAACAGAAAAAGAGGCCCTGCTGAAGGACCTCTTTTGCTGCGGTCGCAGGAACGCTTAAGGCGTCGACCCTTCTGCGCCCGAACCGCCACCGGTATCGGGATTTGAACTCGGCGCCCCGGTATCACCGTTGGCGTTTGCGGTGCCGGTATCAGGGTTGGAGCTCGGAGCACCGGTGTCCGGGTTGGAACTCGCTGTACCCGTATCGCCCGGCGAGCCGGTGGGCTGGCCCGGAACGAGGATGACGGCGTCGTCTGCACGGGCAGTGCCGGACGCCGAGATGAGCGGCATTGCCGTCAGGGCCGAAAGCCCGAGCAACGACGCGGCAAAAATCTTCGAAAACGTCTTCATTACATTTCCTCCTTTGGCAGACAGACACCCGCCATGAGGCCATTCCATCACTTTCGCGAGGACGGCGATCGACCCCAGCCGCGTGGACCATCGCACCGGAACGAGGCATTTTAGCGATTTCCGATGGGCGATAAATTTTGTCAGGCGCAAGCGACAAAACCGCATCCGATCTCGGAGCAGACACGGTGGGCCAAAGCAAAACAAATCAGCAGGCGTTTGAGATTTTTGCCGGGGCAATGGGTGCCCGAATGCGCGATTTTACGCGTGGAACTGCTGGCTACCGCCAGCCGCCAATTGCGGTAGCGCTGCTGTATGACTGAAATCAAAGAGGAAAATGGTCGGAGCGGCGGGATTCGAACCCACGACCCCTTGACCCCCAGTCAAGTGCGCTACCGGGCTGCGCTACGCTCCGAACCGAGGAAACCCCTATATAACCAACGCTTAGAGCGCAAGCGGGAAAATGCGGCCTGGATCGAAAAAGGAACAAACGGCGTGGAAAAGTATGCTTGGGAACTGAAAGTCCGACGGGACTTCCGCAAACTCACAGCATGGCGTCGCACCTGTGATGCGACCGTGGAGCGCCACTGGGTGTCTGCAAGTTCCGATGCTGCTTGACGAGGAACTCACCGCCCGGCCGTCCGTCTACCGAACCTTCACCAAAACGAGATCCCGTCGCTCGAAACTTGCTGCCTAACGCAACGTGAGCTTGCCATCATGGATGAATTGAGGGACAGTTTGATACTGGCCCTTGAGGCCTGGAGCGTCTCCCCTTCTAGGAGAAAACCATGCCTCTTAAGTCCCTTATGGCCCTCACCGCGCTTGCGCTTCTCACGCTCTCCGGCTGTGCGACCTCCGGTTCGACCAACACGACCTATGCGCAGTGGACCGGCCCCTACCCGGAGCCCGACGTCTCCGCGGCGAGCCCCGGCGGCTTCCGGATCTCCTACTGACGCTTTTCAATGCTTGCTGGAATAGTCGCGCGGGCGCCCTGCGGACGGACGCGCATATGCCCCCCGTCGGCGGGCACCCCGCCGACGGCACCATCTTGGCAATCGTGTAAAAGGTGTCTGTGGAGGCAACCGCATTCGGCAGACGTTCGGCCGTGCGGAACCGGTCTTGATAATCGCCTGAAATGGCTTTCTCAGCGCACCTGATCGAGAAGCCGCTTGCATTCCAGGAGGTCGTAGAGCGCCTCCTGAAGCAGGGCGCGATCTTCCTTGCCAACGGACGAGGATTTTCCGAGCGAGATCTCCGGCACGTCGTCGCTGTTGCCGCCGAAGGAGAAGAAACGGCGGCTCGCCGGCGCCTTGGCGCGGCCGACGATCTGATCCTCCTCGGAAAGACCAGCCTTCGGCGGTGCCGGCTCCTCGTTGCTGGAGGCTGCCAGCGCCTCGACGGTCGCGAGATCGCCGCTTGCAATCGCCGCGACGAACTTGTTGCCGTTGGTCTTCAGGAGCTTCTGCACGCCCTTGATCGTATAGCCGTGATCATAGAGCAGATGCCGGATACCCTTCAGAAGGTCGACATCCTCCGGCCGGTAGTACCGCCGGCCGCCGCCGCGCTTCATCGGCTTGATTTGCTGGAAGCGGGTTTCCCAGAAACGCAGGACATGCTGCGGCAGATCGAGATCGTCAGCGACCTCGCTGATGGTGCGAAAAGCGTCCGGGCTCTTTTCCATATCGTTCCCAATCCATGCCGTGCGACTCAGGCTCGAAAGCCATAGTGAGCCGATACCGCGCCAATGATGGCACGAATCGGCTCCATTTCAACGGCTTATGGATGGGTTTTCAACCACATTTGTGGCTGTCGTCAGGCGTTCACGAAACGGGAGATACCGGTTTCTGCTTGGCCCTGCGGCCCAGATGCGCCTTCAGGACGCGCTGCTTCAAGACATTCGACGCCTTGAAGGTCATCACGCGCCGGGGCGAAATCGGCACTTCCTCGCCGGTTTTCGGGTTTCGCCCGATGCGTTCGTTCTTGTCGCGGACCTGGAAGGTCGCGAAAGAGGACAGCTTCACACTCTCGCCACGCACGATTGCGTTGCATATTTCGTCAATGACGGTTTCCACCAATTCGGCAGACTCTGTCCTCGACAGACCCACCTTGCGAAAAACCGACTCAGCCAAGTCCGCCCGTGTTACTGTTTTTCCGCTCATCTTCCCCCACCAACGTCTGGTACGCCGATCAGCGTCCGAAGACTATTGCCCTTGCCTTTTGCGGTCAAGCGTCTGTTGCTTAAGCAATTTCTTTACCAGCGGAGAAGCACGGAGCCCCAGGTGAAGCCGCCGCCCATGGCCTCGAGCAGGACGAGGTCGCCCTTCTTGATCCGGCCGTCGCCCGCCGCCGCATTCAACGCCAGCGGAATGGAGGCTGCGGAGGTGTTGCCATGGAGATCGACCGTGACCACAACCTTATCGAGAGGGATGCCGAGCTTCTTGGCGGAGCCGTCGATGATGCGCCGGTTGGCCTGGTGCGGCACCAGCCAATCCAGATCTTCGGCCGTCGTCCCGGTCGCCTCGAAGGCAGCCTCGATCACATCGGTGATCATGCCGACCGCGTGCTTGAAGACTTCGCGGCCTTCCATCTTCAGATGGCCGACCGTCCCCGTGGTCGAAGGGCCGCCATCCACATAGAGCTTGTCGCGATGTGCGCCGTCGGAGCGAAGCTTCGCCGTCAGCACGCCCCGGTCGGCAATGGTGCCCTCGCCTTCCTGGGCTTCCAGGATGATGGCGCCGGCGCCGTCACCGAAGAGCACGCAGGTCGTGCGGTCGTTCCAGTCGAGGATACGCGAGAAGGTCTCCGAGCCGATCACCAGCACGCGCTTGGCAAGCCCACCGCGGATATAGGCATCCGCCGTGGTAACCGCGTAGACGAAGCCCGAGCAGACCGCCTGCATGTCGAAGGCCGCGCCATGGCGCATGCCGAGGCGGTCCTGGATGTTGACAGCCGTTGCCGGAAACGTGTTGTCGGGAGTGGAGGTCGCCAGGATGATCAGGTCGATATCATCAGGGGTAAGCCCCGCATTGGCGAGCGCAGCACGCGCGGCACCTTCGCCGAGCGAAGCCGTGGTTTCGCCCTCGCCGGCGATATAGCGCTGCCGGATGCCGGTGCGCTGCACGATCCACTCATCGGACGTATCGACCTTGGATTCCAGCTCCTGATTGGTGACCACGCGCTTCGGCAAAGCTGCGCCGAAACCGCGAACGACGGAACGGATCATCTATTCAAACCTCATCATTCATGCCGGCGGAAAGGGCCTTGGGCGGTTCGCCGCCATGGTACTTCGCCAGATCGAGCTCGATCTTCGACTTCAGGCCATTCTTCACCATGTCGTAGCCGACATCGATCGCGGCTGCAAAACCCTCGGCATCTGCACCACCATGGCTCTTGATCACGACGCCATTGAGGCCGAGGAACACGCCGCCATTGACCTTCCTCGGGTCCATCTTCTCCCGCAGGCGGTCGAATGCGCCCTTGGCCAGGATGTAGCCGATCTTGGCAAGAAGCGTGCGCGACATCGCCGCGCGCAGATATTCGGCGATCTGGCGCGCGGTGCCTTCGGCGGCCTTGAGTGCGATGTTGCCGGAAAAACCTTCCGTGACGACGACGTCGACGGTCCCGCGACCGATGTCGTCACCCTCGACGAAGCCGTAATAGTCGAAGCCGTCGATGTTGGCTTCACGGATCAGGCGGCCGGCTTCCTTGACCTCTTCCTGTCCCTTGATTTCCTCGACGCCGACATTCAGCAGCCCGACCATCGGCCGCTCGATCTCGAACAGCGCCCGTGCCATGGCGCCGCCCATCAGCGCGAAATCCATCAATTGCTGCGCGTCCGCGCCGATCGTCGCGCCGACATCGAGCACGATGCTCTCGCCTTTCAGCGTCGGCCAGATGGCGGCGATCGCCGGCCGTTGAATTCCCTGCATGGTGCGCAGACAGAAGACCGACATGGCCATCAGCGCGCCGGTATTGCCGGCGGAAACGACGACATCTGCCTCGCCGGCATTGATCGCGTCGATCGCTTTCCACATGCTTGACTTGCCGCGGCCGCGGCGAAGCGCCTGGCTCGGCTTCTCGTCCATGGCGACTGCAATCTCGCAGTCGTAAAAGGTGCTGTTGGCCTTCAGCTTCGGATGTTTTTCAAGGAGGCCCGCGCACTGCGCTTCGATGCCGAACAAAACGAACTTGATGTCCGGATGACGTTCAAGCGCCCTTGCGGCGCCGGGGATGACGACTTCAGGACCATAGTCGCCCCCCATCACGTCAAGTGAAATTCTGACCACGCGTGTCTTATCCTTCATTTCTGCCACACAACACGTGCCGCCGCGGCGTACTCAACGGAAACGCATTGACGAAACATATTGCTTCTGACGCTTGAGCCAAGCACGCGGCAGATCGCTTTAGCGGCTCTTCTGGCCGGTTTGGGGCCAAAATACTGCTTTTCCTTTGCGTGACAACCGAATTGTAGATGACGCTTTCGCGACCTCAGTCCTTTTTCCAGTCCTTCAGGACCGCAAAGGGGTTCGGCTTCTTGTCATCGGCAGATGTGCTCTCGATGCGCTCGCCGAACGTCACGCCGGGCTTACGGGGATAAGGCTCGATCGCGAGTGCAACCTGCTCGCTGACGACGACGCCGGCGTCGATGGTGTCGCCGATAAAGGTATCGGGAATATCGGGGCCGTCAGGGTCGAGAATCATCTCGCCACCGTCATTGCTCGCCTGGCGGGCAAGCCGCGAGCCCTCGGGCACGAAGATCGCTTCGACAGGTTCGTCGATATCGGCTTCGACCGGCTCAAGAGTGACGACACAGCTCTGCACGACGCGGGCCCTGACGTCGCCCTTGATCTTCACGCCATCCTTCTTCCAGCGCGCGATCTGCAGGTCGGCTTCGAGCGACAGAACCTCGTTAATGTTCCAAAGCGCGGCAAGCGCCTTGCGCTCGCGCTCGTTGGCGGAGAGATGCACGCTGACCGCGTTCGCCGAAATGTGCCCTACTTTCACCGGATAAGAAAAGGCCGCCTGACTTTCGTCTTTCATGATTGGATCCTTCCTCGCGCGGGCTACCTGGCACCCATCGCGAACGCAGCCGCCAACCGGCTGCCGGTGGCGACGCTCTTGTTTTCTATTACGCCCCAGCCGGCGGAATGTGCAACTGGCCGATTTCGACGGCGTCTTCCGCGACATCGACGAGCTGGGCCTCAACCGCCAGCAGATAGCCAGCGAGCGCAACCATCGAAGGCGCCGCGTCGCCGCCA
The DNA here is from genome assembly GCF_014852195.1 of Ensifer sp. ENS08. NCBI lineage: Bacteria > Pseudomonadati > Pseudomonadota > Alphaproteobacteria > Hyphomicrobiales > Rhizobiaceae > Ensifer > Ensifer sp. ENS08. The sequence goes on from NZ_JACVBF010000007.1 coordinate 134,096, forward strand.
TCAGGGTGGAAGTTGCGCCTGAGCGCTGCCGCCAGGGCCTCGACGTCCCTTGCTTCCAGCGCCGCCGCATAGGATTCGAGTCGACCGTAATACATGCCGGCCAACTTCTTCATCTTCTTCGGCACGCCGGCGTCGCCGACACCGAGCTCGCGGATCGAGTGATCCACATCCTCGAAGAAGGCATCGATGATCTCCTGGGCGATTTCCTGGCCAGGCCTTGCCGAAGCACGTGTGCGGCGGAAATAGAGGATCAGCGTCGCCGACAGCATCTCGAACCGGCCCATGACCGTGTCCGGAACATCGAGGTCGGTGTAAAGGTAGGGCTGGCGTGCCGCCGCCGTCAGCAATGCATATTGCCGCTCGACAATCGCGGTGTTGCCACTTTTTCTTTTAAACAGTCCAAAAATCATCACAAAGCTCGGGCTTGGCTTTCTCGAAATGCGCGCAAGCGCCCATGACGTTGTTGCATGACAGCCGAAGCTGGTTTACCGAAGCAGGCACGAATTGCAATGGCGGATCTGCCATCGTTTCTCCAAGGGGAGCTGTCGTTGACGAAGCGGTATTTGAGAAAAAACTTTAAGACCCTCGGCCGCGTGGCGGTCGTAGCCACCATCGCCGGTTTTACCCTTTCCGCCTGCCAGTCCGCCAATGTCGGTGAAGTTCTCCATCAGGGCTATGTGGTTGATCAGGAAACGCTAAACCTCGTTCCGGTCGGTTCCAGCCGCGAGCAGGTGCTGCTCTCGCTCGGCACGCCGTCGACGACCGCGACCTTCGACAACGAAGTGTTCTACTACATCTCGCAGACGCGCAAGCGCCCTGTCGCCTTCATGAAGCCCAAGCTGATCGACCAATCGATCCTGGCCGTCTATTTCGACAAGGAAGGCACCGTCAGCCAGCTGGCTCACTATACGCTGAAGGACGGCAAGGTCTTCGACATGCTGACACGCACGACGCCGACAGGTGGCAAGGAAACGAGCTTCCTCGGCCAGTTGCTGACAGGCCCCGGCGCCGGTCAGGCCGCGGCGCGCAGCCTGTTCAAGGATTTCGGCAACTAATCCTCCCCATTCCAAACAAAGGCCCGCGGAACGATGTTCCGCGGGCCTTTGTTTGCGCATCGATGCGATCAGGCGAGGACGGCCAGAAGCAAGAGCGCCACGATGTTGGTGATCTTGATCGCCGGGTTCACGGCCGGCCCGGCCGTGTCCTTATAGGGGTCGCCGACGGTGTCGCCGGTTACCGACGCCTTGTGGGCGTCGGAGCCCTTCAGATGGCGTTCGCCGTTCTTGTCGACAAACCCGTCCTCGAAGCTCTTCTTGGCGTTGTCCCAGGCACCGCCGCCCGAGGTCATCGAGATCGCCACGAAGAGGCCGTTGACGATGACACCGAGCAGAGAGGCACCGAGAGCCGCGAAAGCCGAAGCCTTCGAGCCCGAGAGCAGCAGCACGCCGAAATAGACGACAATCGGCGCCAGCACCGGGAGCAGCGAAGGAATGACCATTTCGCGGATCGCCGCTTTTGTCAGAAGGTCGACGGCGCGGCCATAGTCCGGCCGTTCGGTCCCCTGCATGATGCCGGGCTTCTCGCGGAACTGGCGGCGAACCTCCTCGACGATCGACCCGGCCGCACGGCCGACCGCAGTCATCGCGATACCGCCGAAGAGGTAGGGAATGAGGCCGCCGAAGATCAAACCCGCGACCACATAGGGGTTGGAGAGATCGAAGGAGATCTGCCCGACATCGGCGAAGTACGGATACTTGTCGCCATTGGCGGCAAAGTAGCTGAGGTCGTTCGAGTAGGCGGCGAAGAGCACCAGCGCGCCGAGACCGGCCGAGCCGATCGCGTAGCCCTTGGTGACGGCCTTGGTGGTGTTGCCGACGGCGTCGAGCGCGTCGGTGGATTTACGCACTTCCGGCGGCAGATGCGACATTTCCGCGATGCCGCCGGCATTGTCGGTGACCGGACCGAAGGCGTCGAGCGCCACGATCATGCCGGCAAGGCCAAGCATGGCGGTGACGGCGATGCCAGTGCCGAAGAGGCCGGCAAGCTGGTAGGTCGCGATGATGCCGCCGACGATGACGATCGCCGGCAAAGCCGTCGATTCCAGCGAGACGGCCAGGCCCTGGATCACGTTGGTGCCGTGACCGGTCACCGACGCCTGGGCGATCGAGTTGACCGGCCGCTTGTTGGTGCCGGTATAGTATTCCGTGATCACCACGATCAGGGCCGTTACGATCAGGCCGAGAATACCGCAGAGGAACAGATTCCAGCCGGTGATCTCCTTGCCGGCGACGGTGCCGATCGTGCCCCAGCCGATGGTGAAGGACGTGGCGGCGCCGAGACCGAGGATCGACAGGACACCGGTCACGATCAGGCCCCTGTAGAGCGCACCCATGATCGAGTTGTTGGACCCGAGCTTCACGAAGAAGGTGCCGACGATCGAGGTGATGATGCAAGCCGCGCAGATGGCGAGCGGATAGACCATGACGGTCGCAAGCACAGGCGTGCCGGCAAAGAAGATCGCCGCCAGAACCATGGTCGCCACGACCGAGACCGCATAGGTCTCGAACAGGTCGGCTGCCATGCCGGCGCAGTCGCCGACATTGTCGCCGACGTTGTCGGCGATGGTTGCCGGGTTGCGCGGATCATCCTCGGGAATGCCGGCTTCGACCTTGCCGACGAGGTCGCCGCCGACGTCGGCACCCTTGGTAAAGATGCCACCGCCGAGACGGGCGAATATCGAAATCAGCGATGCGCCGAAGCCGAGCGACACCAGTGCGTCGATGACTTCGCGCGAGGCGGGCTCATGACCCAGGCCGGCCGTGAGGACGACGTAGTAGACCGAGACGCCAAGGAGCGCGAGGCCGGCCACAAGAAGGCCGGTGATCGCGCCGGATTTGAATGCGATATCGAGGCCGGAGGCGAGGCTCACTGACGCCGCCTGGGCAGTGCGGACGTTTGCCCGGACCGAAACATGCATACCGATGAACCCCGCGGCGCCCGAAAGGATCGCACCGATCAGAAAGCCGAAAGCGGCGGCGGGAGAAAGAAGAACCCAAGCGGCGATGAATACGACGACGCCGACAATGGCAATGGTCTTGTATTGACGCGTGAGATAGGCCTGCGCCCCTTCACGAATGTAGCCTGCGATTTCTTGCATGCGGGCGTTCCCCTGGTCGGCGGCAAGCACCGACTGTGTTGCCCAGATGGCATAAGCCACCGCGAGCAACCCGCATGCGATAACGCCCAATAAAATGGTCATTTCGCATTACCCTCCGTTACAACCCGCGGACTCACTCCCGGCCGCAGGCCCCTCAAAACCGCGAATCACGCACCACCTCCTCAAGCAGCACCCCTCACGGCGCGGCCAGAGTGCGGTTGCAACAGGAGATCGTCAAGCCCCGAGAAACGCCACTGGCGGCGCCTCGTTCGCTTTAGATTTCAGGGGAATGGAGCGTTAGGCGGCGGGCTTGCGCGGCGCCCGCTTCAGAAGCAGCAGGAGGATAAGGCAGACGATGGTTACCGGCCACACGACCGCGTTCAGCATGTCCCAGCCATAGGCGGTGAGCACCTTGCCCGAGGCAAACGACGACAGCGCCACCGTGGTGAACAGGATGATGTCGTGGAAGGCCTGAACCTTGTCGGCCTCCTGTGGGCGATAGCTGCTGGCAACGATCGCCGTCGAGCCGATGAAGCCGAAATTCCAGCCAAGGCCGAGCAATACGAGCGCGCCCCAGAAGTTCCAGAGCTCGATACCCATATGCGCAACCGCCGCGCACGCCATCAGCAGAAGGAGGCCGCAGCCGACGATGCGCTCGGCGCCAAAGCGGCTGATGAGCATGCCGGTGACGAAGCTTGGCGCGAACATCGCCAGCACGTGCCACTGGATGCCGAGCGTGGCGAGTTCGGTCGAGAAGCCGCAGCCGATCACCATGGCGACCGGCGCCCCGGTCATCATGAAGGTCATCAGTGCGTAGCTGGAAATGCCGCAGATCATGCCGGTGGCGAAGCGTTGGCTGCGGACAATCTCGCCGAGGGGACGGACAGACTGATCGTGGTGGGCACTCACCATTGCGCCCGGCTCGGGCAGCCGCAGCGGCGCGAAAAACAGGGCTGCAACCAGGCAAATCGGCATCAGGACGACGAAAGCCCCGGCAAAGGAAACCGGCGCGAACAGGTCGCCAGCAAAAATGACGATCTGCGGACCGAGAACGGCCGAAACGATGCCGCCACCAAGGATCAGCGAGATTGCCTTGGGCTTGTAGAACGACGGCGAGGCGTCGGCGGCGGCGAACCGCAACTTCTGCGTAAAGCCGTTCGACGAGCCGAGCATCGCAAGGGCGAAGGCGAAAAGCCAGAAATTCTCGCGGAAGAGCGCGACGGCGGCGAGTGCTGCCCCGGCGGCCGCGATTGCGGTCCCGCTCATGAAGGCGAAGCGGCGGCCGATCAGGCGCGACAACACCGCAACCAGCACGACGCCGAGCGCCATGCCGACGTTAAAGGCGGTGAGCGGCGCGGTGGCCAGCGACTTGTCCTCCGCCAGCATCTGGTAGCCGGCGACACCGCCGACCGAAAAGCAGATGGGGCCGACGACGCCAAGAACGGCCTGTGCGGCTGTCAGGAGGTAAACGTTGCGGCGTGTTTCGCGAAGGGTGTTCCCCATGTCCTCAGCAGCAGCCGCAACCATCGACTTTACTTCCTCGGTTCGCCGCGGACCTGCTTGGCAATGCGGTCGAGAACGGCATTGACCAGCTTGGGCTCATCATCCGAGAAGAAAGCCTTGGCGATCTCGACATACTCCGTGACGATCACCGGAACCGGCACGTCCTTGCGCTCGAGCATCTCGAATGTGCCCGCGCGCAAGATGGCACGCACGGTGGAATCGAGGCGCGACAGAGCCCAGTCGTCCTGGAGGGCCGAGCCGATCAGCGGATCAAGCTTGCGCTGGTCGCGCACGACACCGGCGACAATCGACCGGAACCAGGAGGCGTCAGCCTTCAGGTAGGTGTCGCCGTCGACATCCTGTCCGAGGCGATGCGCTTCGTATTCAGCAACCACCTCGAGGACACCGGTGCCGCCGATGTCCATCTGATAGAGCGCCTGCACCGCAGCGAGGCGTGCTGCGCCGCGCTGGTTGACCTGCTTCAGCGGTTGATCCGAGGGGGTTTTCGTCACTTTTCCGTGCCCAATTTCTTCTTAAGTTCAATCATGGTCAGTGCCGCACGCGCAGCAAAGCCACCCTTGTCGCCTTCCGACCGGCGGGCGCGCGCCCAGGCCTGGTCGTCGTTCTCCACCGTCAGGATACCATTGCCGATCGCAAGGCTCTCGCTGACGGCGAGGTCCATGATCGCGCGCGAAGACTCGTTCGCGACGATGTCAAAATGGTAGGTTTCGCCGCGAATGACCATGCCAAGGGCCACGAAACCATCATATTCGGTGCCGCCCTCGTCGGCGCCGTCGAGTGCCATGGCAATCGCCGGCGGGATTTCGAGCGCACCCGGAACCGTCACGATATCATAGGTGGCCCCGGCTGCGTCCAGCGCATGCTTGGCGCCGTCGAGCAATGCATCGGCCATATCGTCATAGAAACGCGCTTCCACAATCAGGATGTGGGCTGCCGTGGTCTCTGCCATGGATCACCTGTCTTTGAGAGTTCCGCGCCGGATGCGACCGGCTGAGGCGGCGGTAAAACCACGCCCAGCGCCGAATGGCAAGCAAATTCCGCCGCAGACGGCCTTTTGCCGCGTTTACAGGGCCGCAACATGCGGCCGTTGCCGCTGCAAAATGCCAATGCCGTGGGTCTTGCGCGGCCGCGTTGCTGGCTCCAAGTTCGAAGCCGTCGATATCAAGCTGGATTTTTCGTATGCCCGAAATCGGTTCGACCAACATCGTCCTGCCCATGAAACCTCTTGGCGTCGTCTTCGACATGGACGGATTGCTCTTCGACACCGAAGCGCTCTACCGCGACGCGATGATCCAGACAGCGGCAGCGCTCGGTCACAACATGCCTGTCTCCCTTTATCTCGATACGATCGGGCTTTCGGCCGAGGCGACACGCATGTTGCTTCGCGGTCGTTTCGGCGATGCCTTCGACCTCGCTCAGTTCTGGGAGCGTGCCTCGGCGCAATTTGCGACAATGGCGACGACCGAGCTGCGGCTGAAGCCTGGCGTCGTCGATCTCCTCGACCTGCTTGACGGCATGGGCCTGCCGTTTGCGATTGCCACCTCGTCACAACATCACGACGTCCAGCGCAATCTCGACCGGCACGGATTGCGCGATCGCTTCCCGACGGTCGTTGCCTATGGCGACTACGATCATGGCAAGCCGCACCCGGCCCCCTTCCTGACGGCTGCAAGTCGGCTCGGTATCGCGCCGCAGTATTGCCTCGCTCTCGAAGATAGCCACAACGGCGTGCGTTCGGCTTCGTCTGCCGGCATGATGACGGTCATGGTGCCCGATCTCCTGCCACCGACCGGAGAAATGAAAACCCTTTGCGTTGGGATCGCCAGGTGTCTTCACGAGGTCGCCACGGCGCTGAGCGGCAGACGAACGTGACCGCGCAGCTCGGCGTTAAACCAACGCGCGATAGCGCCCAGATGCTTTCGCCAATGGATTGCAACACTAGGATGTATTCCTGTAACCATCGTCGCTAATTTTAGCGATCGCAGGTTGACGACGGGACGAACGCGCGACACGGATAGAACGTATTAGCGTTGCCGCGACAACGGTACGCGAGGGAGGAACATGTGACCGATACTAAAAAGCCGATCGTTAATCCCAAATACCTAGAACTCGACCACTGGACGCAAGGCACCTTTTTCGAATCCCGCGACGCCGCCTTCGGCGCGCTACTCGGCCTCAAGGATCTGGGCATCGGCTACGGTGAAGTACCGCCGGGCAAGTCCGGCTGCCCGTTCCACAATCATCACGTCGAAGAAGAACTTTTCATCATCATCGAAGGCGAAGGCACGTATCGCTTCGGCAGCGAGCGGTATCCGGTCGGCCCCGGCGACATTCTGGGCGCCCCTGCGGGTGGACCGGAAACGGCCCACCACCTGATCAACACCGGCTCGGTGCCGCTCAAGTACCTTTCCATCTCGACCAAGGCGGCCACGGAAATCTGCGAGTATCCGGACTCCGGCAAATTCCTTGCCAGGACGCGTGGTTCCGATGGCCAAAGACGCTTCCTTTTCACCGGCCGTCCGGAAAGCGATGTCGACTACTGGGACGGCGAGCCCGGCGCCTGATTTCATCACAGCTTAGGATCGAATATGCATAGCGTTCCCATTATCGAGACCGACCGCCTCATCCTGCGCCCCTACCGCCGTGACGATTTCCCCGCCTATTCCGCGCTGTTCGGCGATGCCGACGTGATCCGCTATGTCGGCGGGGTGCCGTTTACGCGCGAACAGTCCTGGACGCGATTCCTGCGCCAGGTCGGCATGTGGCACTATTTCGGCTTCGGCTTCTTTGCCATCCAGGACCGGGAGACCGGGGGTTTTCTCGGCGAGGCCGGCTTCCACGACGTGCACCGCGCCATCACGCCTTCGCTCGAAGGGACGATGGAAACCGGATGGGCATTGTCACCGAAAGCGCACGGCAAGGGGCTGGCGACGGAAGCCGTCAGTGCGGCGCTCACGTGGGCCGACCACCAGTTTCCGAAGCTACGCAAGACCTGCATCATCGACGTCGGAAACCGCGCTTCGATCCGGGTCGCGGAGAAGCACGGCTTCAAGGAATTCTGGCGAACGACCTATCACGGCAACCACGTGATCATGTTCGAGCGCCACCAGAAGGCAGCAGCCGCGACAGGCGACCGAAGGGCTCGCGCGCACGCCGAAACATGAACAATTTTTAATTGTTTTCCCGATGCCAGCGCCATGGAAAGGGCCACATTCCGGCCCAGTTTCCTAGTCGTTGGCACGACGCGCCCTCCCCAAGAAGGGAGCAAACGCCGACCAATCAGTCGAAACAGTCCAGCGCCTTTGCTTGCGGGTGACAACGCCCGCAAACGAACCCTGCTGGCCGCCGCAATGGGCGATCCTCACCGGCCCGGAAACCCGCAAGGTTCCGCGTTCCCGTAACGGGTCGGCTTGCGCCTTGTTGCCGGCAAACAAAGGAGCATGACCATGAACCGCATAGCCAAGCTTTCCGTCATCGCTGCTCTCTCCGCCCTTTCCTTCGGCGGCGTCTCCTATGCTGCGAGCGCAGCCATGAACTGGCCGGCCGAAATCGACCACACCGTTCGCGATTTCAAGGGCGATCATTTCAACGTCGTCGACGTGGATACGCTGAAGGAATCGAGCCAGACGCGCATGTGGATCAACGAAGCGACGCCGCAACAGATTTCGTCCCTGCACGCGGCCGTCGAAGGCAACAAGCCGCTTGCAGCCAAGCTCAAGGCGCAGAATGTCGAGATGAACAACATTGCCGGCGCCGAACAGGCAGCCGATGGCAGCCTGACCCTCTACGTGCGTTGAGTGTCAATACCTCCCGAAACCAGAACCGCCCCCGATTGGGGGCGGTTTGCATTCGGCAAAAGAGGAAGTCGGCTTACTCCGGCTTTGGTGCCGGGAATTCGGCGAGGCGCGCCGCATAACGCGCCATGGTGTCCACCTCGAAGTTGACGAAATCGCCGGCCTTGCGCTCACCCCAGGTCGTGACCTCCAGCGAATGGCGGATCAGGAGCACGTCGAACTCGGCGCCGGCGACCTTGTTGACCGTCAGCGACGTGCCGTCGAGCGCGACCGATCCCTTCGGCGCGACGAATTTCGCCAGATGCTCAGGCGCCCGCAGACGAAAGCGCACAGCGTCGCCTTCCGCTTCCACCGACATTATTTCCGCCTTGTCGTCGACATGGCCGGAAACCAGGTGGCCGCCGAGTTCGTCGCCGATCTTCAGCGAGCGCTCGAGATTGATGCGCGTTCCCTTCGTCCAGCCGGCGATCGTCGTCAGGCGGAGCGCCTCTTCCCAGGCCTCGACCTCGAACCAGCGCTCGTTGCTGCCGGCTTCAGGCAAAGCCGTCACCGTCAGGCAGACGCCGGAATGGGCGATCGAGGCACCCATGTCGATGGTCTTCGGGTCGTAGCTCGTGGCGACACGCAGCTTGATGCCTTCTTTCAGCGGAGTGACGGCATCGACGGTGCCGATATCGGTAACAATGCCTGTGAACATCAGTTCTCTCTTTCGTATTCCTCGAACAGATCGTCGCCATACCGTGCCTCGGCGACGCGCCGGAAACCTGCCGGCACGGACTTACGGTCAAATGGGGATGCAATGCCGTTTTCGCCAATGGTCCCCGGTCCGGTGTAGAGCTGGATACGGTCGACCAGATCAGCATCGAGAAAGGCGCGTGCAGCCACAGCACCACCTTCGACCATCAGCGAGGAGATACCGCGGGAAGCGAGTGCAGCAAGAAGGTCGGCGATCGAGCCGGCTTCGAGCACCTCGACACCGGCGGCCTCCAGGGGCGCCTTGCGTGCCGCTCGGCCATCATCGATATCCGCATCGCCGGATCCGTCGCTGGAGACCACGATGACGGGGACCTCCCGCGCCGTTAACACCAGCTTGGAGGAAAGCGGCAGGTCGAGCCGGCGGTCGAGAACGATGCGCAACGGCGAGCGATGTTCGAGCCCCGGCAAGCGCACGGTCAGTTCCGGATCGTCAGCCGCAGCCGTGCCGATCCCGACCAGGATCGCGTCGGTCTCCGCGCGCAGCATCTGTACCTGCCCGCGCGAAATCGGACCGGTGATGCGCACTTGCCCCTCGCCCTTGCGGCCGATCATGCCATCGGCCGAAACCGCAAGCTTGAGAGTCACATAAGGTCTCTTGCTGACCTGGCGCATGAGGTAGGCTTCAAGCGCGTGATGCCCTTCCTCGGGGAGCACACCGATATCGACGGTGATGCCAGCATCGCGCAGGCGCACGACGCCACGCCCGGCAACCCGCACGTCCGGATCGAGGATCGAAATCACCACGCGGGATATGCCGGAGGCGACAAGCGCATCGGCGCAAGGCGGCGTCTTGCCGTGATGGGAGCAAGGCTCCAGCGTCACATAGGCCGTAGCACCCCTCGCCTTCGCACCGGCCTCCGTCAGTGCCTGGGTTTCGGCATGCGGGCGGCCGCTCCGCGCGGTTACGGCCCGGCCGACGATAACGCCGTCCTTGACGATCAGGCAGGCGACGGAGGGATTGGTGGATGTCTGTCCGAGATGGTGGCGAGCCAGCCTCAGCGCCGCGGCCATGAACCTCTCGTCTTCACGGTTGGGCGCTGTCATGGCTCTATCCAGCGTAATCTACTCGCCGGGATCGCGCGCGATCTTGGCGCTGATCTCGGTGATGACCTTCTCGAAATCCTCCGCATGGGAGAAATCGCGATAGACCGAAGCGTAGCGCACGAAGGCCACGTCATCGAGGCTCTTCAGCGCTTCGAGCACCTGCAGGCCGATTTCTTCCGAAGGGATCTCGGTCTCGCCGGAGCTTTCAAGGCGACGGACGATACCGGAAACCGCCCGCTCGATGCGGTCGCGATCGACCGGACGCTTGCGCAGCGCAATCTCGAAGGACCGCAGAAGCTTGTCCCGGTCGAAAGGAACCTTCCGACCGGTTTTCTTGATGATCATCAGTTCACGCAACTGCACCCGTTCGAAGGTCGTGAAACGACCTCCGCAATCCGGACAAATCCGGCGGCGGCGAATGGCATTCCCGTCCTCTGCCGGACGGGAATCCTTCACCTGACTGTCTTCAGAACCGCAATAGGGGCAGCGCATGGGCGACCGATCACATGTAGCCGTACATCGGGAAGCGGTCGGTCAGCTTGATGACCTTGTCGCGAACACCGGCTTCGACGGCGGCATTGCCCTCGTCGGAGTTGGCGACCTTCAGGCCATCAAGAACCTCGACGATCCGCTCGCCGATTTCCTTGAACTCGGCTTCCTTGAAGCCACGGGTCGTGCCGGCCGGCGTGCCGAGACGGACACCCGAGGTGACGAAGGGCTTTTCAGGATCGAACGGAATGCCGTTCTTGTTGCAGGTGATGAAGGCACGGCCAAGGGCGGCTTCCGCGCGCTTGCCGGTTGCGTTCTTCTTGCGCAGGTCGACGAGCATCAGGTGGTTGTCCGTGCCGCCCGATACGATGTCGAGGCCGTTGGCCTTTAGCGTTTCGGCGAGCGTGCGGGCGTTCTTGACGACCTGAGCCGCATAGTCCTTGAACGACGGCTGCAGCGCTTCGCCGAGTGCCACGGCCTTGGCGGCGATGACGTGCATCAGCGGACCGCCCTGGAGACCCGGGAAGACGGCCGAGTTGATCTTCTTGGCGATATCTTCGTCGTTGGTCAGAATCATGCCGCCGCGCGGGCCGCGGAGCGACTTGTGCGTCGTCGTCGTTGCAACGTGGCAATGCGGGAACGGCGACGGATGCTGGCCACCGGCAACGAGACCGGCGATGTGCGCCATGTCGACCATCAGCCAGGCGCCGACTTCGTCTGCGATCTCGCGGAAGCGCTTCCAGTCCCAGATGCGCGAGTAAGCGGTGCCGCCGGCGATGATCAGCTTCGGCTTGTGCTTGCGCGCCTGCTCGGCGACGTTGTCCATGTCGAGCAGGTGATCGTCTTCACGCACGCCGTAAGAGACGACGTTGAACCACTTGCCGGACATGTTGACCGGCGAACCGTGCGTCAGGTGACCGCCCGAGTTGAGGTCGAGGCCCATGAAGGTGTCACCCGGCTGCAGGAGCGCCAGGAACACGGCCTGGTTCATCTGCGAACCGGAGTTCGGCTGAACGTTGGCGAAGTTGACGCCGAAGAGCTTCTTGGCGCGCTCGATCGCCAACTCCTCGGCGATGTCGACGAACTGGCAGCCGCCGTAGTAGCGCTTGCCCGGGTAGCCCTCGGCATATTTGTTGGTCATGATCGAGCCCTGGGCTTCGAGCACGGCGCGGGAAACGATGTTCTCGGAGGCGATCAGCTCGATCTCGTGGCGCTGGCGACCCAGCTCCTTTTCGATCGCACCGAAGATGTCCGGATCGCTGTCGGCCAGAGAGCGGGTGAAGAAGGCGTCATTCGTCTGTGCAGTCATCGGCGCGAGGCTCCTCTCAAGGGTGGCAGTTCTTTAGCTTCCTCGCACGGCGAGAGCAATATCCGCTGTGCGGTTTGCGTCATTTCCCCCATCTGCCGCGCCGAAATATCGCGGCGCTCAACCCATGAAAAAGCCGCGCTCCCAAGGGAAGCGCGGCTCGAAGAATTCCGTGTCGCAAATTCGCTTATTGCGGCAAGGCGTCCTGGTCGACCGAGCCGGGCGACTGCTCGACGCCATAGGGGGTCTGCAGCGCCAGTTCGGTGGCACCGTCGCGCTGATAGATATCGTCGCGGAACTGCACGACGCCGTCCTTGGCGGACCAGGCGGTGATGTAGGTGAAGAAAACAGGGACTTCCTCGGCGAGCGTGATCGGCGTGTTGACGCCGGTCTTGATGGTCGCCTCGATCTGCTGGCGCGACCAGCCGGGCGTTTCCTTCAGAAGCCAGGTCGAAAGGTCGCGCACGTTCTGTACGCGCACGCAGCCCGACGATTCGAAGCGCATCAGCTTGTTGAACAGGCCCTGCTGCGGCGTGTCGTGCATGTAGACCTGATGCTCGTTGTGGAAGTTGATCTTCGTCGACGACATCGCGTTGATCTTGCCCGGGTCCTGGCGGAACATCAGGTTCGGTGCCTTCTCGGCGTTCCAGTCGACGGTTTCCGGCGACACTTCGCCGCCGCTGCCATCAAACAGGCGGATCGAGTTGCGCGCCAGATAGGTCGGATCCTTACGCATCAGCGGCATGATATCCTTCTGGATGATCGAGCGCGGCGCGGTCCAGTAGGGGTTGAGGATGACCTCGTAAATCTTCGAGTTCAGGATCGGCGACTGGCGGTCGATCTTGCCGACGATCGCCGTGTGGCGCAGCGCCACGCGGCCGTTCTCGACCGCTTCGATGTAGGCCGCAGGGATGTTGACCATCACGTAGCGGCGGCCGAGGTCGCCCGACATCGACTGCAGGCGCACGAGGTTGGTCTGGAGCTGGCCGAGGCGGGTGTTGGCGTCGACATTGATCGCCTTCAGCGTGTATTCGCCGATGACGCCGTCCGCCGGCAGGCCGTGGCGGGCCTGGAAGCGCTTGACCGCGCCTTCGACGTAGCTGTCGAAGGACGAGGAGATGCCGGCCGAACGCGGCAGGTCGCCGGAAACCATCAGGCGCTGGCGGAGCTGCTGCACGGACGGATCGGTGACGCCGAGTTCAAGCTTGACGCTGGTCTGGACCGACGGCCAGCCGCCCTGGGACACGATGTTCTGATAGTCGAAGATCGCTTGCTGCACATGGGCGATCGTTTCCGGGCCGAAAACCGGCGTGTTCGAAACGACCGTCGTCGCGGTTCGCGATGCCCCTTTCGCGTCGAACTGGTCGTCCCAGGAGCCGCGGCGAGGCGAATTGATGATCTCGTTCAGGGCGTCCTGTGCGCTTGCCGCGCCGGCGACTGCCACGGCGCCGAAGGTCGCTGCCGAGCGCAAGAAGGCGCGGCGCGAGAATGCATCAATTCCATTCTTTTTCGACATAATCCTACCATCCCAATGCGTCGGCACGCGCCCTATGCGCTGACACGCACGTTGCCGGAGCCCTAACACGATCGTGGTTAACAAAGGTCAACCAACGAGCCACCCTGCCCTCACATGTCTTCACGATGCCGCGAGTGAGGACCCTCATCCGGCAGGCGAAACGCGAAACGAATCCACACGCAGGAAAACACGTGGGCGCACCTACCGCATGTCGTCGTCGCTGTCATAGCAATATGGCCAATTCGTGTCTGGGCGCGAGCGAACGGGGACATGGCATGCCTTTTGCTTTTCGCTGGACGCGACTGGGTTGCAGCCGAACCGGAAACGGCAACATTTTGATTTACTAATGTTTTTGGTTTGAAAAATCACGCGAACGCGAGGAAAGCGTGCCGCAGCGGTGCAGCTTTTCGGCAACAGAACGGGGTGCCGCAAATGGCAAAGGTCGGACACGCAGGGATTGCGCCCGACCCTTGAACTGGAGGTTTTGGCCTGATTACAGGCGATACATGATCGAGTCGTTCCAGAAGCGATCGAGGCGCTGCAAGAGCTTGTTCATCTGGGTGAACTCGTCCGAGCCGATGCCGCCGACCTTCTGGATCGAGCCGACGTGGCGCTCGTAGAGTTTGGCAACGGTTTCGGCGATTTCCTGGCCGTCTTCCGTCAGGCTGATGCGGACCGAGCGGCGGTCGACGCGGGAGCGCTGGTGGTTGATCAGGCCGAGATCGACGAGCTTCTTGACGTTGTAGGAGACGTTCGAGCCGAGGTAGTAGCCGCGGGAGCGAAGTTCGCCGGCGGTCAGTTCCGAGTTGCCGATGTTGAAGAGCAACAGGGCCTGAACGGCGTTGACGTCGCTGCGACCTTCGCGGTCGAACTCGTCCTTGATGACGTCGAGCAGGCGGCGGTGCAGACGCTCGACGAGGTGAAGGGATTCCATATAGAGACCGCGGATGGTTTCTTCCTGGGGGTCTCGGGGCTGAACTGCCTGCGGCTTCATCTTGGTGTTCATTTGACTGCCTCACTGTTTTGTTTGGCGGTGTCTGTTTGTCTTCCCGCCTTGAGTGAGACCCTATCGAATACGTCTAAAATTCTACTTAAACCGCAGCCTTAACAAGAGCTTGCCATTTGGCGACCCTGTCTCAGGGTGAATCAACCCTTACCTGCCTGGCGAGCCGCCAGCGCTGGTAGAAGATCGCCGCGCGGAAAAGAACGAAGGTAACGGCAACCGCCGCATGCAGCACGACCAGCAGCGGACGGCCGCCGAAACTGGCCGGATAGAACTCGTACATCACGATCTCGATGGCTGCCGCAACCACCCAGACGACCGGCCCCCAGGAGACCAGCAGCCACAGGCCGAGGGCGGCGACCGGATAGATGACGGCAAGTGCGGTTGCGGCCGCCCGCCACTCCGGCGTCAGGAGATCGAAGCGTCCGGCGCCGCCATGGGAAAAGCCGATCAGCATGGCCCAGTAGTTCAGCGCGAACCAGATGCATGAGGCGGAGACCAGACGCAGAAAGAGACCGAAGAGGATCTCGGTCAGCGACGGTTTCGGCACATGGGCAGAATCATGAAGCATGGCCGGCAAGATAGGGCGGGTCTTTGCCATCCGCCAGCGGCATCGCGCCGTCCCCTCCCCCATGGCTCCTCTTAAAGAGAAGAAATGCCGCAGCCCGTTCGCCGGCCGCGCGGTTCCCAATGGCGGCCAGCCCATGATAAAGCGCTTGGCTATCGACGATTTTCACGGGAAAGGCGCGGCGCGATGAACGACAGGACAAATCTTGTGGACAGGGTCACCGGCCACCGCCGCATGCGCCGCAACCGCAAGGCCGACTGGACGCGCCGGCTGGTGCAGGAAAACCGCCTGACCGTCGACGACCTGATCTGGCCGATCTTCATCGTGCCGGGCGAGAACATCGTCCAGCCGATCGACGCGATGCCGGGCGTCAACCGCATGAGCATCGACAAGGCCGTGGAAGCGGTGAAGGAAGCGGCCGATCTCGGCATCCCGGCGATCGCTACCTTCCCCAACATCGACCTGTCGCTGCGCGACGATACCGGCTCCAACAGTCTTGCCGCCGACAACCTGATCAACCAGGCGACGCGCGCCTTCAAGAAAGCCGTGCCTGAGATCGGCATCATCACCGACGTCGCGCTCGACCCCTTCACGAGCCACGGCCATGACGGCATCCTGCGCAATGGCGAGATCGTCAACGACGAGACGGTCGAGACGATCGCAAGGGCGGCCGTCGCCCAGGCGGATGCCGGCTCCGATATCATCGCCCCCTCCGACATGATGGACGGACGCATCGGCGCCATCCGCCAGGCGCTCGACGCTCACGGCCACCAGAATGTCGGCATCATGTCCTATGCGACGAAGTTCGCCTCCGGCTTCTACGGTCCCTATCGCGAGGCGATCGGCACCGGCGGCCTTCTGAAAGGCGACAAGAAGACCTATTACATCGACCCGGCCAACGGCACCGAAGCGATCCGCGACGCAGCCCTCGACGTCGAGGAAGGCGCCGACATGCTGATGGTGAAGCCAGGCCTTCCCTATCTCGACATCTGCTGGCGGATGAAGGAAGCCTTTGGCCTGCCGGTCTTTGCCTATCAGGTGTCCGGCGAGTATTCGCAGGTGAAGGCGGCGGCTGCCAACGGCTGGATCGATGGCGAGAAGGTGATGCTCGAAACGCTGCTCGCCTTCAAGCGCGCCGGCTGCGACGGCATCCTCAGCTACTTCGCGGTCGAAGTGGCCCGCATTCTCGCCAAAGGCCGCTGAAACGTACCGCTTGATCCCGGCTCCGATCCTTGTTTTGCAGGGAATGCCATCCCATATCCTTGCTGCAACCAAACGAGGCTTTTGACCGATGACCATGCACAACGAAGAACTGAGGCTGCCGAGCAATGACTGGCGCGCCTATCAGGGCGTGCTGTCGCGACGCGTCTTTGCCTTTCTGCTCGATTACGCGATCATCGCGCTCCTCTGGATCCCCGCGGCGGTCGTCGTCTTCTTCCTCGGCATCTTGACGCTCGGCCTCGGCTTCATGCTTTATCCGGCGCTCTTTGCAATCGTCGCCATGCTCTATTTCGGCCTGACGGTCGGTGGCCGCGAACAGGCCTCTCCCGGTATGCGCTTGATGGGCCTGGCGATTGCTCGAACTGATGGACGCCCGATGGACTTCCTGACGGCGATCGTCCACCTCGTCATCTTCTGGATCGCCAACGCGCTGCTGACGCCGCTGATCCTGCTGATCGGCCTTTTCACCGACCGCAGCCGCCTGCTGCACGACCTGCTGATCGGTACCGTCACGGTGCGCCGCGACATGTATTGAAACCGGCGCAGGCATAGAGCTGAAGCGTAAGGCGGTGTTTTCCGCCTCACCGCCGCCACCTATTGTGGTCACCATTAAAATATCGGCCGGCGCAGGCGGAAGCGGCAAACGAGTGAGTTGACGTTTTCCATTCTTGCGCCATGCTACTGTCATGAACCACAGCGCGAAGAGTGACCTCCGCACTCGATGAACACACAGACCGCACCGTCTCCGCAATTTTATCTGACTGCGCCGGCAGCCTGCCCTTATCTGCCGAACGAGATGGAGCGGAAGGTTTTCACCCACATGGTGGGCGAGCGCGCGCCCGAGCTCAATGATCTCCTGACGCAAGGCGGCTTCCGACGCTCGCAGAACATCGCCTATCGCCCGGCTTGCGAGACCTGCCGCGCCTGTATTTCGGTGCGCATCCTCGCCAACGAGTTCAAGCCCACCCGTTCCATGCGCCGGGTGCTTGCCGCCAATCACGACGTGATCTCGGCGGAATATCCGGCCGAGCCGTCGAGCGAGCAGTACAACCTCTTCCGCCGATACCTCGACCGACGCCACCAGAAGGGCGGCATGTCGGACATGTCGGTGCTCGACTATGCGATGATGGTCGAGGACACCCATGTGCACACCAAGATTATCGAGTATCGCCTGAGGGTCGAAGGCGATGGTGTCAGCGAGAAGGCACGCGGGCCGCTGATCGCTGCGGCGCTCACCGACCGCATGGGCGACGGACTGTCGATGGTCTACTCCTTCTTCGACCCGACGCAGGAAGAGCGGTCGCTCGGCACCTTCATGATTCTCGATCACATTCGCCGCGCCCGGGAGCGCGGCCTTCCCCACGTCTATCTCGGCTACTGGGTGAAAGGCTCGCGCAAGATGGGGTATAAAACAAAGTTTTTGCCGCAAGAGCACCTCATGGCCCGTGGCTGGGAGCGCTATGAAGGCGGAGACACCACCCTGGAAGCCGCTCCTACGAAAACGGGTTAGAAATTGAGTTCATCTTCCGATGCCGCGATGCACCGGCGCGGCCTTGCCATCACCGGCCTCGGCGGCCTTGCCCTCTCCTTCGACATTCCGCTCATCCGATCCGCCGGCGGCGACGTCTGGTCGCTGCTCGCCGTGCGCAGCCTGTCGACTTTCGTGATCGCGCTCGGCGCCTGGTTCGTACTCAATCGGGTGCTCGGCCGGAAGATTTCGCTTCTGCCGGGCAAGATCGGCCTTTTGGTCGGCGTCTTCTACGGAATCAATTCCTGCACGTTCCTGCTCGCCGTCTTCAACACCTCGACGGCGAATGTGGTCTTCATCCTCGCCTTCACCTCGATGTTTGCCGCCATCCTCTCCTGGATCTTTCTGAAGGAAAGGCCATCGAACGCGACGCTCGTGACCATGCTGGTCATGGTGCTCGGCGTCGGGCTGATCGTCCAGGACGGACTGGAAAGCGGTCACCTCTTCGGCGACGCCATGGCGGCATCCTCCGCCTTTCTGCTGGCAAGCGCGATTACGATCAGCCGTGCGAGCAAGCGCGACATGGCGCTGGTGCCGCTGGTGACGGCGATCTTCCCGGCGGCCGTCGCTCTCCTGATGCTGCCGGCCGGCGGCTTCACGATCGCCGCCCCCGGCTACATCCTCTTCAACGGCCTGGTTATGATCCCGCTCGCCTTCTTCTGCCTTGCGACCGGGCCGCGTTATCTCTCAGCCCCGGAAGTGGGCATGTTCTATCTGCTAGAGACTATTCTCGCGCCGATCTGGGTCTGGATGGTCTTCGCTGAAACGCCGACAACGCAGACGCTGATCGGCGGCTCGATTCTCGTCTTCGCGCTGATCGGCCATTCGCTTTGGCAGTTGCGCAGCCGCTCGCTGAGAGCGGCCGTTGCCTGCGCCGAGTAACGCTGTTCAAGACTTGTCGTCGCGCTGACCGCTGGGCCGCGGACGACGCTGCTTGTGGTCGACGCCCCGATCGCGCACCGGCAGCGGCTCCTGCGGCTGTCCCAGCGAAGCCGGGCGGACGCCGGGCATCTCTACGCGCATGACCCACAGTTCGCGGTTGGTGTTGATCCAGGTGGCCGCGACGCTCAACGGCGCCGGATTGCCGATCAAGGCGTCGCCGTCGCGCCGTTTGAGGCGGGTGACGAGGCCTGCAGCCTCCAGGAGCGCGATGTGCGTCTCCAGCTCTTCGCGGGTTACCGCGACGGCTACGGCAATATCGGCGACGCGCGCCTCACCGGCAAAAAGGATCTCGAACATCCGGCGGCGGACCGGGTGGGCAAGGGCCAGCAGGACGTCATCAAGGGCTGTGGCATTCGGCATCGCTGTCATCCCTGTTGGACGCGCAGTGATCCATTATAGCCTTCCGGCTTACAAGCGCCAGTTGCGCCTGCGTTTCATTTGGATTTCCAATGATTTAAGAGATTGCGCCAAACTGCGCCAAAACGAAACAGGAGCCACGCGGCCTCTCGACCGCATGGCTCTCCTTATCCCGGTCAGCCGCTGAACTTGCCGCTGCGCGGGAAGCCCTTCGGAACGACGCGGCCGGCAGAAGCGCGGTCGCCCTGCCATTCGATCAGTTCGTCCTTGGTCTTGGTAAAGACCCGGCCGGCGCTGTCTTCCCAGACGAGACCGTCGGCGATCGTAAAGCAGCGAATGTCGGAGATGCCGCCATCCTTGTAACGCTGCAGCCGCACGCCCTTGCCGCGTGCCATCTCGGGGATCTGAACGAGCGGGAAGACGACCAGCTTGCGGTTTTCGCCGACGACGGCCACGTGATCGCCCTTGACCGGAACGACCAGCTTCGCTTCGTCGCTGGCCGAGACGTTCATCACCTGCTTGCCCTTGCGGGTATTGGCGACGATATCGCTTTCGGTGACGACGAAGCCGTTGCCGGCGACCGAGGCGACGATGAGCTTGCGCGCCGGGTCGTGAACGAAGGCCGTCAGGACGTCCTGATCGGTCTCCATGTCGACGATGATGCGCAGCGGCTCGCCATGGCCGCGACCGCCGGGCAGCTTGTCGCCGCCGAGCGTATAGACCTTGCCGCCTGTCGTGAAGACGAGAATCTTGTCGGTCGTCTGCGCCGGGAACGCCACCTTCAGCGCGTCACCCTCCTTGAACTGGAGCGACGACGTGTCGGAGATGTGGCCCTTCAGCGCGCGGATCCAGCCCTTCTCAGAGATGACGACGGTGATCGGTTCCTTCTCGATCATCGCCTGCTGGATCGCCTCTACGTCGGCTTCCGGCGCATCGGCAAAGGTGCTGCGGCGCTTGCCGATCTCGGTCGCCTTGGCAAACTTCTTTTTGACTTCGCCGATTTCCCAGGCGACGGTCTGCCATTGCTTTTCGTCGGAGGCGAGCAACGCCTCGATCTCGGCCTTCTCCTTCGAGAGCGCATCGAACTCGGTGCGGATCTCGAATTCCTCGAGCTTGCGCAAGGAGCGCAGGCGCATGTTGAGGATCGACTCGGCCTGGAGATCGGTGAGCGAAAACCGCTCCATCATCACCGTCTTCGGCTCATCCTCTTCGCGGATGATGCGAATGACTTCGTCGATGTTCAGATAGGCGACGAGGTAGCCGCCGAGGATTTCGAGCCGGCGGTCGATCGCGGCCAGCCGGTGGCGCGATCGGCGCTGCAGCACTTCGCGGCGATGCGCCAGCCATTCCGACAGCACTTCGTTCAGCGCCATGACGCGCGGCACGCGTCCGAGCGACAGCACGTTCATGTTGAGTGGGATGCGGCTTTCGAGCTCGGTCAGCTTGAACAGCGATTCCATCAGGATTCCGGCATCGACCGAGCGGGTCTTCGGCACGAGGACGATGCGGATGTCTTCGGCCGATTCGTCGCGGATGTCTTCGAGCAGCGGCAGCTTACGGGCGACCAGGAGCTCGGCAATCTTTTCGATCAGGCGGGACTTCTGCACCTGATAGGGGATTTCGGTGACGACGATTTGGTAGCCGCCGCGCCCAAGGTCTTCCTGCGCCCAGCGGGCACGAACACGGAAACCGCCGCGGCCGGTGCGGTAGGATTCGGCCATGCTTTCCCGGCCTTCGACGATCACGCCGCCAGTCGGGAAGTCGGGCCCTTCGATGCCGCCCTTTTGCGGGTTGGCCGGATCGTAAAGCAGATCCTCGACGGTCGCGTCGGGATGGCGGATGAGATGCAGCGCCGCGTCGCAAAGTTCATGCGCGTTGTGCGGCGGGATCGAGGTGGCCATGCCGACGGCGATGCCGGTCGCGCCGTTTGCGAGCAGGTTCGGGAAAGCGCCGGGGAGCACGGTCGGCTCCTGGTCTTCCTCGTTGTAGGTCGGGCGGAAATCCACCGCGTCCTGGTCGATGCCTTCCAGGAGCAGCGAGCAGACGTCCGTCATCTTCGCTTCGGTGTAACGCATCGCCGCGGCGTTATCGCCGTCGATGTTGCCGAAGTTGCCCTGGCCGTCGACCAGCGGATAGCGGATCGCGAATTCCTGCGACAGGCGCACCAGCGCGTCGTAGATCGAGGCGTCGCCGTGCGGGTGGAACTTACCCATCACGTCGCCGACGATACGCGCGCATTTCTTGAACGAGGAGTTGGGGCGCAGCCCCATCTCGCTCATCGCATGCACGATACGACGATGCACGGGCTTCAGCCCGTCTCGGACGTCCGGAAGTGCGCGGTGCATGATGGTCGACAAGGCATAGGCGAGGTAACGCTCTTCCAGCGCCGCCTTGAGGTCAACCGGCTGAATGTGATCGTCCCCGCCTGACGGGGGATTGAGGCTTTGTCCCATAGGTTCTTGCTAGCGCAACAAACCCGGAACGGCAAGGTTTTCAGGGCTTGCGCTTGTGGAGAACCCCCTCGCCCCAAATAACCGGCTCTCGCACCGATCCGCTTGCCCCGGCGCAATGTTCGTGCAACGGTCGCGCCGCTATGCGTCGGAGGCTGCCGCCAGGTAACGTCCCGGAAAGCATGCCCGAGCAGGAAGATGTGCGGTTCGCCCAAGCGAATATAATTTCGCCCTGTTTCGTAATAGCTTCGGCTGGAGTTGATTTGGACGATTTGCAAGGGGGATCGCAGGACGCGCATTGGCAGACGGAACTGGCGGCCGCGCGCCGCCGACAAAGACGAATGCTGCCATGCGCCTACAGTTGACGCCCTCGCCAAGGGAACCAGATCAGCGACGCCTTATCTTCTTAAACAGCTACACAATCAAAGATTTTCACGAAGGAACTCGAAATGATGCACACGCGCAAGATCCGCCTGATGATGGCGAGCGCCGCGCTTCTCACGCTGACCGGCCCGGCCTTCGCGCTCGATGGCGCCGATTTGATGAAGAAACTCGACGCGGCGACGAACGCGAACGGCACCTCGATCACCTATGACAAGGCCGAAGTCGACGGCGACAAGGTGACGGTGACCGGCGTGAAGCTGAAGGTCGCGAGCCAGCCGGGCGACGCTGTGGACCTGAATATCGGGGACCTGACCTTTGAGGGCGTCGAGGAGACCGAAGGCGGCGGCTATTACGCCGAAACTGTTTCGTTCCCCGACGTCAATGTCAGCCAGGACGAGGGTGCCATTTCCGTCAAGGACATCCTGCTCTCCGGCCTGACGATCCCGGCCAATGCGACCGGCGGAACGATCAACGACATCATTCTCTATGAAAGCGCCAGCACCGGCCCGATCGCCGTCAGCTCCAAGGGCAAGGAAGTCTTCTCGCTCGAAAGCACCGAAGCCAACCTCGCGCGCCAGGAAAATGACGCCGGCTTCGACTTCGACGCGACCGCTTCCGGCATCAAGGCCGACCTGTCGTCGGTCGAGGACGCCAAGACCAAGGAGGCGATCGAAAAGCTCGGCCTCACCACTATCGACGGCGCCCTGACCATGAAGGGCAGCTGGGAAGTCGAAAGCGGCAATGTCGCGCTCGAAGAATATGCGCTCGACTTCAAGAATGTCGGCCGGCTGAACTTCGCTCTCGACATCTCCGGCTACACGCTTGCCTTCGTCAAATCGATGCAGGAAGCGATGAAGGCTGCCGAAGCCAATCCGAACAAGGAAGAGGCCAACCAGGCCATGGGTCTCGCCATGATGGGCCTCATGCAGCAGCTGACCTTCAACAGCGCCGAAATCCGCTTCGACGACGCCTCGATCACCAAGAAGGCGCTCGACTATGCCGGCTCGCAGCAGGGCGTGACCGGTGAGCAGATGGCACAGTCGCTGAAGGGCCTGGTGCCGATCATGATGGCGCAGCTCAACGTGCCGGAACTGCAGAACCAGGTGTCGGCTGCGGTAAACGCCTATCTCGATGGCCCGAAGAGCCTGACGATCAGCGCGGCACCGGAAAAGCCGGTTCCGTTCCCGATGATCATGGGTGCCGCCATGGGCGCGCCGAACACCATCCCGTCGGTGCTCGGCGTCAAGGTAACGGCGAACGACTAATCGTTCAGGTCTCTCCCGGCCTCAGCCGAGCCCGGGAGAAGCCGACATCACGACCAACCTTGCGCGCCGAGACAGGCGCGCAAGGTTTGATGGCGCCGCACCGGCCTCCCATGTGGCCCACGGCATTCACTCAACGGACTTCGCCGGCCGAAAACTGCGCCGCCGCCCTCCCGTGAAAGAACAAGCATCGCCCTTACTTGCGAACCGCATAGTCGGATCACGTTGCAAGCCCTTGTGGAGCACGCATCGGCTGCGGGGCTCTTTTCTTCCCGGTGAGCTATTGCTTGCACCAAGAAATTTTCACCGTAAGGCGATAGCGTTTTTCATCGAAATCGTGCATGCCACCCTCAGGCAATTCAGAATCCGACTTCCAACGAACTTGAGAGCATCTAGGCCTCGAAGGGGACGTCTCGGACTTTGTGCAAATATACAAATACATGCCCGAATATCGTCTCCACGTTACGGCAGATCGGACGTAAATGCTCGCCTGGCTCCAGCAGTCTGTAAATTTCACTGAAGAATTGTTGGAGGGGAGATTCGCCCCCGTCCGAGCTGACTACTATACGGGCCCGCCCGGTAAGCCGTTGCGGCTGCTGCTCCAGGCGCGAACGGATTTCCTATCGATCTGGCGGGCGAGCGACTATACCGAAACGATCTCGCAGACCCGGATCCTTGGGCGGCAGATCATCGTCGTCAACTCGCCCGACCTGATCCGGCAGGTCGTCGTCAAGCGTCATGAAAACTTCGAGCGCAAGAGCCCGCAGATGCGCCGGGCACTCGAATTCCTGCTGGGCGACGGGCTGTTTATTTCGGACGGGGACACCTGGAAGCAACGCCGGCCGCTAGTGGCGGACATCGTCCACGCCAAGCGGGTCCCCTCTTTCGGGCCCGTCATGGAAAATACGACCAGCGAACTGGTCGAGCGCTGGAACCGCATGCCCGATGGCGCCGAGGTCAACGCGTTGCACGAAATGGCGGGGCTGACCGCCGAAATCATCGCGCGCAGCGTCTTCGGTAACCAGCTCGGCGACGGTAGCGCGGCGGCGGTGACCGAGGGCTTCACCAGCTATCAGTCGCTGGTCGATTCCATCAACATCGGTTACTTCCTCGGCTTTGACGACGGCCTGCCGGTGCTGCGCACGCCGAGCCTGCGTCGTTCGGTCAAGCGCATCCACGCAACCATCGACAAGGTGGTTGAGGATCACCTTGCCGGACGCGGCGACCACAATTCGATGGTCGAGCTGCTGATCCGGCGCCAGCAACGAAACCCGGAACTGAAACTCGACCTCGTCGCCTTGCGCAACGAGGCCGCGACCATCTTCATGGCCGGGCACGAGACGACGGCGGCGACGCTGACCTGGACCTGGTATCTGCTTTCGAAGGCAGGCTGGGTCGAGAAGGCCGTTCACGACGAAATCGCCAGGGTCTGCGGCGACCGGACACCGACGATCGACGACGTGCCTCAGCTCGAATGGTGCCGGGCAGTTATCGAGGAGACGCTTCGCCTCTATCCACCGGTTCCGATCCTGGCGCGGCAGACCCGCGAGGCGGATATGATCGGCGACGTTGCCGCAGAGCCGGGCTCGCTCGTGCTGATCGTGCCGTGGCTCCTTCACCGGACTGAAAGCCTCTTCCAGGATCCACACCACTTCCATCCGGAACGGTTCACCGAAGGCCGGCGCCCGACGCCCTACAGCTTCATCCCCTTTGCCAGCGGACCGCGCGTCTGCCCCGGCCTGCATTTCGGGCTGACCGAAGCGATCCTGTGCCTGGCGATCATCGCGCAGCGCTACCGGGTTCGTGTGAGCCAGCGCCACGCGGTCGAACCGATCTGCCGCCTGACCCTCAGGCCGAAGAATGGCCTGCCGGTCACCTTGCACAAGCGAGAGGCCCCGTCGCATGGCGCCGGATGATCCGCACGCGGCGCAGCCCATTGGCAAGCGCAGGGCCTGGATCTTCGCCGAGGAAAGCGCCCCGCGGCTCGCCGATGCACTGGCGGGTGGCGACAGGGCGCGGGCCTTCCGGCGCTATTGGATCACCGACAACATCTGGAACGTCGCCAACATCGCCGCCCATTTCGGCATGAAGGTGCTGCCGATGGACGCCTGCTCCAGGCTCGGGGCGGCGCTCGGTCTCTTCATGGTTCCGCGCTTCCACAAGGTGGCGACGCGCCGCGCCCGTGAAACCATCGAACAGTTGCGGCCGGACCTTGACGCCCCGCAACGCGAGGCACTGTTTCTCGAAAACTGTCGCGCTCAGGGACGGTTGATGACGGAGTTCTCCGTCGTCAACCGATTGCAGCAGCGGCCGGAGCGGCTAAAGACCGAGGGCCTTGCACCCATCCGTGAGGCGGCGAACCGCGGCCCAGTCATTCTCGTCGGCCTGCATCTCGGCAACTGGGAAGTGGGCACGATTGCATTCCGCAAGCTCGGCCTCCAGCCGCATGCCTTCTACGTGCCGCCCAAGGGCCGGGCCAAGGCGTGGATCGCCGATCGGGTGCGCAGCAAGGCTGGCTTGCAGTTTCTGCCTCCGGGAATGGACGGGATCCGGCCGGCACTGAAGGTTCTGAAAGGCGGCGGCGTTGTCAGCATCTTCTGCGACGAGGGGTTCGGCGGCATGATCCGCGGGCCGTTCTTCGGCCGCCGGCCGCATCAGGAGGGCAACATCGCCATCGCCATACGGCTGGCGCGCATGACGGGCGCTACGATCTGCCCCTGGTACGGCCTTCGCACCGACGACTTCCGCTTCGAATGCACGGCCTTGCCGCCGATACGTTTGCCGGCGGAGGAGCGCCCCAATGCCCGGCTGCTGGATGACATGCAGTTGCTGAACGACACGATCGAGCCGGTCGTCCGCGCCCATCTCGACCAATGGTATTTCCTCGATAACGCGCTACGGCCGCAGTGAGCTTACTCGCGCCTTTTTTAACGCCTGCACGTCGCGGCTTTGCGATCGGCGCTTGATGCCGGCCGGGTCTGGCCTATTTATTCCGCCAAGGACCGAAATCCCTGTTCCTGACCGATAAGACGGAAGGAGAAACCCATGGGACTGAAGCAGGCGGACATTACAGCCATCCTTGGCCCGGTTGACGAGACGCTGATGGCCGAACTGCTTGCGACCGGCGCGACGGCCGGCGAGCTTGCGGAGGCGATCGCCTGGGTCAACAACGATGAAGCGCTGATCGGGGAAGGCCGCCATCTGCCGGCCGGCCGAGTTGCGGCGCTGATCGATATCTTGACCCCGGACAACGAAGAAGTGCGGAATTTGGGACTGTAGTCGCGAAAGCCGGTTGCCGGGTACGTCCGATTGCAAGCCGCCTTCCGGGCGGCTGGGTGCGTGAGGCCATATGTTCGTGTTGAGGGAGGTCCACAATGGCTGCCAAGGAAGTCAGGTTCAGTAGCGATGCCCGCGATCGGATGTTGCGCGGCGTCGACATTCTCGCCGATGCGGTCAAGGTCACGCTCGGCCCGAAGGGACGCAACGTCGTCATCGAACGCGCCTTCGGCGCGCCGCGCATCACCAAGGACGGCGTGTCGGTCGCCAAGGAAATCGAGCTCGACGACAAGTTCGAGAACATGGGCGCGCAGATGCTGCGGGAGGTCGCATCGCGCACCAGCGACGTGGCCGGCGACGGCACAACGACGGCCACCGTGCTCGCACAGGCCATCGTCAAGGAGGGCGTCAAGGCGATCGCGTCCGGCATGAACCCGATGGATCTGAAACGCGGCATCGATCTCGCCGTCGATGCGATCGTCGCAAAACTGAAGACCCATGCGCGCAAGATTTCCAACAATGAGGAGATCGCGCAGGTCGGCACGATCTCGGCCAACGGCGACGCCGAAATCGGAAGCTATCTGGCAAAGGCCATGGAGCGTGTCGGCAACGAAGGCGTGATTACGGTCGAGGAGGCGAAGACGGCCGAAATAGAGCTGGAGATCGTCGAAGGCATGCAATTCGACCGCGGCTATCTCTCCCCCTATTTCGTCACCGACCAGGAGAAGATGCGGGTTGAATTCGAAGACCCCTACATTCTCATTCACGAAAAGAAGCTTTCCAACCTGCAGGCGATGATCCCGATTCTCGAAGCAGTGATCCAGGCAAGCCGGCCGCTGTTGATCATCGCCGAGGATGTGGAAGGCGAAGCGC
This sequence comes from Ensifer sp. ENS08, assembly GCF_014852195.1. Classification (NCBI taxonomy): domain Bacteria; kingdom Pseudomonadati; phylum Pseudomonadota; class Alphaproteobacteria; order Hyphomicrobiales; family Rhizobiaceae; genus Ensifer; species Ensifer sp. ENS08. Next base: position 161,546 of record NZ_JACVBF010000007.1, read on the forward strand.
TGGCGACGCTGGTCGTCAACAAGCTGCGCGGCGGGCTGAAGATCGCCGCCGTCAAGGCGCCGGGCTTCGGCGACCGGCGCAAGGCGATGCTCGAGGACATCGCCATCCTGACGGGCGGGACCGTCATCTCCGAAGATCTCGGCATCAAGCTTGAAAACGTGGCGCTCGCCAATCTCGGGCGGGCCAAGCGGGTGATGGTCGAGAAGGAAGACACCACCATCGTCGATGGCGCCGGCACCAAGGCGGACATCGACGGGCGCGTCGGCCAGATCAAGGCGCAGATCGAGGAAACGACCTCCGACTACGATCGCGAGAAGCTGCAGGAACGGCTGGCCAAGCTTGCCGGCGGCGTCGCGGTGATCCGGGTGGGCGGCTCGACGGAAGTGGAAGTGAAGGAAAAGAAGGACCGGGTCGACGATGCGCTGCATGCGACGCGGGCCGCGGTGGAGGAAGGCATTCTGCCTGGCGGCGGCGTCGCGCTGCTCCGCGTCGTCCACGCGCTCGATGGGCTCAAGCCCGAAAATGACGACCAACGCGTCGGCGTCGAGATCGTCCGGCGGGCGCTGGAGGCGCCGGTGCGCCAGATCGCCGAAAACGCCGGCGCCGAAGGCTCGGTCATCGTCGGCAAACTTCGGGAGATGAGCGACTTCGCCCAGGGTTGGAACGCGCAGACCGGTGAATATGGCGATCTCTACCGCATGGGCGTCATCGATCCGGCGAAAGTCGTGCGGGCGGCGCTGCAGGATGCGGCGTCGGTCGCCGGCCTGCTTGTGACCACCGAAGCGATGGTCGCCGAAAAACCGAAGAAGAACGTACCCACGCCACCGCCCGGCCCGGGCATGGATTTCTGACCCGCGCCAGTCGGTCGGTCGCCTAGCCGGACGGCTGCCGGTGGCGCCCGACCTCGTCGATCGCAAGTTCAGCGATCGGCAAGAGGTCCGCTTCGCCGGCACCGTCCTGCGCCTGCACGGTCATGCCCTGGAGAATAGCGCCGACGAAGCGCGCGAGGCCGCCGGCCTCGGTATCCGCACGTAGTTCTCCGTCCTCTATGCCCTGCCGGAAGCGCGCCTCCAGCAAGGCCAGCGCTCAGTGCGCAGGGCAGAAGATCACCGTCGTCGCCATGACGAACACGACCTTCGAGGGCATGTGGGGTCCGTTCACCCGCGAGGTTCGCGACGCCGTCTACGGCAGGCACTGAACAGAGATGGCGCAGGCAAAGAAAAAGCCCGGCGAGACGATCGCCGGGCTTTCCTTTTGGGTCAGGTCCGCTCGACCTCAGTCCTTCTTCTGCGGAATCGGGCGGATCGCCAGTTCGCGCAGCTGGGCCGGCGTCGCTTCGGACGGTGCGCCCATCAGGAGGTCGACGGCCTGCTGGTTCATCGGGAAGATCGAGATCTCGCGCAGGTTCTTGGCACCGACGAGCAGCATGACGATACGGTCGATTCCGAATGCCATGCCGCCATGCGGCGGTGCACCGTACTGGAAGGCGCGGTAGAGGCCGCCGAACTGATCTTCGACTTCCTGCTGCGACTTGCCGGTCAGCTCAAACGCCTTGACCATGACTTCCGGAAGCTGGTTACGGATCGAGCCCGAGGCGATTTCGAAGCCGTTGCAGACCATGTCGTACTGGTAGGCCTTGATCGACAGCGGATCTTCGCCGTTCAGCGCTTCCAGACCACCCTGCGGCATCGAGAAGGGGTTGTGGGCGAAGTCGATCTTCTTTTCGTCTTCCAGCCATTCGTAGAACGGGAAATCGACGATCCAGCAGAATTCGTAGCGGTCGCGGTCGACGAGGTTCAGTTCCTCGCCGGCGCGGGTGCGGGCTTCGCCAGCAAACTTGTAGAACTTGGCGGGGTCACCGGCGACGAAGAAGCAGGCGTCGCCGTCGTCGAGGCCGAGCTGGGTGCGGATCGCATCCGTGCGCTCTTCGCCGATGTTCTTGGCGAGCGGACCGGCGCCTTCGAGCTTTTCGCCCTCCTTGCGCCAGAAGATGTAGCCGAGGCCGGGCTGACCCTGGCTCTGCGCCCAGGCGTTCATGCGGTCGCAGAAGGCGCGCGAGCCACCGGTCTTGGCCGGGATGGCCCAGACTTCGACCTTCGGGTTAGACGCGATCATGTTCGCGAAGACCTTGAAGCCGGAACCGGCGAAGTGTTCGGTAACTGCCTGCATCTCGATCGGGTTGCGCAGGTCCGGCTTGTCGGAGCCGTATTTGCGGATCGCCGTGTCGTAAGGAATGCGCGGGAACTTTTCCGTCACCGGCTTGCCGTCGGCAAACTCCACGAAGATGTCGCGGATCACCGGTTCCATCGTCGACCAGACGTCTTCCTGCTCGACGAAGCTCATTTCCAGGTCGAGTTGGTAGAACTCGCCCGGCAGGCGGTCGGCGCGCGGGTCTTCGTCGCGGAAGCACGGGGCGATCTGGAAGTAGCGGTCGAAGCCGGCGACCATCAGCAACTGCTTGTACTGCTGCGGCGCCTGCGGCAGGGCATAGAAGCTGCCGGGATGAATGCGCGACGGCACGAGGAAGTCGCGCGCGCCTTCCGGCGACGAGGCCGTCAGGATCGGGGTCGTGTATTCGGTGAAACCGACGTCGCCCATGTGGCGGCGCATCGACGAGATGATCTGGGTGCGCTTGACGATGTTCTTGTGCAGCGTGTCGCGACGCAGGTCGAGGAAGCGGTACTTGAGGCGCACGTCTTCCGGATAGTCCGGCTCGCCGAAGACCGGCAACGGCAGTTCCTTGGCGGCCGAGAGAACCTCGATCTCCTGCGCATAGAGTTCGATTTCGCCGGTTGGCATGCCCTTGTTGACGGTGTCGTCCATGCGCGCCTTGACGAGGCCGTCAATGCGCACGACCCATTCGCCGCGAACGGTCTCGGCCGCCTTGAAGGCGGGGCTGTCGGGATCGGCGACGACCTGGGTGATGCCGTAGTGGTCGCGCAGGTCGATGAAGAGCAGGCCGCCATGGTCGCGGACGCGGTGGACCCAGCCCGAAAGGCGAACGGTGGAACCGACGTCCGACTTGCGGAGGGCGGCACAGGTGTGGCTGCGGTAACGGTGCATCGTCTTATCCCGGAATTGCAAAGAGCCGCGCAAGCTCGTGGGACACAGCGCGCGGCAACATGGTCAAAATCGGGCGGAAAAGCGCATGATGCGCAGCCTTTGTCAAGCTGCAGCGCCCGCTGCCGCCCCGGATGGAGGTGCGTTGTAAACGAAGGCAAGAGCCAGTCCAAGACCGCTTGTGACAGAAGGCGGCCGAAATGCCGCGAAAAGAACGGCAATCGTCACAATTCGGGACTGTCCGGCGGCAGAATGCGGGGCTACACATGAGCAAGGCCCGATAGTAATCCCACCCGAGTCGTGGCCGCCTGCCCGGATGTCGCCTGCCCCATGTCCCAGATTCGCCCGCTTATCCCCCTCCTCGTCACCGCAGGCATCCTCATCGGCGGCAACGGCCTGCAGGGCACTTTCATCTCGCTGCGTGCACTCGAAGAAGGTTTCTCGACATCGCTGATCGGCGTTATCGGCGCCGGCTACAATATCGGCTTCGCGCTTGGCTGCGTCTACGTCACCCGCATCCTGCGGTCGATCGGTCACATCCGCACCTTCTCGGCGATGGCGGCGATCGCTTCGGCCGCGGCCATCTCGATGGTGCTCGTTATCAATCCGCTGATGTGGTTCCTGATGCGGCTTCTTGCCGGCATCTGTTTCGCCTGCCTGTTTGCGACAGTCGAGAGCTGGCTCAATGCCAGCGTCACCAATGCCAACCGGGCCCGCACGCTTTCGGTCTATCGCCTCGTCGACCTCGGCTCGGTCACGGCCGCACAATATGTCATTCCTGGCATCGGGCTTGGCGGCTTCGAGCTTTTTGCCATCATCTCCATGGCGCTGACGCTGTCGCTGGTGCCGATCTCCTTTGCCGACCGCTCGAGCCCTGTGGCCCCGGAGGCGATCCGCTTCGACGTCAAGGCGCTGTGGAACATCTCGCCGCTTGCGACCGTCGGCTGCATCGTCGTCGGTCTGACCAACGCCGCCTTCCGCTCGCTCGGGCCAATCTATGCGCAGGGTATCGGCCTGTCGGTGACGGCGATCGCCACCTTCATGAGCGCCGGCATCATCGGCGGCGTCGTGCTGCAGTATCCGCTCGGCCACTATTCCGATCGGTTCGACCGCCGCCTGATCATCCTGATCGCCACCTTCGGCTCGCTGCTCGCAGGCTTGTTTCTCGCCTTCGGCGCCGGCAACGACGAATGGCTGAACTTTGCCGGCATCTTCCTGTTCGGCGCCTTTGCCATGCCGCTCTATTCGCTCTGTTCGGCCCATGCGAACGACCACGCGGCCGAGGGGCAGCATGCGCTCGTCTCCGCCGGCATGCTGTTCTTCTGGTCGCTGGGCGCGATCATCGGGCCGCTGTTTGCCTCCTTCCTGCTCGAGATCTTCGGGCCGCAGGCGCTGTTCATCTACACGGCAGCGATCCTCTTCCTGTTCATGCTCTACACCCTGCAGCGCATGACGGCGCGCGGGCCGGTGCCCGCCGGGGAGCGCGCCTTGCCGTTCCGCAATCTCCTGCGCACCTCGTCCTTTTTCAACAAGCTCGCCGCCGGCAACAACCACAAGCGCAAGGATCGCTGACCTGCGGCAAGATGCGCGCGATCCGGATAATTGCTGAACACAATAATCAGGTTTAGAACCGGGGCACCTCAAACAGCAGCCGAGATTGCCGAAATGCCCGTCATCAGCCGCCGCACCTTCCTCCAAGGCTCCGCTGCTCTCGGAGGCGCCTTCGCGCTCGGCGCCGGCATGGCGGCGCGCGCCGGCGCCGCACCCGATCCGCAGATCCTGATGGCACAGCTTGCCGAAGCCCAGATCGCCAAGGATGGGCTTACGCCCAAGGTCATGACCTACGGCTTGGGTGAGGCTCCAAGCAGCGGCATGCCGCCCGTCTTGCGCATGCGCAAGGGCGAGCCCTATGCGGCCCGCCTCTTCAACCGGCTGGACGAGCCGACGACGGTACATTGGCACGGACTGCGCATTGCCAACGCCATGGATGGCGTGCCGGAACTGACGCAGCCTTATGTCTATCCGGGCGACCGTTTCGACTATGTGTTCACCCCGCCGGATGCCGGCACCTTCTGGTATCATCCACATTGCAACACGCTGACCCAGATGGGTGCCGGCCTGACCGGCATGATCGTCGTCGAAAACCCGGACGATCCGACGTTCGATGCCGAGATCGTGCTCAACCTGCGAGATTGGCGGCTCGGCACCGGCGGCGCGTTCATCGACGCATTCAAGCCGCGGGATGCGGCCCGCGGCGGCACTTACGGCACGGTGCGCACCGCCAACTGGCAGCAGGAGCCTACTTACGATGCACCGGCCGGCGGCCTGGTGCGCGTACGCATCGCCGCAACCGACGTCACCCGCATCTATACGATCGGCCTTGAGGGCGCTGAGGCGATGGTCATCGCGCTCGACGGCAATCCGGTCGACAAGCCCTTTGCACTTGATCGCTACGATTTTGGGCCCGGCCAGCGCGTCGATCTTGTCGTGCGCATGCCCGACGGCGAGGGTCAGACGGTTGCGCTCGGCAACCTGCGTGGATCGCATCCCTGGACGATCGCGCGCTTCCGGTCAGCCGGAGCGTCGCTCAAGCGCGATCTTCGGGATGTCAGCCCCCTGCCTGCCAACCCGATCGCGGAAGCCGACCTCTCCACCGCCACCCGCGTGCCGCTCGAACTGACGGCGACGGCCGAGCACAAGGCGACGCCTTCGATCTGCGGTTCGCTTGGCTACACCTTCTGGGCGATCAACAAGGTTCCGTGGCCGGGCGACACGCCCGATCCGATCGCGCCGATCGAGGAGATGAAGCTCGGCAAGAGCTATGTGCTGGAGGTCGCCAACCGGACGCCGCATGCGCACCCGATCCATCTGCACGGCCTGAGCTTCCGCATTCTCAATTCCAACAAGCGGACTTTCCTGCCGCCGCCGACCGATACGATCCTGCTTTTGCCCGATGAACAGGCGGAAGTGGCGCTTGTGGCGGACAATCCGGGCGATTGGGTCGTGCATTGCCATATCATCGAGCACCAGAAGACCGGCATGACGGGTTATTTCAAAGTCGTCTGAGATTTCGATTGTGACAGATGCCGCGAAGAGTTACACGAAATTCCAAGCCGCATTTTCGCCACAGTGATTTAAATCTGATGATTGAAACAACAGCAGACCTTGAGGCCGCCTGCCAGCAGCTGGCCCTATCAAATTATATTACGATCGATACCGAATTTCTTCGCGAGACGACTTTCTGGCCGGAGCTTTGCCTGATCCAGATGGCGAGCCCGGACCTTGCCGTCATCGTCGACCCGATGGCGAAGGGCATCGATCTTGCGCCCTTCTTCGCGCTGATGGCCAACCCGGAGGTCATCAAGGTGTTCCATGCCGCGCGTCAGGACATCGAGATCATCTTCCATCTCGGAAACCTTATTCCGCATCCGATCTTCGATACGCAGGTCGCAGCGATGGTTTGCGGCTTTGGCGACAGCGTTTCCTATGACCAGCTGGTCAACCGCGTCACCGGCACGCAGATCGACAAGTCCTCGCGCTTTACCGACTGGAGCCGCCGTCCGCTGACCGAAAAGCAGCTCGACTATGCGCTGGCCGACGTGACGCATCTGCGCGACATCTACAAATACCTGGCGGCAGAACTCGAACGCGAAGGCCGTTCGCTCTGGCTGACCGAAGAGATGGCCATTCTCGAAGCCCGCGACACCTACGACCTGCACCCTGACGACGCCTGGCAGCGGCTGAAGATGCGGGTAAAGAAGCCGATCGAGCTCGCCGTGCTGAAGACGGTCGCCGCCTGGCGCGAGCGCGAGGCACGCGCCCGCAACGTGCCGCGCGGCCGCATCCTCAAGGATGACGCCATTTACGAGATCGCCCAGCAGCAGCCGAAGGATGCGGAAGCACTGGCACGGCTCCGGACCATCCCCAAGGGCTGGGAACGCTCCACCGCCGGAACGGCGGTCGTCGAGGCCGTCAACGAGGCGCTGGCGATCCCGAAGACCGATCTGCCGAAGCTTCCGCGCCAAAGCCATGCGCCGGAAGGTGCTGCGGCCGCTGGCGAGATGCTGAAGGTGCTTTTGAAGCTGATCGCCGAGAAGCAGGGTGTCGCCGCGAAGATCATCGCCAACAGCGAAGATCTCGACAAAATAGCTGCCGAGGGCGAGAAGGCGGATGTCGCCGCGCTCAAGGGCTGGCGGCGCGAACTCTTCGGCGAAACGGCACTGAAGCTGATCAACGGCGACGTTGCCCTGCGCTTCGTCGACAAGAAGATCGAAGCAGTGGAAATCAGCGCCGAGATCACGTCCGCGTCAGCTTGAAAAAGGGATTGGGCGGGGACAAGTTTCCGCCTGAATCCAGCTCTAGCGAAGGGCCGGGCGGAACAGAATCACCATCGTATCAAACGATGTGACGTGAGCCGGCGCCTTGGGCAACGCCGACCGACACGGATGCCGCCTCTTCCGGTACCGGAGCTTTCTGCATGCGTTGGCGCTTTTCGACTTTCGAAGGACTTCTCTTGCTGCTGGTCGTCGCAGGCGCCGGCGCGGTCTACGCATGGGTTTTCTACGGCAAGGGCGCCCTGATCGGCGCGACCTATGCGCTCTTCATGTGCCTGCCGATCATCGCCTTCGAGCGACGCATCATTTTCCGGCGCCTGCATCGACGGATCCACGCCTTTTCCACGCCGGTCTTTTTCGTCGCGTCGCTGGTGATCTACTTCGTGCTTCTCGACATCGGATATGCCGCCGCTGGCCTGCTCATGCAGTCGGGCGGCGTCATGGAGGACCATTGGATGGACGCGATGATGCCGTCCAAGACGGTCCTAATCTTCGCGCTCGGCGTATCAGGTTCGCTCGTCTTCATCCTCAGGGTTCGCGAACTCCTCGGGCGCGACGTCTTTTTGAGCCTGCTCACCGGCCGCTATCGCAGACCGGTCGAGGAGGAACGCGTCTTCCTCTTCATCGACCTGGCCGGTTCGACCGCCTATGCCGAGAAACACGGCGACCTGCGGATGCAGGAGTATCTCGGCAGGCTGTTTGCGACGATCGCCGACCCGGTCATGCGCTACCGCGGCTCGATCGACGACTATATCGGTGACGCCGCCGTCATTACCTGGCCTTTCGATCGCGCCACCAACAATGCGGCGTGCATTCATTGCGTCTTCGACATTCTGGAAATGATCGATGCGGATGCGCGCCGTTGGCAAAAGGAGTTCGGCGAGGTTCCGCGGCTGCGCGCGGCGCTTCATGGCGGCACCATCGTCGCGGCGGAAATCGGGCTCGACCGGCACAAGATCACCTATTTCGGCGATACGGTGAACACCACCGCCCGGCTCGAAGGTTTCTGCAAGACGCTCGGCCACCAGGTACTGATCTCCACCGATCTCGCCCGCAAGATGCGTCTGCCGCATTATGTGCGGGTCGAGGATCTCGGCGAGCACGCCGTCAGAGGACGCGGGCAGAAGCTTGGCGTTCTGTCGTTGCGCGCAGGCAGCGCGGCTCCTCAGCTGGCATCGACCGCGGCCGAGTGATCCCGGCCGGCGCGCAGGGCATCGATCGGCCGGATCGCGATCGCCGTCAGCCGTGCAGCTTGGCACCCTTGGTGATCTTGTCGACCAGCTTCTTGTCCGCATGAATGGCAATGCCGGCGACTGCCGCGTCGTCCGGCCTGGTCTCGGCGAAAACCGCACGGTTGGCGTGGTCGTGACCGGTGGCAAACATGCCGTCGACATAGATCGAAGCTTTGACCTCTCTTTCGATCGCGCGCCGTTGAATGTTGCCGAGCGTCTTCCCATCTGCGGCAAGGACGATGATCGGCTGGATGCTCAAGGCGTTGTAGACGTTGCCGGCGCCATCGCGATAATCTTCGCCGATGATCCCGGGCTTCTGTCCGGCGATCCCGGTGGCGAGGAAGGCGGTGACGTTGAGCTTCTGCCAGGTTGCCAGGTCCTCGCGCAAGACGATTGCAAATTTGGTATCGAACATGACGGCCATCTCCATTTCAGCCCGACAGGGCGTGCCGGAAGACGCATTATCGGACGGCGCTGCGATCGATCTTGAACGATTGTGCGGCGCGCCCGGCGACGGCATTCGGGTTGCGCCTGCGGTCGATGGCATCGAGCGCATCGAGGCGCGCCTGCATGGAAAATTTTTCGAGCCGCACCGCCACGACACCTATGCCATCGGCGTAACGCTCGGCGGCGTCCAGACGTTTCAGTATCGCGGCGAAAGCCGCTTCAGCAATCCTGGAAGCATCATCATCCTCCACCCGGACGAGATCCATGATGGCGGCGCGGGAACGGAGATCGGGCTGCGCTACCGGATGATGTATCTGCAGCCGGAACGGCTACTCGCAGCCCTTGATGAAACCGACCGCTCCCTGCCCTTCGTCGCAGCCCCTGTCGTGGGCGACGAGGCGCTGCGGCAGGCGGTCGGCGAAGCCGTGATGGATCTCGACAATGGCATCGACGAATTGGCGCTCGACGATATCCTCGTGCGGATCGCCGAGGGGCTCTACCGTCATGCCGGCACCAAGGACGCCAAGCCCGCAAAGTTCGACACGCGTGCCGTTCTACAGGCGAGCGAATTCCTTCGCGCCAATCTCGAACGGCCCGTCGGCTCGCAGGAACTTGAGGCGGTGAGCGGGCTCGATCGCTTCACGCTCGCCCGGCAATTCCGCCGGGTTCTCGGCACCAGCCCCCATCGCTACCTGCTGATGCGCCGGCTGGAGCGGGCACGGCAGATTATCGCCCGGGGCGAAAGCCTTGCCGGTGCTGCGCTCGAAACCGGCTTTGCCGACCAGGCGCATTTCACCCGTCATTTCAAGCGCGCCTACGGCCTGACGCCCGGCCGCTGGGCAAGCCTCGCCGTCGCCGGCTAATCCTGTCACCAAAGCTTCATCGGGTTGTAAAGCAAGCATCACCCAACCGTCATCATAGCCGCCTATCGGGTTGCGGACTGCAGCGCCGCGCGTGCTGGGACGCGCAAGGGTCGCTGCAGCACGTCGAATTTGCTGCACGTCTGCCTCCTTGGTTCTAGGGCGATCCAAGGAGACATGCAGAAGGCTCCAACCCAAGGTGAACCTCATGACGAAAACGCTTCTCGCCACCGCGGCTCTTTCTCTTTTGATGACGATGGCCGCCTCGGCCGAGGAAAAGTCCTTTACCGCGACGCTGAAGGGCCACGCGATCCTGCCGGCCAACACGATCATCGCCGCCACCTCGGACGCACCGGAATACCTCAAGACCTCCGGCAAGTTCACCACCGCGGACCGCAAGCGTGCCGAAGCGCTCGGCACCGTTCCGGGCAAGGACGGCGTTCGCCTGACCGGCCTGTCGCTGCCCTTCGACGGCCAGCCGATGCAGGGTTTTTCCGGCATCAAGGCGATGGAAGACGGCACCTTCTGGAGCCTCTCCGACAACGGTTTCGGCAGCAAGATGAACTCCAGCGACGCCATGCTGATGCTGCACCACGTGAAGATGGACTGGGACGCCGGCAAGGTCGAAGCACTGAAGACGTTGTTCCTGACCGACCCGGACAAGAAGGCCCCCTTCCCGATCGTCATGGAAGGCTCGGACAAGCGTTATCTCACCGGCGCCGACTTCGACGTCGAATCGATCCAGCCGGTTGCGGACGGCTTCTGGGTCGGTGAAGAGTTCGGCCCCTACATCCTCAAGTTCGATCTCGACGGCAAGTTGACCGACGTGATCGCGACCACGGTCGACAGCAAGCCGGTGCTTTCGCCCGACAATCCGACGCTGACGCTGCAGGGCGATCCCTCGAAGAAGACGCCCGCCTTCAACCTGAAGCGCTCCGGCGGCTATGAAGGCATGGCGCTTTCCAAGGACGGCAGCAAGCTTTACGGCCTGCTCGAAGGCCCGCTCTGGACCGACAGCGAAACGGTCGAGCAGGCCGATGGCCGCCCGGCGCTGCGCATCATCGAACTCGATGTTGCGAGCAAAGCCTGGACCGGTCGCAGCTGGCTCTATCCGCTGGCTGAAGGCGGCGAGGCGATCGGCGACTTCAACATGCTCGACGACAAGACCGCACTGGTGATCGAGCGCGACAATGGCGCCGGCACGGTGGACAAGGCCTGCGCCGATCCGAAGGACCCGAAGCCGGACTGCTTCGCAACGGGCTCCAAGGTCAAGCGCATCTACAAGATCGCCTTTGACGACAGCAATGCCGGCAAGGCCGTGCGCAAGATCGGCTACATCGACCTCTTGAAGATCGCCGATCCGGACAACAAGAAGCGCCAGGGCGGCGGCGAAGGCTTCTACGACATGCCCTTCGTCACCATCGAGAACGTCGACCGCGTCGATGAGACCCACATCATCGTCGGCAACGACAACAACCTGCCGTTCTCGGCCGGCCGCGCGCTCGACAAGGCCGACGACAACGAGTTCGTGCTGCTCGAAGTTGGCGACTTCCTCAAGGCCGATTAATCAAAAGGGCGCGCGAACACCGGCTCGCGCGCCCTTCCCGTTTGACCGGTGACTTTTCGGCGTCAGCTTTCGAAGTGGAAAGCGAGACGCTTGCCAGTGAGCTTTCCAAGCTGCTGCAGGCGTCCATCCAGGCGCTCGCCCTGGAATTCCGAATAGTCCGCAGGCACGACGATTTCGAGGTCCACGTCCGGCAGAGACGACTTGCGGAACGTCAGGTTCCGGGCAATCCCCGGCATCGATGCGGAGAAAAGATAGGCGACACGCAAGAGGCCGCCGAGCAGCTTTGCCAGTTCCAGCAGGCGCGGCGTGGTGATGCCGGCAAGCGCGTTCGTGGCGCCGTCGTCGTTGAGCCCCTCGAAGCGGTAATAATTGGAAAGCGCAATATAGGCGCGGCCGGCATGGGTAATGCCGGAGAAGGTCGAGTGGGCGATGATGTTCAGCGCCTGGAGACCGCGATAGTCGGGGTGCGCCCGCCAGCTGATATCCGCAAGCAGGCAGGCCGCCTGGCGATACCGGCCTTCCTCTTCCGTCTCCTCGATCCCGAAGAACGGCACCATGCGACCGGTCCAGTCAGCCAGTTCGCGGGCGTGCTCGGGCGAGCGGGCACGCAGGATGGCGATCTCGTTGGCCGCCGTCAGCAGCGGATCCTGAGCACGTTCCTCGTCCCTCAAGAGCGAGAAAAGATAACCTTCGCGAACGCCGAGCGCCGAGAAGGAAATCCGCTCCGGCTTCATGATCTCCAGCGCTTCCTGCATGGCGATCGCGCCGAAGGGCAGAAGGCTGCGGCGGCTCTTCGAGATCGTCGAATAGGCGGACGGCTTGATGTTCTTCGGCTCGATCACTTCCGGCAAAAGCGCCATCGCCTCGTCAAAGGAAATCTCGTAGCCCTGCATCATGTGCAGCGGATAGTCGCGGATCTCCATGTGCAGCTTGGCGATCGAACGCCAAGTGCCGCCGACCGCATAGAACGTCCGTCCCGTGCCGGTCTTCAGCACCGCCGAGTTCTTCATGAACTTGCGCACCCAGGTGCGCGCCTTGGTGAGTGAGCCGTTGCTGTGCTCGAACAAACGAATACCGCCGAGCGGGAGGGTGATGCCCTTGCCGATCTTCGTGCCGGAGACCTCGACGAGTTCCAGCGAGCCACCGCCAAGGTCGCCGACGACACCGTCGGGATCGTGATAGCCGCTGACGATGCCCATCGCGGAATAATAGGCCTCTTCCTCGCCAGTAAGGATGCGGACCTTGTGACCGAGGATCGCCTCCGCCTTCTCGATGAAGGCGGGGCCGTTGCTCGCTTCGCGTGCGGCGGCCGTCGCCAGCACATACATCGAGGTCGCACGCGCCTGCTTGGAGAGCGCGTGAAAGCGGTGCAGCGCTTTCAGCGCGCGCTCGACGCTGTCTTCATCCATGCGTCCGGTCGCATCGATGCCCTTGCCGAGACCGCACATCACCTTTTCGTTGAACAGCATGGCCGGCGAGCGGCTCAGGCCTTCATAGACGACAAGGCGGATGGAGTTCGAACCGATATCGATAACGGAAACCGGGCGGATGCCGGGCAGACGCCCCTGCGCTTCAGATTCGACCATGCAATTCCAGTTTATTTGTGCCAGCCGCTCTTCCAGCCGGCTATGAGCTTCGGTGCGCTGGACTTCAGGGCCTCGCCCCGGCCGGAGAGGCTGGGATTGGTCATGAAATAGTGCTGTGCGTTGAAAGGCTCGGCATCCTTGCCGACTTCCATCCGGCGAGAGGTGCCATCGGGAAGAATTTCGTAGCTCTGCTGGTTGTCGATGAGATTACCCAGCATGATCTGCGACAGAACCTGTTCGTGCACAGTCCGGTTGATGAGAGGCACGAGCGTCTCGACCCGCCGATCCAGATTGCGCGGCATCATATCCGCCGAGCCGATATAGACAAGGGCATTCTCCGATGGAAGCCCGTGACCGTTGCCGAAGCAGAATATGCGGGAATGTTCGAGGAATCGGCCGACGATGGACTTGACACGGATATTGTCCGAGAGCCCCGGGACCTGCGGGCGCAGGCAGCAGATGCCGCGCACCACCAGGTCGATTTCGACGCCGGCGCGGCTCGCCTTATAGAGCGCGTCGATGATCTCCGGATCGACGAGCGAGTTCATCTTCATCCAGATCGCCGCCGGGCGCCCGGCCTTGGCATGCTCGATCTCTTCGTCGATATGCCTGAGAATGCGCGGGCGCAGCGTGTGCGGCGAGACGGCCAGCTTCATGCCCGCCTCCGGCTCGCCGTAGCCGGTGATGAAGTTGAAGATGTTCGCCATGTCGTGGGCGATGACCGGGTTGCAGGTGAAGAACGACAGGTCGGTGTAGATCTTCGCGGTGACCGGGTGATAGTTGCCGGTGCCGAGATGGCAGTAGGTCCGAAGCTTGCCCTCTTCGCGCCGCACCACCATCGACATTTTGGCATGGGTCTTCAGTTCGATGAAGCCGAAGACGACCTGAACGCCGGCGCGTTCGAGGTCGCGCGCCCAGCGGATATTGGCTTCCTCGTCGAAGCGGGCCTTGAGCTCGACGAGCGCCGTCACCGACTTGCCGGCCTCGGCGGCGTCGATCAGGGCGCGCACGATCGGGCTGTCGTTCGACGTGCGGTAAAGCGTCTGCTTGATGGCGACGACTTCAGGATCGCGCGCCGCCTGCAACAGGAACTGCACGACCACGTCGAAGGACTCGTAGGGGTGATGCACCACCATGTCCTTCTCGCGGATCGCCGCCAGGCAGTCGCCGGCATGCTCGCGCACGCGCTCGGGGAAACGCGGATTGTACGGCTCGAAGCGCAGATCGTCGCGTGGAGCCTTGGTGATTTCGGACAAAGTGTTGAGTGCCAGCAGTCCCGGCAGGACGGCGATCCGGTTTTCCGGGACGCCCAGTTCCTGCACGACGAACTGGCGCAGCGACGCCGGCATTTCCGAATCAGTCTCGATGCGGATCACCGAACCGCGGCGACGGCGCTTCAGCGCGGTCTCGAAAAAGCGAACGAGGTCTTCCGCCTCTTCTTCCACCTCGATATCGCTGTCGCGAATGATGCGGAAGGTACCGGAGCCTTTGACCTCATAGCCCGGAAACAGCCGGTCGATGAACTGGCTGACCATGTCTTCGAGGGTGATGTAGCGGATGACGTTCTTGACGTCGGGCAGCCGGATGAAGCGGTCGAGTGCCACCGGCAGACGCAGGAGCGCCGTCATTGGCTCGCGGCCGGTCTTGCTGACGAGCTGCAGGCCCATCGAAAAGCCGAGGTTCGGAATGAAGGGGAACGGATGCGCCGGGTCGATGGAGAGCGGTGTCAGCACTGGGAAGATCGACTGATCGAACTCGTTGGCAAGCCAGCTCCTGTCCTGCACCGAAAGCGAGGCCGGGCGAACGATCAGGATGTCTTCCTTGGCGAGATACTGCTGAAGCACGGCGAGCGAGGCCTGCTGCTCCATCTGCAGATTGTCGATTTCCTTCAGGATGTCTTCGAGCTGCTCGACCGGGGTCTTGCCGTCGGGCGAACGCATCGAGAGGCCCTGGCGCACCTGGCCTTCGAGGCCGGCGACGCGCACCATGAAGAACTCGTCGAGGTTGGCGGCAGAGATCGACAGAAAGCGAACACGCTCCAGCAGAGGATGCGCCGTGTTCAGCGTTTCCTCGAGCACGCGGCGATTGAACTGCAGCCAGGAAAATTCGCGGTTGATGAAGCGCTGCGGGCTCGTCAGCAGGTCGACGTCCTCCGCCGATGCCTGGTTTTCGTTCACCGCAGATAGCGCGTTATCCATGCTTTTCAGATCCCATTGCTCCGGCTGCACCGGCTATCTCAGTTTGACGACGGTTCTGTGACAGTCAATCGGACCGACGCTGATTTCCCAGTTCTTCGAGAACTTCGGAAGCGAGTGCGCGCGAAAGCTTCGTGCCGCGGGCCAGCGCCAAGTGGTCGATGCGCTCGACGATCGTCTGCGCTGCCTCCAGCGAGCGCTCCATGCGCTGGACGATGTAGCCCACCAGCCGCTCGTCGACGAAGAGCTGGCGATCGGCAAAGAGCTTGATCAGCACCTGCGTCAGCAATTCGTCGTCCGGCTCACCGATCTCGACCACGGTCGCCGCCTTCAGGCGCGAGCGCAGGTCCGGCAGCGTCACCGGCCAGGACATCGGCCAGAGCCGCGTCGTCATCAGCAGGCCGGTGCCGTGCTGGCGCACATTGTTGATGACGTGGAACAGCGTCGTGTCGTCGAAGCCGCTGCGGTCGGCATCCTCGAAGAGAACAGGTCGTTCGGCCGCGATCAACGCGGCATCGGAACCGGCGAGCGGGTGGATCACTTCCGCTCCTGCCCGCTCCTTCCAGATGCTGGCGAGATGCGATTTTCCCGAGCCGACCGGGCCGGCGATGATGACCACGGGCGCCGGCCAGTCCGGCCAGTGGTCGACGATGGCGATGGCCGCGCTCAGCCTGTCGGAGACGAGCAGGTCCTCACGACCGGTCGCCGGGTCGTGGCCGAAAGCCAGGGGGATTTGTTCAAATGGGCGTTTTGTCATGCTGTACTCGGGACAATCGTCGGAAATCAGGCGGCCTTGTCGCTCTTCGCCTTCTTTTCCACGGCCTTGCCGTGCCCGTGATAGAGGTCGCTATCAAGGTAGCGCTGGATGCCGAAGCGGACAAGCACGCCGATGGCGGCTGCTGCGGGCACCGCGACCAGAAGACCGACGAAGCCGAACAGTGCACCGAAGGCAAGCAGCGCAAACATCAGCCAGACCGGATGCAGGCCGACGCTTTTGCCCACCAGCTTCGGCTGGAGGATATTGCCCTCCATGAACTGGCCGCTGAAAAAGACGGCAAGCACGAGGCCGATCCACAGATAGTCCGGCCAGAACTGGACCAGTGCGACGCCAACGGCGAGCACCAGGCCGACCATGGATCCGACATAGGGAATGAAACTGATCATGCCGGCGAAGAGACCGATCAGCAGACCGAAATTGAGACCGACCAGCGACAGGCCGATCCCGTAATAAAGACCAAGGATGAGGCAGAGCGAGCCCTGCCCGCGCACAAAGCCGGCGATCGTCGCGTTCATGTCGCGGGCGATCTGGCGCACATCCGAGACGTAGTCGCGCGGAACCCAGCTATCGACCTTCTCGACCATCCGGTCCCAATCGAGCAGGATATAGAAGGCGACGACAGGGGTGACGACCAGCAGCGAGATGACGTCGAGCAACGCCACGCCGGAGTTCCAGATCTGCTGGAAGAGCGTGCCGACGAAGGCCGCACCCTGTTCGAGCAGTTTGCCGGAGCTTTGCTTCAGCGAGGGCATCTGGCTCGCGAGCCAATCGGGAATCAGCCGCGTCTGCGCTTCGTTGACGAGCACCTGCAGCTTGGCGGCATAGCCGGGGATGTTCGCAATGAAATCGGCCGCCTGGCTAACGACGACAGGAATGATGACCATGAGGGCCAGCACGAAGACGACGACGAAGCCGATCAGGATCACGACCGTCGCCATCAACCGGCTCAAGCCGAACCGCTCCAGGCGGTCTGCGACCGGATCGAGGAAATAGGCAAGCGCCATGCCGGCCAGGAATGGCAGCAGGATCGAGCTGAAAACCATGAGGAAGGCAATGAAGGCGGCAAGCACCAGTAGCCAGAAAATGACCTGGCGCTGCAATCCGGAACCGCTGACCTTGATATCCATGACACTCCTCGTGAGGCGCCGCTCGCCACTGTTGCGTATCACAACCCTGTCAAGGAGATAGGGGGCGGTGCGCGTAACGGTCAAGTCCGACCGGTGCAGTCATCCAGTTTATGGCCAAGCTGACTGGCTTGCGCCGTGGGATATGGGCAAAATGGTGAAAAAACGCCGCCAAGGCCTGCTCTCGGCTTGCACTCCCTTGCCTGCCGTGCCAATCGCATCCGCAAAATACCTGTCGCACGACGAGCCTTGGAGAACGAGCATGAGCCAGTCGGGAAAGAACGGTCTCACCTATAGCGACGCGGGCGTTGATATCGACGCCGGGAACCTGATGGTCGAGAAGATCAAGCCGCATGTGCGCTCGACCCGGCGGCCCGGCGCCGACGGCGAAATCGGCGGCTTCGGCGGTCTCTTCGATCTCAAGGCCGCGGGCTTCACCGACCCGGTTCTGGTGGCCGCCAATGACGGCGTCGGCACCAAGCTGAAGATCGCCATCGACGCCAACAAGCACGACACCGTCGGCATCGACCTCGTCGCCATGTGCGTCAACGACCTCGTCGTCCAGGGCGCCGAACCGCTCTTCTTCCTCGACTATTTCGCGACCGGCAAGCTTGACCCGGACCAGGGTGCCGCGATCGTCGCCGGCATCGCTGCGGGCTGCCGCGAATCTGGTTGCGCGCTGATCGGCGGCGAGACGGCCGAAATGCCCGGCATGTATTCGGGCGGCGACTACGATCTCGCGGGCTTTGCCGTCGGCGCTGCCGAACGCGGTCAGCTGCTGCCGGCCGGTGACATCTCCGAAGGCGACGTCATCCTCGGCCTCGCCTCTTCCGGCGTGCATTCCAACGGCTATTCGCTGGTGCGCAAGATCGTCACGCTCTCGGGCCTTGCCTGGGATGCTCCTGCTCCGTTCGGCGAAGGTACGCTTGCCGATCTCCTGATGACGCCGACGCGCATCTATGTGAAGCCGCTCCTGAAGGCGATCCGCGAGACCGGTTCGATCAAGGCGCTCGCTCACATCACCGGCGGCGGTTTCCCTGAGAACATTCCGCGCGTGCTGCCAAAGCACCTCGCTGCCGAGATCTACCTCGACGCGATCAAGGCGCCGAAGGTGTTCTCGTGGCTCGCCCAGACCGGTGGCGTTGCCGCCAACGAAATGCTGCGCACCTTCAACTGCGGCGTCGGCATGATCGCCGTCGTTCCGGCCGACAAGGCCGCAGAGGTTTCCGCCGTGCTCACCGGCGAAGGCGAAACCGTCTTTACGCTGGGCCGCATGGTCGCCCGCGACGAAGGTGCAGCCGGCACGATCTACAAGGGCAACCTGGCCCTATGACGACGGAAGTCTCGACGGGCAAGAAGCGGGTCGTCGTCTTCATCTCTGGCGGCGGCTCCAACATGCTGGCGCTCGCAAAGGCAACGGCCGAGCCGGATTTCCCGGCCGAGATCGTCGCCGTCATCGCCGACAAGGCGGATGCCGGCGGCCTCGCCAAAGCCGAGGCGCTTGGCATCCCCACGCGCGCTTTCCTGCGCAAGGACTACGACAGCAAGGACGCCCACGAAGCGGCAATCCTTGCCGAGCTCGACCGGCTGTCGCCGGACATCATCTGCCTCGCCGGCTATATGCGTCTGCTGTCGGCGACGTTCATCCAGCGCCACGAGGGACGCATCCTCAACATCCATCCGTCGTTGCTGCCGCTTTTCCCCGGCCTGCACACCCATCAGCGGGCTATCGACGCCGGCATGAAGGTCGCCGGTTGCACCGTGCACTTCGTCACCGAAGGCATGGACGAAGGCCCGATCCTGGCGCAGGCGGTGGTTCCAGTCGTGCCTGGCGACACGTCCGACAGCCTTGCTGCCCGAGTGCTGACCGTCGAGCACCGCACCTATCCGATGGCGCTTCGGCTGATGGCCGAGGGCAAGATACGCATGGAAGGCGGTCGCGCTGTGAGCAAGAGCCTTGGCGAGGCGACGGGTACGCTGATTTCGCCGGCTGCGTAATCACGCCGGGTTGCTTTGTCCCGATCACAGCGCATCACACGCGGTTAACGCCCCTCTGTCATGCCGGGCATCTCCCCCGCAAGGGGGGGAGATCAGCAGATGGCGACCACTCGGCGGTCATTACCCGTTCGCCGGTGGCAACTCTATCTGGCGCAGAAGGATACCCCCATCGTCAACATCGAGCCGGCGGGCAATCTCGTTCAGTTGTAGCGGGTGGGCGCGTCTAGCCGATCTCCCCTTTGTGGGGGGAGATCCCCGGCGGGGCAGAGGGGGGGTAAGCCTCACGCCCCCACACACCGACCGTTCACTTCGCCGAAGCCAGCCTGCGATCGAGGGCGTCGAGCACGCGCCGTGTCAGCGCCGGATAATCCTCGTCGAAGTGGTGGCCGCCGTCGATGCCGATGACGTCGACGCCGGTGCCCTTCAGTTGCGGGCAGGCATCGTCCTCTTCGTCGGTGCCGTAGATGCATTGCACCAGCGCCGGATCGATGCGCTTGATATCGTCGAGCGGATCACCACCCTTGCCGTCGCCCGAAGCTCCTAGCCAACCCAGCACAGAGACCTTGTAATCGACCATGTGCGAGAGGGCCATCAAGGTCACCTGACGAACATGGGCCTTTTCGCCGGCCGGCAGCAGGTTGAAGGTTCGCGGCAGCACGTCGGCACCGAAGGAATAGCCGATGAGGAGCACGTTTCGCACGTTCCAGTGCTTGCGGTAGTAGCTCATCACCTTGGCAAGGTCGTCCGCCGTCACCTGCGGATCGCGCTCGGACCAGAAGTAATGCAGGGAATCGAAACCGACGACCGGTACACCCTGCTGCTGCAGCACGTCGCCGACTTCCTTGTCGATATCGCGCCAGCCACCGTCGCCCGAATAGATCACCGCCATCGTGTCACGGGTCGGCTTTGCGTCGAGGATGGTCAGGGGCAAGCCGAACGGATTGCCGGCGTCGCGCTCGCTGTCGATGATATCGGTGAGGTGATCGGACAGCGTCGTATAGGCGTCGTCGTCACTGTCCTCCTGCTCGACGTCCGGATGCTTGGCGATCAATGCCGCCACATGGGCGCGCCCGTCGGCCGATGCCGCGGGTGAAAAGACGACGGAAACCGGATCCGGCAATGCCCCGTCGGTCAGGCCGTAGACCATGCGGTCGCCCTTCTTCACCTTTTCGGCCGGGGTGCAGAGTTGCTTTTCAAGCGCGACCCCCTCCTCCGGATCAATCGCAAGCGTTTGGCCGATGGTGGCAGGCGGTGTCTGGGCAGCGACGGCGAGTGCCAGCGCACCACCGGCACCGACGCCTGCGACGACGGGCAATTGGTAAGCGTCGGTGCCGACGGCACGCTGCACCTGCTGGCTCAGCGATTCGATGTCGGAGACCATGTAGATGCAGTCGCCATCATCCTTGGCGAGCGAAGCGAGATAGGCCTTGAGGTCGATGCCGACAACGACTGTCTTGTCATCGGTGAGCGTGTCGGCGATCGCCTGCTCCTTGTCCGTCCAGCCGGCGGCGTCCGACAGCAGCACTACAAGTGCGGCCGCCTTTTCCTTCGGCAGCATGATGCGCGGCGACGGGATCATCCCGGTATCGTAGCTCTTCGGCGCGTCTTCCGCGAGAGCGGGGAACATCGATGCGGAGAGCAGCAGCGCCGCCGAAGTCAGGCATTTCCAGGCGTTCGCGACAGGGATCATTTCTTCACCACTCCCTTGAGACCGCCGCCGATCAGGAATGTCGCATCCATCAGGGCGAGGATCGGATTGATGCCGCCACTGGCGACAAGATAGCGCGGTTGCCACTGCGGATGAAACTTCGACTTGAAGGCGCGCAAGCCCTTGAAGTTGTAGAAACGTTCGCCGTGTTCGAAGAAGGTGCGCCCGGCCCGGTCCCAGACCGGCGCGATCTGGCGCGTGGACATGCCCGACAGGGGCGCCATACCAAGGTTGAAGGTACGGTATCCCTCGGCCTTCAGATACTCCATCACCTGGGCGAAGAGAAAATCCATCGCGCCCTTCGGCGCATCCGGCGAAAAGCGCATGAGGTCAACGGTCCCCTCCTCCTTGGTCGCCGTCACCAGAATATTGGCAAATGCGACCGTACGCCCACCACAGGTGAGGATCGCCACCGGCTGCTCGCGAAGATACTCGGGATCGAAGGCACCGAGCGAGAAGCCTTTCTCCTTTGCATTGTGATGCGCGAGCCAGGCATCGGAGACCGCGGTCAGGTCAGGCATGACGTCCGGAACGTTTTCGGGCGCTACGACACGGAACTCGAGCCCGTCGCGCTGGGCGCGGCTCACCTGCTGGCGCAGGTTCGCCCATTTGCCCCCCTTCAGCTCGAAGCGGGCGAGGTCGACGCGCGCGAGTTCGCCGAGCCGGAAGGCGCGCAGCCCGGCATCGGCATAGTATGCAAGCCCCAGGGGCGAGACCTGGTAGAAAACCGCCCGGCAGCCGGCCGCGCGCGCCTTTTCGATGAAGTGCCAGATCAGCTCCGGCCAGGCATCGATCGGGCCGACGGGATCGAAAAGCGCGATCCAGGAACGAGCACGCTGGCCATACATGATGAAGGCTCGGCCGTCGGCGGAAAACAACAGGCTCTTGTCGCCCATGCGCACCAGATTGGCATCGGACATGTCCTGCGCCTCGACGATCGAAAGCGCTCGCTCCATCGCGTCGTCGGAGGCAGGCTCGGCGGCTCCGGTTGCCGGGCGCATCAGGCTCCAGATCGCAAGCATGCTCGCGCCGATCGTCACGCCGAGAAGCGCGCGCAGGCCGCGGGGGGCTTCGGCGGAGAATTCGAACTGCCACCAGAGCTCATGGCTGTATTCGACATCGCGATAGACGAAGAGGAGCACGACCAGCGCGCCCAGGCAGATGACGCCGAGCGCCGTCAGCCATGGCACCGTCAGCGCCTGCCCGAACAGCGAGGCCGGCCGCACGAACAGGCGGCGGCTGACGATGAGCCCCACCAGGAAGAAGGCCAGCATGCCCGCTTCCACCACGGCGATCGCCTTGATCAGCGACAGCAGCAGCGCGGCGATCGCGATCACGATCGAGGCCCACCAGGCGCCGTCGAGCCTCAGCGCCAGTCCGCGCGAGACGACCACGAGGGCAAGGCCGAGCAGGCTGGCGAGGAAGTGTGCGCCCTCGACGATCGGCAAGGGCAGCAGTCCTTCGAGGAATGCCAGGTTCTCGTCGGGCGTCGGGGTCACGCTGGAAAGAACCAGCATGATCGCCAGCACGATGCCGAGCGTTGCCAGAAGCAGCGGCGTCATGCGGCCGCCGATGCGCCGCACGCTGGAGGCAACCGGATGACCGGACAACTGGCGGAGTTCGATGCCGATGACGACGGCGATCGCGATCACCAGCGGCAGCACGTGATAGATCACGCGGTAGAGCACCAGCGCGCCGAGAATGGTGTCGACATCGGCATTGTGGCCGAGCGTCGCGATGATGATCGTCTCGAAGACGCCAAGACCGGCCGGCACATGGCTCAAGACGCCGACGCCGACGGCCAGCGAATAGACCGCAAGGAAGGCCGGCCAGCCGATCGTGCCGGCGGGTAGAAGAACATAGAGAACGGTCGCCGAGGCGGCGAGATCGAGCGCCGTCACCAGGAACTGGCGCGAAACGGTGCGCGAATCCGGGAGCCGAAGCGTCAGACGCCCGATGCTGACCTCGCGCCCGTCACGGGCAAGAAAGAACACTGTGAACAGACCGCCGAGGATCACGGCCGCGATTACGCGCAATACCAGAGGATCCATCCCGGTCATCGGCGCCACATACTCGCCGACGGCAAGCAGGCTGAGGCAAGTCACCGCCAGCAGCCCGAGCCCGAAGGCGAGCGTCACGAAGGCGATAATGCGGGCGATGTTCTCAGGCTCGATGCCGAGGCGCGAATAGGAGCGGTAGCGGATGGCGCCGCCACTGAGCGCCCCGAACCCCGCAGTATTGCCGACCGCGTAGGCCGAGGCCGCCGTCAGCGCCACGTCGGCATAGGGCAGCTTTCGCTTGACGTAATCAAGCGCGCTGACGTCATAGAAGGTGAGCGCGAGGAAACTCAATGCGGTGAAGAACACCGCCGCCGCGACGGAGATCCAACTGGTATCCGCCAATGCCTGGACGACCTCGTCGTACTGGACTTCGGACGTCAGGTGAAAGATCGCAAAGCCGAAAAGGGCGATTACGAAGAGCGTACCGGCAGCCGATAGATAACGGCGATTGCGACGCAGGAAGGAGAACCAGCCTCCCTCCGCCTGCTGCTCGTCGTCGGTTGCACGTTCCGGTAGGGAGGATGTCATGAAGCGCCCATGTCGATAATGAGGACATCAGCGCTTTAGCTTACCCGATACGGATCAAAAAGTGAAATATCGGTAATAAATTATACTCTTATAAAACAATCCCTTAGGCAAACAGTTGCTGCCGGTTGAGCAGCGCCCACTGCAGGAGCATGATCGTCTTGGCATCGCAGATCTCTCCGGTCGCGATCATTGCGACGGCTTCGTCGAAGGGGATTTCCAGCACTTCGATGTCCTCGCCCTCATGCGCAAGCCCGCCGCCGTCGCCGCGTTTCTCGGTGGCGTCGATGTGGCCGGCAAAGAAGCTCGTGCGTTCGGTCAGCGCCCCCGGGCTCATATAGACATCGAAGAGGTGGATGACGTCCTGGACGTGGTATCCGGTCTCCTCCAGCGCCTCGCGGCAGATCGCCTCTTCCGGAGTGTCGCCGTCGAGGAGCCCGGCGGCCGCCTCGATCAGATAAGCCGGGTCGCCCTGGAGCAGAACGGGAACGCGAAGCTGCCGCACCAGGATGACGCTCTGGCGCCTGGCATCGACGAGCAGGATGGTCGCCGCATTGCCATGGTCGTGGATCTCCCGCTTCAGCGTCACGGTCGCGCCATCGGACATCTGCTGTTCGAACGTCACCTCTTCCAGGTGCGCAAAGCCCTTCCACAGCGTGCGGCGGCCGACGATCCTGACGCGTGGGTCATGCTGGGTGCTCATGCAACTTCCTTCTCCGGCGAGTGCAATCCCGCCCTTTCAGCCATCAGTGGATATGTTCCGCTGCCGCGCGATCTTCCCGCTCCATCTGCAGCGTCGTGTGGTGCAGGTCGAACGTCGCGCGCAACTGCTCCTCGATTGCGCGGCGCACGGTCTCGGCATCGGCACCGTCGGCAAGTACCGCATGGGCGGTCAGCGACGGCTGGCTCTGGGTGATCGCCCAGAGATGCAGGTCATGCACGGAGGCAACACCGGGAACGGCGGCAATCGTCGCGTGGACATCGGCGAGGCGCATGCCCGGCGGCACGCCTTCGAGCAGGATGTTGACGCACTCCTTCAGCAGCACCCAGGTGCGCGGAAAGACCATGAAGCCGATGCCGACAGCGAGCAGCGAATCCACCCACTGCCAGCCGGTCAGCCAGATGACCACCGCGCCGACGATGACGGCGAGCGAGCCCAGCATGTCCGACCAGACTTCGAGATAGGCGCCCTTGACGTTGAGGCTTTCGTCCTTGTGGCTGGTGAGCAGCCGCATCGAGGCGAGATTGACGAGAAGGCCGATGACGGCAATCACCAGCATGCCGCCGGACTGGATCTCCTGCGGCTCGGACAGCCGCTTCCAGGCCTCATAGAGAATGTAGAAGGCGACACCGAGCAGGAGCAGCGCGTTGAAGGCGGCAGCCAGGATCTCGAAGCGGGCGTAGCCATAGGTGCGCAAGAGGTCTGACGGGCGACGGCCGACATGGATCGCGACGAGCGCGATCGCAAGGGCCGCCGTGTCGGTCAGCATGTGCATCGCGTCGGATATCAGCGCCAGGCTGCCGGTCAGGATGCCGCCGACGACTTCGGCCAGCATGAAGCCGCCGGTCAGGCCAAGCGAGGCCCAGAGCCTTGAAACCGGCGTGCTCGTGACATCTGCATGGTGGTGGTCGCCGCTCATGGGAGGTTCCGTCTGCCGTTCTAACCTGACTTAGCGCGCCAACCTTACCCAGACCCTGTTGTCGTGAAAGGCGGCACCACCATAGGGCGCCACCGCATCGGCGCCGGTGAGCACGTTGATGCCCTCCCCGTCGAGATGCGCGCCATTCGGCCACAGGCCCTCGGCGATGACCACGCCGCGACGGGCGCCGCCACCGATCTTCGCATGCAGACGCACCTCGCCGCGGACGTTGCCGAGTTGGACGACATCGCCATCGGCAATGCCGAGTTCTGCGGCATCTTCCGCATGAACCATCACTTCCGGGCGCACTTCCTTCTGGATCGAGGACGGTGTCTCGGCAAAGGTCGAATTCAGGAAGGATCGAGCCGGAGAGGTCGCCAGCCGGAACGGGTGCTCGGCGTCGGCGACCTCGATGAGGTCGACATGGTCAGGAAACTCCGGCAGCGCCTGGTGCGGCCCCTGAATGCCCATCGACTTCGGCGGCCGGTTCGGCGCCGGCGTCCCCGTCCAATCCGCCTTGAAGCGGAACTTGCCGTCCGGGTGGCCAAAGCCGTTGAGATAGTGCGCCTCCTCGAAGGCGGGCTGACAGTCGAGCCACTTCTCCCGTTTCATCTCTTCGTAGCCGATGCCGTAGTTGGCGAGCAGCCGATCAATGTGCTCACGCTCGGTCAGGCCGAAGCCGGCATGATCGGCAACGCCAAGGCGCTTGGCCAGTTCCTCGATGACGAACAGATTGGTGCGCACGGTCGAGGGTGGTTCTACCACCTTAGGACCGATCAGGATGTGCTGATGGCCGCCGCCGCGATAGAGATCGTCATGCTCCAGGAACATGGTGGCCGGAAGCACGATATCGGCAACAGCAGCCGTATCGGTCATGAACTGCTCGTGCACGGCAACAAAGAGGTCGTCGCGCAGGAAGCCGCGCTTCACCAGCCGCTGCTCCGGCGCGACGTTCACGGGATTGGTGTTCTGGATCAGCATCGCCGTCACCGGCCCGCGGTGGCGCAGCGCCTCGGCGTCGCCGGTCAGCACCCGGCCGATCTGCGACTGGTCGAGCATGCGCACATCCGGATCGTGAAAGGCCGAGCCGATCAACTCGCGCTTGTCGAGCTTGAAGATATCGTTGTTGGAGTGGAAGGCACCGCCGCCTTCGTGTTTCCAGGAGCCGAGCACGGTCGCCACGGATGCCGCCGCATGTATGGCGACGGCACCGTTGCGCTGGCGCGTGAAACCGTAGCCGAGCCGGAAATAGGTCCGCGGCGTCGTGCCGACCAATTTTGCAAAGGCCTCGATTTCCTCGGCCGAAAGGCCGGTGATCGCCGACGCCCACTCCGGCCCGCGCGACTTCAGATGCGCTTCAAGGCCGGCCGGATCGTCGGCGAATTTCGCCAAGTAGGCCCGGTCGGCGTAGCCGTCGCGAAACGCGATGTGCATCACGGCGCAGGCAAGTGCTGCGTCGGTGCCCGGCTTAAGCACCAGGCCCATGTCCGCTTGCTTGACCGTCGGATTGTCGTAGATGTCGATGACGACGATCTTCGCGCCGCGATCCTTGCGGGCTTTCACCGCATGGGTCATCACGTTGACCTGGGTCGCAACCGCATTCGTGCCCCAGATCACCACGCAATCGGCCTTGGCCATTTCGCGCGGGTCGGGGCCGCGCAAGGCGCCGGTCGCCATGCTCAAACCCGTCCAGGCCATGTTGGTGCAGATCGAGCCGAAAAAGCCGGAATAGCGCTTGGCGTGACGCAGCCGGTCGATCGAGTCGCGCTGCACCTGACCCATGGTGCCCGCATAGAAGTATGGCCACACGGTCTCGGCGCCATATTTCTGCTCGGCGCGAATGAACTGATCGGCGATCTCGTCGAGCGCGGCCTCCCAGCTCACTTCCTGCCAGCCGCCCTCGCCCTTGGCGCCCTTGCGGCGCTTCGGCACCATCAGACGGTCGGGATGATAGATGCGCTCGGAATACCGCGCCACCTTGGCGCAGATCACGCCGGCGGTGTAGGTATTGGCGGCTGCACCGCGCACACGGCCGATCCGCCCTTCGGCGGTCAGGTCGACTTCCAGGGCGCAGGCCGAGGGACAGTCGTGCGGACAGACCGAGTGGCCGATGGTTTTTTCTGCTTTGATGGGGGTCGCAACGTTCATGGCTTTTCTATATGGCATCGGCATTTCGGCTCAAAGAGCCAATCGCCCACCCATCGCAACTATTGATCACAGCCATCGGCGGCGCTCATGAACTATCGGCACATCTATCACGCAGGCAATTTTGCCGACGTCCTGAAGCACGCAGTGCTGGCACGGCTCGTCACCTACCTCCAGCAGAAGGAGAAGGCGTTCCGTGTTCTCGATACCCATGCGGGCATCGGGCTCTACGACCTCTCCAGCGAGGAAGCGCAGAAGACCGGCGAATGGCGCGACGGCGTCGGCCGGCTGCTCGAGGGCGAACTGCCGCCGGAGATCGCGGTGATCCTCGCCCCCTACCTGTCCTCCATCCGCGCGCTGAACCCCGGCTCCGAGCTGACGCTCTACCCTGGCTCGCCGAAGCTCGCGCGCATGCTCTTCCGACCCCAGGACCGGCTTTCGGCGATGGAGCTGCATCCGGACGACTACGAAACGCTGCACCGGCTGTTCGACGCCGATTTCCAGAGCCGCGTCACCGAGCTCGACGGCTGGCTGGCGCTGGGCGCGCACCTGCCGCCGAAGGAAAAGCGCGGATTGATTCTCGTCGACCCACCCTTCGAAAAGGAGGGCGAATACGAACGGCTGGTGGATGGCCTTGCGCGCGGCTACCGCCGCTTTACCGGCGGCGTCTATTGCCTGTGGTATCCCCTGAAGCAGGGCGCGCCGATCAAAGCGTTTCATGAGGCGCTGAAGGCGCTGGACATCCCGAAGATGCTCTGCGCCGAACTGTCCGTCAGAAGCGACCGGGAAACCACAGGGCTTTCCGGTTCCGGCCTCATCATCGTAAACCCGCCCTTCACGCTG
Source organism: Ensifer sp. ENS08 (assembly GCF_014852195.1). NCBI lineage: Bacteria > Pseudomonadati > Pseudomonadota > Alphaproteobacteria > Hyphomicrobiales > Rhizobiaceae > Ensifer > Ensifer sp. ENS08. The sequence continues at coordinate 189,648 of NZ_JACVBF010000007.1, forward strand.
AAGAGCGAGCTCGACCTGCTGCTGCCGTTCCTGAAAAGCCGGTTGGGGCAGGATCGTTTCGCGTCCAGTCGCTGCTTCTGGCTGCGCGGGGAAGAACAGACAACCCGAGGGGCTTGACGGACGGGCGCGACGCACCGCAATCTCATGCGACGACATAGGGAGACGCCCATGACTCGCACGCTCGCCGCCACGCTTCTCATTTCGCTTTCCCTCGCCGGCGCTACGGCGCCGGGCGCCATTGCCGCCGACTACATCGGCAGCAGCCAGGCGCAATCCTACAACGCCGGGGTCTGCAGTGAATCCTCGGTTCTCGGCTTCATCACATCCCGTTTCGAGTATCGGGATGCAAACTACCTGCACGCCAATCTCTCGATCGCCGAGATCCGCGACATGGGGCAGAATCGGCAGGAGTTCCGCGACGAGACGCATCTCGTCGAGCGTGAATATTGCTACGGGACCGCTGTGATGACCAACGGCGAACAGCGTGCGCTCTATTACCTCATCGAACGCCCGTGGGGCTTTGCCGGCGTCGGCAGAAGCATCGAGTTCTGCGTCGGCGGCCTCGATCCCTGGTATGTCTACGGCGCCTATTGCGCCTCGCTCCGTTAATCATGAGATCATTCCGGAAAACGCGCCGGCTTCTGCCGGCGCTTTTCGTTGCAGCAGCCCTCGTTGGCTGCAGCGATCAGAACACTGAAAAGGCGCCGACGGCGACGGGAACGCAAGCCACGAAGGCGGTCGTTACGGTGCCGGTCGGCAGCGGCTTCGATTTCTATGTGCTCTCGCTCTCCTGGTCGCCGACCTGGTGCGGCGACAATGACCCCAAGGGAAAATCCAGCCAGTGCGAAGTCGGCGGCAATCGCGGCCTGATCGTGCATGGCCTGTGGCCGCAGAACGAACGGGGTTATCCGGACTTCTGCCCGACACGCCAGTCCGATCGCGTGCCGTCGTCGCTCGGCAAGCAATATCTCGACCTCATTCCATCGATGGGCCTGATCGGCCACCAATGGCGCAAGCACGGGACCTGCTCCGGCCTCAGTCAGGAGGAATACTTCACCGTCACGCGCGCGGCGTGGGACCGGCTGACGCTGCCATCGGAGCTCGCACCTCCCCCGCAAGAAAAGGGCCTGCGCGTCGCCGCCATCGAAGATGCGCTCGTTGCCAAGAATCCCGGCATGACGAAGGACGCGGTCGCCGTGACCTGCGAGGGTAGTCGGCTCGAGGAAATCCGGATCTGCTTCGACAAGTCGCTCAATTTCCGCGCCTGCCCGGCGGTCGATCGCCAGGCCTGCCGAAAGGAAAGCGTGTCGCTGCCCCCGGCGCTTTGACCAGCCGCAGAAGGCGCCTGTCAGAAACCCATCTCGCAATCCCTGGAAGGAAAGACGCCCGATGAAGATCTTGTACTCGCCCGCCTCGCCCTATTCGAACAAGGTGCGCATGGCGGCGCATTATGCGGGCTATGCGGCCGAAAGTGTCTTGACCGACACCAATGCCAACCCGCCGGAGCTGATCGACAACAATCCGCTCGGCAAGATCCCGACGCTGATTCTCGACGACGGACGGGCGCTCTACGACAGCCGCACCATCATGCATTTCATCGACCGGGAGACCAAGGGCAAGCTCTATCCCAGGAACGCCGAAAAGCGCACCGACGTCGAGTTGCTGGAAGCGCTATGCGACGGCGTCTGTGACAGCCTGCTGTCGATCGTCTACGAGAAACGCTCCCATCCGCCGGAAAAGGTGCACCAGCCCTGGATCGACCGGCAATGGGAAAAGGTCGAGCGCAGCCTCGACCATCTGAATGCCAACCTGCCGAAGACCGGGGCCAAGCTCAATGCAGGCCATTTCGCACTCGCGGCGATGCTGCGCTACATCGAGCTGCGGTTTGCCGGCGAATGGCAGAAGGGGCGCGCCAAGCTGAAGAACTGGCCGGCGAAGTTCGAAAAACACTTCCCGGATTACCCCAAGTTCAAGGCCTAACGTGCAGACACAAAAAAGGCCGGGTCTCCCCGGCCTTTTCTTTGATCCGGCAGAAGCCGATCAGAACTTCACGCCCATACCGACTTTAACAGCGTGCTCGTCGTAGCCGGACGAGACCTTGGTGCTGCCCATGCGGAAGTCCTTCGAACCGTAGTCCGTGTAACGGTACTCGACGCGTGCGGTGATGTTGTCGGTGACGAAGGTTTCAGCACCGACGCCTGCGGTCCAGCCGACCATGGTGTTCTTGTCGGAAGCGCCGCCGACGGTGCCCTTGGTCTGGCCGACGGCAAGACCTGCGGTACCGTAGACGAGGACCGGGTTCAGATCGACACCGACGCGGCCGCGGAGCGAGCCGTTGACGCCCTGCTTCATGCGCAGGTTGCCCTTGGTCGAATCCTGGCCGGAGTAACCGATATCGGCTTCGCCGCCGTATACCATCTGGCCGTCCTGAACGTTGTAGCCACCATAGAGGCCGCCGCCGAAGCCGGCTGCGGTGTTGCTGCCGGTCGCATCGTGCTGGCCATGCTTCCAATCGGCGGTACCGCCGACATAGGCGCCCGACCAGTTCTTGACTGCCGGCTCGCTGTATTCGGCCTGCGGAGCTGCCGGAACTTCGTCGATCGCGTCTGCAGCCTGGGCGGCCTGGAAGGCGATGAGGGACATAGCCGAAGCCATGAGGGTGGTGGTGAGCGTACGCATAAATATTCTCCTTTTCGTCCCGATGCGCCGAGGGCTTGGGGTCCCACAGTGAAACATCAGGCAACTCTTAATTTAACCCGCCCGGTTGAGCTGAAATTGGCCAGCAAATGCGGATTCACAAGAGCCAAAATGTGAAATTTTGGTGGCACAAACGCGCCCGAAGTTTGATGTTGCTTTGGCGCCACAGGAGATTTGTTAACCATAAATCAAGATTAACGAAAGCTATACTATAAGTACGCAAAATAATACAATTTACGCCAATTCCATTAATTTTTGGGCAAGGAATCGTCAGGGAGTGTTTCAGCCCCGCGTTTCTTCCCTATATCTTCGTCCGCTGACGCGAAGATTCGAAAAAGCGGGATAAAACGTTGAAGAAAGCACTGAAGGCGGCTCTCGTAACCGGGGGCGCCAAGAGGATCGGTAAAGCTATAGTGGAGGACCTGGCCGCCCACGGCTTTGCGGTCGCCATTCATGCCGATGCCTCGTTTGACGAAGCGCGGGCCCTGGCCGAAACCCTGAAGAAGACGGGAACGAATGCCGTCGCGATTCGAGCCGACCTTACGGATACGGGCGCGACATCGACACTGATCGAGCGCGCGACAGCAGCACTCGGCCCGATCGATCTGCTCGTCAACAATGCGTCGCTGTTCAAGAAGGATAGCCTCGATGCCTTCGACGAAGGGGTCTGGGACCAGCATTTCGCGCTGCATGTGAAAGCCCCTTCCCTGTTGGCGGGCGATTTCGCCGCGCAACTGCCGGCCAACGCCAGCGGGCTCATCATCAATGTGATCGACCAGCGCGTCTGGGCTCCCAATCCGCGCTTTTATTCCTATATGTTGTCCAAGTCGGCGCTTTGGACGGCCACCCGGACGATGGCGCAGGCACTCGCCCCGCGCATCCGCGTCAACGGCATCGGCCCCGGGCCGACGCTGCCGAACGAACGGCAGGACCCGAAGGATTTTGAGGCGCAGGTCGATGCGCTGATCTTGAAGCGCGGGCCGACGCTCGACGAATTCGGACGGACGATCCGCTTCCTGTTCGACACGCCGTCGATTACCGGACAGATGATTGCGCTGGACGGGGGCCAGCACCTCGCTTGGGAAACGCCCGACATCAGGGAGATAGTGGAATGAATGGACGCGTGCCGGCCGACGGCGGCATCCTTTATGATGGCAGCGAAGCGGAAGACGACGACGACCTGATCGAAGTGTCTGACGTGAGCGGCGTTGCGCCCGTCGTCGAGTGGCACGAGAATCACTCGGTGACCGAGGGACTGAAGGGCGCGGAGTTGATCCAGGCCTTCGTCAAGCTGCTGCCGAATGGCCCCGGCGTCTATCGCATGTTCAACGAGGCCGGCGACGTTCTCTATGTCGGCAAGGCGCGCAGCCTGAAGAAGCGCGTCAGCAATTATGCCCAGGGGCGCGGCCATTCCAACCGCATCGCCCGCATGGTGCGCGAGACCGCGAACATGGAGTTCGTGACGACGCGCACCGAGATCGAGGCGCTGCTGCTCGAAGCGAACCTGATCAAGCGCCTTAGGCCCCGCTTCAACGTGCTTTTGCGCGACGACAAGTCGTTTCCCTATATTCTGGTGACCGGCGACAGCCGTGCGCCGGCGCTCTACAAGCATCGCGGCGCACGCAGCCGCAAGGGCGACTTTTTCGGTCCCTTCGCGTCCGCCGGCGCGGTCGGCCGCACGATCAATTCGTTGCAGCGCGCCTTTTTGCTTCGGACCTGCACCGACAGCGTCTTCGAGACGCGCACGCGCCCCTGCCTGCTCTATCAGATCAAGCGCTGTTCGGCGCCCTGCACCGGCGAAATCAGCGATCAGGGCTATGCGGAACTCGTTCAGGAGGCCAAGGACTTCCTCTCGGGCAAGAGCCAAGCGGTGAAGGCGACGATCGCCGCCGCCATGGGCGAGGCAGCCGAGAACCTCGACTTCGAAAGGGCAGCGCTTTACCGCGACCGCCTCGCCGCACTCAGCCACGTCCAGAGCCACCAGGGCATCAACCCCTCTGGCGTCGAGGAAGCCGACGTCTTTGCGATCCACCACGAGGGTGGCATCTCCTGCATCCAGGTGTTCTTCTTCCGCACCGGGCAGAACTGGGGCAACCGCGCCTATTTCCCGAAGGCCGACCCGTCGCTGCCGACGGCCGAGGTGCTCTCGCAATTCCTCGCACAGTTCTACGACGACAAGCCCTGTCCGCGGCAGATCCTGCTTTGCGAAGCGGTGGAAGAGCAGGAACTGCTCGGCCAGGCGCTCAGCGAAAAATCCGGATACAAGGTCGCGATCCAGGTGCCGCAGCGCGGCGAAAAGAAGGATCTCGTCGATCACGCGCTCGCCAATGCGCGCGAGGCGCACGGCCGCAAGTTGGCAGAAACGGCCTCGCAGTCGCGCCTACTCGAAGGCTTCTCGGAAACCTTCAAGCTGGAGCGCACGCCGCGCCGCATCGAGATCTACGACAACTCGCACATCATGGGCACCAATGCCGTCGGCGGCATGGTGGTGGCGGGGCCAGAAGGCTTCGTCAAAGGCCAGTACCGCAAGTTCAACATCAAATCGACCGACATCACCCCGGGCGACGACTTCGGTATGATGCGCGAAGTGATGACGCGGCGGTTCTCGCGGCTGCTGAAGGAAGAGGGCAAACCGGACCGGAGCGTGGAGGTCGGTGACGATGCCGCTTTCCCCGCCTGGCCGGACGTCATTCTCATCGACGGCGGCCAGGGACAGATGACCGCGGTGCGCGCCATCCTCAAGGAGCTCGATGTCGAGGACTGCGTGACGGCGATCGGCGTCGCCAAGGGCGTCGATCGCGACGCCGGCCGCGAACGCTTCTTCGCGCTCGGTCGCGACAGCTTCACGCTGCCGCCGCGCGATCCGGTGCTCTATTTCATCCAGCGGCTGCGCGACGAGGCGCACCGTTTCGCGATCGGCTCGCATCGGGCTCGCCGCAAAAAGGAGATGGTCAAGAACCCGCTCGACGAGATCGCCGGCATCGGGCCGACGCGCAAGCGCGCGCTGCTCACGCATTTCGGCACCGCCAAAGCCGTCTCGCGCGCCGGCATCAACGACCTGATGGCCGTCGCTGGGATTTCCGAAACGGTGGCGCGGCTGGTCTACGAACATTTCCACGACGATGCCGGGAAATGAAAACCTGATGTCACAATTCACCCGGCGTTCACATGCGATAGGGCAAATATGACAGTTGACGACGATGACCTGTTGACCTCCGGCCAGCAAAGTCATTTCTGTACCTGACGAACCAGAGAACACGAATCCATGCCCACGCCCGTCGCCTACAGCATCCCGAACCTGCTCACCTATTTCCGCATCCTGATCGTGCCGCTGATCGTCCTTTGCTTCTTCGTCGAAGGACGGCTGCACAGTTCGGACTTCGCGCGCTGGACGGCAGTGGCGCTTTTTGCCGTTGCCTCGATCACCGATTTCTTCGACGGCTATCTCGCGCGCATCTGGAAGCAGACGTCGAACATCGGCAAGATGCTCGATCCGATCGCCGACAAGCTGCTGGTCGCCTCCATCCTGCTGCTCGTCGCCGCCGACGGCACGATCGCCGGCTGGTCGATCTGGGCTGCGATCATCATTCTGTGCCGTGAAATCCTGGTCTCGGGCCTGCGCGAATATCTGGCGGCGCTGAAGGTCAGCGTTCCCGTTACCCGCATCGCCAAGTGGAAGACGACGATCCAGATGGTCGCCATCGCCTTCCTGCTTGCCGGCCCGGCCGGCGACAAGATTTTGCCCTATACGACGGAAGCCGGTATCGTGCTCCTGTGGATTGCCGCCGCGATCACGCTCTATTCGGGCTACGATTACTTCCGCGCCGGCCTCAAGCACGTGGTCAACGAATGAGCACCGTCAACCTTGTCTATTTCTCATGGGTGCGCGAGCGTATCGGCAAGGGCGAGGAAACCCTCGACCTTCCCGCCGGTGTCGTCACCATTGCCGATCTGCTTCAGCACCTGAAGACGCTCGGCAAGGAATACGAGGCGGCGCTCGAACATGAAAACGTCATCCGCGCGGCAATCAACCAGGAACATGTCGACCACAAGGAGCCGATCGCCGGCGCCCGGGAGATCGCCCTGTTTCCGCCGATGACGGGTGGCTGAGGCCATGCGCGCGCCGGTGACCGTGCGCGTCCAGCGCGAGGATTTCGACCTCAATAGCGAGGTCGCCAAGCTTTCGGCCGGGCGTGCCGACATCGGCGCCATCGCCACCTTTTCCGGGCTTTGCCGCGACGAGGCAGGCACGCTTGCCGCCCTCGAACTGGAACACTACCCCGGCATGGCCGAGGCGGAGATCGAACGCATCTGCCAGGAGGCGGTCGAGCGCTTCTCGCTCCAGGCGGCCACCGCCATCCACCGCTACGGCAAGATCCTTCCCGGCGAGAACATCGTGCTTGTCGTTGCCGCCTCGCGGCACCGGCAGGCCGCCTTCGACGGCGCCAACTTCATCATGGATTTCCTGAAGACATCGGCTCCCTTCTGGAAGAAGGAACATTTGGGCGACGGCACGACCGGCGGCTGGGTCAGCGCCAAGGATGCTGACGACACCGCACGGGACCGCTGGTCGAAGTAGCCGCCCGTTCCTTGAGGTCAGGGAATGACCTTCTCCTTGCGCGTCACCATCAGCACGATCACCAGAAATCCGAAAATCGCAAAGTCGCGCCAGAGGATCGGCCCATAGGCGCTCCATAGTGTTTCGAGCAGGCCGACCGCGGCAGCGCCGAGGGCTGCATAGAGCGGCGAGGCCTGGCCGCCGATCGCGGCGATGAACAGTACCTTGACGCCGAAAGTAAGCCCCGTGCCGAAATCCATGTTGCCGTAGTAGGACGCGGCGAGGATGCCGCAAAGGGCAGCAATCAGGGACGCCGCGCCATAGGCGACGATGTAGACAGTGGCCGCGTCGACCCCGCAAAGCGCTGCAGCCCCCCGGTCTTCGGAGACGGCCCGCCAGAACCGCCCTGCCCGCGAATGGGTCAGGAACCAGTGCCCGGCCGCCACCAACGCCGCCATCAGCGCGGTATTGCCGAGTTGGATGACGGTCAACGTGACCGGGAAACGCGGATCATCCCAGAAGACGATGTTGGCATTGAGGAACGGCGGCAGCCACAGGCTGCGGGTCTCCGAGGCAAGCCGTGCCGTTTCCATCAGCACCAGCAGGCAGCCGAGCGAGGCGACGACGACGGTGTTGGCCGACGAGAAGGCCAACGGCCGCATGACATACCGCCCGGCGACGAGCCCGGCACCAACACTGAAAGTCAGGGCAGCCGCCGCACCGAGACCAAGGGCGGCCGGAAGCACCAGCCACAGCCGGTCCCAGCCGAAAGCAGCAAACAGCACAAAGATCTGGCCCGAGAAGGCAAAGAGCGCACCATAGGTGAGATCGGCCCGGCGGGTCACGGCAAAGGCGATCGCGTAGCCAAAGGCCAGCGCCGCGTAGAGCGCTGCGACGGGAACGGCGTTGGCGAGCTGCTGCAGAAAATAGAGCATGGCGCATCCGGAGCGTGACAAGATCAATATAACTGGTAAAATCAATTTTGCCAGTTAGGATTTTTGCATGACCTTCACCTGGACAGCCCATCGATTTGCCGGCGGCGCCCTGGCACTGGATGTCGCCAATTCCATCGTCCTGCGTTTCGATCCCGAACGCCGGATCGACCGCTTCGCCGATGTCGTCACACTCCATTCCTTTGCGGAAGCGGCCAACCGCTACAGCGCGGAGAGTGTACGCTTCGGCGCGCTTGCGCCTGTCGCCGCGGAGAACCGTGGCCGGCTCTTGCAGTTGCGCGAAGCGACCGACCGGCATTTTCGCGCGGAGATCTCGGACACGGGCCGGCCGGAACTGTTGGCGGATCTGCTGGAAGCCATCGCCGGCGTCTTGCGCGGCTCGACGCACCAGGGTGGCCTGCTTTCGCTCGACACCGCAACGGCGCAATCGGCGCTCACGCTTGCCGCCAACCCCGAGCCCGATCGGCTGAAGATCTGCCCGAATTGCGGCTGGCTGTTTCTCGACCGCAGCCGCAACCGCAGCCGCACCTGGTGCGACATGGCCGTCTGCGGCAACCGCACCAAAGCCAAGCGCCACTATCACCGCAACAGGGAAGAAGCAGGCCCATGACAAGGACATTCGGGATCTTGGCCACACTTGCCATCGCACTTGCCGCTGCGGCATGTCAGCGCGAGAGCGGCCCGGATCCGCTGAAGCTCACGGGCAAGATGTTCGTCTTCAACTACCGCCTCGCCTATGCGACCTACATGGTCACGCTGACCAAGGCCGAGGCGGTGCCCGACGGCAGCATCGTGGTGGCGCGCTTCGAAAATCCGGCCGGCGGCGACGCGCTGACACTGGAGCGCAAGCTCTTTCCGAAGTTGGAGAAGGTGGTGCTGGAAAGCCCCGATGTCACCTGCGTGAAGAAGGATCGCCCTTATACGGTGTCGATCGAGGTCAAAGGCCCCGAAGGCCAGTCACTGCAGAAGCTTGAGACCACCGTCGTCTCCGATGTCGATCAGGACATCATGCCGGCCAAACCGCTGGTCGAGGGCCCGGCCTACGACAAGAACCCGGCGGTGTTCAGCGGCGGCAAGGCACCAGCCCATTTCGAAACCGCGAAGTGCCCCGTCTGAGAGACCGGGCAACAAAAAACCGGAGCGTTTCCGCTCCGGCTCAAATCCTGAGTCAATTCAAGCCGCTATGGCTCGAACCGAAGATTTTGAATCAGCCAACGATCTCGGTGCCCGAGAACCAGTAGGCGATTTCTTCAGCAGCGGTTTCCGGAGCATCCGAACCGTGAACCGAGTTTTCGCCGATCGAGAGAGCGTGAACCTTGCGGATCGTGCCTTCGTCAGCGTTTGCCGGGTTGGTGGCGCCCATGACTTCGCGGTTCTTGGCGATTGCGTTTTCGCCTTCGAGAACCTGAACGATGGTCGGGCCGGAGGACATGAACTCGACCAGTTCGCCGAAGAACGGACGCTCCTTGTGAACGGCGTAGAAGCCTTCGGCTTCGCGACGGCTCATCCAGACGCGCTTGGAAGCGACGACGCGCAGGCCGGCATCTTCGAGCATCTTGGTGATGGCGCCGGTCAGGTTGCGCTTGGTCGCGTCCGGCTTGATCATCGAGAAGGTACGTTCAATAGCCATTGGCTCAAATCCCTTGTTTCTTGAGAAGTGGCGGTTCATTAGCCGCCAATTCCGCGCAAAACAAGGGGGTTCACCGATGATTCGGCTTAGGCCAGGCGGGTTTCACGCAGCCGTCACACTGCGCCCGAGCCCGCCACGCAGATCGAGGCAGCGCTCAAACCAGGCGGTGACGGGATCACCCGGCTGAAGCAGGCGCTGCGGCGAGACGATGCGCGCCCATTGAAACGCGCCGAAGACGATGTAGTCGGCGAAAAGCGGCGTTGCACCACCCAGAAAATCCTGAATCTTCAGCAGATGGCGCAAAGGCTCGAGCTTTTCCGGGAAGGTTGCGAGAGAGGATCCGCCACTTTCGGCCACGGCCTCGAGCGACGTGCCGAAGCGCTTTTCCCGGCTCTCGCGGAAATAGGCCTGATCGACGGGATCCAGCCGGTCGTGAATATCCCGGATGATGATGCGGGTGATGGCCGGGTGCAGCGTCGTCTGCGACCAACCCTCGACGAAGCGGGCGATCGCCATCGCCCCCTCGCCGGCAAAGAGCGCCGGACGGTCCGGATAGGTCCGTTCGAGATAAAGGGCGATCTCGAAGCTGTCCTTCACGAGCTTTTCTCCATCCCGCAGCAACGGCACCAGGTTCGTCGCCCCGTCCTCGATCGCTCGGATCTTGGTGAAACCGATCGGCACGGTGTCAAAGTCGAGCCCCTTGTGGGCCAGCGACATCGCGGTCTTCCACACATGCGGCGAGAAGGGACGCGCCCTGTCGGATCCACACAGCGAATAGAGCTTTCTAGTCATGCAAACTCTCCGGGACGGTTGGCGTCCTCTTGAACGACATATCCGCCGCGTCATCAAATCAGTAAATTTCATGAATGATATCAGACACAGGAATGCGGTTCCGGGTTAGCGTCGCCATCCGCAACCGCAGCCATCAGGAAGGTAGCCGATGCTCGATCATTTTCGCATGTTCGCCGATTATAACCGCTGGGCGAACCGCCTCGTCTATGCTGCTGCTGCGGAGCTGACCGATGCCGAATTGCGGGAAAACCGCGGCGCCTTTTTCGGCTCACTGCTTTCAACCCTCAATCATATCCTCGTTGCCGACCGCATCTGGATGAAGCGCTTCACAGGCGAGGGCAATACCCCTGCTTCACTCGACACGACCCTGCACGAGGACCTCGCCGGGCTTACCGCCGCGCGGGCGGCCGAGGACGAACGCATCATCGCCTGGATCGACAACCTCAGCGACGAGCGCCTTGGCGCTTTGCTTAGCTACAGAACGCTCACCAATCCGGCGGCCGTCACGCAGAGGCTGGCGCCGACGCTCGGCCACTTCTTCAACCACCAGACCCACCATCGCGGTCAGGCGCACGCGACGCTCACCGCGCTCGGGCGCCCGTCCCTGATACTGGACCTGGCCCAGTTTCTGAGGACCCAAGGATCACAGTGGGCGTAACGGCGAGCGCAACGACTCGAAGCCGAACAGCCGCAGTGGCCGGATCTCACGGCCGCGCCATGCGATAAGCTTCTTCAAGAGCTGACGCTGGCCGAGCCATGCGACGAGGCCGAGCGCCACGCCGCCGACGATCGACAGCAGCGAAAAAGCCGCCGGCGGCAAGGCTGGCTGCATCGGCACCATCAGCAATTCCGGCACGAAGCGGTGCAGGATGTAGATGTGGAAACCCGCCGCCGACAGGGGCAGGATGAGCTGAGCCGACCAGCGCGGCAGACTGACGCGTGGAAGGTAAAGCAGCGCTGCCAGGACGGCGATCTGCAGCAGATATTTGATCTTCGTGCCAATCCAGACTCCTTCGTAGAGGCCGAAGAACAGGAAGGCCGCCGTGCCGGCCAGCATCAACAGCAGCCGCTGCCTGGCCGTTTCCGCAACGGCGGCGCACCAGCCAATGACGGCGAGATAGAAGATCCATGGCAGCGTGAAGATCTGGCGATTGCCGATCGGCCAGACGAGTGGCAGCGCCAGACGGGTAACAAGCGCGGCCAGAAGCAAGGCCATCCCGGCGGCGAAGGGTTTTGCCGACACGAAACGGCGAAACTGCGGGACGGCAAAGAGCCCGACGAAGACCACCATCATCTGGCAATAGGCCTCGATGAACCAGTAGAGATAGGGCACCATGCCGTGCGTTTCCGGCAGGGCCACGCCGAAGTTGCCGACGAGAAAGACCGAGGCCCAGGGCACCTCACCCCAGGCGACCGCATAGGCCGCAACGATCAGATAATAGGGGATCAGCACCTGCGCGAGCGGCCGCAGGATCGCCCGGCCGTCGCCTGCAAGCAGCGGTCCCATCTGAAAGCGCGCAAGGCTGAAGCCGGCGAGAACGACCATGGCCGCCGACCCGCCGGGGATCGGCCACAGGACCTCGTGGTGCAGGACGACCAGAAGAATGGCAAGCGCACGGATCAAGAGGTCCGTGCCGATGCGCCGCGTGGCAGTCTCGCGCCGTTCCTGGAGCGATAGCTCGGCGATCGGCAAGGTCTCCCAGGTATCCGGAACTTGCCCCAGCGCTTTTTCCAGCCCGATCGACAGCTGAACGAAGCGCAACGAATCGCCGCCGAGCGAGACAAAGCTGTCGGACCGCTTCACCCGCTTTGGATAGAAGACCTGGGCAAAGAGCCCTTCGATACCGCCGTTATCATCATCGCCACTGGCCGCCGCCTGGCGGGCTGCCATGTTCAGTGCGTTGTAATCGATCTTGCCGCTGGCAAGCCGCGGCATCTCGGCAAGGGGCGTCGCCTTCAGGTGGGCCAATGTCAGCCCGCTTGCCTGCGCCAAGAGCCGCCTGATCTCTTCGGCATCGCGGCTGCCGGCGTAAAAGGCATGAAGGCCGGCATCGTCGCCGACAACGGCAGCGGTGATGCCGCGCGCCTCGAGCCCCGCTTCCAGCACATCGTGCGCGATCCTGAGCCCGGCGATCTTGGAGATCCGCTTCATGCGGCCGACGATCTGGAACAGGCCGTCGGCATGGCGCATGGCGAGGTCGCCGGTCCGCAATTCGGCAAGGTCGGCGCCGCGGCAGAGGTCATCCCGTGAAATGGCATAGCCCATCATGACGTTCGGGCCGCGATAGACGAGTTCGCCAGTCACGCCGTCGTTTTCGATCGGCACGCCGCTCTCGCTCACGATCAGAAGGCGTCCACCTGGAATGGCGACGCCGATCCTGTCCTCGTTGCCGGAAAGCTGAGCCGGCGGCACATAGGCGATGCGGGCGGTGGCCTCGGTCTGGCCGTACATGGCGAAGAAAGCCACACCCTGGGTGCCGAGATGGTCGTTGTAGGCTCGGATGACATCAGCGCTCAAGCGGCCACCGGCGACAGTCATGAAACGCAGCTTGGCGAAGCGACGGTCGCGGAAGCCCACTTTTTCCAGCAGCTCGTAGGAGTAGGGCACGCCCGAGAGGTTCGTGCTTCCGCTTTCCGCGAGACCATCGAGAAAAGCGGCATCGAGGATGGAGCCGCCGGGAATATAGAGGCTGGCGCCGACGGCCAGGTGAGAATTCAGCACCGACAGGCCGTAGGAATAATGGAGCGGCAGGATCAGGCAGCCGCGATCTTCCGCCGTCAGGCCGAGATAGTCCGCGATCGCCACAGCGTTGGCCGAAATGTTTTCCCGCGAGAGGCGCACGGCCTTGCCGCAACCGGTGCTGCCCGAAGTCGAGAGCATGACGGCCAGTTCGTCATGGGGCGTCCTGTCGCCCTGTCGCAGATGCTCCGTGCGCCAGCGGCCATCGATGCGACGGAAGCCGAAGTCTGGCTCGAAGGCATCGACCCAGGAGCCGGCAGCGCCGTTCTTCGGGGCTTGCATGGCGACGGCATGCCCGGCGGGGAGCGCTGCCAGATAGGCGACAATCGCATGCTCGCAAAGCTCGGCCTCGATCGTTACCAGCCCGCGCGGACCGCGAAAGGCAAGTGCCTGGCGGGTGACCCGCTCATGGAGTTCGCGATAGGTGACGATCCGTTGCCCGGAAAAGAGCAGCGCCGGCCGGTCGCCCCATTTCGCCAGATCCGCAATGAACGAGAGGGACATGCTTGACCGTCGCTGTTTGCCCGGGCTCGATGCCCGATTTAGCAGCGCCGAATATAATTGGTGACTAAAGGCGTCAAGTATAAAGATGGCGACAGTTGACGACCGTCCATTCCCCCGCGACATGCGGTTGCGGTGGACGGAGGGCCGATGGAATTTAGCAACCATACCGGGCGGGAATCGCCCAGAGCTCGAAATCTTCAGACTCCCTTAAATGCGGCCTTCTCATAGTGGCGGCTTATCAATCCAGAGATCGAGAAGCGACCGGGGGCCACGACAGAATGAACAGGCAAGTTCCAGCGGATGCCAGCCGATCGCAGGCGAGGCAGGCGGCGATCATTCTGAAGGTGGCGCATGCGATGTCGGCGCACGGGATCGCGGCCCTGCCCCGCAATTACGAGCTTGTCTACGAGGCGCTATCCGGTCGCCTGCCGGAGCTTTCCCGCGAACTCGCCGCACTCGGGCACAACCCGCAGCAGGATGCGCTGGATGCCCTGGGTCTCAGGCATCACCTCATCTCCCATGCAGCACTTGCCGCGGACCGCGCGAGAGCCGCTGGCCAGGAAGCGCTTGTCGAGATTGCCGGAAAGCTCAGGCTCGCCTTGCTGCAGAAACAGAGCTTCAAGGATGAACTGGACCATTTCGCCGGCCGCCTGGCCACGGACCCCGTTGCAGGCATGTCCGAATTCGCCGACGACGCCGCGCGACTGCGGGAAGCGGCTGGCCGTTTGACGAATGAAGAAGGCGCTCTCCAGCAGGCGCTGGAAACCAGCATGAGACATCTCGCCGAACTCGAAGGCGAGCTTGCCGAAAGCCGGCGATCCCTGACCCGCGACCCGACCACGGGCCTGCCGAACCGCCTGGCGCTGACGGCAAAACTCGACTCGATCCTCGAAGCGGAACGGGCAGACCAGCCGGTTGCCCTGCTTCTTGCCTCGGTGGAAGGGCTGCGTGAAATGGCGGAGCACCACGGCGGTACGGTCGCCGCGAAGGCGCTTGCCAAGCTCTCGACGCTGTTTCGCAAGTCGATCAAGAAGGACGATTTCGTCGCCCGCGTAGGCCAGCAGGAGTTTGCCTTCGTGTGCCGGGATGTCAGCACCGAAAATGCCGAGGCCATTGCCCGGCGTCTGCGGCAGTCGGTGAAGGAACTGACGGTCACCCTCCCCGGACGGGCGCACACAGCCGAGACGCTTTCGCTTGCGGCCGGCATCACCCTTGCGCAACCGGCATCGACGAGCGCCGATCTGCTGACCCAGGCGGAGCAGGCCCTCGCCGGCGCACGCGATGGCGCCGGCATCCTGTGCTATTCGGCGGCCCTCGGCCGCGGCAGGGGCTACGGCCAGAGCGCCGCTTGACGCTTGCAAATCAGGCGGCGTCCGGGTGACGGCTTTCGTCGATTTCCGACGCCCTTTCACGCAGACAGCCGAGCAGCCGGAAGAGTTCGGTGCGTTCACAATCGTCGAGCGCTGAGAACAGCTCATCGATCGTGCGATGGCGCGGCTGCAATGCCGCCTCCAGCGCCAGCCGACCGCGGTCGGTGATCGAGATGATCTTCGCGCGACGGTCTTCCGGATCCGGTTCTCGCAGGACCATGCCGTCCCGCTCCAGGCCATCGATCGCTTCGGTGACGGTTCTGGCCGCAAAGCCGAGCGCCGAGGCGATATCCGCGCAGCGACAGGGGCCGAGCGTGTTCAGATAAAACAGGAATTTGCTGCGCGCGAGCGAAACGCCTTCCTCCGACATCGATGCGTTCACCAGGCGATGAACGCAGTGGTAGAGCTCGAAGAGCCGCTCGGCGACCTCGACTTTTTCTGTCATGGCAATGTACCTCATTTGGCAACGCCAAAACGAAACAACCCGGCCCCGCGTGGGCGGGACCGGGTTGTTCGGTCAACCGTCTGGCGTGACTTACTGCTTGTTTTGGTCGGCCTCGCCGAAAGCCCTGGCGCCGCCATTGGCGATCGCGCCGGTTGCCGTCGTGTCGACGGATTTGTCTTCAATGCCTGCATAGTAGTCGCCGCGGCTTGCGGTCGCGGACACGCCGGTGCCGGCGGAAGCCTCGGCGCGGCCGGTAAAGAGCGGCGTGGAGCTCACACCCTCGTAGTAGCTTCCGCCGGCGACAGCGGCGGACGCGCCGCCGAGCATGGCGGCCGCAACGAGGATTGCGGCAAAGGACTTCTTCATCGATCTGTTCCTTGGTGGAGATGTAAGGTCGGGGCTGAGCCCGCATAGGCGCTTGGGGTCGCCTCATAGGACCATCACGGTGATCCATCAAATCCCTTGAAATGGGGTGCGGGCCAAAACCCGCGCCCCCTCATTCATCGCCGTTAGCGCGAAATGCCCTGGTAGTATTCGCCTTCGCCGCCGATCACGCTCTTCGGCGCGACGCTGAAGTTTGCGACCGAGCCGGTGTTGGTGCGATCGACATAGCCGGCTTCGGAGCTGCCGATGGTGAAGGACGACTTGCCGGTGACGGCCGGCGTGCGCTCGGTATAGAGCGGCGTCGGGCTGACGCCTTCATAGTAGCTGCCGCCGGCAAAGGCAGCGGAAGCGCCACCGAGGATAGCGGTTGCAACGAGAGCGGCGGAAAGAGCGGTCTGGATTGCGGTTTTCATGGTCTTCACTCCTGGGAGGCTCGTTCGGCTGAACGAGGTTTCATCAAAAATGTCCTTGGCCGGATCGGTCGTCCCTCGGAACGCGGGGCCACTGCCACTGGCGTTCGGTCGATCGAGGCGGTCAGAAGAGCGTTCCCCGCCCTTCCGTTATTGAGATGGTCCCTCACGATGAGGATGTGTAGTATCGATTGTCGGAACGCCTTGTTCAAAAATCGATAACAATGACCTCTTGAATTCCCGACCCGCCACAGCGGTGGCAACAGCACGCCGACGCCTCTTGCCTTCCCGGCCAAGTCCGGGCAAAAGGCCGCAATGATCCAGATTTCCGGCCTTTCCGCCCGCATCGCGGGACGTCTCCTCATCGAAAACGCATCCGTGACGCTTCCGGCGGGCACGAAGGCGGGGCTCGTGGGCCGAAACGGCGCTGGCAAGTCCACGCTGTTTCGCATCATAACCGGCGAATTCGCGTCGGAAGCCGGCACGATCGCGCTACCCAAAAACGCGCGCATCGGCCAGGTCGCGCAGGAAGCGCCCGGCACAGAAGAACCGCTGATCGAGATCGTGCTCAAGGCGGACAAGGAGCGCACGGCGCTGGTCGCCGAAGCCGAAATCGCGACCGATCCGCACCGGATTGCCGAGATCCAGACGCGGCTTGCCGACATCGGCGCCCATTCGGCCGAAGCGCGTGCTGCAAGCATTCTCGCCGGCCTCGGCTTCGACCATGAAGCACAGCTGCGTCCCGCCTCTTCGTTTTCCGGTGGCTGGCGGATGCGGGTGGCGCTTGCGGGCGTACTCTTTTCCGAGCCGGATTTGCTGTTGCTCGACGAGCCGACCAACTATCTCGACCTTGAAGGCACGCTGTGGCTCGAGGATTACATCCGCCGTTATCCACACACGGTCATCATCATCAGCCACGACCGGGACCTCTTGAACACCGCGGTCAACGCCATCGTGCATCTCGACCAGAAGAAGCTCACCTTCTATCGTGGGCCCTACGACCAGTTCGAGCGGCAGAAGGCGGAAGCCGACGAGTTGCAGATGAAGGCGAAGGCCAAGAACGATGCGGCGCGAAAGCACCTCCAGAGCTTCATCGACCGCTTCAAGGCCAAGGCCACCAAGGCGCGCCAGGCGCAAAGCCGCGTCAAGGCACTGGAGCGCATGGGCACGATTGCGGCCGTGATCGAAGATCATGTCCAGGGCTTCTCCTTCCCGGACCCGGAGAAGGAAGCGGCTTCGCCGATCATCGCCGTCACCGGCGGTACCGTCGGCTACGAGCCCGGCAAGCCCATCCTCAAGCGCTTGAACCTCCGGATCGATACGGACGACCGGATCGCGCTGCTCGGCTCGAACGGCAACGGCAAGTCCACTTTCGCCAAGTTCATCTCGGGTCGCCTCGCGCCTGAGGCGGGCGAACTGAAGATCGCTCCCAATCTCAAGGTCGGCTTCTTTGCCCAGCATCAGCTCGACGACCTGATCCCGACGCAAAGTGCTGTCGAGCACGTGCGCCGGCGCATGCCGGAAGCGCCTGAAGCCAAGGTGCGCTCACGCGTGGCGCAGATGGGGCTTGCGACGGAAAAGATGGAAACGCCCGCCAAGGATCTTTCCGGCGGCGAAAAGGCGCGGTTGCTGATGGGCCTTGCCGCCTTCGACGCGCCGAACCTTCTGATCCTCGACGAGCCGACCAACCACCTCGACATCGACAGCCGCAACGCGCTGATCACCGCACTCAACGACTATTCCGGCGCCGTGATCCTGATTTCACACGACCGGCACCTGATCGAAGCGACGGCCGACCGGCTGTGGCTGGTGCGCGACGGTACCGTGACGAGCTATGACGGCGACCTCGAAGATTACCGCAGCCTGATTGTCGGTGGCCCCAAGGCGAAGGACGAGAAGCCGAGGCCGACCGGTGTCGACGACAGCCTTTCGAAGGCGGACCAGCGCAAGGTCAATGCCGACAAGCGCGCCTCGCTGGCGCCGCTCCGCAAGAAGATCAACGAAATCGAATCCTTGACCGGAAAGCTGGAGAAACTGATTCAGGCACTTGATGTGGAACTTGCCGATCCGGCGCTCTACGAAAAGTCGCCGGCCAAGGCTGCACAAAAGGCCAAGGAACGCTCCGACGCGGCAGCGAAACTGGCGCATGCCGAAGAGCAATGGCTCGAACTTTCCGCCGAATATGAAGACGCGATGGCCGGCTGACAGAAGCCGGCCCCGTCGTCGCCTCCCCTCCGTCAGCCCAGCTCGAAAGTGGTAATTCCGTAGATTCGCGCCAGCGGCAGCCCCGGATCCGGCCCACGATACATGCGCGCGGTCTCAAACACGGGCTTGAGATTGTAGCGATCGCAAAGTGCCTTGGCCGAGGCGTTCGGTTCAGGGATGTCGAGGTATACTTCGCTGCCGTTGACGCCAGCGGCAAGCTTGCGAAAGACCAGATCGGCGCCGGTCTCGATGTCGGAAAAGAGCGGCCCGATCTTGTATCCGTTGCGGCAGGCCCGGATCGTCCCATAGGCCGCCACCGCGCCATCGCGCAGCAGCAAGACGCTGCGCCGCCCGTCGCTCGCCTTCAGCCACTCGCGCAGAAACACCTCGCGACGCGCCGGGACGAAGCGGCGATCATAGTCGATGAGGAGCGGCATATGCACCGGCGCGACCTCCAGAAGATCCGCGCCCGGCGGCTCGACCACGTCGATGATGCCGCCGTAGCGGATGTTCGCGTGGGCGTAGACGAAGCCGGACCGGCTATAGTTCTCCTGCTGCGCGACCACACCGTCCAGACCGACGATGCGCCGATCGGCAACCGACATCGCCTGTTGCCACAGCTGTCGGCCGATGCCCCTGCCACGATGATCCGGCCGGGTGATGAAGAAGCCGAGAAAGCCGAAGCTTTCGTTGTACCGCGCCAGTGAGATCGCGGCGACCGGCGCCCCCTCTCCATCCGCCACCCAATAACCCTCGGGGTCGGCTGCCCAGAAAGGCCCCGCGTCGCCGAGGCCGGGGTTCCACCCCTCTTCCGCGGCCCACTCGATCATGATGTCGAGGTCGGCTCGGCTTGCCCGACGGATCTGCTGCTGCATCGTTCACTCCTCGTTCGGGTGGTCAGACCACCCATGTCAGTCCAGTTGACGGCACGGCATCGCACGTCCACCGGTAGAGTTAGTGCGGCGACGTTGAGAGGGAATGACAATCTGTCGATTCCATCGACATCGATGTCATAGCCGTGGGCGGAGCGGCGGCTTGCTCCCGGTGTGCAATCTGCTACAAGAGCCGACAATAAGTCATACAAATCGAGCGGAACACCATGGCCCCCATCAAAATTGCGCTTGTCGGCATCGGCAAGATCGTTCGCGACCAGCACCTTCCGGCGATCGCCAAGAACAGCGACTATCAGCTGATTGCCGCCGCGAGCCGACATGGGACGGTCGACGGCATCGACAATTTCAAATCGATCGAGGCGATGCTCGACGCGGTTCCTGCGATTGAAGCCGTGTCGCTCTGCATGCCGCCGCAGTATCGCTACGAGGCAGCTCGCGTCGCGCTCGACGCCGGTAAGCACGTGTTTCTGGAAAAGCCGCCGGGCGCGACGCTCAGCGAGGTCGCGGACCTCGAGGCGCTGGCAGCATCGAAGGGGCTGTCGCTGTTTGCAAGCTGGCACTCCCGCTACGCGCCGGCCGTGGAAGCTGCAAAGTCCTTCCTGGCAACGACGACGATCAAGGATGTCCAGGTCATCTGGAAGGAAGACGTGCGGCACTGGCACCCGAACCAGGAATGGATCTGGGCGGCCGGGGGCCTCGGGATCTTCGATCCGGGCATCAACGCGTTGTCGATCGTCACCCACATCCTGCCACGCCCGCTGTTCGTAACGTCGGCCGTGCTCGAATTCCCGGAAAATCGTGACGCGCCGATCGCCGCCAACATCACCTTCACCGACGGCCAAAAATTGCCGGTCGCGGCGGAATTCGACTGGCGCCAGACAGGCAAGCAGAGCTGGGACATCGTTGCCCGCACGGCGGCGGGCGAGATGGTGCTGTCGGAAGGCGGCGCCAAGCTCTCCATCGATGGCAAGCTCGTGCACGAGGAGCCGGAGCAGGAATATCCGATGCTCTACCGGCGCTTCGCCGAAATCGTCAAAGCCGGGAAGTCTGACGTCGATCTGGCGCCGTTGCGCCACGTCGCAGATGCCTTCATGCTCGGCAAGCGCAAATTCGTCGAGGCCTTCCACGACTGATCTTCCGGACATGCCGGAAACAAAAAGCCCGCGGTCTCGTCCGCGGGCTTTTTTGTCGTAACGCTTGTAAACTCAGGCCTTCTTTTCCCAGCGACCATCGCGGTTCTGCTGCCAGTAGGTCAAGGTGTGGCCCTCGCCCTTCAGCCGCTTCCAATGGCCGCGCGCGCCTTCCAGCTGTTCCTGGTCATAGCCGTCGAACATGAAGACGATGCGCTCATAGGCCGAAACGTCAGGCGGGCTCGCGCCATCGATGACGAAACGCACCGTCGCCGCATTGGCATTGCCGTCGTCGGCGACGAGCAACACCGGCTGATCCGCCGCAAAGTCCCCGGCGTCAGTGCCATGCGGCAGGAAACTCTCGTCGCGATAGACCCAGAGATGCGTATCGAGCGCATCGCGGCGTTCGGCATCGACCGTCTGTACGACCACGCGCCAGCCGCGCTCGACACTCTTGTCGAGCAGCGGCGGCAGCGCGTCTTCCAGCTTCGATTCCGTCAGGTGGTAGAACAGGATCTCGGTCATGCCGATTGCCTCCCGCCTTTCATCACGTCCGGCATTGCCGATCAGGCCTCGTAGCTCGCCCGCACCAGCTCATCGAGCAGCCGCACGCCGAAGCCCGAACCCCAGGACTGGTTGACCTCGTCGGTCGGCGCGCCCATCGCGGTGCCAGCGATGTCGAGATGCGCCCAGGGGGTATCCTTGACGAAGCGCTTGAGGAACTGCGCGGCGGTCACCGCGCCACCGTGGCGGCCGCCGGTGTTCTTCATGTCGGCGAACTTGCTGTCGATCATCTTGTCGTATTCCCGGCCGAGCGGCATGCGCCACAGGAGCTCGTGCGTCGCGATGCCGGCGGCAAGAAGCTGCCCCGCCAGACGGTCGTCGTTGGAGAACAGGCCGGCATGATGCGTTGCAAGTGCAACCATGATCGCGCCGGTCAGGGTCGCGAGATCGATGATCGCCTGCGGCTTGAAGCGATCGTTGCAGTACCAGAGCGCATCACACAGCACGAGACGGCCTTCGGCGTCGGTGTTGATCACCTCGATCGTCTGACCGGACATGGAGGTCACGATATCACCCGGGCGCTGCGCACTGCCGTCGGGCATGTTTTCCACAAGGCCGATGATGCCGATGGCGTTGACCTTGGCTTCGCGGGCGGCGAGCACGTGCATGAGGCCGGTGACGGCGGCCGCACCACCCATGTCGCCCTTCATTTCCTCCATGCCGGCAGCCGGCTTGATCGAGATGCCGCCGCTGTCGAAGACGACGCCCTTGCCGACGAAGGCAAGCGGACGGTCCTTGGACTTGCCGCCCTTCCACTGCATGATGACGAGGCGCGGCGGGCGGCTCGACCCTTGCGCGACGCCGAGCAGCGCGCCCATGCCGAGCTTCTTCATTTCCTTTTCGGTGAGGATCTCCACCTCGACGCCGAGCTTTTCCAGCTCCTTCGCCTTGGCGGCAAACTCGACCGGGCCCAGCACGTTGGCCGGTTCGTTCACCAGATCGCGGGCGAGAAACACGCCTTCGGCAACGGCCTGCGCCGCCGTGAACGCCTTTTTCGCCGCGATGACCGTGCCGGTGACGATCGTCACCTTGGTCGGCTTGCCGGATGGCTTCGCGTCGTCGTCGGCCTTCTTGGTCTTGTAGCTGTCGAAGGCGTAGGCATTCATCTCCATGCCGAGTGCGAAGTCCGCTGCCGCCTTTCCGGTCACGTTGGCGTCGGGCGCGTCGATGAAGACCGTCACCTTGTCGACCGAACCAAGCTTCGCAGCGACGGCCCCGCCGGCCTTCAGCCAGTCATGGTCCGTCAGCGCATCCGCGTCTCCAAGACCGAGCACGACGATTCGATCGGCGGGCGAGCCATGCGGCGCGACGATGTCGAGGGAGGAGAACGCCTTGCCGGTAAACTTCTTGATCTTCGCCGCCCTTGCGACGACGTTCTCGGGGTCGGCGACATCGGCGCCGGCAGCCGCCGACGCGCCCGCGCTCTTCAGCAGAACGGCGACGCCACCGCTCGGCTTATGGGACTTGGCAAAGGTGAACTCAAACTTCATCGACATTGAAAACTCCGGGTATTTCCTGTCTGGACGCAACCCTTTGGATCGAATGGATCTTTCCGGGAGATCGAGCGCCAGCCCAAGGGGATCTAGGCCGCACAACGCAACCGGACGACACGGCAAGGCTTAT
This sequence comes from Ensifer sp. ENS08, assembly GCF_014852195.1. NCBI lineage: Bacteria > Pseudomonadati > Pseudomonadota > Alphaproteobacteria > Hyphomicrobiales > Rhizobiaceae > Ensifer > Ensifer sp. ENS08. Next base: position 212,546 of record NZ_JACVBF010000007.1, read on the forward strand.
GGCAAGCCGGCCTGTTACCGGGCGGTTACAGTGGCAAATATTCGCATCATTCGCCACCGTCAAAGCTGTGGCCGGCACCCTTCTCGCTTTTCAACCGCTTGGCAAGATGCCCGCAGATGTTTACATGCGGTTAACCGAGGTTCTTCGCCTTAAATTATCCCTGTTGCTGCACAATTCGAGCAGCACGGGTGGCTGGCAAAGAACCGGGCTTCGGTTTACGGACATGGGCGAAATCCGGTTCGATAACCGCCGCCGGAACAGAAACATGAGCAGGATTTTGGACCGGACACGGGCATGAAGCTGATCGAACGCTACATATTCCGGCGTGCCGTGATCATGTTCCTCGCGACGCTCCTGCCGTTGCTTGGCATCACCTGGACGACTCAGGCGCTGACCAACGTCAACCTCGTCACCGACAACGGCCAATCCGTGCTCGCCTTCGCCAAGGTGGCGACCCTCATCCTGCCTTCCGTCATCACGATCATCCTGCCGTTTGCGCTGGTGATCGGCGTCACGCAGACGCTGACGACGATGAACACCGATTCGGAGCTGACGGTCCTCAACGCCGCCGGCAGCTCGCGCATGGCGATCATCCGGCCGGTGGTCTACCTGGCATTGGGCCTCAGCGTGCTTTCCTTCGTGGTCGACAATTTCGTCGAGCCCTATTCGCGTATGGCCTTGCGCAAGATGCTGGCAACCGCCAACGCGGATCTGCTGTCGTCCGTCGTGCAGGAGAACACCTTCCGCAAGGTCGCAGACAATCTTTATGTCCAGGTTGGCGCGCGGCGGGGCGGCGGCGTGCTGCAGGGCATCTTCGTCGCCGATTCGCGCAATCCGAGCTTCGAGCTCGTCTATTATGCCCGCGAAGGCGCCATCGACGACAAGAGCTCGGCCCTGGTGATGAAAGACGGGGAAGTGCAGCGCAAGCTCCCCGACGGCAGCGTGTCGATCATCAAATTCGACTCCTACGCCTTCGATCTCGCCGACATGACCAAGACGACGCGCGAGGCGACCATTCGGGCAAAGGACCGCGACCTTCCCGGCCTGATCAATCCGGACCCGGAAGATCACGTCTACAAGAACAATCCGCTCGCCTTTACCGCCGAGCTCAACCGTCGCTTCACGGAATGGACCTTCCCCCTTCTCTTCGGCCTGATTGCGCTGGTCTTCAGCAGTGACGCACGCTCCCACCGCGAAGCTCGGCTTCATCCGATGGTCAGCGCGCTCGGCATGGCCCTGCTCATCCGCTGGATGACGTTCTATGCCGGCAACAGCGCCGAGGACTCCGTCTGGTTCGTGCCGTTGATGTATGCCGTGCCGCTGATGGCGGGCGCCCTCTGCATTCACCAACTCGTCAGCAACAGGCGACTGGACATTCCGATGACCGGGCAGGAAAAGCTGCAGGAACTCCTGGTTCGCCTGCGCCTGATGCGGCCTGACGCCGAGAAAGGGCAGCCGTCATGATGGGCACGCTCGGCCGCTACTTCTTCATGCGCTACGTGATCACGACGTTCTGGTTCCTCGTCGGGATCTTCTCGCTGGTCTTCATCATCGACTTCAGCGAACAGGCAAGCCGGCTGGCAAACCTGCCGCGCTACAGCATCTCCGGCGCCCTGTTGATGACCGCGCTCCGGATCCCGCTGATCCTGCAGCAGACGATACCCTTCGTCGCGCTGTTTTCGGCCATGGCGGCGCTGATTTCGCTCAACCGCCGCTACGAGCTGGTCGTGACCCGCGCAGCCGGTATTTCCGTCTGGCAGTTCCTGCGGCCCTTCATCCTCGGCTCCTTCCTCTTCGGCGTGCTGGCGGTCGTGGCGCTCAACCCGCTTGCTGCCTGGGGAACGAAGCGCGGCGAGGCGCTTTTGGCCGAATGGGGCTCCACGCGGAACGCCGATGCCGGCTCGATCCCGTGGCTGCGGCAGATCTATAACGGCACGGACACGATCATTGGCGCGCGCTCGGTTCAGGACAACGGCACGACGCTTCTCAACGTCACCGTCATCCACTTTGATCCACAGGGCACGATCATTCTGAGACAGGATGCGGCGTCGGCGAAACTCGAAGATGGTTACTGGCTTCTTAACGACGTCACGGAAACGCGCAACGGACAGCTTCCGCAACGTTTGAAAACAGCACAGCTGGCCACCAATCTTAAGCCCGAGTTTGTTCAGGAACGTCTTGCAAAGGCTGATTCCATTCAGTTTTTCGACCTGCCGCGCAAGATCGAAGTGGCCCGCTCCTTCGGTTTTTCGACCAACGGCATGGAAACTCAATTCCACTCAATGTTGTCGTTGCCGCTGCTGCTCGTCGCCATGACGCTGATCGCCGCTTGCGTGTCGCTGAAATTTAGCCGGTTTAACCAATCGCGCTCCGTAATTCTCGGTGGCATCCTTTCAGGCTTCGTGCTTTATGTCGTCACCGTGCTTGTCAAAGCATTCGGGAGCAGCGGCATTGTGCCTCCTTTCGTTGCAGCCTGGTTGCCAGTTGTTGTAGCGATGGCGCTGGGCTCGACGATTCTTTTAAATCAGGAGGATGGCTAGTGGCGGTAGTGAACCGCAAACGTATAAGGCTGATCAACGCTGCCCTGCTTGCAGGCGTGGCGCTGCAGACACTTGCCATGGGAATGAGTGCGCCTGCAATGGCGCAGCAGGCTTCGGACCGCCTCGATTCGTTGCGCCCGAACATGCCGGAAGACGCCAAGCTGCTTCTGTCCGCCAATGAGCTCGTCTACAACAAGGACGCCGAAAAAGTGATCGTGCGCGGCAACGTGCAGATCGATTACGGCGGCTACAAGATGGTGGCCCGTCAGGTCGAGTACGACCAGAAGAATGGCCGCATCTATGCATCCGGGGAAATCCAGTTCATCGAGCCGGGCGGCAATGTCGTCTATGCCGACAAGATGGATGTCACCGACGATTTCGGGGACGGTTTCCTCGAGCAGATGCGCATCGAAACCACCGATCTGACGCGGCTTGCTGCCACGAGCGGCGAGCGCCGGAACGGCGAAGAATTCATCCTGAACGAGGCCGTCTATACGGCTTGCACGCCGTGCTCGACCAAGCCGGAACATCGCTCGCTGTGGCACATCAAGGCGCAGCGCGTCATCCAGAACGGCCGCACGCGGACCATCCGTCTGGAGAACGCCCGCTTTGAGCTGTTCGGCAAGCCGATCGCCTATATTCCGGTCATGGAGCTGCCGGACCACACGGTCAAGCGCAAGAGCGGCTTCCTGTTCCCGACGTTCCGCTCGGCCCAAAAGCTTGGTGTTGGTGTCGGCGTCCCCTACTACTGGGCGATCTCGCCCTATATGGACGCGACGGCCACGCTTACCGGCCTGACGCGGCAGGGCTTCCTGCTGGAGGGAGAATTCCGCCAGCGGTTCCACAACGGCTTCCATACGCTGAACTTCGCCGGCATCAGCCAGCTCGATAAGGGCAAGTTCACGCCCGGCACCGTCGACGCGATGCATACCAATCGCGGCATGATCGCGTCGAAGGCTGAGTTCGAGATCAATCCGCGCTGGACCTTCGGCTGGAACGTACTCGTCCAGTCCGACGCCAACTTCGCCAAGACCTACGAGCTGTCGACGTTCGACGGCACCACCTATACCAACCAGGCCTACCTGACGGGGCTCGGCAAGCGGAACTACTTCGATCTGCGCGCCTTCTACTTCGACATTCAGGACGCCGACGCCAACAGCATCGAGGAAAACCAGCAGCCGGCGGCGCAGGTCCTCGACTATTCCTACAAGGCGCCTGATCCCGTGCTGGGCGGCGAGCTTTCCGCGACGTTCAACTTCACGAACGTGAAGCGCAACCGGCTCGACGCGTTTACCCAACCGGGCGTGGTCCGCTTCCGCGGCCTAGAAGGCACCTCGCACCGCCTGACCGGCGAACTCGAGTGGAAGCGCACCTTCATCGCCCCGGGCGGCCTGGTCCTCACGCCGCTGCTGGCGGCGCGCGGCGATGCCATCGGGCTGAACATGGACAATCCGGGTCCGGCCTACACCGGCGACTTCAACACGAGCGATGCGGCAACGCGGCGCATGTTGACCGCAGGCCTCGAAGCCCGCTACCCGATCCTGTTCGTCGGCGAGGACAGCAGTCACGTCGTCGAGCCGATCGCACAGCTCTACGCGCGCCCGAACGAGCAATATGCCGGCGGCCTGCCGAACGAAGACGCGCAGAGCTTCGTGTTCGACGCAACGAACCTCTTTGACCGCGACAAGTTCTCCGGTTTCGACCGGATCGAGGGCGGCACCCGCGCCAATGTCGGCTTCCGCTACACAGGGACCTTCGACAGCGGCTACGGCCTGCGTGGCATCGTCGGCCAGTCGTTCCATCTGGGTGGCCTGAACTCGTTTGCGACGGACGACCTGGTCAAGGCCGGGGCGAATTCCGGTCTTGAGACCAAGAGCTCTGACTACGTTGCCATGTTCGGCATCGACGCACCGTCCGGTCTGATGGCGAGCGTTTCCGGCCGCCTCGACGAAAAGGACCTGTCGCTGCGCCGCGCCGATACCACCGTCGGCTATCTCGGCACGACTTGGCAGGCCGCGATGACCTATACGCGCATCGAAGCGCAGCCGCTCTACGGATCTCTGTCCAACCAGGACGAAATCCAGACCGCCGCCGCCTACCGGTTCCACGACTATTGGTCGGTGTTCGGCGCGATCACCTATGACATCAACAAGGATGTCATCTCACGCAACGGTTTCGGCATCACCTACGACGATCAGGACACGCTGTTCTCGATCGTCTACAAGCAGGAACGCGATACCGATGCCAATGTCGCAAACGACTGGTCGATCGGCGCGAGAATCAGCTTCCGTACGCTCGGCGACGTGAACGTCGGCGACACCAAGTTCGAAGAGCTCGACTATTATTGATATCGTCAAGCGAGTGGGCGAGCCAAAAGTTCGCCCATTCGTCGATATCGGCACCGTCAAACGGTCTTGTCATCGTTTGGCCGCATGTATTATGCATTCCCTCCGACAAGATAAGGCAACGGCGCAAGGCCGGCAGGCGGACAAAGCCTGTCGACGGTGATAGTCCGGGATATAGGAAAAGAGAATGGGCGGGAAAATGTCGATCTTGAGGACACTGTCGGTACTGGCTTTGGCCGGCACCTTGAGCGTTGCAATATGCTCCGGAGCTCAGGCAGCAGCGAGCACGGTCAAGGTAACGGTCAACAACACGGTGATTACCTCCGGCGACATCGCCAAGCGCGTGGCCTTCCTTCGCCTGCAGCGCCAGAAGGGCGGCAACGACGAAGCCAAGAAGCAACTCGTCGACGAAGTTCTCAAGCGTGCCGAGATCGCACGCATCGGCCAGTCCGTCAGCACGCAGGAAGTCGATGCCGCCTATGCGCGCTTCGCCTCGGGCAACAAGCTTTCGACCGAGCAGCTCGGCAAGATTCTCGATCAGGCCGGCGTCGGCTCCGAACATTTCAAGCAATTCATCGCCGTGCAGATGAGCTGGCCGCGTGCGGTCAACTTCCGTTACGGCAGCTCTAACCGCCTCCAAGGCGCCGACCTCGTCAAGCGCATGATGGAAGGCGGCGGACAGAAGCCGGTGACCACCGAGTATTTCCTGCAGCAGGTGATCTTCGTCATTCCCGAGAAGAAGCGCGGCGCGATCACCGCGAAGCGGCAGGCGGAAGCCAACGCCTCGCGCGCTCAGTTCCCGGGCTGCGAAACCTCGAAGGTGTTTGCCGCCAACTATCGCGACGTGTCGATCCGCAGCCTCGGCCGTATGCTTGCCCAGCAGCTGCCTGACGAATGGAAGCCGCTGATCGAGAAGGCCGGCGAGAACGGCACCACCGGAACCCGCGTGACAGAAAAGGGCGTCGAGTACCTGGCGATCTGCAAGAAGCGTGAGGTGAACGACGACACCGCCGCCGAAATCGTCTTCCGCGCCGAGGATATCGGCAAGAAGAAGGCCGGTGGCGAAGACCCGAACAGCGAGAAGTACCTCGAGGAGCTGCGCAAGAAGGCGCAAATCGTCAACAAGTAATCACGACGGAAACATGCGCGAAACTACCGGCGGGCCCCTCGCCCTGACCATGGGCGACCCGGCCGGTATCGGGCCGGACATCAGCCTCTCGACTTGGCTCGGCCGCCGCGATCATGCGACGGCCCCCTTCCTTTTCATCGGCGATCCCGCAGTCCTTGCCGCACGCGCCTCGATGCTCGGCTACACGGTGTCCATCCGCGAGACGGATTGCGCCGGCGCCCTCTCCCTCTTCGACACGGCGCTGCCGGTCCTGCCGCTTGCCTGCCCTGCCCCGGTCAAGGCCGGCGAGCCCGACACCGTCAATGCCAGCGCCGTGATCGGGGCGATCGACACGGCCGTGCGACTGGTGACCGCCGGACAGGCCTCGGCCGTGGTCACGAACCCGATCGCCAAGGCGGTTCTCTATGACGCCGGCTTCCGCTTCCCGGGCCATACCGAATATCTCGCCGATCTTGCCGAAAAGGCGACGGGACAGCCGGTGCTGCCGGTGATGATGCTGGCCGGACCGAAGCTGCGCGCCGTTCCCGTCACCATCCATATCCCCTTGAAGGACGTGCCGGAGCAACTGACGCCGGACCTCATCTACCGCACCTGCGCGATTACTGCGGCCGACCTTCGCAATCGTTTCGGACTTCGACAGCCACGGCTCGCGATCGCCGGGCTGAACCCGCATGCGGGCGAAAACGGTGCGCTCGGTCTCGAGGACGACGCCGTCATCCGGCCCGTCATCGACAGGCTGCGTGCCGAGGGTATCGATGCGGTCGGCCCGCTGCCGGCAGATACGATGTTCCATGATCGCGCACGCGCCACCTACGACGTGGCCATCTGCATGTATCACGACCAGGCGCTGATCCCGGCCAAGGCGCTCGGCTTCGACGATAGCGTCAACGTCACGCTCGGTCTTCCCTTCATCCGCACGTCGCCCGACCACGGCACGGCCTTCGGCCTTGCCGGCAAGGGCGTCGCCCGCGACGACAGCCTTCGGGCCGCGCTCGACCTTGCCGCATCGCTTGCGGCCAATATGCCAGGAGATACCCGCTGATGGCCGCCCTTGACGGTCTTCCTCCGCTACGCGACGTAATCCAGCGTCACGGCCTCGATGCCAAGAAGGCGCTCGGCCAGAACTTCCTGCTCGATCTCAACCTGACGCAGAAGATCGCGCGGACCGCCGGTTCGCTCGAAGGGGCAACGGTCATCGAGGTCGGCCCCGGACCGGGAGGCCTCACCCGCGCCATCCTCGCGCTCGGTGCCAAGAAGGTCATTGCGATTGAGCGGGACGCGCGCTGCCTGCCGGCACTTGCCGAAATCGGCGCGCATTATCCCGATCGGCTACAGGTCATCGAAGGCGATGCTTTGAAGACGTCGTCCGAGACGCTTGCCGACGATGGGCCGGTCAAGATCATCGCCAACCTGCCCTACAATGTCGGCACTCAGTTGCTCGTTAACTGGCTGCTGCCCGAGCGCTGGCCGCCCTTCTGGCAGTCGCTGACGCTGATGTTCCAGCGCGAAGTGGGCCTGAGGATCGTCGCCGACGCGGATGACGACCACTATGGCCGCCTCGGCGTGCTCTGTGGTTGGCGCACAAAGGCGCGGATGGCATTCGACGTGCCGCCGCAGGCCTTTACGCCACCACCGAAGGTGACGTCGTCCGTGGTCCATCTGGAGCCGGTGGAAAACCCGATCCCCTGCTCGGTCGCGGCGCTCGAGAAAGTGACGCATGCAGCCTTCGGCCAGCGCCGCAAGATGCTGCGGCAGAGCCTGAAGCCACTCGGTGGCGAGGCGCTGCTTGCCAAGGCCGATATCGACCCGCAGCGACGCGCCGAAACACTTTCGGTGGAAGAGTTCTGTCGCCTGGCCAACTGCCTCTGAGCGGGCATATGGATCGCAAGGCGCGCGCTACAAATAGCGTGAATCAAAAATGGCTCCTCACGGAGCCATTTCTTTTGAAGCCTTAGAACGGGTTTTCGGTCAGCAGCCCGTTGACGAAATCGAACAGGCCGGGGCGCCGGTCGCGGCGCAGGCGTTCGGCCTCGACGATCGCACGCACGGACGCAAAGGCGCGGTCGAGGTCGTCGTTGAGCACGATGTAATTATACTCCCGCCAGTGCTCGATCTCGGCGCGCGAGTTGGCAAGGCGCGTGGCGATCACCTCTTCGCTGTCTTCGGCGCGACGATGCAGGCGTGACTGCAGTTCAGCCATTGACGGCGGCAGGATGAAGATCGAGACGACGTCGCCCGCCATCTTCTCCTGGAGCTGCTGAGCGCCCTGCCAGTCGATATCGAACAGCATGTCCCGGCCCGCGGCCATGGCCGCCTCGACCGCATCGCGCGGCGTGCCGTAGAAGTTGCCGTGCACCTCCGCCCATTCGAGCAGCGAGTCGGTGGACCTCAGCGCCTCGAACTCGCGGATCGACTTGAAGTGATAGTGCCGTCCATCGATCTCGCTTGGTCGCCGCTGACGCGTCGTCACGCTGACCGAAATGCTCATCTCCGGATCGGCTTCCAGGAGATTGCGCGCAATGGTCGACTTGCCTGCGCCCGACGGCGAGGAAATGACGAGCATCAGCCCACGACGGGCGATCTTGATGGGCGAAGGGGTCGCCGGGTTCATACCTTACTCCAGATTCTGGACCTGTTCGCGGAACTGGTCGATGACGACCTTCAGCTCGATGCCGGCGGCAGACACAGCGGCCGCGTTGGACTTGGAACAGATCGTATTCGATTCTCGGTTAAATTCCTGTGCGAGGAAATCGAGCTTGCGCCCGACGGGACCGCCCTTCGACAGAAGCTCCCGGGCGGCAACGATGTGGGAACCAAGCCGGTCGATCTCCTCGCGAAGATCCGCCTTGGTGGCGAGCAAAGCGACTTCGGCATGGAGCCGGTCCCGGTCGAGCGACGAGCCGTTGTCCATCACCAGAGCCACCTGCTGCGCCAGCCGATCGGCAATCGCAGCGGCGCTACGTGACGGGTCGGACTCGACCGTCGCCGTCAGTCGCTCGATCGTCTCGACCTGTCCCAGCAGGATCTGACAGAGTGCCGCGCCCTCGTCTTCTCGCATCGCGCGCAAATCGGCGAGCGCACCCGCCAGACCTGCCAGGATACCGGCATCGAGCGCTGCACGCTCTTCTTCGCTTTCTTCCGGCTCGCGGAAGTCGACGATGCCGCGGATCGAGAGAAGCGTGTCGAACCGGAGCGGCGCGGGATCGACGAGATCACCGAGCTGGCCGCGCAGGTTCAGCACCGCCGTCAAGGCTGCCTGGTTGACCACGGCCTCGACGGCCGCCTCGCCGCCGCTGACGGAGAGGCCGATCTGAAGATTGCCGCGGGAAAAATACTCTGCTGCGAGCTTGCGCGCCTCGGGCTCGAAGCGCTCGAGCCCCTGCGGCAGGCGCAGCCTGAGGTCCAGGCCCTTGCCGTTGACGGAGCGCAACTCCCAGGCCCAACGACGGCGGCCGCTGCTGCCTTCTCTCCGGGCAAAGCCGGTCATCGATTGGAGCGGCATCATCACCTCCGTTGCGGTTTCAGCAGAAGCAATAAGGCGACGGCGCGGCATCCCGCAAGGGATATCCGCGCTGTGATTCGTCCGTCCACAATGCAAGCACCGCTGCGCGGCTATGCGCCGCCAGCAGCCGGCGTTATTGCGGCTGCGTGGCTGCCGGTTCGGCGGTGCCCGCGTCAGCCGCAGCCTTCGCCGCTTCTGCCGCCCGCTCCGCCTCGACCTTGCGCCAGCGGCGGACATTGGCATTGTGCTCGTCGAGCGTCTCGGCAAAGACGTGGCCGCCCGTGCCATCGGCAACGAAGTAAAGCTCAGGCGTGCGCGACGGATTGGCGACCGCTTCCAGCGCTGCACGACCAGGATTGGCGATCGGCGTCGGCGGCAGCCCCTTGATGATATAGGTGTTGTAAGGCGTCTGCTTGTCGATGTCCGACTTCAGGATCGGCCGGTCGGCCGGCTTACCGTCACCGCCGAAGATGCCATAGATGATCGTCGGGTCGGATTGCAGCCGCATGCCCTTGTCGAGCCGGTTGATGAAGACAGAGGCGACGCGCGGACGCTCGTCGGCGCGACCGGTTTCCTTCTCCACGATCGAGGCAAGCGTCACGAGCTCCTCAACCGTCGACACCGGCAGGTTGGGATCGCGCTTTTCCCAGATCTGGCCGACCAGCACCTTCTGGGCTGCGGCCATCTGCTGGACGATCTCGCCGCGCTTGGTGCCGCGCGTGAACTTGTAGGTGTCCGGCATCAGCGTGCCTTCCGGCGGCAGCTCCGTCGGCAGGTCGCCGACGAGCACCGGATCGTCGGCCAGCCTGTGGAACATCTGCTTGACGGTCAGGCCTTCCGGCAGGGAGACGGAGTAGAGGATCGACTTGCCCGACTTCAGGAGCTGCATGACCTCCTGCATCGACGAGCCGGCCTTGATCTCATATTCGCCGGCCTTCAGCGTCTCATTGTCGAGGTAGGCTTCGGAAACGAAACGGAAAACGCGCGCATCGGTGATGATGTTGCCGCGCTCGAGCCCGCTGGCGATCTCGCTCATGCCGGCGCCGCCCCGGACGATGAAGTTCTGGTTCGCCTGCAGCGGACCCGGCTTTTCGTACTGGTGCATCGCATAATAGACCGTGCCGGCAGCGGCGAGCGCTGCAAAGACAATGACGGTCATGACAAAGTTCAGGAAGATCACGACCTGGCTGCGGGCCTTGCGCGATCGTTTCGGCGGTTGCGGCACTTTTTCCGGACGCAGGGCCTCGTTTGCCGATTTCGGAATGATCGGTCCGTTGCTCGCGTTTTCACTGCGGCCAAATTGCGCCGCGCCGTTATCGTTTGAGTCGCTCACGATTATCCCGAACCCGAAATTCGCGGCCTCATTCTCTTCCTGCTTCCGGTGCGAATTTCGGACTGGACCGTGGCAGGCATAGGTCAAATTTATAAAACGGTGCCGCCCAGAAGGCCGACGTCCGCAGTTACTCAAAAATCCGCAGTCGGTGCAATCTCACCGAAGAACCACAGAAATGTGTCGAATCACCGTCCGTTCAAGAGAACGCGGCGGACGACCGACACTTTAATCCGGAACCACGGCCCGCGGCAAAAACCCGGCAAACCGCAATTCCAGGCAATGACTGAAGGGCAATCTGACAGATATGCCTTGCGCGAACATCGCGGTCGGCGAGCGCCGTCTTCCGCGACGACGCCTCCTCCCACCACATGCTTGTAGCGAGCAATACGGCAAAAGCTGGATCATCGCGCCGCCTTTGACGGTCGGCGCGACAATTGGCTCAAGCGACGCTCCGGGCGCGCGATCAGGCGCCGGTGTAGCGGCGCAGGACCAACGAGGCGTTGGTGCCGCCGAAGCCGAAGGAATTCGAGAGCGCCACGTTGATTTCGCGCTTGCGCGCGACATGCGGCACGAGGTCGATCTTCGTCTCGATCGACGGATTGTCGAGGTTCAGCGTCGGCGGCGCAATGTTGTCGCGGATCGCCAGTGCCGAGAAGATCGCTTCCACCGCGCCGGCAGCGCCGAGCAGATGGCCGATGGCCGACTTGGTCGAGGACATCGAGACCTTCGACGCGTGTTCGCCGACCAGGCGCTCGACGGCGCCAAGCTCGATCGTGTCGGCCATGGTGGAGGTGCCGTGGGCGTTGATGTAGTCGATATCGGCAGCCGTCAGGCCGGCTCGCTTCAGCGCCATCTGCATGCAGCGATAGGCACCGTCGCCATCTTCCGACGGAGCGGTGATGTGGAACGCATCGCCCGAGAGGCCGTAGCCGACGACTTCCGCATAGATCTTGGCGCCACGGGCCTTGGCATGCTCGAGCTCTTCGAGGATGACGACGCCGGCGCCCTCGCCCATGACGAAACCGTCACGGTCGATATCGTAGGGGCGCGAGGCTTTCTGCGGATCGTCATTGTGCTGGGTCGATAGCGCCTTGCAGGCGGCAAAGCCGGCGAGCGAGATCCGGCAGATCGGCGATTCCGCACCACCGGCCACCATGACGTCGGCATCGCCGAGCGCGATCAGGCGGCTCGCATCGCCGATCGCATGCGCGCCGGTCGAACAGGCGGTGACGACAGAGTGGTTCGGACCGCGCAGCTTGTGGCGGATCGACACCTGGCCCGAGGCAAGATTGATGAGCCGGCCGGGAATGAAGAACGGCGAGATGCGGCGGGGACCCTTGTCGCGCAGCGTGTAGCCGCCTTCGACGATGCCTTCGAGACCGCCGATGCCCGAACCGATCAGCACGCCGGTCGCGATCTGGTCTTCATCGTTCTCCGGCTTCCAGCCGGCATCGGCCAGCGCCATGTCGGCCGCTGCCATCGCGTAGACGATGAACGGATCGACCTTGCGCTGCTCCTTCGGCTCCATCCAGTCGTCGGCATTGAAGGTAGCATCGGTGCCGTCGCCGAAGGGAATGCGGCAGGCAATCTTGGCAGGAAGGTCCTCGACCTCGAATTCGGTCACCTTGCGCGCGGCATTGTGCCCGGCAAGCAGGCGCGCCCACGTCGCCTCAGTTCCGCAACCCAAGGGAGATACCATGCCGGTACCGGTGATAACGACACGTCTCATAGTCCGCGACCCACCCTGACTTTTCCATTTCAGAGCCGGATCGGACCACGTGTAACGAACCCGATCCGGGCATCCATTTTAAGGTTCTTATTCACGATCAGAGGGATATGCGGGAAACGCTTGCTGATCGAAATCCCCGCTCAGCGCGGGATAGCCCACTTCCCTGGGCTGAAACGGGCCGCTTTAGGCGGCCCGTCCACGGCCGAAGCCGCTTTAAGGTATTAGGCCTGAGCCTTTTCGATGAACTTGACGGCGTCGCCGACAGTCAGGATCGAGTCAGCAGCGTCGTCCGGGATTTCAACGCCGAATTCTTCTTCGAAAGCCATGACCAGTTCGACGGTGTCGAGCGAGTCCGCGCCGAGGTCGTCGATGAAGCTTGCGCCTTCGCTGACCTTTTCGGCGTCGACGCCAAGATGATCAATAACAATTTTCTTTACGCGTTCTGCGATATCGCTCATGTCGGAGTTCCTCGACCTTCGTTTCTGTAGGCGCCTATTCCGGCACCGGTACTCTTCTGTAAGCCTGATAGACCAAGACGGCCCACCCGGCAATCCATCCAACCGGAACTGCGGCAAACCCAAGGCAGCCAAGGCTGCCGGGCACCTGGCGGGACCGGTCGACTGCTAACAGTCATGGCCCGATTAACACGGTTTAACGCTGTCGCAAAGTCCGAAAATGCCTGTCATTCGCTTGCTCAACATTGAATTTCAGGCATTTGGCAGGCGGCGTCCCGGGACGTTGAAGATCGCCCACCGCACAATCTCGGCGGGCGGCCCATCCCGGAAACCGGATCAGATCATGGCCATGCCGCCATTGACGTGAATCGTCTGGCCGGTGACGTAGCCCGCTTCGTTGGAAGCGAGGTAAACGACCGCCGAAGCGATTTCAGCGCCGGTGCCCATCCGCTTCATCGGGATCGCGCCCATGATCGCGTCCTTCTGCTTGTCGTTGAGCTTGCCGGTCATCGCGCTTTCGATGAAGCCCGGAGCCACGCAGTTGACCGTGACGTTGCGCGTCGCGATTTCCTGGGCCAGCGACTTGGAGAAGCCGATCATGCCGGCCTTGGAGGCGCAGTAGTTCGCCTGGCCGGGGTTGCCGGTGACGCCGACGATGGAGGTGATGTTGACGATGCGGCCGAAACGGCGACGCATCATCGGATGGGTGAGTTCGCGCGTCAGGCGGAACACGGCCGTCAGGTTCACTTCGAGAACGGCATCCCAGTCCTCGTCGCTCATGCGCACGAAGAGACCGTCCTTGGTGATGCCGGCATTGTTGACGAGGATGTCGACGCCGCCAAGCTCGGCTTCGGCCTTCTCGCCCAGCGCCTTGACTTCGGCGCGGTCGGAAAGGTTTGCCGGGAAGAGTTGCACGCGATCGCCAAGTTCGTTGGCAAGCGCTTCCAGCTTTTCGACGCGGGTGCCGTGCAGACCGACGGTCGCGCCCTGGGCGTGCAGCATGCGGGCGATTTCTTCGCCGATACCACCGGATGCACCGGTAACGAGAGCCTTGCGGCCGGAAAGATCAAACATCTCTTTGATTCCTTATAACTGGAGCGCCTAGGCGTTCGCTCAGGCGAGCAAGGCGGCGAGTGCTGCGTCGATATCGGCGGGCGTATTGACGGCGATACCGTTGACGGTCTTGTCGATGCGGCGGGCAAGCCCGGTCAGGACCTTGCCGGAGCCGAGTTCATAAAGCGTCGTGACATTGTTGGCGGCAAACCATTCGACCGTCTCGCGCCAGCGGACCTGGCCGGTGACCTGCTCGACCAGCAGCCGGGCGATCTCGTCGGAATCGCTGACCGGGGCGGCGAGCACGTTGGCGATGACAGGCACCACCGGATTACGCTTCTCGACCTTGGCCAGCGCCTCGCGCATCGCGTCGGCAGCCGGCGCCATCAGCGCGGAATGGAAGGGGGCAGAGACCGGCAGCATCAGAGCGCGCTTGGCGCCCTTTTCGGAAGCGAGTGCTGCGGCCTTCTCGACGGCAGCCTTCTCGCCGGAGATCACCAGCTGGCCGCCACCATTGTCGTTGGCGATCTGGCAGGAACCGAGCGCGCAGGCTTCGCGGCAGACGGCTTCGACATCCGCATGTTCAAGGCCGATGATCGCCGCCATTGCGCCCTTGCCGACGGGAACCGCCGCCTGCATGGCGTTGCCGCGGATGCGCAGGAGACGCGCCGTGTCGGCAATGGAGAAGGTACCGGCGGCACAGAGCGCCGAGTATTCGCCGAGCGAATGGCCGGCGACGAAGGAAACCTTGGACTTTAGGTCGAGGCCCTTGGCTTCGAGCACGCGAATGACGGCCATAGATACGGCCATCAGCGCCGGCTGGGCGTTCGCAGTCAGCGTCAGTGTTTCCTCGGGGCCGTTCCACATGATCTCGGACAGCTTCTGGCCGAGTGCTTCATCGACTTCGGCAAAGACGGCTGCCGCTTCCGGAAAAGCGTCGGCCAGATCCTTGCCCATGCCGACAGCCTGGCTGCCCTGGCCTGGAAACGTGAATGCAATGCTCATGGGATCGTCCCTTCCCTAGATCACTAGGATTTCGGGTCGGCGCGACACGAAATCCTAGTGATCGGTTCTTATGAGTTAGAGCGGGATGCAGGCAGAAACCATACATCTCCGGCTTCCTCTCCATTCACATTCCTTACCGACGAGTCAAGCTTGGAGGCCGGCACGGACACGGCCGACGAGGCCTTTTGCCCTTGATCTTCAACAATCAAGGCGTAAGTTTGCCGCCCGATGTCGCTCTGCCCTACCCGATCACCAGGGTCGAGGCGACCGCTCCATTCCCGGTGCCAGCGCCCCTTCCCTCCCAGGTCGGCGCCGCCCTTCACAAGGATACTTATCTAGATGCGCTACAACACGCTTGGCCGCACCGGCATCAAGGTCTCGGAAATCTGCCTGGGCACCATGACCTGGGGTTCACAGAACTCCATCGCCGAGGCGCACGAGCAACTGGATTACGCCTTCGAAAAGGGCGTCAACCTCATCGACACGGCCGAACTCTACCCCACGACCCCGCTTTCGCCGGAGACCTATGGCGACACGGAACGCTTCATCGGCGAATGGCTGGCCAGGCGCGGCCGGCGCGATGAGGTCGTCGTTGCGACCAAGGTCGCCGGCCCCGGCCGCCCCTATATCCGCAACGGCAACCCGACGACACCCGAGGGCATCGACCAGGCGATCGACGCCAGCCTCAAGCGGCTGAAGACCGATTATGTGGACCTTTATCAGCTTCATTGGCCGAACCGCGGCCACTACCATTTCCGCAATGCCTGGTCCTATGACCCGTCCAGGCAGGACAAGGATCATGTCGCGAGTGACCTCCGGGCAATCCTCGACAAGCTCGGCGACCTCGTGAAAGCCGGCAAGGTCCGCGCCATCGGCCTCTCCAACGAAACGGCCTGGGGCACGATGAAGTTCATCGACATGGCGGAGCGTCATGGCCTGCCGCGCGTCGCCTCGATCCAGAACGAATACAACCTGCTTTACCGCGCCTACGACCTCGACCTGTCGGAGCTGTCGCACCACGAAGACGTGGGCCTGCTCGCCTATTCGCCGCTCGCCGCCGGCCTCTTAAGCGGCAAGTACCTCGATGGCGCGAAGCCGAAGGGCTCGCGACTTTCGATCAACGGCGATCTCGGCGGCCGCTTCACGCCGCACCAGGAACCGGCCGTCGAAGGCTATGTCAAACTGGCACGCGAGCACGGCCTCGATCCGGCGCAGATGGCCATCGCCTTCTGCCTGGCGCGGCCGTTCATGGCTTCCGTCATCATCGGCGCAACCTCGATGGAGCAGTTGAAGACCAACCTTGGCGCCGTCGACCTTACGCTGTCGCAGGACATCGTGAACGGGATCCGGCGGCTGCACCGGATCTACCCGATGCCGATCTGAGCGTGAGACCAGATCGTCGATGCCGGTACCCCAGACGAAAGCGGAACTGCTTGCGGCGATCGACGTCCAGTTCGCCAGGCTGATGCGCGAGCTGGAACGGGTTCCTGACGAGCGCTACCGCGAACCGTCGCTCGAAGGCCACGCCAAGGGCACGATGATGAGCGTCGGCGACCTCGTCGCCTACCTCATCGGCTGGGGCGAACTCGTGATCAAATGGATCGATCGCGATCAGCGCGGCGAGCTGGTCGACTTCCCCGAGACGGGCTATCAATGGAACGAACTCGGACGGCTTGCGCAGAAATTCTATGCGGACTTCCACGCTCTTTCGCCGGGCGAGCTTGTCGCCAGACTGAGGCGCAGCAAGGAGACGCTCGAGGTACTCATCAGGGATCGCGACGAGCGGACGCTTTACGGGCGGCCATGGTACGGAAAATTCACGCTCGGACGCATGATCCAGTTCAATACTTCCTCTCCCTATGCCAACGCCCACGGCCGCCTGCGCAAATGGAAAAAGGTGAACGGGCTGGCGTAGAAAGCGGAAAAGACGCGGCAAGCCTTGCCTTCCGCGGAAAAATGCGTATAAGCGCGCTGTTCGAAATGCCCGGTCTTCTGGCTGGTGGCTGAACGGAGGGCCGGCTTCCTCGAGGGGAGCCGTTAGGATTGCACGTCTTTCCGGCCTCCCGTGTCTCCGCTCTCGACCGTCTCGATACAACACTTTCTTGCCGGCTGCCTGCAGCCACTAAGAACAGTCGTTGAGGCTTAGCCGCCGAGGTCCGGGCTGATTAACGCAAGAAAGGCAAGCCACAATGGCTCTTTATGAACACGTATTCCTGGCCCGCCAGGACATCACGCCGCAGCAGGTCGACGGTCTCGTCGAGCAGTACAAGGGCGTGCTCGAAGCAAACGGCGGCAAGGTCGGTCGCGTCGAGAACTGGGGCCTGAAGTCCCTCACCTACCGCATCAAGAAGAACCGCAAGGCTCACTACGTTCTCATGGACATCGATGCTCCGGCAGCGGCTGTTCACGAAATCGAGCGCCAGATGCGCATCAACGAAGACATCCTGCGCTACATGACGATCGCCGTCGAGAAGCACGAGGAAGGCGCGTCTGCCATGATGCAGAAGCGCGACCGCGACGACCGTCCGCGCCGCGATGGCGACCGTCCGGAGCGTGGCTTCGGCGACCGTGGTCCGCGTCCGGACCGTGGCGACCGCGAAGACCGCCCGCGCCGTCCGCGCGAAGACCGCGCGTAATCAAGAAGCTTTAGGAGATTAAGACAATGGCTGAAGTTTCTTCCGCTCCGGTTCGTCGCCCGTTCCACCGCCGCCGCAAGACCTGCCCCTTCTCGGGCGCAAACGCTCCGCGGATCGACTACAAGGACATCCGTCTTCTGCAGCGCTACATTTCCGAGCGCGGCAAGATCGTTCCTTCCCGCATCACGGCCGTTTCCCAGAAGAAGCAGCGCGAACTCGCCCAGGCGATCAAGCGTGCACGCTTCCTCGGCCTGCTGCCCTACGTCGTTTCCTAAGAACGGCTGACTCTCCGTCAGTCTTCTGACTCGACGGAACCCGACTTGTTGGGAGAGGCGCTCCCCTAAGGTGAGCGCCTCTTTCTCTCCCTTCCGCGATGGGCGCGGATCGGAACCGGCGCGATGCGCCAAAATCCCATGCTGGGGCTGCGCTTTGGCCATCCCCTAACTGCACGAAGCAGGACAGCGAACGTGACGAATGTGAACAGGACATCGCTGCTGACCGGCGTTCTCGCCGGCTTTACCGCCGCCCTCTTGTCGATGGGCGCGAATACGCAGTCGTCTCTTGCGATCGTCCTTTATGCCGCTTCGGCACTTCCAATCCTGATTGCCGGCCTCGGCTGGGGCAATGCCGCAGCGATCACCGCGATCGTCACGGCCGGTGCCACCGGTGCCGTTCTCGTTTCGCCCTACTTCGCGCTGCTGATCCTCGTTGTCACGCTGATCCCGGCCGGTTGGCTGAGCCATCTCGCCAATCTCGCCCGCCCGGCGTCCGAACTCGGCGGCCCGGACGAGGCGCTTGCCTGGTATCCGCTCTCCGATATCCTCAGCCATCTCGCCGGTCTGGTGACTGTCGGCATGATCATCGTCGGCGTGATCGTCGGTTATGGAGCCGATATCTCCGATCGCATGGTCGATATCGTCATTCAGGCCGTGAAGGCGCAGGACAGCGCCTACAACCCGGATGCGGCTGCCATCGCCCAGATCAAGTCGCTTTTCACCCTCGCTTTGCCGCTCGTCCAGGGCGCGATCTGGGTGCTGATGCTGTTTACCGCCTACTACCTCGCCACCCGCATCGTGCAGATGTCCGGCCGGTCGTTGCGCCCGCGCGAGGACATTCCGTCGACGCTGCGCATGCACCGCAACGCGATCTTCATCTTTCTCGGCGGCCTGGTCCTCACCTTCCTCGGCGGCGCACCCGCAACGATCGGCGCGCTGATCTGCGGAACCTTCGGCGCGGGCTTCCTGCTTGCCGGTTTCGCCTCCTTCCATTTCCGCACACGCGGCAAGTCCTGGCGGCTTCCCGTGCTGTGGATTGCATACCTGTCGGTGCTCGTGTTCACGATCCCGGCATTCTTCTTCCTCCTGTCCGGCCTGATCGATACGCGACGCACCATCGCGGTCACGCCGGTTGGAAAAAACTGACCAACGAACTGGAACTCTGAAAGGAAACCAACATGGAAGTCATTCTTCTCGAACGTATCGCCAAGCTCGGCCAGATGGGCGAAACCGTAAAGGTTCGCGACGGCTTTGCCCGTAACTACCTCCTGCCGCTCGGCAAGGCGCTGCGCGCCAACGCTGCCAACAAGGCCCGTTTCGAAGCTGAGCGTTCGACGCTCGAAGCCCGCAACCTCGAGCGCAAGTCGGAAGCCCAGGCTGTTGCCGAGAAGCTCGACGGCAAGTCGTTCATCATCGTCCGCTCGGCTGGCGAAACCGGCCAGCTCTACGGTTCGGTTGCTGCCCGCGACATCATCGAAGTGCTCGCTGCCGAAGGCTTCAACGTCGGCCGCAACCAGGTCGACCTCAACCAGCCGATCAAGTCGATCGGCCTGCACAAGGTCACGCTGCACCTGCACTCGGAAGTCGAGATCTCGGTTGAAGTCAACGTTGCCCGTTCGGCCGAAGAAGCCGGTCGCCAGGCAAAGGGCGAAAGCCTGACCTCGGCCGACGCCATCTACGGCGTTGACGAAGACGCCCTGAAGCCGGAAGACTTCTTCAACCCGGAAGCCGAATTCGAAGGCGAAGAAGAATAAGCCTTAAAGGCCATTCAACACGCGAAAGCCCGGATCATCGATCCGGGCTTTTTTCTTGGTTGCGCGGCCGTTTCTGGCAATGGCTCTGTGGACCTCGGCCGTCTTATCCGTGGGCAGCAACAGGCGCGACACCGATGTTCGCCTGGTCCGGTGCAACGCGCACCGGCGCGTCCTTGTCGACGCGCACGACGACCGAAAGGCCGGGCGACAGCATTTCCGCCAGCGGCTGGCCGGGATCGACGACGATGCGCACGCCGACGCGCTGGGCCACCTTGGTGAAGTTGCCGGTGGCGTTGTCCGGACGGATGATGCTGAACTCCGAACCGGCGGCGGGCGAGAACCGCTCGATATGCCCCGTCAGCTCGTTCCGCTGCAGCGCGTCGACCGCGATGGCGACGGGTTGGCCCGCCTTCATGCCGTCGAGCTGCGTTTCCTTGAAATTGGCGACGACCCAGACGTCGTTCGGCACCAGCGCCAGGAGTTGCGAGCCGGCCGTCACATATTGACCGATCCGCGCGCCGATCTCACCGAGACGGCCGTCCCGCGGCGCGACGATGCGGGTGTTGTCGAGATCGATTCGCGCGAGTTCGACGGCCGCTTCCGCCCCGCTCACCGCGGCTTGCAGTCCGGCACGCGCGCCAAGCGTCGTCGCCAGCGCCTGCTTCGACACTTCCAGCCCGGCCTCTGCCTGGCTCACGGCAGCGTCGGCCTGCTCAAAGCCTGCACGCGCCTGGTCGGCATCACTGCGGGTCGAAACACCCTTTTCCGCAAGCGGGCGGATGCGGTCCCAGGTCGCCCGGGCCCGATTGAAGGCAGCCTTGGCACCATCGAGCTGCGCCTGGCTGGCGGCGATGCCCGCCTTGGCGGAAAGCTCCTGCTGAAAGGAATTGGCAAGTGCGGCTTTCTGCCCGGCAAGCGTGGCTTCCGCCTGCGCCACCTTCTGCGCATAGATGCGGTCGTCGATCTTGACCAGCAGTTGCCCGGCCTTGACCGTCTCGTAGTCGTGCACCGGAACGTCGGCGACATAGCCCGCAAGCTGCGGGCTCATGATCGTTACAAAGCCGCGCACATAGGCATTCTCCGTCGATTCCACCGAACTGTGGAACGGCGGCAGCCGCCAGGCGTAGAGCACAAGGGCGATACCGGCGATGCCGGCGAGAAGAACGATGATGCTCGTGGGAGAGCGCAGGGATTTCAACATGGTCGTCAACTCTGTCAATCAGGTGGCCGGCATCGGCGCAGGAGCGGACAATCTCTGCCTGAGCCAGTTGTGGGAGATGTGCAGCAGCAGCCCGGCGAGCGCGAAAAGCGCGACCGCCGAGGCAAGCAGGAAGGCGTCGTTGTAGGCGAGGATGTAAGCTTCGCGGGTCACCTGTTGTGACAACAACACGGTGCCCTCGCCGCCGAGCAGGGTCTTGTCGCCCATCACCTTGGCGTAGGCGGCGGAAAGCTGGTTGACGCGCTGGGCAACCAGAGGGTTCGAGAGCACGATCTGTTCCGCGAGAAGGTTGGAATGAAACTTTTCACGGATCGTGACGAAGGTACCGAAGGCGGCGGAGCCGATCAGGCTGCCGATGCTCTGGGTAAAGAGGAAGATCACGATGAAGCTGAGGATATAGCTCGGCCCCTTGGCGAGCGCCGCCTTGAAGCCGCGCGCCATGGCCGGCGGCAGGAAGAGCGCCGTTCCGGACGCGATCATCGCCTGGCTCAGATACATCTGCTCCGGCCGTGTCAGGCTGGTCGCCTGGCTGTCCATGTAGGCGCCGGCCGCCAGGAGGCCGAGTGCCAGAATATGCACGCGCTCCGCATGTTCAGGATTCATCAGCGCGGCGCAAAGCAGACCGCCGCCGATGGCCGCAGCAAGGATGATCCAATAGAGGGTTGCGACCTGCTCGAACTGGAGACCGAGCTGCTGGTAGAAGTTCGCAGCAACAGTCGATTGTTCGGAGGCGACCAGCCGGAAAATCAAGAGAACGGCGGCAAAGTGCACGATCTCCTTTGAAGCGATCCAGCGCACGTCGATCAACGGCACCGGGCGATAAAGCTCGATCAGCACCGCGGTCGTCAGCGTCGCTATCGAGACGACCAGCAGGACGCCGAGCCAAGGAGCCTCGAACCACCAGTAGAGGCGCCCCATGGTCAGGACCACGGCGAGGCAGCCGAAGGCGACGGCGACGAGGAGGTAACTCAGGATATCCATGCGCTGGATAACCTTGGCATGCGGGACCGGCGTCAGCGGCAGCAGGTAGATGATCGGCAGCGCGATCAGCGCCAGCGCCATTTCCAGCGTGTAGAGCGCATGCCACTGGCCATATTCGATCAAGGTCGGCGAGATCAGGCGGGTGACCGGCGCGGAAATCGTCGTGCAGGTGAGCGCCAGCGCCAGCCCGACGGTCAGTTTGCGCGCCGGCGGAAAGGCTTCGAGCATGTAGAGGAAGCCGAGCGTCGACATCGGTGCGGCGGCAATGCCGCTGATGAAGCGCACGACGATCGCCGAATGCAGATCGGAAACGAAGACGTTCATCAACGAGACGACGACGAAACCGGCGATGCTGATTTCGGCAAAACGGCGCAGCCCGTATTGGGCGCGGATCTTCACCAGCGCGATCGACAGGCTGACATTCGGCGCCATGTAGGCCGCCGAGAGCCAGCCGGCTTCGATGGAGGTCGCCGAAAGCGAGCCCTGGACCTGCGTAAGGTTGGCGAGCGCCAGGTTCATGCCGAGCCCCTGCGTTAGGAACAGGAGCACGGAGCCCAGGACATAGACCGCCGAAAGCAACAGACCTTTCTCGACGGGGGCCGGCACGGGGGTTGGCGCCGGTTCCGGCGCAATAACGGTTTCTCCGTGTTGGTCCTCGTCGACGGCCTCCGCGGCCTCAAGCTCGGAGGCAAGGCGATTGTCGTTTGCGGCGGCCGTCGCGACTGCGCCCATCGCCGTCACTCCCGCGCCAGCGACTGAACATTGTCGGCGATCGCACGAACCACCCGCTTTGTCACGGCAAGCTCGGCTGCGTCGATGCCTTGCAGCACTTCGGCCCGGATTTCGTCGGCAAGCCTGAGGATCTCGTCGGCAACGGTGCGGCCGAGTTCGGTCATATGGATCTGCTTGGCGCGTCGGTCGGAGACCTCGACCCGCCGCTCGATGAAGCCCTGCTTCTCCATGCCGTCGAGCAGGCGCACCAGTGTCGGGGTCTCGATGTCGAGTTCGTCGGCGAGCTCCCGCTGGTTCAGGCCATCCTTCTTCGTCAAGGCGAAGAGCGCGCGGGCGCGCGACAGCGTCAGCCCCTTCTCCTTCACCCGCGCATCGAACACGGCGCGCAGCTTGCGATTGAGCAGCGACAGGGCATCGAACAGTTCGCGGTTCACGGTGGGTTGATACATTGGTATCTTTTCCATATTACTAGCATGCTAATTATTCTGCCTCTATCTAATCCAAATGCGGTGGATTTTCAAGATGCGGATTTGAGGCAGAGGAGGACGGCGCTACACTTCGTTTCGTCGGGAAGGTTCGGGTGATTCGCGGCGTCAACGACCAAATTTGTGACGACGGCATAATCCGCACATTTGCGAGCCCCCGCCTGTGGATCAGTCGAACAACGGGAACAGCGCCGGGCGCGGTGACGTCGCTTCGCGACTGTGTCCCTCGTGCACTTGACCCGGCCCGCGCTAAAACGCAAACCGGTGCCACACCAGACAGAGGCAGAGATAAACGAATGAACGAAGCGTCGCGAAAGCTATCCCCTATCGGCAAGGATCAGGCGGACCAGCACTACCGCGAGGCCCCGAACAACCTCGAGGCCGAGCAGGCGCTGCTTGGCGCGATCCTCGTCAACAACGACGCGTACTACCGCGTGTCGGACTTCCTGAAGCCGGTGCATCTGCACGAACCGCTGCACCGCAAGATCTACGAAGTCGCCGGCGACATCATCCGCATGGGCAAGATGGCGAACCCGGTCACCATCAAGACCTTCCTCAAGGCCGACGAGAAGGTCGGCGACGTGACCGTCGCGACCTATCTTGCGCGCCTTGCCGGCGCTGCCGTCTCGATCATCAACGCCGAAGACTATGGCCGGGCGATCTATGACCTGGCGCTACGCCGTTCGCTGATCACCATCGGCGAGGACATGGTCAACATCGCCTATGACGCGCCGCTCGACATGCCTCCGCAGGGCCAGATCGAAGACGCCGAGCGCCGTCTGTTCGAACTTGCCGAGACCGGTCGATACGACGGCGGTTTCCAGTCGTTTAACGACGCCGTGGCGCTCGCCATCGACATGGCCGGCCAGGCCTTCGAGCGCGACGGCAGCCTTTCGGGCATTTCAACCGGCATCCTGTCGCTTGATGGCCGGATGGGCGGCCTGCAGCGTTCCGACTTGATCGTGCTTGCCGGACGCCCCGGCATGGGCAAGACCTCGCTTGCCACCAACATCGCCTACAACATTGCTGCGGCCTACGAGCCGGAAGTCCAGGCTGACGGCTCGTTCAAGGCCAAGAACGGCGGCGTCGTCGGCTTCTACTCGCTCGAAATGTCGTCCGAACAGCTCGCCACCCGTATCATCTCCGAGCAGACCGAAGTCTCCTCCTCGAAGATCCGTCGCGGTGACATCTCCGAGGCCGACTTCGAAAAGCTCGTCGCCTGCTCGCAGATGATGCAGAAGGTGCCGCTCTATATCGACCAGACCGGTGGTATCTCGATCGCCCAGCTTTCCGCCCGCGCGCGGCGCCTGAAGCGCCAGCGCGGCCTCGACTGCCTGGTGGTGGACTACATCCAGCTCATGACCGGCTCGGGCAAATCCAGCGACAACCGCGTGCAGGAAATCACCCAGATCACCACCGGCCTCAAGGCGCTCGGCAAGGAACTGAACGTTCCGATCATCGCGCTCTCGCAGCTCTCCCGTGGCGTCGAAAGCCGCGAAGACAAGCGGCCGCAGCTGTCCGACCTTCGTGAATCGGGCTCGATCGAGCAGGACGCCGACGTCGTGCTCTTCGTGTTCCGTGAGGAATACTACGTGAAGAACCTGGAGCCGCGCGACGAGTTCGACCCGAAGTACGAAGAATGGAAGATGAAGATGGAGCAGGTGAAGGGCACGGCCGACGTGATCATCGCCAAGCAGCGTCACGGACCGACCGGTACCGTGAAACTCGCCTTCCAGTCGGAATTCACGCGCTTCACCGATCTCGCCGATCCATCCTTCACCCAGTACGAAGAACACTAGGGTTCCGTGGGGGCGGCCGGAGCGGGCTGGGAAAAATGTTTGCGGTTTCCCAGCCCGCTCTCAATCTCAAATGGCACGTGCCTTTTGGCTGAAGCGCGCCGCGCCAGCACAAACCTCTCAGAACACGAGGCGCAGCAGCGCTACCGAGACGACACCGACGGCGACCGATACCAGGAGCGGCAGCCGCATGGCGGCCACGGCCGTCGCGGCAACGGCGATCGTTTCCGCCGGGCCGGTCACGAAGGCCGTCGGCGCGATAACCGCCATCAGCACGGCCGGCGGTATCGCCTCCAGTGCGCGCTTCTGGCTTTCCCCGATCGTCACATACCGGATCAGCACGAGACCGCCGATGCGGGTCGCGATCGTCGCAACCGCCATGGCGACGATGGCAAGCAGTGTATTTGGATCGACGGTCATGCATGGGCCTCCTTGCGTGCACCGGAGAGAAGCGCGACCACGACCCCGGCCGCAGCCCCGGCAGCGATGTACCAGACCCCTGGCAGCAACTGATGCGTGAGCACGGCGGCGCAAGCGCTAGCCGCCAGAACGGCACCCGTCTCCCGTCCTTTCCAGAACCCCATGACCAGCACGATGAAGACGGCGGGGAACGCAAAGTCGAGGCCGGTAACCTTCGGATCGCCCAGGAATGCCCCAAGCAACGCGCCCGCAAGGCTCGTCAGCACCCAAAGGCAGTAGAAAGGCACCGCAAGGCCCGCATACCAGGCAGGCGTCAGCTTGCCGTTGCTCGCCCGCATCTCGGCCATGGCCCAGATCTCGTCGGCCAGAAGCAGCATCGAGGCATAGCGCGCCGGGCCGGAGAAACTGTCGAGCTTGCCGCCGATCGAAGCGCTCATCAGCACATGGCGGATGTTGACGAGCAGTGCCGAAAAGCCAAGCGCCGCCCAGGACGCCGGATGCGTCCAGATATCCATCGCGACGAACTGGGACCCGCCGGCAAAGACCAGCGCGCTCATCAGCGCCACCTCGGCCGGCGCAAGTCCCTTGCTCGCCGCCACCGCACCGAACACGAGGCCGACCGGCATGACCGCGACGATCAGCGGCGTCATAGCAACGGCCGCGGCCCGAAATTCCTGGAACGCACTTCTTTCCTGCAACGTCCACGTCTCCATTCGCGCGATGCGCCGCCCTTCCACACAGGCGCGCGATCGCAATTGCCCGAGTGTTCTAGGACTCGGGCTGCGGATCGTCTTGAACGAAAGTGATCAGCCGGCGCGGAAGGCCCCAGGGGTGACGCCGGTGCGCGCCTTGAAATGACGGCTGAAATGCGCCTGGTCGGCAAAACCGCATTGATAGGCTGCGTCCACCGCCGACCAGCCGTGCCGCAGCAGTGTCTTTGCCGCCCGCACGCGCTTGTCGGTCAGGAACGCATGCGGGGTGATGTGGAACTCCTTGCGGAACGCGCGGATGAGGTGGGCGCGGCTGAGGCCGGCGACCTTCGCCAGTTCCTCGAGCCCGATGTCCTCGGCATAGTTTTCCGCCAGGAAGTCGCGCGCCCGGTGAACGGCCGATTGCTCGCGCGTTTCGATCGGCGTGATGATCGTGCTGCCGTGGCGCTCGAACATCGCGGCAAGCACCGCGAACATTTTTTCCTCCGCCTCGAGCGTCGCCCCCGACACTTCGAGCGTGCGGTGGGCCTGATGGAAGGAAAGAGCCAGGTCCGGCGCCTGCAAAACACGCTTGGAGAAGGATGGCGTGCCCTTGAAAGCGCGTCCGGTGACATCCTCGATGATGCTCACCAGCAGTTCGGCGCTGGGATAGACCATGCGATAGCGATAGCCGCTGCCGCCCGGATGACCGTCGTGAATTTCGTCGGGATTGATCAGATAAAAGTATCCGGGGCCGGCCTCCGAACGCTCGCCCTTGATCTTGCTGATCTGCGAGCCGGCCTCGATGGCGCCGATGCTGAAGGTTTCGTGCGCGTGCGGCGCAAATTCATGGGTGATGAAGGTCGCCGTCAGACATTCCATGCCCATGAAGCGGGAATCCCGCCAGAAGCGCGTGCGCTCGGCGCCCTCTATCGGCATGACATCGATGGCTTCTTCCTGCGAAATTGTCTGCATGGCAAAACCATAGTGCGCCTGCGCGGCTGCGTCTTGCACAAAAGTGCTCGTTTGCCTGGTCCATCCGCGAGGGCGCTGCGACAGGGGAATATTTGCGACGCTCTGCGCTTGGCTGTATTGATCCTGGATCATCCACGCAGAGTGCCCGGCATGCTTCCTCCAGACTTCCTTTCCGCTTCCAACCGGCTCACGATCGATCTTGGCGCGCTTGCCGACAACTGGCGGGCCATGAACAAGCGCTCCGGCAAGGCGCGTGCCGCAGCCGTCCTCAAGGCGGATGCCTATGGCATCGGCATCGCGCAGGCGGCCCCTGCCCTCTATGCGGCCGGCGCCCGCGATTTCTTTGTCGCCAATGCCGAGGAAGGCGCAGCACTCCGTCCGCTTGCACCGGACGGCCGGATCTACATTCTCGCCGGGATGTGGCCGGGCAACGAGGCGCTGTTCTTCGACAACGATCTGGTGCCGGTCATCAACTCGGACGAGCAGCTGGCGGTGTTCATGGCCGCCCTTTCCGAGCGTGGCGACCACCCTTGCGTGCTGCATGTGGATACCGGCATGAACCGGCTCGGCCTTACGGTCGAGCAGGCCGTTGCGCTTGCGACAGACCCGGCGCGGCCGGCAAGCTTTTCGCCGGTGCTGATCATGAGCCATCTCGTCAGCGCCGACGATCCGGACCATCGGCTGAATGGCCTTCAACTCCGTCGCTTCCATGAGGTGTCGACTGCCTATGAAGGGGTCGATGCGAGCCTTGCCAACTCCGGCGGCGTCTTCCTCGGGCCCGACTATCATTTCGACCTGACCCGGCCGGGCATCGCCGTCTATGGCGGCGAGGCGGTGAACGACATCCCCAACCCGATGAAGCCGGTGGTGACCGCCGACGCACGGATCATCCAGGTGCGCGACGTGGCCGCCGGCGGCACCGCGAGCTATGGCGCCTCTGCCCGCTTCGACCGCGACAGTCGCATCGCCACGGTGGCTGTGGGATATGCCGATGGCTATCACCGTTCCGTGTCCGGCGGCGGCGTCACGCTCAGGCAGGCAACGCCATCAGGGGCCTTCGGTTTCCTGCACGGCCAGAAGGTCCCGCATGTCGGGCGCGTCACCATGGACCTCAGTCTCTTCGACGTCACGGACCTTCCTGAAAGCGCGGTACGACCGGGTGATTACATCGAGCTCTTCGGCCGGCACATCGCCATCGACGATGTCGCGCGCGCCGGAGGGACGATCGGCTACGAGATGCTGACCAGCCTCGGCCGCCGCTATATCAGGCACTATATCGACAGCGTCTGACGCGCTCCTTCAGCTCATTTTTCGGTCATTCTTGCAGAAATTCACCTTTTGTTCCGCACTTTGCGGCATTATGTGACGATACAGGTGATTCTTTGCCGCCGACGTCCCCTCGCGACGTCGGCGGTCTCACATTCCGAAAGTCGATGCCGATGGCGAAAGCGCGTACCCAATTCATCTGCCAGAACTGCGGCACGATCCACACTCGCTGGGTGGGAAAATGCGAAGGCTGCGGCGAGTGGAACACGATCATCGAGGACGACCCGACGGCAGGCATCGGCGGCGGTCCGTCGCGCGCGCCGAAGAAGGGACGCCCGGTCGCACTCACCACCCTCTCGGGCGAGATCGAAGACGCGCCGCGCATCCAGACAGGCATCTCGGAACTCGACCGGGTGACCGGAGGCGGCTTCGTGCGCGGATCGGCGCTGCTCGTCGGCGGCGATCCCGGCATCGGCAAGTCGACGGTGCTGATGCAGGCAGCGGCCGCGCTCTCGCGCCGCAAGCATCGCGTCATCTATGTCTCGGGCGAAGAGGCTGTGGCGCAGGTGCGTCTTCGCGCCCAGCGGCTGGGGGCTGCCGACAGCGATGTGCTGCTCGCTGCTGAGACCAACGTCGAGGACATTCTGGCAACGCTGTCGGAAGGCAAGCGCCCGGATCTCGTGATCATCGATTCGATCCAGACGCTCTGGAGCGACATCGTCGATTCCGCGCCGGGCACGGTGACCCAGGTTCGCACCGGCGTGCAGGCGATGATCCGCTTTGCCAAGCAGACGGGAACCGCCGTCGTGCTCGTCGGCCATGTGACCAAGGAGGGCCAGATCGCCGGTCCGCGCGTCGTCGAGCATATGGTCGACGCCGTGCTCTACTTCGAAGGCGACCGCGGCCATCACTATCGTATCCTGCGCACCGTCAAGAACCGCTTCGGCCCAACCGACGAGATCGGCGTGTTCGAAATGTCGGACAAGGGCCTGCGCGAGGTCGCCAACCCGTCGGAACTGTTTCTCGGCGAACGCAACGAGAAATCGCCGGGCGCCGCCGTCTTTGCCGGCATGGAAGGCACCCGCCCGGTTCTCGTCGAAGTGCAGGCGCTGGTCGCCCCGACCTCGCTCGGCACGCCGAGACGCGCCATCGTCGGCTGGGATTCCGCGCGGCTCTCGATGATCCTTGCCGTGCTGGAAGCCCATTGCGGCGTGCGGCTCGGCCAGCACGACGTCTATCTCAACATCGCCGGTGGCTACCGCATTTCCGAGCCGGCGGCCGATCTAGCTGTGGCTTCCGCACTGGTTTCATCGCTTGCCGGGCTTGCCCTTCCGGCGGATTGCGTCTATTTCGGCGAAGTCAGCTTGTCGGGTGCCATCCGGCCGGTTGCGCATACCGCACAACGCCTTAAGGAAGCCGAGAAGCTCGGGTTCTCCCAGGCGGTCCTGCCGTCCGCTTCGACCGAACTGCCGAAAAACGGCAATGGCCGCTGGAGCGAGATGGAAAGCCTGCCCGATCTGGTGGCGCGCATCGCGGGGTCGCGAAACGCGCTGAGACCGGTGGAGGACGAAGACTGAAAGATGCGGATGCCGCAGGCCGCCCTTTAAGGGCCGCAAACAGGCTGCAAATGCCCTGAACTCAGGGCCGATGGCGGATAGGCTTGAGGAGACCCGGACGAACCGGGTCCGGAGTAAGGACAAAATGCCCATTACAATTCTCGACGGTATCGTTCTCGGCGTCGCCCTGTTTTCCGCAATCCTGGCCATGGTTCGAGGCTTCTCGCGCGAGGTGCTTTCGGTCGCGAGCTGGGTGGGTGCGGCGGCTGCCGCCTACTTCCTCTACCCGCATCTTCTGCCCTATGCGAAGCAGTATACCAACAGCGACACGGTCGCGATGATCGGATCGGCGGCGGTGATCTTCCTGATCGCGCTGATCATCATCTCCTTCATCACCATGCGGATCGCCGATTTCATCATCGACAGCCGCATCGGCGCGCTCGACCGCACGCTCGGCTTCCTGTTCGGCGCTGCCCGCGGCATCCTTTTGGTCGTCGTCGCCATGCTGTTCTTCAACTGGCTCGTCGCTCCGCAGCAGCAGCCGACCTGGGTCACCCAGGCCAAGTCGAAGCCGCTGCTCGACAATCTCGGCAACAAGCTGATCGCGCTTTTGCCCGAAGAGGCCGATGCCACCATTCTCGATCGCCTGCGCGGCAAGGACACGACCGGCGAAGGCGAAGGCGAAGCGCCGGCAACGACGCCAGGCCAGGCACCTGCGACGACGCCGGACCAGGCGCCCGCCGACGACGCCCCGGCCACCAACGGCTGAGACAGGAATGATTTGCCGACAAAGCCCGCCCCGCGGGCTTTGTCCTTTTGGGGAATAACGCTTGCAGCCGTTTTCAGCTAAGATTGCTTGAAGACGGCGGGCCTGATCACGATATGCGCACCGGTACGGAGCAAAGGCGACTGTGATGACCGATAGATCCATCGAAATCCACGATGAACTCGAAGGCGACGAGCTGCACGAAGAGTGCGGCGTCTTCGGCATACTGGGGCACTCGGACGCGGCGGCGCTGACGGCGCTGGGCCTGCATGCGCTCCAGCATCGCGGCCAGGAAGCAGCCGGCATCGTCACCTTTGACGGCAAGCAGTTCTGCACCGAGAAGCGCATGGGCCTCGTCGGCGACCACTACACGGATCCGGCGACGCTGGCGAAACTGCCGGGCTTCATGTCGATCGGCCACACCCGCTACTCGACGACGGGCGAAGTGGCGCTGCGCAACGTGCAGCCGCTCTTTGCCGAACTCGAAGTCGGTGGCATTGCGGTCGCCCATAACGGCAATTTCACCAACGGCCTCACGCTTCGCCGGCAGCTGATCGCCGACGGCGCCATCTGTCAGTCGACGTCCGACACCGAAGTCGTGCTGCACCTGATTGCCCGCTCGAAGCAGTCCTCCTCTTCCGACCGCTTCATCGATGCCATCCGCCAGATGGAAGGCGGCTATTCGATGCTGGCGATGACGCGCACAAAGCTGATCGCCGCACGTGATCCGATCGGCATCCGTCCGCTCGTGATGGGCGAACTCGACGGCAAGCCGATCTTCTGCTCCGAGACCTGCGCGCTCGACATCATCGGCGCGACCTATGTGCGCGACGTCGAGAACGGCGAAGTCATCATCTGCGAGATCCAGCCCGACGGTTCGATCACCATCGACGCGCGCAAGCCGGAGGTTTCTCAGCCCGAGCGTCTTTGCCTGTTCGAGTATGTCTACTTCGCCCGGCCGGACTCGGTCGTCGGCGGCCGCAGCATCTATGTGTCGCGCAAGAACATGGGCATCAACCTCGCCAAGGAAGCGCCGGTCGAGGCCGACGTCGTGGTTCCGGTGCCGGATGGCGGCACGCCGGCCGCCCTCGGCTATGCCCAGCAGAGTGGCATCCCCTTCGAATACGGTATCATCCGCAACCATTATGTCGGCCGCACCTTCATCGAGCCGACGCAGCAGATCCGCGCCTTCGGCGTCAAGCTCAAGCATTCCGCCAATCGCGCGATGATCGAGGGCAAACGCATCATCCTCGTCGACGATTCGATCGTGCGCGGCACGACGTCGGTAAAGATCGTGCAGATGATGCGCGAGGCCGGTGCGCGCGAAGTGCATGTGCGCGTCGCGAGCCCGATGATCTTCCATCCGGACTTCTACGGCATCGACACGCCGGACCGCGACAAGCTGCTCGCCAACCAGCATGCGGACCTCGCCTCCATGTGCCGCTACATCGGCGCGGACTCGCTCGAGTTCCTGTCGATCGACGGTCTTTATGAGGCGGTCGGCGGCGAAAAGCGCGATCCGAAGTCGCCGCAGTTCACCGACCACTATTTCACCGGGGACTATCCGACCCGCCTTCTCGACCAGGAAGGCGCCAGCAATGTCCGCAAACTCTCGGTTCTCGCCAGCAACGGATAATCAGACAGAAAAATGACGATCGATCTCAAAGGCCGGGTGGCCGTGGTCACCGGCGCATCGCGCGGTATCGGCTATTTCACCGCTCTCGAACTGGCCAAGGCCGGAGCCCATGTGGTTGCCTGCGCCCGCACCGTCGGCGGTCTCGAAGAACTTGACGACGCGATCAAGGCGGCGGGCGGCTCGGCGACGCTGGTGCCCTTCGACCTTGCCGACATGCCGGCGATCGACAAGCTCGGTGGCGCGATCAACGAACGCTGGGGTAAGCTCGACATCCTCGTTGCCAATGCCGGCGTGCTTGGCACGATCTCGCCGATCGGGCATGTCGAGGCGAAGGTGTTCGACAAGGTGATGAACATCAACGTCAACGCCACCTGGCGGCTGATCCGTTCGCTCGAGCCGCTGCTGATCAAGTCGGATGCTGGCCGTGCGCTGATCCTGTCGTCGAGCGCTGCACACAAGTGCAAGCCCTTCTGGGGGCCCTACTCCGCTTCGAAGGCTGCGGTCGAGGCTCTGGCCCGTACCTGGGCCGGCGAGACGCAGCGCCTGCCGCTGCGCATCCTCTCGGTCGACCCCGGCGCCACCCGTACGGCGATGCGCGCTCAGGCGATGCCGGGCGAGGATCCGGAAACCGTGCCGCATCCTTCGGAAGTCGCAGCCAAGCTGCTGCCGCTGGTTGGCCCCAACCAGACCGAGACCGGCAAGCTCTACATCGTGCGCGAAGACAAGATTGTCGACTACCGGCTGCCGGAATAAGCTTCGTCACACCGCTCAAATGAGAAAGGCCACCGTGTCGTCACGGTGGCCTTTTCATTTTGGGCATTGCCGGTCGGAAGGCCGATTCACGCCTCTCGCGGACTTGCGTTAGTCCTTGTCGCCCGGCAGGCCGTCGCCGCCGGTCGAAGGATGGGCCGGCCAATCGCCGCCATATTTGCGCTGCCAGGATCGCGCACCGAAGGGCAGCGTGACCAGGTAGCCAAGCGCCGTCACCGCCATCGTTTCCCATGTGTAGGTCATCAGCGTCGCGACGTAGAAGACGACGCCGAGGATGGCCGGCAGAACGAGGTCGCGGCGCACGCGGCTGTTTTCCGACTTGCCGGACCAGACCGGCAGACGGCTGACGAGCAGGAAGGCGATCAGCACCGTGTAGGCGGATGCGATGAGCGCGAAGGTGCGTTCTGGCGCCAGGCCCAGGAGGCCGAGATAGACCGGCAACAGCACCAGCATGGCGCCCGCGGGCGCCGGCACGCCGACGAAATATTCCGACTGCCAGGACGCCTTGACCTGGCGCTCCGCCATCACGTTGAAGCGGGCGAGCCTCAGGCCCATCGCGATCGCGTAGATCAGTGCCGCGATCCAGCCGATCGAACGCGCCTGGTCGAGGATGAAGACATAGAGCACGAGGGCCGGCGCGACACCGAAGTTGATGATATCGGCGAGCGAATCCATCTGGCCGCCAAAGTTCGACGTCGCCTTCAGGGCGCGCGCGACACGGCCGTCGATGCCGTCGAGAAAGGCGGCGAGCAACACCATGGCAACGGCAAGCTCGATGCGGTTTTCAAAGGCGAGCCGGATACCCGAGAGGCCGGCGCAGATCGCGAGCACGGTGATCAGATTGGGGATCATCAACCGCAGCGGGATTTCGCGCAGCCGTGGGCCGCGCGCGGTATCGCTCGAGCCGCTGGCGTCCTCGGACGCCTGCCGCGTGTCGATCGGTTTTTCCTGTTCAGAGCCTTCCATAGACACTCCTTATGCGCGGCGGCTGATGACCGGGCCCTTGGCCGAGCCAAACTCGGCGAGCACGGTTTCGCCCGCAACGGCAGTCTGCCCGACGCTGACGCGCGGCTCGGAGCCGGCCGGCAGGAACACGTCGAGACGCGAGCCGAAGCGGATCAGGCCGAAGCGTTCACCGGCCTCCAGCGAGCCGTTCTCATACTTCCAGCACAGGATGCGGCGGGCAACGAGACCGGCGATCTGAACGACGCCGATGGCGCCGTGTTTTGTATCGATCACCAGACCGTTGCGCTCGTTCTCCTGGCTCGCCTTGTCGAGCTCGGCATTGACGAACTTGCCGGCGCGATAGGCGACGCGGGTGATGGTGCCGGCCATCGGCGCGCGGTTCACGTGGCAGTTGAACACATTCATGAAAACGGAGATGCGCAGCATCGGTTCCGAACCGAGGTTCAGTTCTTCCGGTGGCAGGACCGTCGCGATCGACGACACGCGACCGTCGGCCGGGCTGATCACCAGATCGTCGTCGAGCGGCGTCATGCGCTCGGGGTCGCGGAAGAAGTAAGCGCACCACGCGGTCAGCACGAAGCCGATCCACATCAACGGCTCCCACAGGAAGCCAAGCACCAGCGACACGACGAAGAAGATCGCAACAAAGCGGTAGCCTTCCTTGTGCACCGGGACGAGTGTGTTGCGGATCGTATTGACCAGGCTCATGAACTCTACTCCAGATTTTCCGTGGAACGTGATCGTTTTCTATAAGTTAGCGCGGGATGCGGACGGAAAACCGCAAACGCTTTTCCTGCCCCCCGCTCTAGCGCGAAATGTCCCGGCGGGCAACGTTGCCCGCCCGGTAGCGACAAAACGCGTCGCGCTCAGCAAAGAAAAAGACGCCATCAAACCGCCGGCTCGCCGCGGGTGACGATGCCGAGATCGTCGCTCTCGCGCACGCGCTTCAGTTGCTCTTCGGCCTGCGTCGCTTCGCGCTGGCGGCTCCACATCGAGGCATAGAGGCCGTCGCGATCGATCAGCTCGCCATGGGTGCCGCGCTCGGCGATGACGCCGTCCTTCAGCACGATGATCTCGTCGGCGTTGATGACGGTCGAGAGCCGGTGCGCGATGACAAGCGTCGTGCGGTTGCGCGAAACGACGTCGAGTGCCGACTGAATCTCCTGCTCCGTGCGCGTATCTAGTGCCGAGGTCGCCTCGTCGAGGATCAGGATCGGCGGCGCCTTGAGAATGGTGCGGGCGATCGCAACGCGCTGCTTCTCGCCGCCCGAAAGCTTCAGGCCCCGTTCGCCGACCATGGCCTGGAAGCCCTCCGGCAGCGTGCGGATGAACTCGGCGATCTGCGCGGCTTCGGCCGCCGCCTCGACTTCGGCTTCGCTCGCCGAAACGCGGCCATAGCGGATGTTGTAGGCGATGGTGTCGTTGAAGAGCACCGTGTCCTGCGGCACCATGCCTATCACCGAGCGCAGGCTCTTCTGCGTCACTGTGCGCACGTCCTGGCCATCGATGGTGATCGCCCCTTCCTGCACGTCGTAGAAGCGATAGAGCAGCCGCGAGAGCGTAGACTTGCCGGCACCGGAGGGGCCAACGACGGCGACCGTCTTGCCGGCGGGCACTTCGAAAGTGATGCCCTTCAGGATCGGACGCGCCGCGTCATAGGCGAAATGCACATCCTTGAAGGCGATGGCGCCCTTGCCGATGACAAGTTCGCTCGCATTCGGGCGATCCACCACTTCGGCGCGCACGTCGAGCAGGTCGAACATATGCTCGATGTCGGTGAGCCCCTGACGGATTTCGCGGTAGACGAAGCCGATGAAGTTGAGCGGGATCGCAAGCTGGATCAGCATGGCGTTGATGAAGACGAAGTCACCCAACGTCTGCTCGCCACGCTGCACGGCAAGCGCCGACATGATCATCATCACGGCCGTACCGGCGCCGAAGATCAACGCCTGGCCGAAGTTGAGCCAGCCGAGCGACGTCCAGACCTGGGTCGCCGCCGCCTCGTAGCGTTCCATCGACTTGTCGAAGCGACGGGCTTCCATCTCCTCGTTGCCGAAATACTTGACCGTCTCGAAGTTCAGCAGCGAGTCGATCGCCTTGGTGTTGGCGTCGGTGTCGCTGTCGTTCATCGAACGGCGGATGGCGATGCGCCAGTCGCTCGCGCGCACGGTGAACCAGATGTAGAGCCAGACGGTGACGGCGGTGACGAGGAGATAGCTGAAGCCGTAGCCCCACCAGAAGATCACTGCCGTCAGCAGGAATTCGATCAGGGTCGGAACGCTGTTGAGGATGGTGAATCGGACGATCGTTTCGATGCCCTTGGTGCCGCGCTCGATGACGCGAGAAAGCCCACCGGTGCGCCGCTCCAGATGGAAGCGCAGCGACAGCTGGTGCATGTGCACAAAGGTCTTGTAGGCCAGTTGCCGGACCGCGTGCTGACCGACGCTTGCAAACAGCGCATCGCGCAGCTGGTTCAAGCCGGCCTGCAAAAGACGCGCGAGGTTGTAGGCAAGCACCAGCATGACCGCGCCGGTCGTGAACACGGGCAGAAAGCCCAGGACATCCGGCTTGCCGTTCAGCGCATCGGTTGCCCATTTGAAGGAATAGGGAACGAGGATCAGGACGACCTTGGCGATGATCAGAATGACCGTCGCCCAGATCACCCGAAGCTTGAGATCGGCCCTGTCCGATGGCCACATGTAGGGCCA
This sequence comes from Ensifer sp. ENS08, assembly GCF_014852195.1. Taxonomy (NCBI): domain Bacteria; kingdom Pseudomonadati; phylum Pseudomonadota; class Alphaproteobacteria; order Hyphomicrobiales; family Rhizobiaceae; genus Ensifer; species Ensifer sp. ENS08. The sequence goes on from NZ_JACVBF010000007.1 coordinate 249,268, forward strand.
GAGATTGGCGATCGTATGCAAGGGATTGCTGGTATCGGCCGAAACGGTTTTCTTCTGGGGTGCCACGTTCTGATCCGCTCTTACGTTTGCGCGCTTGGAGGCAGATTGTTGCGCATCCAAGCTCTGCGCCGAGCCTTCCCTGTAAACGAAGACCTGCGGCGCCGTCATCACCGTTCAATGAAAAGCGGCGCCCTGTCGAAGGCGCCGCCCTTGGTCTGGAGATAAGCATCCGTCGCAGCCGCCGCAATGTCGGCGGCCGCCGATCGGCTGCTTATTGCTCTTGTTTCATGTGCTTCTTGTGAATTTCCCGCGATTCGTCGTCCGGCAGCGCCTTGTCCGGCACGCCGAAGACCTGACCCGGGCGAATGCGGTCCGGATCCTCGATCTGGTCCTGGTTGGCGAGATAGATCGTGGTGTAGCGCAGGCCGGCGCCGTAGACGCGACGCGAGATCTGCCACAGCGTATCGCCGCGGCGGATGATCACCGAACTCTTGCTCTCCTTGAGCGGAGCCTGCTCGAGCGTCTGGGGCTGGTCGGGCGAGGCTGCAACGGCCGCGGTTTCGGTCGCCGACTGCGCCGGTGCAGCGTCGTTTACAACTGCGCTTCCAGCACCCATTGCCTTTGCCAGTTCGCCCGGAGCCGGGGCATTGTCCTTCGGCTGGGCCTTCTCGGGCGACGCCGGCGTGGCGCTGCCCTGCTCGGCAAGGACCGCACCAACCGTTTCATCAACCTTGGCAAGTGCCGTCGCCACGCTCGATGCGTCCTGAGGTGCAGCCTTCAGCGCCGCGAGCGCACTTGCGGAGGCCTTTGCGGCCCGCGTCGCGGAAGCGACGAGCGTCTGGTCGGAACTGTCGGCGAGGCGGAAATCGGCAAGCGACTTCAACGCAATCTCGGTCGCCGAACGGGCGGCGGCCAGTTGCTCGCCGTTCGGCACCTTGCCATTGGCATAGAGACCCTTCAGCAGCGCGAGCGCCTTTCCAGCTTCCGCACGCAGGCCATCGAGACCCGCGGTTGCGGACGGCGTGCCCGAAGGTGCCACGGCCGCGACCTGCGATCCGGCGGGCCGGTCGAAGGGAACCGAAGCGCGCATCACGACCTTGGTGCCATCCTCGTTCAGCATGTCGGCCCGAATGATGTGGCTGCCCACCGTCAACTCGATCTGGCCGTCGACGACGAAGTGGCCCTTGTCGTCGGCTTTCATTTCGCCGACGAGCCTGTCGTCGGCATAGACGCGAACCAAGGCGCCTGCCTTGGCGCTGCCGGCAACGAACATCTTGCTGCCTTCGATCTCGACGGCGCTCACCTGCAGGCCCGGCACGCCAGAAAGCTTGGCCGGCGCAGTAGCGGTATCGACCGCCTGCGGCGTTGCGGAAGCAACCTCGGCCGGCTTGGCGTCCACAGCCGCTGTCCCCTCCACCGTATCCGGCGTCGTGATCAGCCGGCTCGCCATGCCGGGCTTCGAGACCATGGCAAGCAGTTGACCGGACGGATCCTTGGGAACAGAAACGGTCGCGACCTCCTCGGAGCTCTTCACCGCACCGTTTTCGCCGGTGCTGCGCAGCGTGAGCTGATGGTCACCCGCCGGAAGCGGATCGTCGAAGACCGCGGCAAAGTCGCCGGTCGCGCCGACATCAGCGGTGCCGACCACCGTATCGCCGCTCAGGATCTCAAGCTTCGAATTCGGCTGGGCATGGCCGGCGATCACCGTCGAGCCATCGGGCTCCACGCGCAACACATCGAAACCGGGAATGGCGGGATCGGTTGCAGGCGCATTGGCGGCAGTCGCCGCGTCGGCCTTCGACTGTTCCTGCTGCGGCGCAGCATCCGACTTTGCTGTCTCGGCAGAGGCGCCAGCCGCCTGCGGGCCACTGGTCGCAGGCGTCGCCTCGGTCGACTGTGTCGCGGTGCCTGCCGCCTGCTCCGCCGTTGGCTTCTGGCCGTCGTCGCGCAAGTTCGGTTGAATTACGAATACCATCAACGCTGTTGCTGCCACGAGGACAGAAATGGCCACCCAGCCGGCCTTATTTTTGATCATGCCACTCTCCACACGGAGCGGAGCAACGCTCCGCGCATGCCCTCTCATCGGCCTGCGGTGCGGGCTTGCGCCGTCATTATAGCGCAACAGCAAGCAACTCGTCCGATTTCTTCAATCAATCACTGAAATTGCTAGCGATTCGCGATTCGGCATACAAGCAGCCGAAGGCACGGCAACCCACAGAAAGCCGGGTTTCCCCTCATTTTTCTTGACCCATGCTGCGCTGCAATGTTTTTTGGGGGGCATGAGCACCGAGAACAGCACGATTCGATCCATCTGCGTCTATTGCGGGTCACAGCCGGGACGCGACAATGCCTACATGGAGGCCGGCCGCGCGCTCGGCCGCTCCATCGCCGATCACGGGCTTCGCCTGGTCTATGGCGGCGGCACACGCGGCATCATGGGAGCGGTCGCCAGCGGCGTGCTTTCCAACGGCGGCGAAGTCACCGGGATCATCCCTGAATTCCTGATGGACAAGGAAGCGACCCGCCATTCGCTCGGCCAACTGAACGAACTGATCGTCACGGCCGACATGCACGAGCGCAAGCACACGATGTTCGAACGCGCCGACGCCTTCGTGGCTCTGCCGGGCGGCATCGGCACGCTTGAAGAGATCGTCGAGATCATGACCTGGGCGCAGCTCGGCCGTCACCGCAAGCCGATGGTCTTCGGCAACATCAACAATTTCTGGAGGCCGATGATGGACCTCCTGCAGCACATGCGCGAAGAGGGCTTCGTCCACACGGCGCATCTGGTGCAGCCGCTCGTCGTCAACGATGCCGCCGACATCGTGCCGACCATCCTGGCGGCCGCCAACGGCGGCAACGGCCGCGACGGCGAAGCCGAGATCATCTCCAAGCTTTGAGAAACCTGTTCAGCCAACAAAAAAGGCGCGCCCCCGGCGCGCCTTTTTTGTTTCTATCGCAACCGACCTTATTCGGCCGGGCTTGCCTGCAGGGCGCGGCGCGCCCTGCTTTCAGCCAGCATCGCGCCGGTATAGATCACCAGCGCCGCCCAGATCAGGCCGAAGGCGATGAGCTTTGCCGTACCGAAGGGCTCATGGAAGACGAAGACGGCGATCACGAAAATCATCGTCGGCGCGATGTACTGCATGATGCCGATGGTCGAGAGGCGCAGGAGCTTGGCGCCATTGGCATAGATCATCAGCGGCACGGCCGTGACGATGCCGCAGGACAACAGCCACAGGACGTCGGCCATGCCGGTGTCACCGAAATGGCCCTGCCCCGTCGTCTCCAGCCAGATGATGTAGCCGATGGCCGGAACGCTCAGCAGCAGGACTTCCAGGAAGAAGCCCTGGTTGGGGCCAACCGGCAGGGTCTTGCGGAAGAAGGCGTAGAAACCCCAGGACAGGCAGAGGCCGATCGACACCCACGGCAGACCGCCGGCATCAAAGGCGAGCACGGCGACGGCGGAAGCAGCGAGCGCGATTGCGACCATCTGCGCCGGGTTCGGCCTCTCCTTCAAAAGCACGGCGCCGAGGAAGATCGAGAAGAGCGGATTGATGTAGTAGCCGAGCGCGGTTTCGATGGCGCGGCCCGCCCCGATTGCCCAGACATAGATGCCCCAGTTGATGGTGATGAGCACGGCAGTCAGTGCGGCCATGCACAGCATGCGCGGCGAGCGCAGTGCCGTCTTGATATCGTCGGTGCGCCCGAGCCAGAGCAGCACGAGACCTGCGAGCGGCACCGACCACACGATCCGGTGCGCCACCACTTCCGGCGCCGGGATATGGGCGACAGCCTTCATGAAGAACGGCAGGAAGCCCCAAAGCAGATAGGCGGTCAGCGCGAAGGCAAAGCCTTGTGCGGAATCGGTATTTTCGGCGGGTGCTTTCGGCTCGGCCATATCATCTTTTCCTGGTGTTTTGCCGGAGAGCCCTGGCGGCAACGGCCGCTCACCGGTCAGAAGGGAGGGCACAGCCAGTCGGCCGGCACGATCTCCCATTGGTGCGTCCTACCCCAATGGCCGGTGATGCACCAATTCATTTCCGTGAAGGGAGAATGAGTTTTGCTCACCCTCCCCCGGCCAGTTCATCAGCGTTACCGGGCCGATCGCCGAAATTACTCGGCGGCGATCAGCCCGACGTGGTCGCGGTTCTTGAGCAGCTTGAAGACGATGCTGTCCATCAGCGCCTGGAAAGACGCATCGATGATGTTGTCGGAGACCCCCACGGTCCACCAGCGTGCGCCCGTGCCATCGGTCGATTCGATCAGAACGCGGGTGATCGCCTCGGTCCCGCCATTGAGGATACGGACCTTGTAGTCCGCGAGCTCCAGGTCTTCGATTTCCGACTGGTACTTGCCGAGATCCTTGCGCAGCGCCAGGTCGAGCGCGTTGACCGGGCCGTGGCCTTCGGCGACCGACATCATCGTCTCGCCGTCGACGACCACCTTCACCACCGCTTCCGACACCGTCTTCAGATGGCCGTTGGCGTCGAAGCGGCGCTCGACCATCACCCGGAAGCTTTCCACGTGGAAGAAATCCGGCACCGTGCCGAGAATGCGGCTGGCGAGCAGCGCGAAGCTCGCATCCGCCCCTTCATAGGCATAGCCGGTCGCTTCGCGTTCCTTGACGATGGCGATCAGCTTGTCGAGCTTCGGGTCGTCCTTGCTGACGACGATGCCGCGGCGCTTCAGTGCGTTGATGAAATTGGCCTTGCCACCCTGGTCGGACACCATGACCTTGCGCAGGTTGCCGATGCTTTCCGGCACCACGTGCTCATAGGTGCGCGGATCCTTGAGCAATGCCGAAGCGTGGATGCCGGCCTTGGTTGCAAAGGCCGACGCGCCCACGTAAGGCGCCTGCTGGTCTGGCGAGCGGTTCAACAGCTCGTCGAAGGAATGAGCGAGCTTCGTCAGCTCCAGCAAGCGGTCGGCATCGATCGCCGTTTCGAAGCGGCTGGAATAGGTCTCTTTCAAAGCAAGCGTCGGGATCAGCGTGACGAGATTGGCGTTTCCGCAGCGTTCGCCAATGCCGTTCAGCGTGCCCTGGATCTGGCGTACGCCGGCCTCGACCGCCGCAAGCGAATTGGCGACCGCCTGGCCGGTATCGTTATGGGCATGGATGCCGAGATTGGCGCCGGGCACGCCGGCAGCGATCACGGCCGCAACGATCTCGCGCACCTCCGGAGGCTGCGTGCCGCCATTGGTGTCGCAGAGCACCACCCAGCGCGCGCCGGCGTCAAAGGCCGTCTTCGCGCAGGCGAGCGCATAGGCGGGGTTGGCTTTGTAGCCATCGAAGAAATGCTCGCAATCGACCATCGCCTCGCGACCGGAGGCGACCACCGCCTCGACCGAGGCCCGGATGTTGTCGAGGTTTTCCTCGTTGGTGCAGCCGAGCGCCACTTCGACGTGATAGTCCCAGCTCTTGGCGACAAGACAGATGGCGTCGCTCTTGGCCGCGAGCAGCGCCGCGAGGCCCGGATCGTTCGACGCCGAAACCCCGGCGCGCTTGGTCATGCCGAAGGCGACGAAGGAGGCCTTCTGGGTGCGCTTGCGCCCGAAGAACTCCGTGTCGGTCGGGTTCGCGCCGGGATAGCCGCCTTCGATATAGTCCATGCCGAACTGATCGAGCAGGCCGGCAATCGCAATCTTGTCCTCGACGGAAAAGTCGATGCCGGGCGTCTGTTGCCCGTCTCTCAGCGTCGTGTCGAAGAGGTAGATGCGTTCCCTGGTCATGGCTCTCGTCCAAATATGCTCGGTTTACTTTTGCTCGGTCTTGCCTGCGAACTGGTCCGTGGCGCGGATCAGCCGGTCGAGGATGCCCGGCTCGGAATAGGCATGGCCTGCTCCCTCGACCAGATGCAGCTCTGATCCCGGCCAGGCCTTGTGCAGCTGCCAGGCGTACTTCGCCGGGCACGGCATGTCGTAGCGCCCGTGGATGATGACGCCGGGAATGCCGTGCAGCCGTTGGGCGTCGCGCAGCAATTGGCCCTCTTCCATCCAGCCGGCATTGACGAAGAAGTGGTTCTCGATCCGCGCGAAGGCGTCAGCATAATCGTCGTCAGCGAAGGGCTCGCTGGTTGCGAGCTCCGGCAACAGCGTGATCGTCTCACCTTCCCAGATGCTCCAGGCCTTGGCGGCCGCAAGGCGTGTCGCCTTGTCCTCGCTCATCAGGCGGCGATGATAGGCGTGCATCATCTCGTGGCGCTCGTTCTCGGGAATGGGCGCGATGAAACGCTCCCACTTGTCCGGGAACATCTCCGAGACGCCGAACTGGTAGTACCAGTCGAGCTCGGCCTTGGTCAGCGTGTAGATGCCACGCAGCACCAGTTCGGAAACCCGTTCCGGGTGCTTCTCGGCATAGGCAAGCCCCAGCGTCGATCCCCAGGAACCGCCGAAGACCAGCCACTTGTCGGCGCCGGCCATCTCGCGCAGCCGCTCGATATCGGCGACGAGATGCCAGGTGGTGTTGGCTTCGATCCTGGCATTCGGCGTCGACTTACCGCAGCCGCGCTGGTCGAACAGCGTTACGTCGTAGAGCGTCGGATCGAACAGGCGGCGGTGGTTCGGCGAGATCGTGCCGCCTGGCCCGCCATGCAGGAAGACGGCAGGCTTAGCGCCCGGCGTGCCGGCCTTTTCCCAATAGATGGTATGACCGTCGCCGACCTCGAGGTGGCCCGACGCATAGGGTTCGATTTCCGGATAAAGCGTACGCAGAACAGTCGTCATTTTCAGTCTTTCGTGAGCGGCCAGTGCACGGTGTCGTAGTCGGGATGCTGGCGGTTGGTTTCGAGAACGATCAGATGGCGGGTCGCCGAGACCTCGCTACCGTCATCCGTCTCCCTTGGTGGCAAGCCCGCGAGCCGTGAGAACCATATGACGCGGGATTCGACGCCGGACTGGTAAACGGGCTGTACGTCATCGGGGTCGTCGAGCGAGCCGAGCGCGATGTTGATGAAGTTCTCGTCGGGCATATCGTAGAACAGCGGCGTGCCGCAATCGCTGCAAAAACCGCGGCGCACCAGATGCGACGAGCGGAACCAGGACGGCTGGCCCCGGGTAATGTCGAACGTGTCTCGGGACGCATTGGCGAGCGGCATGAAATAGTTCCCGGTCGCCTTCTGGCACATGCGGCAATGACAGATATGCGGGTCCGCAAGCACGCCCTCGGCGCGGTAGCGCACGGCGCCGCATTGGCATCCGCCCGTATAGATGCGCGCGATGGTCACCGGAATGCTCCCGAGGGATGCCATTGATCGGTCTCGTGGTCGGGATGCTGGAACGAGATGATGCTTTCCTGCCTGGCGTAAAAATCCTGATCCTCAAGCACCGGCTGCTCGAAGATCGTATCGACCCAGGGCAGCCGCGAGGCGTGATTGACCTGGATTTTCGGCGCCAGATCGGTGCGATCGTCAAAGGTGCCGATGGCGATCTCAAGGCCACCCGGATGCCGATACGTCATCGGCGTTCCGCATTTCGGGCAGAAGCCACGGTCGATGTTGACCGAGGACTGGAAATAGCTCGGTTCGTCCCGCACCCATTCGACGCCATCCTTCGGCGCCGTCACCAGCGCCGAGAAGAACGAGCCGAACTGTTTCTGGCACATGCGGCAATGACAGATCGACGCGCGTCCGAGTTCACCCTTGATCCGGAAGCGGACCGCGCCGCATTGGCATCCACCTGTTCGAACGTTTTCGGTCATCGCTTCTCCTCCGGGGGCCAGGTCTCGGTGTCGTGGTCGGGATGCTGATAGGAAACGAGATTGGTCAGGAACTCGATTGCGTCCGGATCTTCCAGCGTATGAACGCCAGGCAGATCGGCAACGTGATCGACATAGGGCAGCTTACCCTCGACGCCCCATTGGATGGTCGGCACGATGCCTTGCGGCTCGTCGAAGGCAGCGATCGCCAGCGCCATGCCATCCGGTGCCTCGTAGGTCAGCGGCGTGCCGCAATCGGCGCAGAAGCCGCGGCGCGCGGCGTTTGACGACTGGAAGCGCTTGGGCTCTCCGCGGGTCCAGGTCACATGCGCGCCGCGAACCGAAACCAAGGGCATGTAGAAGTTGCCGCTCGCCTTCTGGCACATGCGGCAATGACAGACGGATGCGTCACCGAGCTTGCCCTCGACGCGGAAACGGACCGCGCCGCATTGGCAGCCGCCGGCATAATAGGGCCTGTTGTCGAGACTCATCGCAACTCCTCCTTAGCCCGGCGCGTGGCAGACGGCTTCGATATTGTTGCCGTCGGGATCGAATACGAAGGCCCCGTAATAGTCCGGGTGGTAGTGCGGTCTCAGCCCCGGCTTGCCGTTGTCACGTCCGCCGACGGCAATCGCCGCTTCATAGAAGGCATCGACCTCGGCGCGGCTGCGCGCCGAAAAGGCGTAGTGGCGGCCCGGGCCTGCCGCGGCCGTCTCATGCAGCCAGAAAACCGGCCGCTCGCGGCCATAACCGCCGACCTTCACGCCGCCGGTGTGCTCCAACGGCACCATCATCAGCAAGGAGGCGCCAAGCGGAGCAAAGGCCTTGTCGTAGAACGACTGCGCCCGGTCGAAATCCGCGACGGGAATGCCCGTATGGTCGATCATCGCACGAACTCCTCTTTCATGCATGCGCTCCGCTTTTCGCTGCCCTTTCAGATGCCCTGTCCGAACCGATCAGAGCAATCGGACAGGGCTCTGGGGGCGGCCCACCGTCACCGTTTGATATCCCAGGTCGTCACCCGCTCGCCGGTTGCCGGATCCTTGCCGTCCTTCAGCTGAACACCGCGCGCCAGCAGATCATCGCGGATCTTGTCGGCTTCCGCGAAGTTCTTCGCCTTCAGCAGTTCCAGACGGGCCCGCACGCGGCTGTCGATGTCGCGGACCAGCCCCTCGTCGAGCTCGACCGCCTGCGGCACCACGCCGATCAGCGCAGCACTTGCGGCGAAGGTGCCGAGCAGTTTGGGATCGGTCGCCGCCTTCTGGGCGAGCGCATGGACCGCCTGGACGGCCGCGACCGTGTTGAGGTCGTCGGCAAGTGCGGCGACCACGGCCGGGTCGGCCTCACCCGTGGCGTCACCCGGCACCGGCCACTTGGAGAGCAGATGCTCTGCCTCTTCCAGCCGCTTCACCGAAAAATCGATCGGCTCGCGATAGTGCGTCATCAGCATCGCGAGCCTCAGCACGTCGCCCGGCCACTGGCGGCCGGCGAACTTTTCCGTGTGCAGCAGTTCGTAGATGGTGACGAAGTTGCCTTCGGACTTCGACATCTTGCGGCCTTCGACCTGCAGGAAGCCGTTGTGCATCCAGACATTCGCCATCACCTCGGTGCCATGGGCGCAACGGGATTGGGCAATCTCGTTTTCGTGGTGCGGGAAGATGAGATCCAGCCCGCCGCCGTGGATGTCGAAAACCTCGCCGAGATAGCGGCTGCTCATGGCCGAGCACTCGATGTGCCAGCCGGGACGGCCCCTGCCCCACGGGCTTTCCCAACCCGGTTCGTTGTCGCCGGAGAGCTTCCACAGCACGAAATCGCCGGGGCTTTTCTTATGCGCCTCGACGGCGACGCGGGCGCCGGCCTGCTGTTCGTCGAGGTTGCGCTTCGAGAGCTGACCGTAATCGGCCATCGACTTGGTATCGAACAGCACCTCGCCGCCCGCCTGGTAGGCGTGGCCCTTGACGATGAGCTTTTCGATGATGTCGATCATCTGGGCGATGTTGTCGGTCGCCCGCGGCTGGACATCAGGATCGAGGCAGCCGAGCGCCCTGGCATCGTCGAGAAACTGCGTTTCGGTCTTCTCCGTCACCCGGCGGATCGCGTCGTTGAGCGGCAGGGTCGGATAGTCCCGCAGCGCCCGCGCGTTGATCTTGTCGTCGACGTCGGTGATGTTGCGCGCATAGGTGACGTGATCCGCGCCATAGACATAGCGCAGCAGCCGGAACAGGACGTCGAAGACGATGACCGGCCGGGCATTGCCGATATGGGCATAGTCATAGACCGTCGGGCCGCAGACATACATGCGAACGTTGTCGGGATCGATCGGCTTGAACTCGATCTTCTCCCGCGTCAGCGTGTTGTACAGCTTCAGTGTCGGCGTTCCGCCCATTGCCATTCTCCAAGATGCATACGACCGTAAAATACCGCGCCCGGGAGGCCCGCGCGTTTGTCATCTTGGATTTTAGGAGACGAAAACGGCCAGGCCAGCGGAGCGCTAGCGAATAATGTTCCGGCAGATAATGCAGATAACCGTTTTCATGGCCTCACTTATCGCGCGTCACCCGATTTCGGTCAAGAGGTCAGCCGCGTGCAAGCACAGCCGACTATCGAAAGGATTCCGCGGTCATGGATTTGTCATGATTAGGCTTATCTGAGATCGCCATGCGGAAAACAGATTCGCGGTGTAGTTGGTAGCACACCACGAAATCCTGTCTCCGGAGAGCGAGGAGGAGCGTCGCTTTCGTGAAGACGTGCGAAAGCGGCAGTGTATCCGGTTCGGGAAAGCATCAAGGAGTGAGTGCAAGTGAAAGCCGCAAAGACCAAAGACATCACCAAATCCGCCAACCTCGTCGAACAGTATCGCCCGCTCGGCCTGAAGGCCGTACTTGCCGCAGCGTTGCAGGTGAAGGCGAAGCCGGCTGGCAAGCTGACCAAGCGGCCAGCCTGACGGTTCCGACGCTCTTTTCCTTAAAAGAGAGACATCTGCCCGCCATCGGGCTCGGTCGGCTCGTCCTTGCCCTTTAGCTGGGCATTCGCAACCGACCTGGGCGTGACGGCATCCTGGATTTCGGGACCGGTGTTGACGACCTTGTTGACCTTGTCCGAGACAGGGATCGCCTCGAAGTAGTCCTCCGCGACGGGGCCGAAGAGATCGGCAACCTCGCGCGGCTCCTGCGTCTTGCAATCCAGCCAGCGGGCAAAATCCTCGGGCTGGATAACGACCGGCATACGGTCATGGATCTGCCGGATCGAGGCGTTGGCGGCCGTCGTCAGGATGGCCGCTGTGTCGACCTCGGAGCCGTCGGCCGAGGACCAGGTTTCCATCAGCCCGGCGAAAGCGACGATGCCGCCCTTCCGCGGGCGCACCCAATAGGCCTGCGACGGCTCGCGGCTGCCTTTCGGCGGCCGGCGCCATTCGTAAAAACCGGAGGCCGGCACGAGAACACGCCGGTGGCGCATGGCGGCGCGAAACGAGGCCTTGTCGATTGCCGATTCGGCCCGCGCATTGATCAGCAGCGGAAAGTCACGCGGGTCTTTCACCCAGCCCGGCATAAAGCCCCAACGCACGAGCACCGCCTTGCGCTCCGGCAGGTTGCTGCCGGGTGCCGCGCGCTCGCCGGCCACGACAACCATGATCGGCTGGGTTGGCGCGATATTGAAGCGCGCCGGAAAGTCGTCGCTTTCCAGCAGGCTGAACAATTCCATCATTTCGTCGGGGGTCGCCGTCAGCGCAAAACGTCCGCACATGACATCGATGTGGCACTTCACGTAGGATGGGTCAACGCTACCGAGACGATTTGATTCCCTGATGCCGACCAAGCCCGAACTTGCTTCCTCCGTCATTCTAGAACGCGACGGCCGCTATCTGCTCGTTCGCCGGGCCAACCCACCGTCGGCCGACATGTACGCCTTTCCGGGCGGCCGTGCCGAGCCCGGCGAGACGCCGGCGGAGACAGCGCTTCGCGAATTGTTCGAAGAAACCGGCATCAAGGCGCGCGATCCGGTGCTGTTTGAAATCTACGATCTGCCAGGCAAGGAGTCCGAAGGGCGGCACTTCCTGCTTTCGGTGTTCCGGGCCGAGGCGGATGCCGACGCGGTTGCCATCGCCAGCGACGACGCGGCAGGGCTCGGCTGGTTCACGCCTGAAGAGATCTTCACCCTGCCGATCCCCGACAGCGTGCGCGAATGTGTGGAAAGACTCTCCGGCACCGGCGCGAACGCCGCGACATCCGGCGACGGCCTTGAAACCGCCGCCAATTCGGGCTTGATGAAATCATGATCCCTGTCCCGATCCTCGCAAGGCTTACGCTCGCCGGCATCGCCTTGACGGTCGCCACTGGCGCGGCGGCGCAAAAAACACCGACGAAAGAGGCGGCCAAGACCGAGACCGCAGCCCCTGCCCCGGCCGCCGTGGAAGAAAAGCCGACGCCCTATGACCAGCGGCTGATTCGACTCTCGGAAATCCTCGGCTCCGTGCACTACCTCAGGAATCTCTGCGTCAAGGAACCGGAAGACGTCTGGCGCCGCTCGATGCAGGATCTGATCGACAAGGAAACCGCCACTGAAGTCAAACGACGCGAGCGGATGACTGCCGCCTTCAACCGCGGGTACCGCACCTTCGCATCGGTCTATACGAACTGCACAGGCCCTGCGATCGTCGCCGAACAGCGATATCGTGCCGAAGGGGCAACACTTGCGTCAGAAATCGTCGCCCGCTTTGGAAATTAGCAATAAATTAACCTCTTTTCTCACGACCCCGTGTCGTTTCGGGAAAAGGCTGCTAAGTTCGTTAAGAGAGTGGTAAGAAGTGGCGAGTCCGTCACGGTCGTTCAGTCGGAGTTCAGCCGAACGGCCATAATATGAACCGCTTGCACAATGGAAGTCGCATGGAACGAATGATGGAACCAAGCCTGACCGACATCGATGACATGATCGTCCACGAGAAGATGCAGGCTGCGCTGGAACACCAGAGCGAGGCCTGGGCGGACGGAATGGCCGACGGTATCGAGCCGGAAATCATCGCCGATGCGGCCATTGCTCTTGCCATGCGGGAAACCGTTCGGCTTCATGGCGAAGACGGCGCCGAGGCAATGCTCAATTCGCTTCGCGAGCGCGTGCTCGCCGGCGAATTCTCGCCCCAGCGCACGATTCAGTAATATCAGGACTGCCCGATGCATCGGAATCTTGCAAACCGGACCCTTCCGGTTCGCCTCGCCACACTGCTGTTGGCCGGTGTCGCCTTGACCACCCCGGCAGCGGTTTCCCCCGCCTTCGCTCTCAGCGAATTGCAGGGCGCGCCGCAACCCGTTCCGGCCGAGCAACAGCCTGCCGCCGGCGACCAGAAGGCGACGCCGCCTGCCGCCGAACCCGTTGCCGAAGAGCCGGATGAGGAAGAGACGCTTCCGCTCGAAATCCCGATGCCCGACCCGCTGATCAACAAGTCGGCGACAGCCACCAAGGAAGATGCTCCCGAAGCTGAAGAGCCGGAGCCGACCGGGCCTGTCGAAGTCCTGACCGACGTTTCCAAGATTCCGGCGCCGGTCGCCCGCATGCGCGAGCTGATCGTCGAGGCGGCGGCTTCCGGCGACATCGAGCGGTTGCGCCCATTGCTCGGCAAGGGCCCGAACCAGACCCAGGTCACCGGCGTCACCGGCGACGAAGACCCGGTGTCGATCCTGAAGAGCCTTTCGGGCGACCAGGAAGGCGTCGAAATTCTCGCGATCCTGCTCGACGTGCTGTCGACCGGCTTCGTGCTGGTAGACAAGGGCACGCCGCAGGAGGCCTATGTCTGGCCTTATTTTGCGGAAAAGAAGCTTTCGACGCTGACGGCACCGGAAAAGGTCGACCTGTTCCGCCTGGTCACCGCCGGCGATTTTGCCGACATGGAAGAATTCGGCAGTTACAACTTCTATCGCGTCGGCATCATGCCGGACGGCAAGTGGAAATTCTTCATCGCCGGCGACTGAGCGCCGGCGACCTGCTTGCCGATGACAGCCGAACATCCTACCTCTTCGCCAAGAGATCGCCGGTGAGACCGGGGCCTGAGTCGGCCGCGGCTAACCAGGTGATCGTTTGCTAGGTTAGCGCGGGAGCCTCCCCTCCCGTCGAACAGGATTCGAACGATGCCCAGAGTTCGCCTCGACGATCGTGCGATCGTCTCCATTTCCGGCAAGGACGCCGAAGATCTTCTTCAGGGACTGATCACCACCGACCTCGACGCGCTTGCGCCCGACGAGGCGCGTCCTGGCGCGCTTCTGACGCCACAGGGCAAGATCCTGTTCGAGTTCCTGATCTCCCGCGATGGCGACGGCCTGCGGCTGGAAACGGCATGCGACCAGGCCGAAGCGCTGCTGAAGCGCCTGACGATGTACAAGCTTCGCTCGGCGGTAGAGCTTTCGATCGATGCTTCCCAGGCTGTTACCGTGATGTTCGACGAAGCTGCAGCTGAGGGTGCCTACCGGGACCATCGCTTCGAGAAGGCCGGCATCCCGGTCTTCCGCGCCTATGGCGAGCCGGCGGGCGACACGGCCGGCGCAGAAGACCTCGAACGGCTGCGGATCGCAGCGGGCATTGCAAATGCCGGTGCCGATTATGCGGTGCAGGACGCGTTCCCCCATGACGTGCTCCTGGACAAAAACGGCGGCCTCTCCTTCAAGAAGGGCTGCTACGTCGGTCAGGAAGTGGTGTCGCGCATGCAGCACCGCAGCACGCCGCGCCGCCGGGTCGTGATCGTTTCGGCGGACGCCGCCCTTCCCCCGACGGGAACGACGATTACGGCGAACGACAAGGCGATCGGCGCGCTGGGCACGGTGCAGGGCAAGTCGGCCCTCGCGATCGTGCGCATCGACAAGGCCGGCGAAGCCATGGCGAATGGGATCCCGCTGCTCGCCGGCGACGTGCCGGTGACAATGGTTCTGCCCGAATGGACCGGCCTCACCTTCCCGACCAGCACGGACGAGGCAAGCGCGTGACGGCGGCCCGCGCCTGGCAGCGCATGCTTTCCGGCCGAAGGCTGGACCTGCTCGATCCCTCGCCGCTCGATGTCGAGATCGGCGACATCGCCCATGGCCTCGCCCGTGTTGCCCGGTGGAACGGCCAGACCGCCGGCGATCATGCCTTCTCCGTCGCCCAGCACAGCCTGATGGTCGAAGATATTTTTCGCCGCAGCAACAAGTGCAGCACCGACGATTGCCTGCTGGCGCTTTTGCACGACGCGCCGGAATATGTGATCGGCGACATGATCTCGCCGTTCAAGGCGGTGGTCGGCGGCGGCTACAAATCGGTCGAGAAGCGGCTGGAAAGCGCCATCCACCTTCGTTTCGGCCTGCCGCCGCATTGCTCCAAGGAATTGAAGGACCGCATCAAGAAGGCCGATCATGTCGCGGCCTATTTCGAAGCAACGGTGCTTGCCGGCTTCTCCGTCGAAGAGGCGCGCAAGTTCTTCGGCCAGCCGCGCGGCATCACCCGCGAGACGCTGCTGATCGATCCCTTGCCGGCGGTCGAGGCGCAGCGCCTGTTCACCGAACGGTTCCTCACGCTGGAAGCGCAGCGCGTGCCCGCGCGCGCGGAAATCTGACATGCCCGGCATTATCGTTTCTCCGCTTTCCCGCATCGCCGAAATGGCCGTCCGCCATGGCTGCACCGAGATGATCAGCCTCGTCGCCAAGGGCCAGGATTTCCATCGCCCCGGCGTCATCGCCAAGGCGCGACATCTGACGCTCGGCATGAACGACATCACCTTTGCCGGCACCGGCGACCTCATTGCGCCGCAGGAAGACCATGTCCGGCAGATCGTAGCCTTTGCGCGCGAATGGGACCGTGCACGGCCGCTCCTCGTTCATTGCTGGATGGGCGTCTCCCGTTCGCCGGCAGCCGCCCTCATCGCCGCGCTCGCGGCCGAGCCGGACCAGGACGACGCGGAGCTGGTGCAGCGGCTGCGCCGCGCCTCGCCCTATGCGACCCCCAACAGCCGGCTCGTCGAAATTGGCGACGGCGTGCTCGCGCGCAATGGAAGGCTGATCGCCGCCGTTCGCGCGATCGGTCGCGGCGCGGATGCAGACGGCAATGCACCGTTCCTTCTGCCGCTTGCTTCCGAAGGAGCAGCCGTTGCCGATTGAGACGCAGCCGACAACGGTCGAGATCGGCCTCAATGCGGCGATCGTCGCCGTCGTCAACCGCAGCCCGCGCATCCTCGCCGTCAGCGAAAGTGACGGCGATGCGCGTGACAGCCTGCCCTTCGGTCCCTTCGATCCGGCGCTCCACCGGACCTTTGAGACGAGCCTGCGCGATCGCGTCGAAAAGCGTACGGCGCTGAAGCTCGGCTATATCGAACAGCTTTACACCTTCGGCGATCGCGGCCGTCAGCGGCTGCCGGGCGAAGAAGGCAAGCACATGGTCTCGGTCGGCTATCTGGCCCTGACGAGAACCGATGCCGAAAACACCGAACGGCTGGCCGAAGCCGGCGCGCATTGGCGCGACTGGTACGGCTACCTGCCCTGGGAGGACTGGCGGCAGGGTCGCCCGGCGGTGCTGGACCAGGCGCTCCTGCCGGCACTTGCCCGCTGGGAAACAGGTGTGTCCGGTGACGACCGAGCCGCCCGGATTGCCGGGCGCCGGGCGCGCATTCGCCTGGCCTTCGGCCTCGGCGATTTTCCCTGGGACGAGGAACGCGTGCTGGAGCGCTATGAGCTGCTTTACGAGGCAGGGCTCGTGCCCGAGGCGGCCATCGACGGCCACGGTAATGGCAACGACGTTCTGACCGCCGGGCTGGCGATGCGCCACGACCATCGCCGCATCGTCGCCACGGCAATGGCGAGGCTGCGCGGCAAGATCAAATACCGGCCGGTCGTCTTCGAACTGATGCCGCCCGAGTTCACGCTGACCGATCTGCAGGCAACCGTCGAAGCGATCTCCGGGCGCCACCTGCACAAGCAGAACTTCCGCCGCCTGGTCGAAGGGGCCGAACTGGTGGAGCCGACGGGGATGACGCTGTCTTCCACCGGTGGCCGGCCGGCCGCCCTCTTCCGCTTCCGCCGCCAGATCCTCGACGAGCGCCCCGCCCCGGGGCTCAAGGTCGGTGGGCGATGAGGGCAGTACCGCCCACCAAACGGCGGATCGGCACCTAAAAACCTCCACCAGAACGCCCTACATGTGCGGGGATGATGCTATAATCGATGCAGTGGGACGCGACCGAACTTTCGCTGCCCGCAAACCATGCGGCGTTTACGACCGAGGTGACAACCATGCTGCTCGTCCTGACCCTGCTTACGTCGCTGCTCGGCACCTCGCCCCAATCGGGAACCGACGAAAAGCCGAAGATGCCCGACTACTTCAAGAACCAACAGGGCGGCGGCAT
Organism: Ensifer sp. ENS08; assembly: GCF_014852195.1. Lineage (NCBI taxonomy): Bacteria > Pseudomonadati > Pseudomonadota > Alphaproteobacteria > Hyphomicrobiales > Rhizobiaceae > Ensifer > Ensifer sp. ENS08. Next base: position 266,316 of record NZ_JACVBF010000007.1, read on the forward strand.
GCAGCCGCAGACAACCATCTGCAATCTCAACAGTCAGGACCTGAACGGGCAGTTTCGGACCTGCCGCTACGACTGCGGCACGCAGATCACCGTCGGCGAACGTTTCTCCTGCCCGTTCATCATGCAGCGTTGACGTTCAAAACCTCGGTTAGCTTCTGAAAAGACGCAACTCCGGACGGAAAACCGCTTCGCACTTTTCCTGGAGTTGGCCTCTTTTGGGCGCAACTCCGGACGGAAAACCGCTTCGCACTTTTCCTGGAGTTGGCCTCTTTTTGGCGCAACCCCGGACGGAAAACCGCTTCGCACTTTTCCTGGCGTTGCTTACCTTTCGATCACCACGTCAAGGCCGATGTCGAGCGTCGGGGCGGCCATGGTGATCTTCGAGGTCGAGATGTAATCGACGCCGCTCTCGGCGATTGCCCGCACCGTATCGATCTTGACGTTGCCTGAAGCCTCCAACCGCGTCCGGCGGGCATCGACCGCATAGGCGTCGGCGGAGAGCTGCCAAAACGCGCGGTTGACCGCAACGGCCTCGCGGAGCAAGTCCGGCCCCATGTTGTCGAGCAGGATGACGTCGGGTTGGGCCGTCAGCGCCTCGCGCATCTGATCGAGGCCATCGACCTCGATCTCGATCTTGACGAGATGGCCGCAATAGGCACGTGCCGCATGGACGGCGCTGGCGACGCCGCCGGATACGGCAATGTGGTTGTCCTTGATCAGCACGGCATCGTCGAGGCCGTAGCGATGATTGGAGCCACCGCCCAGACGCACCGCGTATTTTTCCAGCGCCCGCAGCCCAGGAATGGTCTTGCGGGTGCAGCAGACCTTCGCACGCGTGTGGGCGATCTCGTCGGCGAATTTCGCCGTATAGCTGGCGATGCCCGAGAGGTGCATCAGGAAGTTCAGGCCAACACGTTCGGCCGACAGCAGCCCGCGGGCGCGACCGGAGATCCGGGCGATCGCCGTGCCCGGCGCGACCCGGTCACCATCCGCCACCAATGCCTCGAAGCGGATCGATGGATCGACCAGACGGAAGGCGGCACGCGCAAGCTCCAGCCCGGCAACGACACCCGCATCGCGCACGTTCATGCCGGCCTTTGCGGTCAGCTCCGGCCCGATGGTCGAGAGCGTGGTAATGTCGCCGGCGCGGCCGAGATCCTCGTTAAGTGCGGCACGCACCTGGTCCTCGATCATCAGTGCGGGAAGTTCGGGGCGGAGGGCTGCGGTCATCTGCTTTTTCGTCCTTGAGTGTCGGTCCATGCAAGCGGCGCGCGTGAAATCACGCCGCTTCCGTCTCCGCCAGTTCGCTCGCCAGGCGGTTGGCGTCGGCGAGCGTCAGATAGGTGCGGCGGCGCCATTCCGGCTGTTCCTGTGGGCAATCGGCGCGGAAGTGACCGCCGCGGCTTTCCGCGCGCCGCAGCGCGCCGACGGCGATCAGCTTGGCCGTGGTAATAATGTTGGTGAAGCGCATGCGGGTGTTGTCGCGCTCGAGCTGTGCGATCTCGCGGATCGCCTTTACCAGGCTCTCGCGGGTTCGGATCACGCCGACGCAATCGCTCATCACATGGCGCAGGATCTTCAGTTGCGGGCTGTCCTCGACCGTCACCGGATCGTCATTCTCGCCGGCATTGTCGCCCCATTCGGTAAGCTGCGGCGTCGGCAGCGTGCCCTTGATGTTTTCGGCGATGCGGGCCGCAAAGACGACGGCTTCGAGCAGCGAGTTGGAGGCGAGCCGGTTTGCGCCGTGCACGCCGGTGGAGGTCACTTCTCCAGCAGCCCAGAGACCGTCGATCGAGGTGCGACCTTCAGCATCGGTGAGCACGCCGCCCATGTGATAGTGAACCGCCGGCACGACCGGGATGGCTTGCGTCACCGGATCGATGCCGGCCGCCATGCAAGAGGCATAGACCGTCGGGAACATCTCGGGGAAATGCTCGCCCACAGCCTTGGTGCAGTCGAGGAAGGCGCCGCGGCCGGCCTGGACCTCAGCAAAGACACCACGCGAAACGATGTCGCGCGGCGCAAGCTCGCCGTCCGGGTGGATATCGAGCATGAAGCGATGGCCGGCGGCGTTCAGAAGCTGGGCGCCATCACCGCGCAACGCCTCGGTCGCGAGCGGCGCCGGATCCTTGCCGATGTTGATCGCCGTCGGGTGGAACTGCACGAATTCCGGATCGGCGATGATCGCGCCGGCGCGGGCGGCCATGCCGAGCCCCTGCCCGCACGCTTCCCACGGGTTGGTCGTGACAGCATAGAGATGACCGATTCCACCGGAGCAGAGCACGACGGCACGGGCCGGGAAAGCCACACGCTTCTTCGACTGGCCGGCATCGGGCCGGGCGATGACGCCGGAGATGAACCGGCCTTCGCGTACAAGTTCCTCGACCACATAGCCTTCGATCACGCGGATCGAAGGCGTCCGGCGGACGGCGGCAATCAGCGCTTCCATGATCGCCTTGCCGGCCATGTCGCCCTTGACGCGGACGATGCGTCGCTCGGAATGGGCCGCCTCACGCGAGAGCAGCAGCTTGCCTTCGAGATCGCGATCGAAGGGCACGCCGTATTCGAGCAGATCGTGAATGCGCGCCGGGCCTTCGGCCACCATCATGCGCGTCATCTTCTCGTCGACGATGCCGGCACCGGCGGCCAACGTGTCAGCGACATGTTTCTCGAAGGTGTCGCCGGGGCTCATGGCTGCGGCGATGCCGCCTTGAGCCCAGGCCGACGAGGCGCCGTGGCCGATCGGGGCTGCGGCAAGGATCGTCACCGGTCTCGGGCTCAGTTTCAGCGCGCAGAAGAGGCCGGCCAGGCCGCCACCGACGATGACGATATCGTCAATCCCGTTGAAGGATTGCGGGCGGAAATGGTCGGTCAGCATGATTCATTCTCCTCCAATGCGCATGCCTGCATCCGGTATGACCCGGCGGAAATTGTTACTGCTTGAGGTTCACCATGCGCTCGACCGCGAGGCGGGCGCGATCGGCGATATCAGGATCGACGAGAACCTCCTCCGTCATGGTCAGCAGGCTGTCGAGGATCTTCGGCAGCGTGATGCGCTTCATGTGCGGACAGAGGTTGCACGGCTTGACGAACTCGACGCCTTCGATCTCGGCCTGGATGTTCGACGCCATCGAGCACTCGGTGACGAGCAGCACCTTCGACGGGCGATTGTCCTTGACGTAGTTGATCATGCCGGAGGTCGAGCCGGCGAAGTCGCAGACGGCGATGACGTCCGGGTGGCATTCCGGATGACCGATGATCTCGATGCCCGGATTGGCTTCCTTGTAGGCGAGCAACTCGGCGGCGGTGAAGCGCTCGTGCACCTCGCAGTGGCCCTTCCAGGTCAGGATCTTCTTGTTGGTCTGGCGCGCGACGTTCATCGCCAGGTATTCGTCGGGAATGCAGAGAACCGTGTCGGATTCCAGGCTCTCGACGACATCGAGCACGTTCGACGAGGTGCAGCAGATGTCGGTCTCGGCTTTCACGTCGGCAGACGTGTTGACGTAGGTGACGACGGGAACGCCGGGGTAGCGCTGCTTCAGAAGGCGGACATCGGCGCCGGTGATCGATTCCGACAGCGAGCAGCCTGCCTTGGCGTCGGGGATCAGCACGGTCTTTTCCGGACTCAGCAACTTCGACGTTTCGGCCATGAAGTGCACGCCGCACTGGATGATGATTTCCGCATCGACTTTGGCAGCATCGCGCGCGAGCTGCAGCGAGTCGCCGACGATGTCGGCGACACAGTGGAAGATGTCCGGCGTCTGATAGTTATGCGCGAGGATGACCGCATTACGCTCCTTCTTCAGCCGGTTGATGGCGTGCACATAGGGCGCGTAGACCGGCCACTCGATCGCCGGGATGAAATCCTTGACCTTCTCGTAGAGATGCTCGGTTTCGCGCGCGATCGCCGGCGTAAAGGCAAGCTCGGGCCTTTCGATGATGCCGAAGCGCTCAGCGGCGCTGACAAAAACCGGTTTCGCCACGGCCGCGGTGCGGGGTGCAAGGCGCGTCATCGACATCTCCTCTCCGCCCCTCTTCCTGGGCGGGCTTTCAATTATGCTCAATCTGAGCATAATTGAACCAAAACAAAAGCGGCAAAGCCGCATGGGTTGATTTAGAAAGTTTTGTGACAGAATTCAAGAATAGAAGCGCCGCTTTTCGCGGCGCTTCTGATTTTGGTTCGCGATCAGGCCATCGCCGGCCGTGCCACGCCCTTCTCCTCGATCGGCCAGTGGACGATTGCGGCGAAGACGCCGAGGGCTACACCGAGCCACCACACCGGATCGTAGGAACCGAAGTGGTCGTAGAGGTAGCCGCCCATCCACACGCCCAGGAACGAGCCGACCTGGTGCGACAGGAAGACGATGCCGCCGAGCAGGCCGAGGTGGCGCGTACCGAACATGATCGCGACCAGCGCATTGGTCGGCGGCACGGTCGAAAGCCAGAGCAGGCCCATAACGATGGCAAAGACGATGACCGAGGTCGGCGTCTGCGGCAGCAGCAGGAAGGCCGTCACCGCCACCGAGCGCGCGATATAGATCAGCGCCAGGAAATAGGGTTTCGAGTAGCGCTGGGCGATGAAGCCCGCCGACAGAGAACCGATGATGTTGAAGAAGCCGATGAGTGCCAGCGCGATCACCGCATAGCGCGCGTCGATGCCGATATCGCCGATGTAAGCCGGGAAGTGCGCGGTGATGAAGGCAACCTGGTAGCCGCAAACGAAGAAGCCGGAAACCAGCAGCAGGTAGCTCTTGTGGCCAAGTGCCTCCTTCAGCGCCTCGCCGATCGACTGCTTGAATTGCGCCTCGCTCTGGCGGCCGGAGGACGCGTTGCCGCGCAGTGGGATCGCGAAGAACGGCACCACCAGCATGAGGACGCCGAGATAGACCAGGCTGTCCGACCAGCCATAGGCCGAGATCAGCCCCTGGCTCAGGGGCGCGAACAGGAACATGCCGGCCGAGCCCGCCGCCGTGCAAATGCCGAAGGCGAGCGACCGCTGATGCGGCGTGACGTTGCGGGCAAAGGCGGAGAGCAGGATGCCGAAGGAGCCGGAGCCCACCGCCATGCCGACGAGCACGCCGCCGCCGATGTGCAGCCAGATCGGCGCGTTGGCGAAGGCCATGATAAAGAGACCAGCAGCGTAGAGAAGGCCCGACATGGCGAGCACGCGCCACGTTCCGAACTTGTCCGCAATCGCGCCGAAGAAGGGCTGGCTCAGGCCCCAACAGAGGTTCTGCAATGCCATGGCAAGGCCGAAGGTCGTCCTGTCCCAGCCCGTATCGGCGAGCATCGGCAGCTGGAAGAAGCCCATCGCCGAGCGCGGGCCGAAGGTGAGCATCGCGACGACCGAGCCGGCCGCAATGATCAGCCAGGGCATCTCCTGACGGGCACTGGACGGCGCGGATGCTCCGGAAACAGTGGACATGGAATCTCTCCGATTGATGGAGCGCGATCCTAGGCGGCTGCTAAAACAGATAAAAGCCAATTAAATTGACGCCGCAATCACCGGAATTGATGCCTTGATCAAGCGGCGCTGCGGAACCGGTCGCGAAACGCTCTCGGCGTCATGCCCTTGGCCGCCTTGAACTGGCGATTGAAGTTGGCAAGCGAACGATAGCCGACGGCATCGGCGATATGAGCGATCGAACGCGCCGAACCACTGAGCAACGCGCAGGCCTCGCCGATCCGCAGGCGCATCAGATATTCCGAGACCGGCATGTTGAGGTGGCGCAGGAACAGGCGATGCAGGCCGGAAAGACTGAGCGCGGCCAGATCCGCGAGTTCGTCCATCGACGGGTTTTCGGCGTAATGCAGGTGGATATGGTCGAGCACCCGGTCGAGGCGGCCGCGGTCGACCGATCGGCCTGATGGCGTGACGACCCGCCTCGACAGTGGTGTTACCGCCTGCTCGCGCGCCAGGATCGTCAGCATTGACAGGACGTCCGGCAGGCGCTCCTCCGGCGCCAACCGGCGCAACCCTTCGAACAGCGGCCGCACGCGGGTGGCCACTTCCGGCGTGAACTGCAACCCTGGAGCCGAACGCTCGAACATCGCCTTGACGCCGGCGAGTTCGACGAAGCCCTCCTCCAGGCGCTCCACCCATTCCGGATGGAACCAGAGCACCCGCGCCACGTGCGGCTCGGCCTCGTCGATCTTACCGGCGGAGTGCCAGGTGTGCGGCAGGTTGGAGCCGACCAGCACAAGGTCGCCGTCGTCATAGGCACCGATATGGTCTCCGATGAAGCGCTGGCCGCGCGAGTTGAGCGTCAGCGTCAGTTCGAACTCGGGATGATGGTGCCATTGGAACGGGATGGCATCGTCGAGCCGGCGGTCTAGCAAGATTGATGAGGCATTGGTCGGCCTCGAGATCTTCTGCAAAACAGCCTTCATGTTGCACCATTCGCTCCTCAGAAGCCAGAATAGTATCAATGTAGGCAGGCTGCGTGCAACAGCGGCACCGTTGAAAGGGCTAGGTTTTCTCCATCACCAATCAAACCTGCCAGGCGAGGAGATCCCCATGCAGCCACTCAGAGACAGTCACCCGACGGCGGCCCATCTCGATATTCAACTGAAGGACATCCGGAAGCGGCTGCCTCTGCGCGTGCTTTCGGAAGCGGACTGGCAGCACTGGATCACCAAGGGCTACGTCATCGTCCGTCAGGCGGTACCGGCGACCAATGTCGAACGGCTCGTCGAGTTGCTCTGGCGCTTCGACGAAAAGGATCCGGCCGACCCTTCGACCTGGTATGCGCCGCAGCGACGCGAGCACAAGATGAAGGAACTCAACAACACCGGCATGCTGGAGATCTACAATCACCAGTATCTCTGGGACAACCGCCAGGAGCCGCGCATCTACGGCGCCTTCGTCGACATCTGGGACCGCGAGGACCTGTGGGTGACGATCGACCGCGCCAACCTCAACCCACCGAAGAAGGTCAAGGGCAATCCCAACGGCTTCATCCATTGGGACGTCGACACCTCGATCCGGCCGCTGCCGATCGGCGTACAGGGCGTGCTCAGCCTCAAGAAACAGGACGGCGACGTCGGCGGGTTCCAATGCGTGCCGGAACTGTTCGAAAACTTCGAAAGCTGGGAGAAGACTCAAAGCGCCGACCGCGACCCGATGCACCCCGACATGACCGGTCTTTCGACCGTCAACATCGAGATGGAGGCCGGCGACCTGATGATCTTCAACAGCCTGCTGGCCCACGGCGTGCGACCTAATCATTCCGATGGCCGCGTGCGCATGGCGCAGTACATTTCGATGCATCCGGCAGAATGGGGCAATGTCGCCGAGCGCGAGGAACGGGTCAGGCTGTGGCGTGAGCTCGACCATCCGAAGCGCGACGCCTTTCCCGGCGATCCGCGCGAATGGGAGAAGCACAACGCCTCCCCTGCCAGCCTTTCGGATCTGGGCGCCAAGCTTCTCGGTATCACGCCCTGGGCTTGATACCGAGAAACGCGTGAGATCGTTTCCGTCCGGAATTGCTTCTGAACTAAGCCGAAGCACGCACCTTCATCGGCCAGCGCTCGCCGCGTCGGCCGATGATCTTGACCTCATCGCCGAGCTTCACGGTGCCTTCGCTGCGCGGCACCGCATTCCAGCCGAAGAGCACGCCGGTCACGCGGCGGTCGGCCGACATGCGCTTCTCCGCCAACCCCTGGATCGGATTGCCGCCGATGCGCTCGCCGGTGATCTGGTCCTGGGTCGTCATGATGCAGCGCGAGCAGGGTTTGACGAGATCGAAGCGGATGCCGCCGATCTCGACGATCTCCCAGAAATCCTCCTCCCAGGCTTCATCGCAGTCGACGAGGATGTTGGTGCGGAACCGTTCCATGCCGACCGGTTCCTGGCCCTTTTCGGCGAGCGTCCGGTTGAGATCGGCAAGCGAACCCGTGGTCGTGATCAGGATCGGAAAGCCATCGGCAAAGCCGACGGGTGCGGCCGCTCCTGCCCATTCGGCGCCGACGAGCCGTTCGGCCGAGGCGTCCATATGGGCGAGCCTGACCGGGCGGCCGAACCATGAAGAGAGAACCTCGTCCGTCGTTTCATCCGACACGGCGGCATCGACCTCGCTGCCCCAAACGACGACGTTCAGACGACGGTCCGGATCGAAGCGGACGGAGATCTCCCGCTCACCCATCCTCAGGTGCACGCCGCCATCGATGTGGCTCGCCTCAACCTGCGCCAATGTCTGCAGTTCGCGCTGGGTGATAAAGCGCCCATCCGGCTGGATCAGCATGAAACGCCGGTCACCCTCGACGCCGTCGAGATTGACCGAGACCGTCTCGCGGGCAATCGCGCGACCGCTCTTCAGCGGATGAATATTGAGGCCGGTCACCTTCATGGACAGTTCCTTCCATCTTCAAAAACTGATTCAAGCGCCTGACGATCCGATTCACCGGGCGGCTGCAATCCGTTGAAAGGCCTAGATCATTTCTCGGTTTGATGGAAACGGAGAAATGTTCCGGTGCAATCGGCGCGGCACAATCGCTCGCAGAAAAGCGCCCCACGCCCTTCCCGGCAACTAGATTTCATCCAGCATCATGGCGAGCACGTCGCGTAGCCGCTGCTCACGCTCGTGAGCCAGACGGCGGCCGGCCTCGGTCTTGAACCCGTCAGCGAGCCGGAAGAGCTTGGTCTCGAAATGATCGATGGCGAAGGCCTTGTCATCGAGCGCCCGCGCCTCAGCCAACGGATCGAGCGGGTCGTAAAGGCCGCTGCCCATGCGCCCGGCGATGTAGAAGCAGCGGGCAGCGCCGACCATGCCGATCGCATCCAGCCGATCGGCATCCTGAAGGATCTTCGCCTCCAGGGTTTCCGGCGGGATGTTCGCCGAGAAGCTGTGCGTCAGGATGGCGTGCGCCACCGCGGCAATCTCATCCGTGCCCCAACCGAGATCTTTCAGAATGCCCGTCGCCTTTTCGGCCGCCAGTCGTGATGCCTGCGTGCGCAGGGGCGAGTTCTTCTCGACCGAGACGCAGTCATGCAGCAGCACCGCGGCGGCGAGCAAACGCGCCTCACTGCCCTCCTCCGCCTGGATGCGGGCGGCATTCTTCCAGACACGGATCAGATGCGCGGCATCGTGCGAGCCGTCATCGGCGGCGAAGGCATGCGGCAGCAACGCCGCCGCAAGTTCCTCATGCGGCGCGAAGGCGGCCGCGAGTTTCGAAATCTCTGTCATGATGTCCTATTGCTGTTCGGCAGGCTTTGCCGGCGCCGTCGGTGCAGCGCCGACGCCGGACAAGATCTTCTGGTAGAAGAGCCCTATCCCGATCAATACCCCGCCAAGGCCGATGAAGGACAGAGCCCGCAGGAAACCTTCGAGGTTGGACATGTCGATCAGGAACACCTTCAGCACGGCAACGAAGACCAGAACGGCCGACGCGATGCGGATGCTCTTGGCATGGAAGCGCGAGCCGAGCACCAGCAGCAGCACGCCGAGCAGCAGCCAGACGACCGAATAGGTGTAGGTCTCGCCCTGCAGAAAACCCTTCCAGTCCGCGATGTTTTCCCCCTGCCAGACACGGCGGACCGTGAGGCTCGCCCAGGCGAAAGCAAGCACCGCGCCGCTGACCGCAAGTGCCATGACATAGGGCAAGGGCCGCTTGTCGCGTGCATACCAGGCGAGCCCCGCATAGCCGAGCCCCGGTAACAGATAACCGATCAACAGCAGGTCGAAGAACGGGATACGCCCCAGCAGTTCGCCGCTGAAATAGGGGTTGAGGCCGAGGAGATGCGCCGAAAGCACCGACAGCATCGAGAGCACGCCGAGGCCCATGCCGCCGTAGCGGAAGACCGGGCTCGGTGATTTCATGTCGAGGCTCATGAAGATCGCCGAGGCGCCGATTGCCAGCAGCGTGTAGATCGACTGCTCGCCGAGGGTCGGCACCGCGCTGTCGAGCACGCCGCCGTTCATCGCATGGCGCACCAGGATCGCGAGCGTCAACAGCACGAAAAGGCTGGCAAGCGCCTGCAGCAAGTTGCGCACCCGCGTGCCTGGCCAGGATCTCAGGAAATAGGCGGAGCCCGCAAGCAGCACGGCGGGGATGCCGTAGCCCGGCAGCAGCGCATTGAAGACGGGCGTGGTGCCGAGATTGCCGGCACCGACGATCGTCGGCTCCCAGGCGATGCGCCCGAGTACGACGACGGCCGCTGCACCAGTCATCCACGGCAGAATCGGCCAGGTGCGGATCCGCGTGGCGAGCGCATAGGCCGTTCCAAGCACGGCGATCGCAAGCGTCGTGACCAGCCCGTCCGTCCAGGCGTGGAGGGCAAGCACGAGAAAGGTGAAGGAGCCGGCCACCAGCAAGCCGGCCGCCGTATCGCGCGCCACCGCCTCGCTTTCGCGGCGGTAGAGCCAGTCCGCAAGCGCCAGCAGCGCCGCCGCGGCGACGAGTGAGAACAGGCCGTGCGGCAGGTCGAAGGCATAGTTGCCGGTCATCAGGAACGACATCGCGACGAGCGCGATCGGAACGACCGCGGCGATGCCCGCCCAGAGTGTCGAATATTGCGGATGGGCGACGAGCCGGCGCGACAGCACGAAACCGCCGAGTGCGACGAACAGCGCCGCAAGCAGCATTGCGGTGATCATCGCGGTGCGCCCGGGCAGGACGACTGCCGGAAGAGCGTCGGCCAGCGAGGGATCGAGATAGGCGAGCACGCCGCTCAGCGCCGTCAGGCTCCAGACGCCAGCAACAGCGCCGACCGCTGAAAGCACGGCGGGATAGACTGCCGTTGTCCGCCAGGCGCCCAACGCCGCCAGCGCCGCAACGACAACTGCAAACTCCGCCACCGGAAAGCGGACCGCATAGACTGCCGGGCTGATGAGGAGGAGCGCAAGCATGGTGACGACGATCGCGGCCGAAATGGAGATTGCCGCGTGCGGTGGAACGAACAGGCGTTCCCATGGCCCGACGACGGCCCGGGGTCGGGTTGTCGCTTCGGTCGGCTCCAGCATTTCGGACCCTTCAGTCGCATCACGCACTTCGCGCGCTTCTGCCACTGGCTCCCGTTCGATGGCGGCAGGCCAGATAAGTCCGATGCCGGCGATCATCACAAGTAGGACGAAAGCGACCGGCCGTGCTTCGAAGGGCGATGCCGCAGCGACATAGGCAAGGCCCCAGAGCCCTATGCCAACATTGGCAAGCGTTGGCACTACGGTCCATCGGCGCAGCCGCGATGCAAGCAGGGTCGCGAGCCAAACGATCGCGAGGAAGCCGAAAAGAACCCAGGGGCGCGGTTCGTTGCTCGAAACCAGCGCCGGCGTGATCAGCGAGGCAAGCAGGCCGAGGCCAGCGAGCGCCTGCCCATGCAGCAGCGACAGACCAACCGTGGCGAGCGAAATCGCCGCCAGGAGAACGAAGGCCGTGCCCGTGCCGATATAGTCGTAGATGCCATAGGCGGCATAGGCGACCCCGAAGAGGGTGACGGCACCGGCCGCCGTCAGGATGCCGGGGATCATGGCGTTATGGAATTCGTTGGCGATCACGGGCACCGCGCGCCGACGGATGACCTCGCCCGCCGCCATCAGCAGGAGGCCGAACAAGGCAGCAAGCGTCAGGCGAACCGCCGGGCTCAACAGCCCGGCATCGATTGAATACTTGACCATGAAGACGCCGCCGAGCGCCAACGCGATGCCGCCAACCCAGACGGCCCAACGGGCGCCGAGGCGACTTTCCAGGCTTTCGGTCTGACGGGGTACGGTTGCGACCGGCTGCGGTGCTTCCGTGCTGGCAGCGATCGTCTCCTCGCCCTCGATTTTGGCCGCGGCTCCTTCCGCATCGCCGAAAATCCGCGCGCCCTCGCGCGCACTGGCCGAGAAGGCGGCAGCGGCATCGTCCAGCGTCTCTGGCTCCGGCGTCTCCGACATGGCCGACAACTCGTCCGCAGCCGCAAACGCCTCGGTCGCCGTTTCAGCCGGGGCGCCTCCCCCCGGAGCGGCCTTCAGCGCCACGACCTCCGCCTTGAGGGCGGCGAGTTCGGCACCAAGACGCTCGGTCGTCCTTCGGTTGCCGAGATAGGCGGACAGGGCCAGAATAAAGGCAGCTAAAGCAATAAGTTCGAACATACTTTCCCCTGGCAGTCGCAATCGCCGGCGCGCGCAACCATACAGACTTTTATGCAAGCGCCAAATCTATAGACGGCCGAGCGCTGTAATCTCTTCACGGAAATGTCGCAGAACTGTCATGGGGCAGCTGGTACAGGCGGATGAACACCGCTGCCTTGCGCGGTGGTTTCCATCGTTCAACCAGGAGACCCGATCATGGACAAGCATCTCGCCCAGACGGAAGAGACCGAATTCAAGACGCTGACGGAACGCAGGGAAGAGCTGGAAGACGTTGGCCACAACTGTTCCGCCAATCCGACAATGGGCGACATCATCCACCGCCGCTTCTCGCGCCGGTCGTTCATCGGCGGCTCGCTGGCAGTTGCCGCGATCTCGACCACCGTCAGCCCGCTCGCTCTCCTGACCGCCGAAGAGGCACGCGCCGAGGACGGTTCGCGCTTCGACTTTACCGAGATCGAAGCCGGCGTCGACGAAAAGCACCATGTCGCCGAAGGTTACGATGCCGACGTCCTGCTTCGCTGGGGCGACAAGATCTTCGCCGACAGCCCGGAGTTCGACCCGAAGAACCAGACGGCCGCTGCCCAGGAAAAGCTGTTCGGCTACAACAACGACTATGTTGGCTTCATCCCGCTCGACGGCAGCGCCGACCACGGCCTGCTCGTCGTCAACCACGAATACACCAATGCCGAACTGATGTTCCCGGCCTTCGCCAGCGTCGTGAAGGAAAAGGTGACGAAGGACGGCAAGGAAGTCGAGGAAGAGAAGGTCGTTCTCGGCGAATACAGCAAGGAGCTGGTCGACATCGAGATGGCCGCACATGGCGGCACGATCATCGAGATCCGCAAGGTCGACGGCAAGTGGCAGCCGGTTCTCGACGGCAAGAACAACCGTCGCATCACCGTCAACACCGAGATGCAGATCACCGGCCCGGCCGCCGGTCACGACCGCCTGAAGACGCCGTCCGACCCGACCGGCAAAAAGGTGTTCGGCACGCTCAACAACTGCGCCGGCGGCGTCACCGCCTGGGGCACCTACATGATGGCCGAAGAAAACTTCAACGGCTATTTTGGCGGCGAGATTGCCGAGGACCATCCGGAATACAAGCAGCTGAAGCGGCTGGGCGCACCGGGCGGCCAGTATGAATGGGCGTCCTTCTACGACCGTTTCGACGTCTCCAAAGAGCCGAACGAAGCCAATCGCTTCGGCTGGATCGTCGAGGTCGACGCGCTTGATCCGACGTCGGTGCCGAAGAAGCGCACAGCCCTCGGCCGTTTCAAGCACGAAGGCTGCGAATCGATCGTCAACAAGGACGGCCGCGTCGTGCTCTATTCCGGCGACGACGAGCGCTACGACTATGTCTACAAGTTCGTGACCAAGGGCACGTTCAACCCTGACGATCGCGCCGCCAACATGGACCTCTTCGACGAGGGCACACTCTATGTCGCCAAGTTCGACGAAGACGGCACCGTCACCTGGATGCCGCTGACGCACGGCGAAGGCCCGCTGACCGAAGCCAACGGCTTTGCCTCGCAGGCGGACGTGCTGATCAACACCCGTCTTGCCTCCGACGCGCTCGGTGCCACCAAGATGGACCGTCCGGAAGACGTTCAGCCGAACCCGAAGACGGGCAAGGTCTACGTGATGCTGACCAACAACACCAAGCGCAAGGCCGAAGAAGTCGACGCGGCCAACCCGCGCGCCAAGAACGCCTTCGGCCACATCGTCGAGATCACCGAGACCGACGGCGACTTCGCGTCGCTGAAGAGCCGCTGGGACGTTCTCTTGAAGTGCGGCGATCCGAGCGTTGCCGAGGTCGGCGCTTCGTTCTCGACCGCCACCACCAAGAACGGCTGGTTCGGCATGCCCGACAATTGCGCCATCGACACCGATGGCCGCCTCTGGGTATCGACCGACGGCAACAACGAAAAGGACACCGGCCGCACCGACGGCATCTGGGCGATCGACACGGACGGCGCCGCCCGTGGCACGTCGAAGCTCTTCTTCCGCGTGCCGGTCGGCGCCGAAATGTGCGGCCCCTGCTTCAACCCGACCTCGGACACATTCTTCCTCGCCGTCCAGCACCCAGGCGACGCCGGCCTTGCAACTTACGAGACGCCGGCCACCCGCTGGCCGGACTTCCAGGACGACATGCCGGTACGCCCGGCTGTCGTCGCCGTAACGAAGCAGGGCGGCGGTCGCATCGGCTGATCAGGACTGCGATTACAAAGAGGAACGCCGCGCCATTCTGCGCGGCGTTTCTTGCTTCCGACATTGCTTGAGCGACGCAATTCCGGGCAGACAACCGCTTCGCACTTTTCCTGGAATTGCTCAGCTTGAAGTGACGCAATTCCGGGCGGAAAACCGCTTCGCACTTTTCCTGGAATTGCTCAGCTTGAAGTGACGCAATTCCGGACGGAAAACCGCTTCGCACTTTTCCTGGAATTGCTTTAACGCCTGAGATTGTCGATCGGGAAGATGGCGCAGGTTTCGGTGCCGTGGGCGAGCAGCTTGCCGTTACGGTCGCGCAGCCAGGCTTCGGAGGTCGCGATGGTGCGGCCACGATGCACGATGCGCCCCTCGCAGAAGACCTCGCCCATATCGGGCAGCAGCGGCCGCACGAGGTTCACCTTGAACTCGACCGTCGTATAGGCCTCCCCAGGTTTGACGGTGGTGAAGACAGCGCAGCCGAGGGCCGAATCCATGATCGTTGCCGTCCATCCGCCATGCACTGTGCCAAGCGGATTGAGGTGTTCCTCGGTCGGCAGCCCCTTGAAGACCACCCGACCCTCCTCGACTTCGCTCAACCCGAACTTCAGCGTCTTCGACATCGGCGGCGCCGGCAGCTCGCCGCTCAAAAGATCCTGCATTGCCTTGAGACCGCCATCGCGGGCGACGCGGTCGAGCGACAGCACGCCGACGCCGGATACGGACATGCCGGGATAAAGCTCTTGGTACATCGATAACTCCTGGGAATCAGGCGGCTGAGGATTGCGCTTTCAGCGCCTTCAGCGCCGCATGGACGAAACCGTCGCGGGCGGAAGAAACGTCGAGGCCGCGCGGCTCATAGACATGGCGGTGGAGGAAGAAGGCGGTCAGGCGGAAGGCGGCGGCGAGGCTGTCGTGATCCGCAGCCCTTCGCGCTTCGGCCGAAAGGAAGTCCGGCAACGCCAACATGCGGTCGGCATAACGCTCTCCGGCCTCCCGGCAGACCGCCCTGCCCGATTTCGGCGAGACATAGACGAGTTCGGTACGAGCGCCGGTTGCAACGCATTCGGTGAGATCGAGCCCGAAGCCGAGGTCGTTGAGGACTGCGAGTTCGAAACGGACGAACAATTCGCCGGCGTCGGCGGGATCGGCGAGATGGTCGACGATGACGGCCAGCGCCTCATAGAGATGCGGATGCGGGTCGCGCTCGGGAAGCAGCCTAAGGAGAGCGCCGAGCGCCTGGATACCATAGACCGAGGTCGCCGTTTCCATCAGCCGGGCTGCGCGCAGCTCCACCGGCTCGATGCGGAATTCGCCCATGTGCTCGTCGAGCCGGGCGCGCCAGGTGACCTCCACCGAGTTGCCCGGCTGCAGCACCGGCTGCATCGAACGCGAGCGGCCGGAGCGCACCATGCCGAGATGCCGGCCGTGGGTAGCGCTCATGACCTCGACAATGGCCGAGCTTTCGCCGTGCCGCCGGATCCCGAGAATGATGGCCTGATCGCTCCATTGCATGGCTATGGCATACACCCGCGGTCGAAAGCGGATCAAGCTGTCTTGCGGAAGCAAAACGCCATTGCCGACTGTAGCCTTTCGGCCACACCTAATGGTTGCCTCATTTGCGACATGCTGTCGCCGCCCCGACGCCGTCTTTGACATTAGAACGGAAGGGCGGCAAAAGCCGTGTCTCCCGCCCGAAAATGACAATCAGCAGGATCAAAACTTTATTATGTGTGTGTCCCGGAACAGCGCCGGCCGCCTGGCGCAGCTCTTCGCCCTTCTTCTCGCCACCTCGACGCTCGCAAGCTGCGTCACCACGTCGGGGCCAGCCAAGCCGAAGGGACCGGATCCATACTACGTGGCGATGTACGGCCCGCTGCCGAACGAGAAATTCCCACTGGATGCCATCGACATCAGCAAGGTCGACAAGCGCTATCTGCGCCAGCAGGTCGCCTACCAGACGCATGAGCCGCCGGGCACGATCGTGATCGATACCCAGAACCGCTTCCTCTACCTCGTGCAGGATGGCGGCATGGCGATGCGCTACGGCATCGGCGTCGGCAAGGCCGGCCTTGAGTTCGAAGGTGAAGCGCGGATCGCGCGCAAGGCCGAATGGCCGCGCTGGACGCCGACGCAAGAGATGGTGGCGCGCGAGCCGGAACGTTACGGCCCGCTTGCCGGCGGCATGGAGCCGGGCGTGCGCAACCCGCTTGGCCCCCGCGCGCTCTATCTATTCCAGGGCAACCGCGACACGCTGTTCCGCATCCACGGCACGACCGAGGCCTGGTCGATCGGCAAGGCCGTGTCCAGCGGCTGCATCCGTCTCTTCAATCCCGATATCATCGACCTCTACAGCCGCGTACCGGTCGATTCGCGCGTCGTCGTGCTGCAGGCCGAACCGCCGATGACGGAGCCGGCCGGCGGCATTCCCATGGCGAGCGCCGCCAATGGCGGCCTTCCTCCGATGTATTGAGACGCCGAATGCTCAGCCGGGCGCGCCTCAGTGACGCCCGGCGCATTCAGGCACATTAACGCCCGTCGCTCAAGTCGGCGCCGCACTGCAGACGACCGGCCGGCTAGGCCTGCGGCTCGAGCGCCGGCTTGCCTGAGAGTTCGCTGAGGTAATAGCCGTCGCGCAGGTTGATGCCGTATTCGAGCCAGGCCTTCATACAGGCGAGCATCTGCGACCAGCCCTCGCAGTTGACGTAGGAGCTCTTCTGCCCCTGCGCGTTCTCGCGCCAGCCGGTTTCGGCGATCGTCACCATCGTGGCGCCATCCTCCAGCGGCTGGAAGCGCATCTCCACACGGGTCTGGTAGGCATCCTCGCCCTCGGCGACCATGGCGCCCCAGCAAAAGACGATACGCTCGTTGGGCTCGACCACCTCCACCTGGATCGGCACCTCGCCCCACCAGGTCACGGTTGCGCCGGCCACCAGCGGCCCGCTGATGCCGCCGAGCGTCACGAAGTAGCGGCTGAGCTGGTCCGGATTGACGACCGCATCAAATACCTGGGCGACAGGGCGGCCGATCCGTCCGTTCACACGAAATTCAAAGGGCATGGCGTATTCCTCCTGTCGGGGCCAACAAGAGTATGTTATAGAAACATAACATGTCAACCGATTCGAAAGACGACCTGGTATTCAAGGCGCTCGCCAACGGGCTGCGCCGGCAGATGCTCGACGCCATGCGCCAGGAGCCGCAGACCACCGGCATGCTCTGCGAGCGCTTCAGCAATCTCGACCGCTGTACGGTCATGCAGCACCTGAAAGTCCTTGAGCAGGCCGAGCTCGTACTCGTCCGCCGCGAGGGGCGTGAACGCTGGAACCATCTGAACGCATTGCCGATCCAGGCGATCCATGATCGCTGGATCAGCCAGTATGCCGGCCATGCGATGTCGGTGCTGTCCGCCCTGCAACAGGACCTCGACCGGTAACCAGACCGATGGTTTCGGCTTTCAATCGATCGGCTTTCTTCGTATGAACGGCCGATACGTAAATTGGGGACATCGTCGTGCGCTACCTCATCACCGGCACCGCAGGCTTCATCGGCTTTCACCTCGCCAAGCGGCTGATCGACGAAGGGCATTTCGTTGTCGGCTTCGACGGGATGACCCCCTATTACGACGTTACGCTGAAAGAGAATCGGCACGCGATCCTCGCTCGCTCGAACGGCTTCAAGCCCGTCGTCGGCATGCTTGAGGACAGAGACGCGCTGCGCCGGGCGGCCGAGCTCGCCGAACCCGAAGTCATCATCCACCTCGCCGCCCAGGCGGGTGTGCGCTACAGCCTCGAGAACCCGAAGGCCTATGTGGATTCCAACCTGGTCGGCTCCTGGAACATGCTGGAACTGGCGCGGGAGCTTAACCCTAAGCACCTGATGCTGGCCTCGACCTCCTCGATCTACGGCGCCAACGAAAAAACCCCGTTTGCCGAAACCGACCGTGCCGACGAGCCGATGACGCTCTATGCCGCCACCAAGAAGTCGATGGAGCTGATGGCGCACAGCTATGCCCATCTCTACAAGGTGCCGACCACTGCCTTCCGCTTCTTCACGGTCTACGGCCCCTGGGGGCGGCCCGACATGGCGTTGTTCAAGTTCGTCGATGCCATCCACAAGGGACAGCCGATCGATATCTATGGCGAAGGCCGCATGAGCCGCGACTTCACCTATATCGACGACCTGGTCGAGGGCATTCTCCGGCTTTCCCATGTGGCGCCGGCGGAAGAAAACCGCGTGCCGGAGGAAAAGGCCGAGGACACGCTCTCGCGCCAGGGGCCTTTCCGCGTGGTCAACATTGGCGGCGGGCAGCCGGTCGAACTGATGACCTTCGTCGAAACGGTCGAGAAGGCGGTCGGCAAGCCGGCGGTGCGCAACATGCTGCCGATGCAGCAGGGCGATGTGCCCCGCACCTACGCCTCCCCCGACCTTCTCGAAGCGCTGACCAATTTCAAACCCTCGCTTTCTGTCGAAGAGGGCGTGGCGCGCTTCGCTGCCTGGTACAAGGATTACTACAACGCGAGCCGGTGAGCCGCTCACCAGCTACTCCCCACGGATTATTCTGCTGGCGGGACGGCTTGCTTTAAGCGCAATCGAGCATAAATGGGTGTGAACCTGAGCGCATAAGCAATTGCAAAAATACGCAATTGCACGTTCTATGAACTGAGTTCGCTGTGGAACACAACAAGGGAAAGAGCCTATGAAAATCACGATGATCGGCGCCGGCTATGTTGGCCTTGTTTCCGGCGTGTGTTTTGCGGACTTCGGTCACGACGTCGTTTGTCTCGACAAGGATGAGAGCAAGATCGACGCCTTGATGCAGGGGCGCATTCCGATCTTCGAACCCGGCCTGGACCAGTTGGTGGCCAGCAACGTCGCTTCGGGCCGCCTTACCTTCACGACTGATCTCGTTGCCGCCGTCGCCGACAGCGATGTCATCTTCATTGCGGTCGGCACGCCGTCACGGCGCGGTGACGGCCATGCCGACCTTTCCTATGTGCATGCGGCTGCGCGCGAGATTGCCGAGAACCTCAAGGGGTTCACCGTGATCGTGACGAAATCGACCGTTCCGGTCGGCACCGGCGACGAGGTCGAGCGCATCATCCGCGAAACCAATCCGGACGCCGATTTCGCCGTCGTATCCAACCCGGAATTCCTGCGCGAGGGTGCCGCGATCGAGGACTTCAAGCGGCCCGACCGCATCGTCATCGGCCTTTCGGGCGACGACGCGCGGGCACGGGACGTGATGACCGAGGTCTATCGTCCGCTCTATCTCAACCAGTCGCCGCTGGTCTTCACCTCGCGCCGCACGTCCGAGCTGATCAAATATGCCGGCAATGCGTTCCTCGCGATGAAGATCACCTTCATCAACGAGATGGCGGATCTCTGCGAGCGGGTCGGTGCCAATGTCCAGGATGTCGCCCGCGGCATCGGCCTCGATGGCCGAATCGGCTCGAAATTCCTGCATGCCGGTCCAGGTTACGGCGGATCGTGCTTCCCGAAGGACACCCTGGCGCTGGTGAAGACCGCGCAGGATTATGACAGCCCGGTGCGACTGGTCGAGACGACGGTGGCCGTCAACGACAACCGCAAGCGGGCCATGGGCCGCAAGGTCATCGCAGCGGCCGGCGGGGACGTGCGCGGCCGCAAGATCGCGATCCTCGGCCTCACTTTCAAGCCCAACACCGACGACATGCGCGACAGCCCGGCGATCGTGGTCGTCCAGACGCTGCAGGACGCTGGCGCCCATGTCATCGGCTATGATCCGGAGGGCATGGAAAACGCGAAGAAGGTGATCGACGGGATCGACTACGCCAGCGACCCCTACGAGGCCGCCAACGAAGCCGATGCGCTGGTGATCGTTACCGAATGGAACGAGTTCCGGGCGCTTGATTTCCGCCGGCTCAAGACCGTGATGAAGACGCCCATTCTCGTCGACCTCAGGAACATTTACCGCGAGGACGAGGTGGTAAAGCACGGCTTCAGCTATTCGAGCGTCGGCCGGTCGCTCTGACAGGAGCGGCTGCGCCCGCTCAGCCCCAAGAAGCTAGGCTTTCGGTATCGGCAAGGGTGGCAGGGTTTCCCAGCTCTTGCCGGCGAGGATGACGCAGCTTCGCCCATTGACGTCGGTGACGATCAGCGTCCAGCTGCCGTTGTCGGCAGCGTAGATCTCCATGATCGCCTGCTGGTTGATCAGCGCGGTTGCCGCCTGCTTCTCTTGATATTGCCGCGTCAGAAACGCGATCACTTCGGACCGGTCGGCACAATTGACCGGAGCCTGGGAGATCGCGGGAACGGGACGCGCCGCCACGCCCGCCGCCAAGAGGGCGACCAATGCCAGGCCGCGGATCGCACTGCCCACCATCACCGAACTCCTTTCACCGGACGCCCGGCGAAGGAGTTTGCGTTGACCTTTCCGTCGCCGGCCGGCTGCGGCATGGGCACGATATGCCCGCGCCGCCCCGCAGTCAGTATGGTGGAAAGGCCGGATTATTACAATTAGCTAATTTATAGAGCATGCGGCCGGGGGCGCCGGATGCGCCCGCGGCGAAGGCCTGCCCTATTTGCGCTTCATCGCTTCCATCAGCGCCGCACCGAAGGCGCCCTGAGCCGGTTGCTGCGGTTTCTGCTGGCGCGGGGCGGGACCACGATTGTTGTTGCCGCCCGGCGCGCCCGACCGCGGCTCGCGGCCCGTCTCGGCGCCACCATCCTTGCGCATGGTGAGGCCGATCCGCTTGCGCGGAACATCGACCTCCGTGACACGAACGGTCACCACATCGCCGGCCTTTACCACCTCATGCGGATCCTTGACGAAGCGGTCCGCGAGCTGGGACACGTGCACGAGGCCGTCCTGGTGCACGCCGATGTCGACGAAGGCGCCGAAGGCGGCGACATTGGTCACGGTGCCCTCGAGCTGCATGCCGACCTTCAGGTCCTTGATGTCGTCGATACCGTCGGCGAAGGTCGCGGTCTTGAAGCTCGGGCGCGGGTCGCGACCGGGCTTTTCCAGTTCCGCAAGGATGTCCTTGACCGTTGGCAAGCCGAAGCGCTCGTCGACGAAAACCTTCGGATCGAGGCTCTTCAGCGCGACGCTGTCGCCCATCAGCGCACGTACGTCGCGACCACAGGCAGCAACGATCTTCTTGGCGACCCCATAGGCCTCCGGGTGGACCGAGGAGGCGTCGAGCGGCTCTTTGCCGTTGGGAATGCGCAGGAAGCCCGCGCACTGCTCGAAGGTGCGCGCGCCGAGCCGTGGCACGTTCAACAGTTCCTTGCGGCTCGCAAACGGGCCGGTCGCATCGCGATGAGCGACGATCGCCTCGGCGGAAGATTTGCCGAGGCCTGAAACGCGCGCCAGCAGCGGCGCAGAAGCCGTGTTGACATCGACACCGACGGCATTCACCGCGTCTTCCACCACCGCATCCAGCGAACGGCTGAGCTTCGACTGGTCGACATCGTGCTGGTACTGGCCGACGCCGATCGACTTCGGCTCGATCTTCACGAGTTCGGCCAACGGATCCTGCAGGCGGCGGGCGATCGAGACCGCACCGCGCAGCGAAACGTCGAGACCCGGGAATTCCAGGGCGGCGGTTTCGGAAGCCGAGTAAACCGAGGCGCCGGCCTCGGAAACGATGACCTTGGTCGGCTTCGGCGCCGGGAGCTGCGAGAGCATGTCGGTCACGAGCTTTTCGGTTTCGCGGCTGCCGGTGCCGTTGCCGATGGCGATCAGCTCCACCTTGTGCTTGCGAATGAGCGAAGCGAGTTCCGCCTGGGTGCCACGGACGTCGTTCTTCGGCGGAAACGGGTAGACGGTTGTGGTTTCGAGCAACTTGCCGGTGCCGTCGACGATGGCGACCTTGACGCCGGTGCGGATGCCCGGATCAAGCCCCATGGTCGCCCGCGATCCCGCAGGTGCGGCCAGCAGCAGATCCTTGAGGTTGCGGGCAAAGACGTGGATCGCCTCTTCCTCGGCGCGCTCACGCAGTTCGCGCATGAGATCGAGCGACAGCGACATGGAGAGCTTCACGCGCCAGGTCCAGCCGATCATCTCGGCAAGCCACTTGTCGCCCGGCAGGTGGCCACCGACATTGTAGGCGGCGGCGATCATGCGCTCGACCGGCTTGACCGGCGAGGTATCGTCCTGGTCGACGACGATATCGACGGACAGCACCTCTTCGTTCCAGCCGCGCAGCATGGCCAGGGCGCGATGGCCTGGCGTCGTCGCCCAGCGCTCGGAATGATCGAAGTAGTCGGAGAACTTGGCACCGGCCTCCTGCTTGCCGTCGACGACCTTGGCGCGCAGGAAGGCGGCCCCCTTCATGTGGTTGCGCAGGCGGCCGAGCAGATCGGCATTCTCCGTCATGCCTTCGGCGATGATATCGCGCGCACCATCGAGCGCCGTCTTCACATCGGCCACCTCTGCAGTCAGGAAGGCCGCGGCGCGGTCGGCAGGTGCTATGGAGCGATCAGCAAGGATCGCTTCTGCCAGAGGCCCGAGGCCACGCTCGCGGGCGATTTCCGCCTTGGTGCGGCGCTTTGGCTTATAGGGCAGATAGATGTCCTCGAGTTCGGCCTTGGTTTCGACGGCGGCGATCTTGGCTTCGAGTTCGGCGGTCAGCTTGTCCTGGCCGCGGATCGATTCGAGGATCGATGCACGGCGCGCCTCGAGTTCGCGCAGATAGGTCAGCCGTTCCGAAAGCATACGCAGCTGCGTATCGTCGAGCCCGCCCGTCACTTCCTTGCGGTAACGCGCGATGAACGGCACCGTGGCGCCCTCGTCGAGCAGCTCGACCGCCGCAACGACCTGCGAAGGTGTCGCCTTGATTTCACTGGCGATGATGGCGGCGATGGGTTTTGCAGGGCTGGCCATATGGGAATTCCGTCTTTGCTGTTTGATCGGCGACCATAAAGGCGCAGACCTTGAAGGCCAAGTGAAGGCCTTCAGCGGAAAACCGGAACTCCACAGAAGATGGATCGGCCGCCCCGCTTTCAGACGGGACGGCCGATGGTTCAGCACGCCATGGCGGCAGGCTCGACATGCTCCTGCTCGGGCACGACGTCCCAGGTGTTGACTGGCTCGAGCGGTGGCCGGCGCTTTTCGAACTCGATCAATTGCCGCTCCCTCTCCTCGATATAGCCGCGCGAGGCCGGGACGGCACCGAGAGACGGTGAGATCTGCAGCTGGAAGATGAAGTGCTTGTCGTAGAGGAAGGCCGTCTCCGACGCAGCCAGATAGAACTCCCACATGCGGAAGAACCGCTCGTCATAGAGCTTGATCGCCTCTTCGCGCCGGGCGACGAAACGCTCGCGCCAGGCTTTCAACGTCCAGGCATAGTGCATCGGCAGGATTTCGACATCCTTCACCAGCAGCCGCGTGCGCTCGACGGAAGGCAGGACCTCCGAAATCGCCGGGATATAGCCGCCGGGGAAGATGTACTTCTCGATCCACGGGTTGGTGGCCCAGGGCTTGTAGATCTGGCCGATCGAATGCAGCAGCATGACGCCGTCGGGCTTCAACAGCGCGTTCATCTTGTCGAAAAAGTTGCCGTAGTTGCCGATGCCGACATGCTCGAACATGCCGACCGAGACGATGCGGTCGAACTGCCGGCCCTGCAAAGTGCGGTAGTCCTGCAGTTCGAAGCGGACCCGATCGGAGAGCCCACGCCTGGCGGCACGATCCCGCGAGACCTTCAGCTGCTCTTCGCTGAGCGTGATGCCGGTGACCTCAACGCCCGAGGATTCGGCCAGATACATGGCCATGCCGCCCCAGCCGGAGCCGACCTCCAGCACCTTCTGGCCCGGCTCCAGCAGGAGCTTTGCCGCGATATGCCGTTTTTTGGCGAGCTGCGCGGCATCGAGCGATATGCCCTGCGGTTGAAAATAGGCGCAGGAATATTGCCAGTCCTCGTCGAGGAACAGGTCGAAAAGCTTGCGATCAAGGTCGTAGTGATGGGCGACGTTGTGCCGGTTACGATTGACCGGGATTCGGCTCAGCAATTGCTGACGCGCCACATGCCACAGGCCGGTCATCGTGTTGGTGGCATTGGCCGCGTTCTCGACGCCGTTTTCCTTGACGATCGAGAGCACATCAAAGATGTCGCCCTTCTCGATGACGACACGCCCGTCCATATACATTTCACCGAAACGAAGACCGGGATCACGAACGATCGCCGCCTCCGCATCCGCATCGATGATGCGGATTGATGCCGGCTTTCCGCCGCCGTCACCCAGGATCACTTTTTCACCGGAAGAAAATACAACCGTCAGGTTACCGTTGCGCACCAGACGGCGAAGCAATGTCAACAATGCTGCATTCATATCCCACCCCTACCAGAGCTTCCGAACGTGTCCTGGTGCATGAGAGATGCGAAGGGTCGGCTCTTTCGGGGCTTCAGGAGTGGTTGCGCGGGGCGCATCGGGAACAGGCGCCAGCGCGTCCGGAAGCGGCGAGAACCGGCACGGGCGTAGCCTCACGGGTATCCGGCGGGCACATCGCCGCGACTTCGTCAGGCAGCCGCCATCGGGCTCCTATCCATCAGAACTCAAATTAAGGTAGGAAGCTTCGATCGATTGACAATGGGTTCTTTATGGCCCCTCATAAATTTGTTTCCTTAGCAAATGCTGAGAAACAAACCTAGATTTCAGCGACACCTAGACCCGGCAGACGCGCGCGGTCATGGGGCCGGTCGAAATCGAGCAGCGGGCCTGCCGGAACGATGCGCGTCGGGTTGATGTGGACGATGCCATAGTAGCCGCGCTTGATATGGTCGATGCGTACGCTCTCGCGGATGCCTGGCCACTGGTAGATCTCGCGGAGGTAATTCGACAGCGCCGGATAATCCTCGATCCGGCGGATGTTGCATTTGAACGCCCCGTGATAGGCCGCGTCGAAGCGAACGAGGGTGACGAAGAGGCGGATGTCGGCCTCGGTCAGGTGCTCGCCGGCGAGGTAACGATTGTCCGCAAGGTGGGCCTCCAGTTCGTCGAGCATGCCAAAGAGGCTTGCCACCGCCTCGTCATAGGCGCCCTGGGTCTTGGCGAAGCCGGATCGATAGACGCCGTTGTTGACACGCTCGTAAATCGGGCCGTTCCAGCGGTCGATCTCGGCACGCAGCGCCTCGGGGTAGAAGTCGAGCCGGTTGCCGGTGAGCCCATCGAAGGCCGAGTTCAAGATGCGGATGATATCGGCGGACTCGTTGTTGACGATCCGCCCTTCGCGCATGTCCCAGAGCACGGGAACAGAGACCTTACCGGTGTAGGTCGGATCGCTCGCCACATAGAGCTCGTGATGGAAGCGGATCTTGCCGACGCGCGCGCCGGCATCGACAGGCTCGTCATAGACCCAGCCATCTTCGCCCAGTTCCGGATTGGAAACGGTCAAGCCGACAATGTCCTGCAAGCCCTTGAGATTGCGGAAGGCGATCGTACGCGAGGCCCAAGGGCAGAGATAGGAAACGAACAGGCGGAAGCGCCCGGCCTCGGCTGGCAAGGCCTCCTGCCCTTCCGGGCCCGGCCTGCCATCGGGCGTGATCCAGCGGTGAAACCGCGTCGGCTCGCGATGGAACGCGCCGCCCTTCATCTCGCTCGCCGCAACGTCGCCCTTGACCCATTTTCCCTCGACGAGCTGCGGCATCTCTTTCTCCTGGATCGCAAGTCTGTGACGGCTACCTCTCACGGGGCCCGGACCACGGTCAACCGCGCGCGCGGGTGACACATTGTTCGCAATCCGCGACACGCACGCACGCGATACGTGCAAAACAACATCGTCGCGCCACAATGTCGGGCAATCCCGATTCCCAGAGGAGAATCAGGATGAAGAAAGCGCTTGCCATTTTCGTGCTGTTTGTCGCGGTCGTGTGGTTGATGAACACATCGTTGTTCGTCGCGCCGCCGGCGGGCACCGCAAAACTGCTTGCCCACCGGGGCATGCATCAAACCTATCCGAAGGACAACGTCGGCAGGGACACGTGTACGGCAACGATCATCAGGACGCCGGAGCATCCCTATCTCGAAAACACGATCGCCTCGATGCAGGCCGCCTTTGACGCCGGCGCAGATGTCGTCGAACTCGACGTGCATCTGACGCCCGACAGACAGTTCGCCGTCTTCCACGACTGGACGCTCGATTGCCGGACCGAGGCCAAGGGCGTCACCGAGGAAACGCCGATGACGTCGCTGAAGTCTCTCGACATCGGCTATGGCTACACGGCGGACGGCGGCAAGACCTTCCCGTTCCGCGGCAAGGGCGTCGGCCAGATGCCGACGCTCGAGGAGGTGCTGGCCGCCCTGCCCGACCGCAAGTTCCTGATCAACTTCAAGAGCCGGCGCGCCGAGGAAGGCGCTGAACTCGCAACGCGTGTCGACGCGCAACCGCAATGGCGGGAGGCCGTGTTCGGCGTCTATGGCGGCGAGGAGCCGACCCGCGAGACGCTGAAACGCCTGCAAGGGATGCGAGGCTACGACC
The DNA here is from genome assembly GCF_014852195.1 of Ensifer sp. ENS08. Lineage (NCBI taxonomy): Bacteria > Pseudomonadati > Pseudomonadota > Alphaproteobacteria > Hyphomicrobiales > Rhizobiaceae > Ensifer > Ensifer sp. ENS08. The sequence goes on from NZ_JACVBF010000007.1 coordinate 293,052, forward strand.
GGACGTCGACGATGGCGTGCCTGACCCGTTATCTCGGCTACGGCTGGAGCGGCCTGATGCCGGACGCGTGCAAGAACACGTTTGTGATCGTGCCCGGCAATTATGCGCCGCTTCTCTGGGGCTGGCCCGACCGTTTCGCTGCACGGATGAAGGCGGCCGGGAGCGAGATCATCCTGCTCGGTCCCTATGGCGGCGGCGATTTCACCACCGGCATCGACACGATGCAGGATCTGGAAATGGTACCGCCAGGGTTCTCCGGCTACATCTGGACCAACCGGATCGAGATGATCGGCCCGGCGCTCGCAAAGCGGCAGGTCGCTGACGCCGGTACGAACTGACACGGGCAGCCGACTTGCCTGCGGCAAGCTTCGAACCTATGGCTTTGAGCAACCGTCGAAGCTGGCCGCAGCGGCGGACTCAACACCGCGGAAGGCAAGCGCATGAATGTCACGATCTACCACAACCCCGCCTGCGGCACCTCGCGCAACACGCTGGCGATGATCCGCAACGCCGGTATCGAGCCGACGGTGGTCGAGTATCTGCAGGCGCCGCCGTCGCGGCAGGCGCTGGGAAAGATGATTGCCGATGCCGGCCTGACGGTGCGGGACGCACTCCGGGAGAAAGGCACGCCCTATGCGGAACTCGGGCTTGGCGAGCCCACGGTCAGCGACGAACGGCTGATCGACGCAATGATGGCCCACCCGATCCTCATCAACCGCCCCTTCGTGGTGACGCCGATCGGAACGCGGCTCTGCCGTCCATCCGAACGGGTGCTCGACATCCTGCCGGACACGCACAAGGGCCCGTTCTCGAAGGAGGACGGCGAACCGGTTCTCGATGCAAAAGGAAAGCTGATAGCGGGCGCCTGAGGCCGCCTGCGTTTGATACGGCACCCGTTTCAACGGGTGCCGTAGAACATCACACCAAACGGTGTGCGTGCGGCCTTATCGCGGAAATTCCAGGCCCATTTCGCGGAAGCGCTCGGGGTCGTCGCCCCAGTTTTCGCGTACCTTGACGAACAGGAACAGGTGCACCGGCTGCTCAAGGATCTCGGAGATCTCCTTGCGCGATGCGGTCGAGATCGCCTTGATCGCATCGCCGCCCTTGCCAAGCGCGATCTTCTTCTGGCTCTCGCGCTCGACGTAGATTACCTGCTCGATGCGCACCGAGCCGTCCTTGCGCTCTTCCCACTTCTCGGTTTCGACATGCGAGGCATAGGGAAGTTCCTGGTGCAGCCGCAGGAAGAGCTTTTCGCGGGTGATTTCAGCGGCAAGCTGGCGCATCGGCAGATCGGAGATCTGGTCTTCCGGATAGTACCAGGGGCCTTCTGGCAGCGTCTCAGCCAAGTAATCCATCAGATCCGTGCAGCCCGAGCCGTTCAGCGCCGAGATCATGAAGGTGCGCTCGAACTTGATCGTCTCGTTGGCGGCAGCCGCCAGCTTCAAGAGGTCTTCGGGACGCACCTGGTCGATCTTGTTCAGCACCAGGATCTTCGGCTGGTGCACTTCCTTCAGCCCCTCGAGGATCGCTTCCGCATCGCCCTTCAGGCCGCGTTCGCTGTCGATCAGGAACATGATCACATCCGCATCCTTGGCGCCGCCCCAGGCGGTCGTGACCATGGCGCGGTCGAGCCGGCGGCGCGGCTTGAAGATGCCGGGCGTGTCCATGAAAACGATCTGGGCGTTGTCATGAATGGCAATGCCACGCACGATCGCGCGCGTCGTCTGCACCTTGTGGCTGACAATCGAAACCTTGGCGCCGACGAGGCGGTTGACCAGGGTCGACTTGCCTGCGTTGGTCGCTCCGATCATCGCCACGAAGCCCGAGTGGGTCGGCGCGCCTTCGGCGGCCGTATCTTTTTCCATGTCCGTCATGTTTTCCGTCAATTTCCGGCGGAACTCTTCCGCCACACGCCTTCGCGTTCCAACAATTTCGTCGCGGCCACCTGCTCGGCTCCGCGCTTGGATCTGTCCGTTCCGGTCTCCGGCGCGACACCCGTGACTTCGACGGTTACCGTGAAGCGGGGGTCGTGGTCGGGGCCGGAGCGCTCATCCGTCCGGTAGGCCGGCGCGATGCCGAACTTGGCATGCGCCCATTCCTGCAATTCGGTCTTTGCATCGCGGCGCGCCCCATCGGCACGCACCGCGCGAGCTTTCCAATGGCGCAGCACGAAGCCGCGGGCAGCTTCGAGACCGCCGTCGAGATAGATGGCGGCGATCAGCGACTCTACCACATCCGCCCGCACATTCATCATCGCCTTGCCGGTTATCTTCTTGACGTCCGAGCCTGTGCGGATGAATTGGTGCAGCTCCAGGTCGTCGGCGACCTTGGCGCAGCTTTCGGCGCTGACGAGCTGGTTCAGCCGGACCGAAAGCTCGCCCTCATTGGCATCGCGAAAGGTCTGGAACAGAAGCTCCGCCACGCAAAGCCCGAGCACCCGGTCACCCAGGAATTCGAGGCGCTGATAGTTGGAACCCTTGGCGCTTCGCGCGCTGGAATGGGTGAGCGCCCGATCAAGGCGCTCCTTCTCCGTGAACTGATAACCGATCACGGCCTCAAGCTTTACCCGATCCTCCGCGCCCAGCGACCGCGACTTCATCATTCGACCGCCTTGAACAGACGGTCGTAGCGCAGGTTCGTCGGCCACTTCCACACTTCGCGGAACGACGTGTCGTGACCGAGTGAGAAGAAGATCATGCTGGCGCGGCCGACGAGGTTTTCGGCAGGCACGAAGCCGACGTCGAAGCGGCTGTCAGCCGAGTTGTCGCGGTTGTCGCCCATCATGAAGTAATGGCCGGCGGGCACGATGAATTCGCGGGTATTGTCGCCGCGCGCATCCGGGAACTGGTCAAGCGTGTCATAGGAGACGCCATTGTCCATCGTTTCGCGGAAAACCGGAACGTCGCCGCCGGTGTCGTACTGGTCGTCGGCGCGGAAGCCGCCATCCGGCGTGCGCTCGACCGGCTTGTCGTTGATGTAGAGGATGCTGTTGCGCACCTGGATGCGGTCGCCCGGCAGGCCGACGAGGCGCTTGATGTAGTCGATATCCGGGTTCGGCGGGAAGCGGAAGACGACGATATCGCCGCGCTTCGGCTCACTTGCGAAGATGCGGCCGGAGAACAGATCGGGCGAAAGCGGCAGCGAGTACTTGGAGAAGCCGTAGGCGAACTTGTTGACGAAGATGTAGTCGCCAACCAGCAGCGTCGGCATCATCGAGCCGGACGGAATGGTGAAGGGCTGAAAGAGAACCGTACGGATGACCAAGGCCAGGAGCAATGCCTGGATGACGACCTTCACGTTCTCCCAGAGGCCGCTCTGCTTCGCTTCTGTCTTTTCTGCCACGCTACTGTGTTCCTTTATCATCGCAACGCCCGCGCGGGGCCTGCTCTCAACTTTTGTCCGTACTCTCGGTCCGGCTTTGGACTGCGCGCAATCCCGGTCTCATATGCTGCAAACCGCCGCCCCTTCAATCGGTCAGGGCCGGTTTTTCCAGCGGAATGCTCTAAACCGTTCCCTCAATCGGGGCAACGGGCAGCGCCTCGATAATCACGAACGCCTGGGCCAGTGGGAAATCATCGGTAATCGTCAGATGAATGGCGGCGCGATGATGCGGCGGCAACATCTGCTCCAGACGCGCGGCGGCACCGCCGGTCAGGTTCATTGTCGGCTTGCCGCCCGGCAAATTGATGACGCCCATGTCCTTCCAGAAGACGCCCTGCGCGAGGCCTGTGCCGAGCGCCTTGGAACAGGCTTCCTTGGCGGCGAAGCGCTTGGCGTAGGATGCCGCGCGGTTCTTCCGCCCTTCGGACTTGGTGATCTCGATTTCGGTGAAACAGCGCTGAACGAAGCGCTCGCCGAAGCGGGAAAGCGAGTTTTCGATCCGCCTGATATCGATCAGATCGCTGCCTATGCCTATGATCATGAAGAGGATCCGAGCTCTTTGGTGCGTGCTCGGCGGCGCTTTTGGAAGAGCCGGGCCGCCTGGTAGGCCGCAATGTAGGAAAGGACGGCGCCGCCTGCCGCGAGCGGCAATGAGCCGACCAGCATCGGCTTGAACACCGGACCCCAAAGGGCCGGAAGGTCGAGGTGCTCGACCATGCGCATGACGTCGGCCGAGCTCGCAGCGTGTGCGCTCTCGACGCCGAGGATTGCCGTCCCGAGTTCGTAGGACGCCGTCAGGATCATCGGGATCGTGACGGGATTGGCGAGCGCGGTCGTGATCGCCGCCGCCACGAGATTGCCCGAGAACAGGAAAGCGAGCGCAACCGCTATAAGGATGTGCAGACCGAAAAATGGCGTGAAGGACGAAGCGGCACCCGCCGCCACGCCGACGGCAATCGAATGCGGTGTCGATGAAAGGCGCAACACACGCAGCGTCACATAACGCAGGCCGCGTGCAAAACCCTTGCGCGGCCAAACGATGGACCGCAGCCTTTCGGAAATCGTAACCGGTTTTCTGCGCCTGAATAACATATGCCGTCATGACCGCGTCTTGAAGCCGTCAGCCGGCACAAGACCGCGCGTCCGCCTGTTTTCTGGCCGCAAGATAGGCGTCCTGCCTGTCGCTTGCAACCCGCACAGGCGCCGCGCGCATGTCGCAGGCGAGCCATCCACCGAACGCATGGCTCGGCATCCCGCCAGAAGACGGGACGCAGCGGGCTTAGTAGTTACGGAACAGGCCGCGATCGATCTGGCGCTGGCGGTACTCGAGGTCGATACGGTCGACCGAGTTATTGAGATAGGCGAGCTCGCGCTCTTCCTGAGTGGGGACGCGCAGAGCGCGGGTGATCTTCTTCAACTGACTAAACATGGCAAACCTCTTTGTTTACCTCCCGACCGAGAAGATAGTTTAGAGGTCCCTGTTCCACCAGACACAGGAAATAGCGGCAGCCATGCGCTGATGGCATGGCTTGCCGTTTCGCCCCGCGCAGGCTGCCTGTTTTGCAGGCATTTGCGCAAGGCGCGGCCAGTCGGCTCATTCAAACAGGCGCTTCACCATGGACACGCTCGGCAATTCCTTGAGCTGCGTGATCAGGTGGTTGAGCTGGCGCAGGTCCCAGACTTCGAGGTCGAACTGCAGTTCGCTGAAGTCCGCAGCCACGCGCCCCATCGACAAAGTCCGGATGTTGACGTCGCTGGTGGCGATCGCCTGAGCCACCTCGGCCAGCGTCCCCGGCTCGTTCAGGGCGCTGATCGCGATGCGGGCGATGAAGCGGCTGCTGTTGGCCTCGTCCAGATCCCAGCGCACGTCGATCCAGCGCTCCGGCTCGTCATCGAACTTCTGCAGGATCGGCGACTGGATCGGGTAGATGGTGATCCCCTTGTCCTTCTCCATGATGCCGACGATGCGGTCGCCCGGGATGGCCCCGGCCGGGCTGAAATGAACCTCGGCATTGCCCGAGAGACCGCGGATCGGCAGGGCCTCCGGCCCCTCGACCTGGGCGACACCGTTGGCATCCTTGCCGCGGCCCGGCAACTTGAACACCATGCCGGCGGCACTGCGCATGTTGAACCAGCCGTCGTCGGCACTGGGCTTCACCGTGACCCGCTCGTCCTGATGATCCGGGAAGACCGCACGCAGCACGTCGAGCGAGGAAAGCTCGCCACGGCCAACGGAGGCGATGGCGTCCTCGACTTCCTTCTGACCGAGCCGATGCAGCGCCGGCTTCAGCGCCTCGCGCGAAAAGCTCTTGCCGGCGCGCTCGAAGGTGCGCTCAAGAATGCGATAGCCGAGGCCGGCATATTGCTTGCGGATGGCCGCACGCGTCGCGCGGCGGATCGCCGAGCGCGCCTTGCCGGTAACGACGATTTCTTCCCAGGCCGGCGGCGGCACCTGGATGCCCGAGCGGATGATCTCCACTTCGTCGCCATTATTGAGGCGGGTGACCAGCGGCATGATACGGCCGTTGATCTTGGCGCCGACGCAGGTGTCGCCAATATTTGTGTGAACGGCATAGGCAAAGTCGATTGGCGTCGCGCCGCGCGGCAGTGCGATCAACTGGCCCTTGGGCGTGAAGCAGAATACCTGATCCTGGAAAAGTTCGAGCTTGGTGTGCTCCAGGAACTCTTCCGGGTTGTCGCCTTCCGCGAGCGATTCGATCGTGCGCCGGAGCCAGGAATAGGCGTTCGACGTCGGCGACAGGGCCGCATCTGCCGACGCACCCTCCTTGCCCTCCCTGTCCTTGTAGAGCGAGTGCGCCGCGATACCGTATTCGGCGATGTCGTTCATGCGTCGGGTGCGGATCTGTAGCTCGATGCGCTGGCGGGAAGGGCCGACGATGGTGGTGTGGATCGACTGGTAGTCGTTCTGCTTCGGTGTCGAGATGTAATCCTTGAAGCGGCCCGGGACGACGCGCCAGCGCGTATGGACGATGCCGAGCGCCCGGTAGCAGGACGGGATATCGTCGACGATGATGCGGAAGCCCCAGACGTCGGACAGCTGCTCGAAGGACAGCGACTTCGACTGCATCTTGCGGAAGACCGAATAGGGCTTCTTCTGCCGACCCTTCACCTGCGCCGCCTTCAGGCCCTCGGCCTGAAGCAGCTCGCGAAGCTCGTCCTCGATCTTCTTGATCAGGCCCTCGTTGCGCTCGGACAATTCCTCCAGCCGCCGGGTGACCGTTTCGAAGGCCTCGGGATTGATATGGCGGAACGAGAGGTTTTCAAGCTCCTCACGCATGTCTTGCATACCCATGCGGCCGGCGAGCGGCGCGTAGATATCCATGGTCTCTTCGGAGATGCGGGCGCGCTTTTCCGCCGACATGTGGTCGAGCGTGCGCATGTTGTGCAGCCGGTCGGCGAGCTTCACGAGCAAAACCCGCACATCGTCCGAAATGGCGAGCAGCAGCTTGCGCAGGTTCTCCGCCTGCTTGGCCTTCTTGGTGACGAGATCGAGCTTCTTGATCTTCGTCAGTCCTTCGACGAGCGCGCCGATATCCTCGCCGAAGAGATCGTCGATTTCCTGCCGTGTGGCCGTCGTGTCCTCGATCGTGTCGTGCAGAAGAGCAACGGCGATGGTCGACTCGTCGAGACGCATCTCGGTCAGGATCGCCGCCACCTCCAGAGGATGGGATATGTAGGGATCGCCGCTTGCCCGCTTCTGCTGGCCATGCTTCTGCATCGCATAGACGTAAGCCTTGTTGAGCAAGGCTTCATTGACGTCGGGCTTGTACTTCTGCACGCGCTCAACGAGCTCGTATTGGCGCATCATTCGCTGGCGATCCTCTAGATCATGATGATTTCAGGTCCCATCGACCTAAAATCATAAACGTGATCGTTCTCCTAATTTAGAGCGGGATGCGGGCGGAAAACCGCAAACAGTTTCCTTTTCTCGCTCTAGAAGAAATCAATAAAAAAGTGCGCCAATCATACGAGTGGCGCACTGCTTTGAAAACACGTGGGAACGGGCGTTCCGCGACGGATCTCAGTAGTCGTCGCTCTTTTCCGGCGGCACCAGACCTTCGATACCGGCAAGCAGTTCTTCTTCCGACATGCGGTCGAAGGTGATGGCTTCCGGCTGATCTTCGTCTTCGGCGACTTCGGTAAACGTCGTCTCGGCATCGGTCTGAAGCAGCGAAGCCGGATCGGGCTCGGGCTCGTCCACTTCGACATGCTTCTGCAGCGAGTGGATCAGGTCTTCCTTGAGGTCGCCGGGAGACAGGGTCTCGTCTGCAATCTCGCGGAGCGCGACGACGGGGTTTTTGTCGTTGTCGCGATCGATGGTGATGGCGGCGCCCTGAGAAATCAGGCGCGCGCGGTGGCTGGCAAGCAGAACGAGTTCGAAACGGTTATCGACCTTGTCGATGCAATCTTCGACGGTGACGCGGGCCATTGCCTGTCCTTTTGGGCTCGAAGCGCGGCGGCATCGCCGCTGCACGGATTGACAACACGAAACCGGAGCAGTCGCCTGACGGCGCCTCATCGGGTCCGATTTCTGGAATTAAGCGCCCGGATACAATCAAAACAAGGCAAGTTCAAGTTTTTCCTTCAAGGGACGCTCACGTAACGTCACACTTCGTGATAAAATGCGATGCGAATGAGCTGGAGACGTCGCTCACACATTACGGTTGCATTTTCTGGCCATAAATAAAGCCCCTGATGGAAAAAGCGACCCAGAGATGTGGACGATCTATAGCAACTGCTAAAACTAGCTATATTCGCGAGCGCGCGGCTGGAATAATGCAATACATAAGCTACATTATTTGCCATATCAGCAATTATTAATGTAATCGACTTACTTTTGCGCACCCGCCGGCAGGCGGCCTTTGATGCGCCGCGATTGAAAAAGGAAAGACGATGTTCGACCCCCGCGAAAAAATCGCACTCTTTATCGACGGCGCGAATCTTTATGCGGCATCGAAAAGCCTCGGCTTCGACATCGACTATCGTAAGCTCCTGAAAGCATTCCAGAAGCGCGGCTATCTGCTGCGCGCCTACTACTACACGGCCCTCATCGAGGATCAGGAATACTCTTCAATCCGCCCGCTCATCGATTGGCTAGACTATAACGGTTACAAGGTCGTGACGAAGCCGGCCAAGGAATTCACCGACTCGCTCGGCCGCCGCAAGATCAAGGGCAATATGGATATCGAACTGGCGATCGATGCCATGGAACAGTCCGAAACCGTCGATCACCTCGTCATCTTCTCCGGCGATGGCGATTTCACCACGCTGGTGGAAGCCCTGCAGCGCAGGGGGCGCAAGGTTTCTGTCGTTTCGACCATGTCGACGCAGCCGCCCATGATTGCCGACGACCTGCGCCGCCAGGCCGACCACTTTATCGATCTTGCGACGCTGCGTGCCGAAATCGGCCGCGAACCGTCCGAGCGTACCCCGCGACACAACACCGAGCCGGTGGCCGATCCGGTCGAGATCTGAGGCGTTCATTCGAACGCAAGGCGCGTGATCGCGATTGCGCGAGCGCCGCTTGAACCACTCCGCGTCAACGACGTCGATCGTTGAGTTCTCTCAATAAATATCAAGAATTGCAGGCAGGGCTTTCAGCGCGCCGTGGCCGACAGCTGCGTTGCATCGGCCGTCTTTGTCGGATGCAACGCAAAGCGATTTTTCTTAGCCACGGTCTTTCAACAGGCGGCTTTTCTGCCGGTTCCAGTCGCGTTCTTTCGAGCTCTCCCGCTTGTCGTGCAGCTTCTTGCCCTTGCCGAGCGCCAGCTCCAACTTGGCGCGGCCGCGATCGTTGAAGTAGATCTTCAGCGGGATCAGCGACATGCCTTCGCGGTTGACGGCGCCCTGCAACCGGTTGACCTCGCGCTTCGACAGGAGCAGTTTCCGCCGCCGCCGCGTTTCATGATTGAAACGGTTCGCCTGCAGATATTCCGGCAGATAGGAGTTGATCAGCCAGATCTCGCCGCCCTCGTCCGTCGCATAGGATTCGGCAATGTTGGCCTTGCCTTCGCGCAACGACTTGACCTCGGTGCCGGTCAAAACCAGACCGGCCTCGTAGGTGTCGACGATCTCGTAGTTGAAGCGGGCCTTACGGTTTTCCGCCACAACCTTATTGACCGTGCGCTGGCTTCCTTTGGGTGCCATCAGTTCATCAATCCTGCATGTCTGAGTGCTGCATCGATCGCGGCCTCGGTTGCCGGCTCGAGCGTCGGCAACAGCGGCGAGCGCACGGTGCGGCTCATACGACCGAGGCGGTTCAGCGCATACTTGGCGCCGCAGAGACCCGGCTCCATGAAGATCGCCTTGTGCAACGGCATCAACTTGTCCTGATAGGCAAGCGCCGTGGCATAATCGCCGGCAAGCGTCGCTTGCTGGAACTCGGCGCAAAGGCGTGGCGCAACGTTTGCCGTGACCGAAATGCAGCCAACGCCGCCATGGGCGTTGAAGCCGAGCGCGGTTGCGTCTTCGCCCGAAAGCTGGACGAACTCCGGACCACAGGCCATGCGCTGCTCGGAGACGCGCTCGATCTTGCCGGTGGCATCCTTGACGCCGATGATGTTGGCGTAAGCCTTGCTGAGCGCCGCCATGGTCTCGACACTCATATCCACAACCGAGCGGCCGGGGATGTTGTAGATGACGATCGGCAGCTTCACGCTCTCGGCGATCGCGGCATAGTGCGCGAAGAGGCCCTTCTGCGTCGGCTTGTTGTAGTAGGGCGTAACCACGAGGATCGCATCGGCGCCAGCCTTTTCGGCGTGCTGTGCAAGCTCGATCGCTTCCGTCGTGTTGTTGGAGCCGGCGCCGGCGATAACAGGCACGCGCTTGGCAGCCGCTTCGATGCAGAGCTCGACCACCTTCTTGTGCTCATCATGCGAAAGGGTCGGAGACTCGCCGGTGGTGCCGACGGGCACCAGGCCATGGCTGCCTTCTTTTATCTGCCATTCCACATGCGCGACGAAACCATCCGCATCCACCGCGCCGGTGGCGGTGAACGGTGTTACGAGAGCGGGAATGGAACCCTTGAACATGCACAACTCCTGACGGCGTAAAAGCGAAGTCTGCACTCATGCTTTGGCCGTAATCGACGGTTAAAAAACTGCCGCACCATAATCATGTGAGGTGGCTGCGGCAAGCGTTGTAACACGGCATTTCACGCCGGTTTTCATGCAAAAGCTTGATGTTTGGCCTGCATAGTCACGACCGCCCAACCAGGGCGAGAGCGGGTTTGGCGCAATTGTTACGATCGATACTGGCCGCCCGTCTTGTCATCGGACAATCTGGCGGCGGATGAATGTTGGACACGGGGAACACGGGGTTCTTGATGCGCGGGTCAATATATCTGCCTGTCGCCGCCATCATCGGCGCGGTGCTTCTGGCAGCGCCAACGGGCAACGCAGAAACCCTTGACCGCATACCAGTTCCGACACGTAAGCCCGCGCTCTTGGACAAGGCGGCCCCCATTGCCGCGAGCGAAACCACGAATGCCATAGCGACGGCTGCTGGACCCGTCAGCAACGATCTCAAGACGGGGCTCGATGCTCTGTCCAACAAGCAGCCGGCCGCAGCGATTGCCGTACGCGACGCGATGACCGAAGGCACGCTCGACCGGCACATATTGACCTGGGCGATCGCCGTTTCCGGCCAGCGGGGCGTACCTTCCTTTGAAATCGCCGATGCCCAACGGGAATTGCAGGGATGGCCGGGGCTGAAATCGCTGCGCGCCAACTCCGAACGAGCGCTCTATCGAGAGAACCCGCCGGCGGCCGATGTGCTCGCCGCTTTCGGCAACACGCAGCCGGAAACGACGGAAGGCTCCCTCATTCTTGCGCGTGCTCTCGTCGCCACCGGAAAAGCCGACATAGCCGCCAAGAACCTGCGTGCGATCTGGCAACGCGACACGCTCGACAAGGACATCGAGACCAAGATCCTTGACGAGTTTTCCGGCCTCTTGACCACAGACAATCATCAGCGCCGCATGGTGCTGCTTCTCTATCGCAACCGCGCCGAGCAGGCCGAACGGTTCGGCGACCTTGGAAAAGCTCAATCGCTTTATCGCGCCTGGGCGGCGGTCAGCCGTGGCAGCGACAAGGCGCCGGCCCTCATCGCAGCGGTCGATCCCGCCTGGCGCAAGGACGCAGCCTATCTCTTCATTCAGATCGAGTACCTGCGCAAACAGAAGAAATACGAGGAAGCAGCGAAGCTCCTTGCGCGCATGCCCAAAGACAAGGGCGCCCTGGTCAACCCTGGCGAATGGTGGGTCGAGCAACGCGTCGTCAGCCGCGGGCTGCTCGACAGCGGCGATTTTCGAGGCGCCTATCGGATCGCCGCCGGCCATCTCGCGACTGACGCGACCGATATTATCGACGCCGAGTTTCATGCCGGGTGGTATGCCCTGCGCGGCATGGAGGACCCGGCGACCGCAGCGCGTCACTTCCGCCGCATTCTGGATGTGTCGAGCCGTCCCCTCTCCGCTTCGCGCGCTTGGTACTGGCTCGGGCGCTCGGCCGAGGCCGGCGGACCGGGTGACGCCAACGGGTATTTCGCAAACGCAGCCCGCTATCCCGGAACGTTCTACGGGCAACTCGCAGCCGCCCGGCTGGGTCGCAAGACGCTGAACGTCGCCTATCCGGCCCCGACGGCAGACGACCGATCGCGGTTCGAAAGCCGCGAGGCGGTGCGCGCCATCACGCGGCTTGAAGGCACAGGCCACACCTGGCGCGCCGACAGCATCTACCGGGCGCTTGCCGACGAACTGACGAGCCCCGGCGAACTGGCGCTGCTTTCCGCCCGAGCGGAAAAAACCGGCAATCACCAACTCTCGCTCCAGGTCGGCAAGATTGCCTTTGGGCGCGGCATCGATGTTGCAGCGCTCGCGTTTCCCGTGGGCGTGATCCCGTCAAGCGCCAATATCGACGGCTCCGGCAAGGCACTCGCCTATGCGATCGCGCGCCAGGAAAGCGCCTTCAACCCGGGCGCCATTTCCACCGCCAACGCCCGCGGTCTGTTGCAGTTGATGCCGGGAACGGCCAAGGGCGTTGCCAGCCGCTACGGCCTTGCCTACTCGCAGGAACGGCTGACGAGTGACGCGGGTTATAACGCCACGCTCGGCGCCCACTATCTCGGCGAACAGATCAGCAGTTTCGGCGGCTCCTACATCCTCACCTTTATCGCCTACAATGCCGGCCCGCGCCGCGTTCCGGAATGGCTCGACCGCTACGGCGACCCGCGCGGCAAGCCGATCGACGAGGTCGTCGATTGGATCGAACGCATTCCGTTTCAGGAAACGCGCACCTATGTCCAACGGGTGATGGAGAACTATCAGGTCTACAAATCGAGGCTCGGGCAAAAAGCCGATATCGTCGAAGACTTGAGAATGGGACGGCAATAGCCGGCCTCAGCCGCGATCAAATAATTGTGATCAGCGCCGACGGCACAAACCGTGGCCTCAATCATTTCCTCTGCAAAAGCCAAGACTTTTCCGAACGGAATGGTGAGCATTATGAAGACCTTGACAATCGTTGCCCTATCGCTGGCAACCGCCATGAGCAGCGTGCCGCCGGCCGGCGCGTTCCCAAGCGCTCCGCCGATCGTCTCCGGGACGACCAATGTCCAACAGGTGCAGTTCCCGTCCGAGCGTGGGGAGGAACGGAAGAACCGATCTAGCTGCGCCGTTCCCTATTGCGAACTTCGCGGGCGACACGGCACCTACCGTGATCGGGATCGAAACTATCGCGACTATAATCGCAGCGGGTATTACCGCGACAGGTACTACCGGGATCGATATCGCCGCCACTATGACCATGACGACAACGACGTCGGGGCGGTGATCGGCGGACTGGCCGCAGGTGCGATCATCGGCGGTCTGTTGAGCCAACCGCGATATGACAACGGCCCGAGATACTACGATGGACCAAGAGCCGTCAGCGGCGACGCGCACCAGCGGTGGTGCTACGCGCGCTATCGCTCCTACAGGGCCTGGGACAACAGCTATCAGCCTTATGGTGGCCCGCGGCGCCAATGCAGTTCGCCCTACTGAGCTCGATTGAGCAGACCGCTCCTATTGCGCCGACAGCCAAGACTGTTGGCTGGCCAGCCATGTTTGGGCCGCCAAACAGCTTATGGCGGCTCGACCAGCTTGCCCTTCCCTTTCAAACGGATAGGATTTCAGCTGTTTGGGGGGAGCAGCATGGGTCAAGGCACATACCGCGAGCATTACTTCCATAGTTCCGACGGATTGCTCCTCTACGCGCGAAGCTACGGCCCTCCCCCTTCGCCATCCGCCGAAACCCCCATCATCTGTCTGCCAGGCCTCACCCGCAACAGCCGGGACTTTCACCAGTTCGCGCGTTTTCTTTCAACGTCACGGGGCTTGCCGGTCATCACACTGGACTACCGCGGGCGCGGCAACTCCGAGCGCGACACCGACAAGAGCCGATATACGGTCGCTGTCGAAACCGGCGATGTCATCACGGCCTGTACTTACTTCAACGTTGAAAAGGCGATCTTTATCGGCACTTCGCGTGGTGGCTTGATCCTCCACCAGCTCATCGATCGCGCCCCTTCGTTAATTGCAGCCGTAGTGCTCAACGACATCGGACCCGTAATCGAAATTGGAGGCCTGCTTGCGATCCGGGACTATCTCAACTCCAGCGCCGCTCCGGCAAGCTGGGCGAAAGCATCTGCGTACCTAAAGACACTGCACGGCGGCGACTTTCCAATCTTAAGCGACCGCGACTGGTCAGACATGGCCAAGGCGATATATCGCGACGACGATGGCGTCCCGGTCGCCGATTTCGATCCGGCGATTGCGCTGCCGCTGCGCGGCCTAACGCCCGAAACACCGTTGCCCGATCTCTGGAAATCTTTCGACGCCCTGAACCAGGTCCCCCTGATAGTCGTCAGGGGCGAGCATTCGCGGCTTCTTTCAGAGACTACAGTGCGCGAAATGCGCCGACGACATAATGCGATGACCGCCTTCATCGCGCCTGGCCAGGGCCATGCGCCGCTGCTTCATCTGGACGGTCCACGCGACGCCATCACCGCATTTCTAAACGACCTCGCGCGCTCGCGCTGACCCAAGGAAGCCGCGCCGACGCGGTCTTTACTCCCTGATCTCCTCAAGCACGATGATGCAAGTGCAGGACCAAAATTCATGGTGCCATACCAAAACGAAAAAACCCGGCTCGAAAGCCGGGTTTCTCTCTTCTGACCGAGGTCAGACGATCTTAGAAGTCGCGCTGCAGGCGGACGAAGCCGAATACCTGATCCTGTTCGCCGTCAGCATCTTCGTACTGAACCGACACGCGGGTCGCGAGACCTTCGGTGATCTTGTAGTCGAGCGTGACGCCAGCGCGCCATGCGTCGTCACCGCTGAAGTCGGTGAGCGAGCCGTGGCTCAGGTTGTCGAAGTACTGAACGCCGGGGGTGATGGCCAGCTTGTCGGTCGCGTTGAAGCGGTACGACGCAGCAACGGTCCACTCAGACTTTTCCCAGTAAGCGTTCGGGTTCGAAGCCCAGATACCAGCAACCTGGAAGACGCCCGGGCCGAGGTCAGCCGAGAGCAGAGCGCGGATTGCGCCTTCTTCGAGTTCAGAGTCGTAACCGCCGAGCAGGTCGAAGGAAACGCCGCCGAGCGAAGCCGAAACGATACCGGAAACGCCAACACCGTTCGACTTGGTCGAGGTGCCTTCGAGTTCGTCAACCGAGAGACCGGCCTGGAACGAACCGCCGTCGTAGAGGTAGGCGATCGAGTTGAATTCGGTGAAGTTGCCGAGCGAGTCGGTTTCGCCGTTCAGGCCCTTATCCCACCAGTTGTAGAAGAAGCCGGCCTTGAGGCCACCGAGCTGGATGTAGGCTTCGTCAACGTCGATGAAGCTGTCGCCGATGTCGGTGTCGTTGTCAGCGTTGAACTCAGCAGCGAAGAAGCCGGTGAGCGTGCCGTACTCGGTGTCGCTCTTGGCGTCAAACGAGATGTAAGCGCGGGAGAAAACGTCCCAGTCCGACGTGGACTGACCGCCCAGGTTGCCCTGGTTGTAACGGCTGTCAGCAGCGTCTTCACCGAACGAACCCTGAACACGGATGAAGCCGCCGATCTTGAGGCAGGTTTCGGTGCCCGGGATGTAGAAGTAGCCAGTGCCAAAAGCGTCGCAAACGCGAACGTATTCCATGGGCTCCGGCTCTGCTGCGACGATAGCGTCGGCTGCCTGAGCGCCGGAAACTGCTGCGAGAGCTGCAGCGGAGCCGAGAAGAAGGCTCTTGATGTTCATTTCTGACCTCCAGTCAGAATCGGAAGGTTTTCCGCATCTGACTGGGTCGGCGCCCAAGCGAAAACTCAGCATAATCGGGCTCACGGTGGTCATGCTGAGGGATTGGTAGAGGGGTGTTATTTCAGATGGCGTTCAAGC